>NZ_FNWM01000007.1:0-137121 GCF_900108545.1 Rhizobium sp. NFR12 | reverse complement strand
TGACGAGAACTCTCTCAATCAATTCCCGCATCACTGCGAAAACCAATCTGGTGTTCTCATATCAAAACGTGACCGTCATTTGTCTTCTAACAGATGGACCTAAGCCCATCCTGCGAGACCGCCGACCACGTTTCTCTTTCTTCTCATATTCAATTGTCAAAGAACCGACATTCCCACCCCAAAAGGCTAAAACGTCACAAAACCCAAGAGCCAAACCGTAACCCGGCCCCAATCAGCATCCGCCAATCTTTTTAGGTTTTCACCGAAACGAAGAAGTCCGTCGCTAGCAGCGCCGCCGCCCTCGTTCAGTGAGCGGGTTATAGATCCGAGGCCCAGAACAAGTCAACAGGGGTTTTTCAAAAATGTCATTTTTCTTTCACAAGTCAGCGGAAGCCTCTGATACGGCTTAGAATTTGGGCAGTGATGACAAAGAAGGCAACGCTTCCTCGATGGCCTGTCTTTGTCGAAGGGGCTATCCATTCTTAAGGACGGGTAGCTAGAAGAGGTCCGGCCCGGCCCGGCCGCCTCTGGTGCCTATAGGGGCTTCGCAGGCTAAGCGTCCGCTTTCGTGGCGCGTATCTGTCTCTATATAGAGAGCGGTCAAAAGCGAGTTCAGGAATGTCTGCGTCATTACCTTCTGCATCGTCAGGTGCGGCCCTCATCGCGGGACTGCCGAAGCTTCCGGTCTCGGATGTGCTTCCTCAGATCCTGTCGGCGCTCAGCAACGGCAACCGGGCCGTCATCTCCGCGCCACCCGGCGCCGGCAAGACGACACTGGTTCCGCTGGTACTTCTCTTTGAACCGTGGTGCGGGGGCAAGATCATCCTGCTTGAACCGCGGCGGCTTGCGGCGCGCGCCGCAGCAGCACGCATGGCGTCTCTTATAAGAGAAGAGGTGGGCGGTCGCGTCGGTTACCGGATGCGGCTCGACAACCGGGTGTCTTCGGCAACCCGGATCGAGGTAGTCACCGAAGGCGTGTTTGCACGCATGGTCCTCGACGATCCCGAACTTGCTGGCGTCTCCGCTGTCATCTTCGACGAATTCCACGAACGCTCGCTCGATGCGGATTTCGGGCTGGCGCTTGCGCTCGATGTCCAATCGGCGCTGCGGGAAGACCTTCGCATCCTCGTGATGTCGGCGACGCTCGATGTCGAGCGGGTCGCCGGGCTGCTTTCCGATCCGCCCGTTATAGTCAGCGAGGGACGAGGCCACCCGATCGAGATCCGCCATCAAGACAGGCCGGCGGGCGAGCGGATCGAGGATACGGTCTCGCGCGCGATCATTGAAGCGCACCGATCGGAAACCGGCTCCATCCTTGTCTTTCTGCCGGGCCAAGGGGAAATCCTGCGCACGGCTGAGCGGCTGCAGGGTCGTTTCGGCCCGGAAACGCTGGTCGTGCCGCTCTACGGCAATCTTTCTCAGCGCGATCAGGATCTGGCGATCCGGCCCTGCCCTGCCGGACAGCGCAAGATCGTGCTCGCGACCTCGATCGCCGAGACCTCGATCACCATCGACGGGGTGCGCCTCGTGATCGACAGCGGTTTGCAGCGGCTGCCGGTGTTCGAGCCTTCGACCGGTATTACCAGACTGGAGACCGTGCGGGCCTCGCGCGCGTCTGCCGATCAGCGGGCCGGTCGTGCCGGGCGAACCGAACCGGGTATCGCTATCCGTCTGTGGCATGCCGGCCAGACCGCGGCCCTGCCGGCATTCACGCCACCGCAGATCCTCGCGAGCGATCTCTCTAGCCTCGTCCTCGACCTTGCCCATTGGGGCGTGGAGGATCCGGCATCGCTGGCGTTTCTCGATCCGCCGCCCGCCGCTGCCTTCAAGGAGGCGAAAAGCCTTCTCACCCAGCTTGGCGCCTTCAATGAGCAGGGACGGCTGACAGCGCGGGGCAAGACCATGCGCGACATGGCGCTGCCGCCGCGGCTTGCGGCGATGACAATTTCGGCGGCAGACGATGGCCATGGAAGGCAGGCCTGCCTGCTTGCCGTGCTCCTGACCGAACAGGGTCTTGGCGGATCGGATGTGGATCTCGACGAGAGGCTGAGACGGTTTCGCAATGAAAAGGGCGAGCGCGCCGACGCCGCAAGGCGGCTTGCGGACCGGATCGCCTCAGGTCTCCCCCGCAAGGCGCAACCGGGTTTGCCAGCGACAGCCGGCCAGCTTCTGCTGCACGCCTATCCGGACCGGGTGGCGATCCAGCGCGGCGGGCGCGGGCGGTTCGTGATGGCAAACGGCCGCGGGGCGGAACTGCCCGAAACCGAGCGGCTTGCCGGTGCAACGATGCTTGTCATCGCCGATCTTTCGGGGCGGGCCGTCAAAGCGCGGATCCTTGCCGCGGCCGAAACCAGTCGTGCCGAGATCGAGGCCGAGCTCGACGATCTGATCGTTCGCCAGGACGAGACGGTGTTCGACCGCCAGAGCCTGAAGCTGCGGGCCCGAAAGGTGACCCGGCTTGGTGCGATCGTGTTCGAGGAAAAGCCCCTGCCCCGCAAGACGGGCGAAGCCGCTGCCTTGGCACTTGCCGAGGGCGTGCGGGAACTGGGCCTTCAGTTCCTGCCGTTTTCCAAGGACGGCGCGCAGCTGCGCGAGAGGCTGGGCTTTCTTCACCGGACGATCGGTGCGCCCTGGCCTGACATGGATGACGCAGCACTGCTGGACCGGCTTGCCGAATGGTTCGTTCCGTTTCAGGGACAGGCCTCCGGCATCGACGCGATCCAGCCCGGCAGTCTTTCGGAAGGACTGCGCTCGCTTGTTCCCTACGACATCCTGCAGGATCTGGGACGCTTGGCACCGACGCATTTCGAAGCGCCGACCGGACAGCGGCATCCGATCCGCTACGACGGAGACGAGCCGACCCTTTCGATCCGGGTTCAGGAACTGTTCGGGTTGAAGACCCATCCGGCCGTGGCAGGCGGGCGCCTGCCACTGCTGCTCGAACTGACCTCGCCGGCGCACCGGCCGATCCAGACGACACGAGACCTGCCGGGTTTCTGGTCCGGATCGTGGAAGGATGTGCGCGCCGACATGCGCGGACGCTATCCGAAACATCCGTGGCCGGAAGATCCGGCAGAGGCTCTGCCCACGGCGCGGGCGAAACCGCGCGGAACATGATAGGCAGACGTGACAGAATGCCGCCTGCGACCAGGAGGTGCGGCGCGCTATGAAAAGCGTCGTGACAGTCGAAGCGGAAAGCGGGACATAGAAGAGATGGCGACCAGAGACATGTCCGGCGACGAGATGGCGACCAGCGAAAGCGGCGTCATCGCCCTTTCCGATGCGGTGCGCAGCCGATCCAGCCGGCGGATGCGCCTGCAGACGCTGGTGCGGCTGCGCTGGCTTGCGGTTGCCGGACAGACGGCAACGGTGGTGATCGTCGCGTTAGTGCTGCAGTTCCCGCTGCCCCTGATGGAGGCGGCAATCCTGATCGCGGCGCTTGCCGTGGCGAACCTTACCCTCTCGGCCTGGTTTCCAGCGACGCATCGGCTGGGACCGCGGTCCGTCATTGCGCTTCTGGGCTTCGATCTTCTGCAGATGGCCTCGCTGCTGTTTATCACCGGTGGCCTTGCCAATCCCTTCGCGCCGCTGATCTGCGTGCCGGTGATCATTTCGTTTGCCTCGCAACCCTTGCGCCATTCGATCATGCTGATCGTGTTTGCCCTGATCTGCACCACCACCATCGCCTTTTCGCCCTTCGATGTGCCCTGGTATCCGGGCCAGACGCTGGAGACGCAGCCGGTGATGCAGATCGGCGTCTGGTGCGCGATCGCCTCGATGATGATGTTTGCCGCCTTTTATGCCTACCGCGTCTCGAGCGAGGCGGCGCTTCTGGCGGATGCGCTGGCCGCAACCGAACTGGTGCTGGAGCGGGAAAAGCACCTGTCGCAGCTCGACGGACTGGCGGCCGCGGCCGCGCACGAGCTTGGAACGCCGCTTGCCACGATCAGCGTCGTTGCCAAGGAAATGCTGCGCGACCTGCGCGAAGACGACCGGTTTCGCGAAGACGTGCTTTTGCTGCGCAGCCAGAGCGAACGCTGCCGCGATATCCTGCGCCGGCTGACATCGCTGTCGACCGAGAGCGAGGAGCATATGCGGCGTCTGCCGCTGTCGTCGCTGATCGAGGAAGTGATTGCGCCGCATCGGCAATTCGGCATCGATGTCGAGATCATCGAAAAGAGCGACATTGCCGGCGAGCCGGTCGGCAACCGCAACCCGGCCATCCTCTATGGTCTCGGCAACCTTGTCGAGAATGCCGTCGATTATGCCAGGGAAAAAGTCACGGTGACCACCGAACATACGGCGTCGCGGGTTACCATCACGATCGAGGATGATGGTTCCGGTTATGCGCCGGATATACTCGCCCATATCGGCGAGCCCTATATGACCACGCGGTCTCGCGAAGACGAAAGCGCGGGTGGGCTCGGGCTCGGGCTCTTCATCGCCAAGACGCTGCTGGAGCGATCGGGGGCATCGCTCAAGTTCGGCAACCGCGATGCCGGCAAGGCAGGCGCCCGGATCCGGATCGAATGGCCGCGCAGCCTGATGGACCGGCCGGCGATAAAATGAGTGGCCGCTTTGCCAACGCGACCCATATTGAAGTGCAGCAACGGACCGTTGTCCGTGGAGACAGACGATGGATACGAATTCTGAAAACATGCCCGCCCTCGACGATGCCCAGCTCGGAGACGATCCGTTCCTGCTTCTCGTCGATGACGATGGCCCGTTCCTGCGGCGTCTGGCGCGCGCCATGGAAAGCCGCGGCTTTCTCGTGGATGCAGCGGAATCGGTCGCCGAAGGGATCGCCAAGGCCGAAGCCCGGCCGCCGAAATATGCCGTGGTCGATTTGCGGCTGGGTGACGGCAACGGTCTCGACGTGATCGAAGCCATCCAGAAGTCCGGTTCGGACACCAAGATCGTGGTGCTGACCGGCTACGGCAATATCGCGACCGCGGTGACGGCTGTTAAGCTTGGAGCGCTCGACTATCTGTCCAAGCCTGCGGATGCGGACGATGTGTTCAACGCCTTGATGCAGCGCCCGGGCGAAAAGGCCGATGTGCCCGAGAACCCGATGTCTGCCGATCGGGTGCGCTGGGAACATATCCAGCGCGTCTACGAGGCCTGCGAGCGCAATGTGTCGGAAACCGCAAGGCGGCTGAACATGCACCGGCGCACGCTGCAGCGGATACTTGCCAAGCGCGCACCGAAGTAAGTCTCGCCGGTCAGATGTCGTCGAAGCTTTTGCCGGTCGCCCATTCGGCCAGCATCAGCCTTCGCGCGGCAACGCGGGAGAAATTCAGCATGATCGATTTGCGCGATGCGGGCGCCAGCTTGTGTTCCGTTGCCTCGCGCATCTGGTGCGCGCCGTAGCCATCGGACAGGAACAGGCCGCAATCCTCCGGGAAGATATCGAGCGGAACATCCTTGTGGGTGGCGAAGAACAGCCGGTCGCAGGAGGCGCGGTAATCTGGCCATTTGCGATCGACCCGGAAGTCCTCGATGGAGGTCTTGATCTCGATGATCCAGATCTCGCCCTTCTCCGATACCGTTATGAGATCGGCGCGGCGACCATTGGAAAGCGCCATTTCCGGAAGAATGGCATGCCGCATGTCATGGAGCAGGATCTGCATGCCGCGGCGGACCATCATGGCCCGCGACGACTGACGGCCGTCGACCAGCGGGTTATTATTGGCAATGTTCAATATCGTCATGCACTTGACCTGTCACAGCCCCTCCGGGGGGTTACGGATGTTGCAAAAAGGACATTGCCTTTTGCATTCGTGGAAGCGCGATCCCCTGGCTCACTGCTATCGCTTGCCAAGCGCTGCGCTATGGAAAATAACGGGTCCGAAGGCGCCTGAGCGCCCATTTCAATCGATTCGTACATCAAGAGACATCCATGCGCTTTCGCAACAGCATGCTCGCACTCGGCCTGTTGGCAACCTCTGCCCTGGCCGGCTGCTCCACTACGTCCGAAACACCCCGGACGGTCGCCCAGGCCGAAGCTCCGGTCCGTATCGAGACGGCGCAGATCTTTACCGATTCGTATGGGTCGATCACCGATGCAGGTTACACCCTGCCGGCGATCCCGATCAACCGGGTGAAGCCTCAGTTCGTTCGCCAGGTCGTCAATTACGAGACGAATGAGCGGCCGGGAACGGTCATCGTCAACACCCGCGAGCGTCATCTCTATTTCATCCTGCCGGGTGGTCGTGCGATGCGCTATGGTATCGGCGTCGGAAAGCAGGGCTTCGCATGGTCGGGCACAGCCTATGTTGCCTGGAAGCAGGAATGGCCGAACTGGCATCCGCCGAAGGAAATGGCAGTGCGCAAGCCGGACATCGCCCGTTATGTCGAAAACGGCATGGGCCCCGGTCTGTCGAACCCGCTTGGTGCACGCGCCATGTACCTGTTCAACGAAAAGGGCCAGGACACGCTGTTTCGCCTGCACGGCACGCCGGAATGGGCCTCGATCGGCACCGCCGCTTCGTCGGGCTGCATCCGTCTGATGAACCAGGACGTGATCGACCTCTACAGCCGCGTCCGTCCGGGCCGCAACACCAAGGTCGTCGTGATTCAGTAACGGTTCAACGCCTGCAAATGCAAAAGCCGCCGAGGATTTCCCGGCGGCTTTTTTGTTGTCTGAGCGACGGGCCGGATTAACCGGCCTTTGCCTTGAGTTCCAGCCGGCGGCGGTGCAGAACCGGTTCGGTATAGCCGTTCGGCTGTTCACGACCCTTGAGCACCAGTTCGAGCGCTGCCTGAAAGGCGACCGAGGCGTCGAAGTTAGCTGCCATCGGCGTATAGAGCGGATCGCCTTCGTTCTGGCCATCGACCACTGCCGCCATCCGCTTCAGCGTCTCGACGATCTGCTCTTCGGTGACGAGCTTGTGGTGCAGCCAGTTGGCCATATGCTGCGACGAGATGCGCAGGGTCGCCCGGTCTTCCATCAGCGCGATGTCGTTGATATCCGGCACCTTGGAGCAGCCGACGCCCTGGTCGATCCAGCGCACGACGTAGCCGAGAATGCCCTGCGCGTTGTTGTCGAGTTCGCGCTGGATTTCTTCCGGCGTCCAATTCGGCCGCGAGGCGACCGGAACCGACAGGATATCGGAGAGCTTCGCACGGGTACGGGTCTTCAACCCCTTCTGCACCTCGGCGACATCGACCTTGTGATAATGGGTGGCATGCAGCGTCGCCGCCGTCGGCGACGGGACCCAGGCGGTGTTGGCGCCGGCTTTCGGGTGACCGATCTTCTGCTCCAGCATCGCCGCCATCAGATCCGGCATGGCCCACATGCCCTTGCCGATCTGGGCATGGCCAGACAGGCCGCAGGCGAGACCGATATCGACATTCCAATTCTCATAGGCCGCAATCCAGGCCGCCTGCTTCATATCGCCCTTGCGGATCATCGGGCCGGCTTCCATCGAGGTGTGGATCTCGTCGCCGGTGCGGTCGAGGAAGCCGGTGTTGATAAACACGACGCGCTCCTTTGCGGCGCGGATCGCCTCCTTGAGGTTGATCGTGGTGCGGCGTTCCTCGTCCATGATGCCCATCTTCATGGCATTGTCGGCAAGACCGAGCGCCTGCTCGACGCGGGTGAAGATCTCGGCGGCGAACGCCACTTCTTCCGGCCCATGCATCTTCGGCTTGACCACATACATGGACCCGAGCTTCGAATTCTTGCGCCGGCCGGTGATGCCGCCATCCTTTCGACCGATGTCGTGAATGGCGATCAGGGCGGTGACGACAGCATCCATTATGCCCTCGGGCACTTCCAGGCCGTCGCGGTCGAGAATGGCCGGGTTGGTCATGAGGTGGCCGACATTGCGGATCAGCATCAGCGAGCGGGCTTTGACCTCGACGGTTGCGCCATTGGGCGCCGTATAGTCGAAATCCGGGTTGAGCGTGCGCAGGAAGCTCTTGCCGCCCTTTGCAACCTCCTCCGAGAGATCGCCCTTCATCAGGCCGAGCCAGTTGCGATAGACGGCGACCTTATCCTCGGCGTCGACAGCCGCGACCGAATCTTCGCAGTCCATGATCGTGGTGATCGCCGATTCGATTCGCACATCGGAAATATGGGCCGGATCGTCCTTGCCGGTCGCCGTTGCTGGATCGATGACGATTTCGACATGCAGGTTGTTGCGGACGAGCAAAATACGGTTCGGTTCGCCCAGATAGCCGGCAAACTGCGTCGGGTCGGTTAGGCCTGTTACCTCGCCGTTCGACAGCGTTACGAACAGGGCCGAATCTTCCACCTTGAACGAAGCCGCATCCTTCCAGCTGGCGCCGGAAAGCGGGGCCGACTGATCAAGGAAGTCGCACACCCAGGTGATCACCTGTTTGCCGCGCACCGGGTTGTAGCCCTTGCCCTTATCGGCACCATTGGCTTCCGGGATGGCGTCCGTGCCATAAAGCGCATCATAGAGCGAACCCCAGCGGGCATTGGCGGCGTTTAGTGCATAGCGTGCATTCATCACGGGGACGACGAGCTGCGGGCCGGCGATGCCGGCAATTTCCGGATCGACGTTTTCCGTCGAGACCCGGAAATCGGGTCCTTCGGGAAGAAGATAGCCGATCTCGCGCAGGAATTCCTCGTAGGCAGCCAGGTCGTTCGGTGCACCGTGCTTGCGGTACCACTCGTCGATCTCGAGCTGAAACGCATCGCGCCTGGACAGAAGCGCCCGGTTCTTCGGCGCAAGGTCGTGAACGATCGCGGAAAACTCGGCGAAGAAATGGTCGGCATCAATACCGGTCTCGGGAAGCGCTTCCGTAACCAGAAAGTCGTGCAGCTTCTGATCGATCTGCAGTCCGTTTTTTTCGATGCGAGTCATGCCGCGCCTCCCGTATGATTTTTTGGTGACATGCAGATTGCCCGCAAGACCTTGTCTGTCAATCGCCGACGATGCCATCGACCATGAAATCATGGGCCGATATGGACCACCCTCAAGAGGTGTTTCACGTGGAGCGCCTACGGACCACCTTCATGGGTATTCCGTCCTGCGGCTGGGTGGTCAGTTTCTGGACGGGCCAGACCTTGGTGCCCGGAACCACATCGAACCGGTAGCGCTTCATCAGCACGGCAAGCGCGATCACCGCCTCCTGCATGGCAAAGACCGCACCGATACAAGTGCGCGGCCCCGCCCCAAACGGCAGGTACTGGAAGCGATTGATATTGCCGCGGTTTTTCGGAAGGAAGCGTTCCGGCATGAAAGCACGCGGCTTTTCCCAGTAGAGTTCATGCCGATGCAGCGTCCATGGCATGACGAGAACCGTGACGCCCGCATCGATGGTCACGGTCTCGCCTGTCGGGCTGGTCCAGCGATCGCCACGGATTGCCGCGCGGTTGATGGAGGGCGCCGGCGGATAGAGCCGCAGCGCTTCCTCGAAAGCGGCCCTCACCCAGGGCATTCTCTCCAGCCAGTCGACCGGTTCGGCCCCTTCGCCCAAGACCTGATCGATCTCCGTTTCCATCGCATCGCGCACATGCGGCGACTGGCCGACGCAGTACAGAGTCCAGGCGAGCGCCCTCGCCGTCGTTTCGTGGCCGGCGCCGATGAAGGTCAGGATATTGTCTTCGATTTCGGCCATCGTCAGGCCGTCGGGCCCTTCGAGCTGCAGCAGCAATGTCAGAAAATCCTGCGGTACGGCATCCGGCGTCTCGCGGATCCGCTTCTGGCGCTGGATCATGGTATCGGCGACGACCTTGCGGAACTTGTCCAGCACGCGCTGGCCACCGATCCGCGTCACGCGCGGTACCCAAGGAGGGGCGCGCAGAAGATCCATCGGATCGACACGGCCCATGCGATGCAGAAGACTGTCGACGTCATCGGAAAATTTCTCGCTTTCGGTGACGATCTCGCCGGAAAACAGCGTCTCCGAAAGAATCGCAAAGGCAAGTTCCGTCATGTCGACCGAGATGTCGTGGACAGCGCCCGAGGGATGGTCGGCCGCATACTTCTCGACATATTCCTCCGACTTCGCCAGCATCTGGCCGGCAAAACCGCGGGAGTGGCGCGGCGTGAACACCGGTGCCATCGCCTTGCGCGAGCGCTTCCACACGGGCCCTTCCGCCGTCAGCAATCCGTCACGCAGGATCGGCCGCAGGATGAGCTGACGGATCTCCGACATCTCGTAATTGGCGGAATTATCGACAAGAATGTGCCGGATAAGGCCCGGATCGTTGACGATCAGGGTGCGTTCCTTGAGGAACTTCGTCTCGATCCAGGGAAGCGTGTAGGACGGCTTTCCCCACAGTTCGAGCGGATTGCGCATCACGGTACGGATGACTTCCAGCCGCGACGGCGGGACGGTGCGCGGCTCCGGTGCCGGTGGCACGAAAGGTTCGGGGCGCATGTCCATATGATGGGTCCTCATCTTTAAGAGATGAAGACCATATCAGAACTCAGAAGAGCGATTTCAACTCGGCGATCTTGTCGTTGACCAGCCAGCCGTAATAATTCTCTTCCGGCAGACCGCCGCGCGCCCTCAAGGCTGCCGCCCGTTGCGCCGAACCACCGGTGTTATACAGCGTCGCGGTGATGCCGGGATTGCGGGAGATATCGACATTCGCAATCGTCTTGTAGTCGTCGATCGAACGTCGGATGTTGGCCGCCATGTAGGCGAGCGACTTGTCCGGGTCCATGATCGCGTCATAGACTTCCGATGCCTTGTTCTCGTCGAGCTTCGGGTAACCGGAAACGCGGGCGACGGTGTCTGAAAACATCATCGCCGTCAGCGGATTGAGCTGGCCGAGGCCGAAGGTCTGGCCGGCATAGAAGGGCTGGAAGAAGACCGCGCTGAAACGATTGTCCGGAAACGCCTTGCCATCGACCTTGCGTCCCCGGAAAGCGTCTTCCCAGACATTTTCCCGGCAGGTCCAGAGACGGTAGGAGTCGAGCCCCGTGCTGCATTTTGCAAATTGCGGGCGGTCGAGAAAATCCTTGATCGATTCGTCGTCGTAGCCGAAGCGGAAACTGTTGCCGGCATAGGCGGCGGCCTTGATGTAATAGGTCTGCAACCGGTCATAGGCATCGACATTGTAGGTGTGCTCGCCAACGATCGCGCCGACGATATGAATCGGATCGAAACCGTAGGCCGCTGCCGCGGACCGGATCTTGCCGATCAGTTTCTTGTCGGTTGCGAGCAGATCGCGGATCTTTTCATACTTGTCGTCGAACGTGGTGCGGCCGGCGCGGGTTCGGCGCACGGAGGCACCCGGCACTTTCGGCTGCACCGTATTGCGGTTGCCTTCCGGTACGATGGTCACCGCGGCCGCGTAGGTCGTGGAGGCGGCCGTCCATGCGACGGTCATCAGAAATGCAAGCAGGAGGCGTTTCAAAATTGTCGTGTCCCAATTACGGTCTGCACCGTTAACGCTCCAGACGCTGAAACAGTCAGAAGGAGAGAGCGGCGCATCACGAAAGCGCGTCACCCTTACGTGAAGAGATGCTGTAATGTCGAGAGAGTGGCATTCAAAATAGCGTCACTGCCAAGGCGAGCAGCAGCCGGACGTTGCCCGGCTGCCACGAATTCAAGGTCAGAGGATGTAACGCGACAGGTCGGTATCGTTTGCGAGATCGCCGACATGCTTGCGGACATATTCGGCATCGATCGTGATCGCCGTGCCGCCCTGATCGGGCGCGGTGAACGAAATCTCGTCCAGCACGCGCTCCATCACCGTCTGCAAGCGGCGGGCACCGATATTCTCGACGGTGGAGTTGAGATGCACCGCGACATCGGCCAGCGCGTCGAGCGCGTCATCGGTAAAGTCGAGCGTCAGATCTTCCGTGCCCATCAAGGCCTTGTACTGCCGGATCAGGCTTGCCTCGGTTTCTGTCAGGATGCGGCGGAAGTCTCCCTTGGTCAGCGGCTTCAGCTCGACGCGGATCGGCAGACGGCCCTGGAGTTCCGGCAAAAGGTCCGATGGCTTCGACACATGGAAGGCGCCGGAGGCGATGAACAGGATATGATCCGTCTTTACCGGTCCGTATTTGGTCGAGACCGTCGTCCCCTCGACGAGCGGCAGCAGGTCGCGCTGCACACCTTCACGTGAAACACCGGCACCCATGCCGCCGTCGCGGGCAGCGATCTTGTCGATCTCGTCCAGGAACACGATGCCGTCATTCTCGACCGAACGCACCGCTTCGCGCTGGATCACCTCGTTGTCGATCAGCTTGTCGGATTCGTCGCGCACCAGTTCGCCGTAGGACTTGGCAACGGTGGTTTTGACCTTCTTGGTGCGCCCACCCATCGCCTTACCGAACATGTCGGAGAGGTTGAGAACGCCGATATTGCCGCCCGGCATGCCGGGAATGTCGAAGCCGGGCATGCCCGAGCTGGTGTCGGCCACCTCGATCTCGATTTCCTTCTCGTCAAGCTCGCCGCTGCGCAGGCGCTTGCGGAAACTGTCGCGGGTGGCAGGAGAGGCCGTCGATCCGACGAGCGCATCGAGGACACGCTCCTCAGCGCTCGCCTGCGCCTTCGCCTGCACTTCGGTGCGCTTCTTTTCGCGGATCAGGCCGATGCCGATCTCGACGAGATCGCGGATGATCTGTTCGACGTCACGCCCGACATAGCCGACCTCGGTGAACTTGGTGGCTTCAACCTTGATGAAGGGAGCGCCGGCTAGCTTTGCAAGGCGACGAGAGATCTCCGTCTTGCCGACGCCGGTCGGCCCGATCATCAGGATGTTCTTCGGCATGACTTCGTCACGCAGGCTTTCGTCCAGCTGATGACGGCGCCAACGGTTTCGAAGCGCAATGGCAACGGCGCGCTTGGCGTCGTGCTGGCCAATGATGTGGCGATCGAGCTCGGAAACGATTTCCCGGGGAGAAAAATTGGTCATGAGTTCCTCTTGGCGTCCCTCGTCAACCGTCCTGTCAGGCCCGGCCCGTGAGAGATCCTCTGGCTAGGATGGCGTTATTCGGCGTCGAGCGTTTCGACGACGAGATTGTGATTGGTGTAGACACAGATATCGGCCGCGATATCGAGCCCCTTGCGGGCAACCTCTTCGGCCGACATGTCCGTGTCCATCAGTGCACGGGCAGCGGCATAGGCATAGTTTCCGCCAGAGCCGATGGCGATCGTGCCGTGCTCGGGCTCCAGCACATCGCCGTTGCCGGTGACGGCGAGCGTAATCGACTTGTCGGCCACCAGCATCATCGCTTCGAGATTGCGCAGATACTTGTCGGTGCGCCAGTCCTTGGCAAGTTCGACGGCGGCGCGCATCAGCTGGCCGGGATACTGCTCGAGCTTCTTTTCGAGGCGATCGAGAAGCGTGAAGGCATCCGCAGTGGCGCCGGCGAACCCGGCGATCACATCGCCGGTCTTGCCAATTCGGCGCACCTTGCGGGCATTGCCCTTCATCACCGTCTGGCCCAGGCTCACCTGACCGTCACCGGCCATCACCACCTTGCCGCCCTTTCGGACCGTAATAATCGTTGTCATTCCATATACCTCTAAAAGCCCCTGGAGGGCGCCTTCGATTGCGAGCCCCAGCGACGTTCATGGCGGCTCCGTTGAGCCCTATGTAAGTGGGCATCCGCCGAATACAATCTTGCCGAAACGGCACAGCGTACCGGCCGCGCTTCGGCCGTGCTTTTGCTGGATATTTGATCTGCCGCCTGATATGGAGCGCGCATAATAAGCATGGGTGACCTGATGGGCGATACGACAGCCACACGTACGGGAAGCGTTTCCCGCAAGACCAACGAGACCTCCGTTTCGGTTTCCGTCAATCTTGACGGCACCGGCACGTCGAAGATTTCGACGGGCGTCGGGTTTTTCGACCATATGCTGGACCAGCTGTCGCGCCATTCGCTGATCGACATGGAAATCGACGTGAAGGGTGACCTGCATGTCGACGATCACCATACGGTGGAAGACACCGGCATCGCGATTGGCCAGGCCATTTCCAAGGCGCTAGGCGACCGGCGCGGCATTGCCCGCTATGCCTCGCTCGATCTCGCCATGGACGAAACGATGACGAAAGCTGCGGTCGACTTGTCGGGCCGGCCATTCCTGGTTTGGAACGTTTCCTTTTCGGCACCGAAGATCGGCACGTTCGATACGGAACTGGTGCGGGAATTCTTCAACGCGCTGGCCCAGAATGCCGGCATCACGCTGCATATCCTCAACCATTACGGCGCCAACAACCATCATATCGCCGAGACCTGCTTCAAATCCGTGGCGCGCGTGTTGCGCATCGCGACAGAAATCGATCCGCGGCAGGCCAATCGCGTTCCTTCGACCAAGGGTACGCTTGCCTGACGCTTCCAGGAGTTTCATCCTTGAGAAGCTATCTCGTTCTGACGCCGAAAAATGGCCCCGACAGGGAGCACCGTTCCACCATTATCATGACGGACGGATTTTCATGGCCGGCATTCCTGCTCTCCTGGATCTGGCTGTTCTGGCACCGGATGTGGATTGCCGGCGCGATCGCCCTTGCGATCCAGATCGGCAGCGGCGTTCTTTCGACCATGCCGGGTTTTGCGATCGGTGGCTGGCTGCTCGGCTTTGCGATGAACCTGATCGTTGCGCTGGAAGGCCGGCATCTCTATTCGCAGTCGCTGCAACGCCGGGGCTACACGCTCGAAACTGTTGTGTTTGCGCAGGACAGAAGCACGGCCGAGGAAATGTATTTCTCCAATCTGCCGCAGCCTGAACCGAGCGCAATGCCTACTCTTTCCGAATGGGCGCCACAGACGAACACCCCTTCCCCCGCCGCTGCCGGATGGCAGAGTTCCGGCGCCGGACTTTTCGATCACGGAGGACGCTGATGCGCGTCGCAATCATCGACTATGGATCGGGCAATCTCCGATCCGCTACCAAGGCTTTCGAACGCGCCGCTCGCGAGGCCGGCATCGACGCTGAAATCGACCTCACCGACAAGCCTGATGCCGTCGCTTCGGCTGACCGCGTCGTTCTTCCTGGCGTCGGCGCCTATGCCGATTGCCGGGCCGGGCTCGATGCCGTTTCCGGCATGCACGAGGCACTGATCGAGGCCGTCGAGACAAACGCACGCCCTTTCCTCGGGGTCTGCGTCGGCATGCAGCTGATGTCCTCGCGCGGGCTCGAAAAGACCACCAGCGAAGGGTTCGGCTGGATCAAGGGCGACGTCGTCGAGATGACGCCGTCCGATCCCGGCTTGAAGATCCCGCAGATCGGCTGGAACACGCTGGAGCTCGTCAACCCGCATCCTTTGTTCGATGGCATTCCGACCGGACCGGACGGACTGCACGCCTATTTCGTGCACTCCTACCATCTCGCCGCCGCAAACCCTTCCGACGTCATCGCCACGACGGAATACGGTGGCGCGATGACGGCCTTCGTTGGACGCGACAACATGGTGGGGGCGCAATTCCATCCGGAAAAGAGCCAGACACTCGGCCTCGCCCTGATTTCCAACTTCCTGCGCTGGAAGCCCTAACATGATTCTTTTCCCGGCTATCGATCTCAAGGACGGCCAGTGCGTGCGCCTCAAGCTTGGCGACATGGAGCAGGCGACCGTCTACAATCCGGACCCTGCCGACCAGGCTAAGGCCTTTGAGGACCAGGGTTTCGAGTGGCTGCATGTGGTGGACCTGAACGGTGCCTTTGCCGGCGAAAGCGTCAATGGCGCGGCCGTCGATGCGATCCTCAAGGCAACGATGAACCCGGTGCAGCTCGGCGGCGGCATCCGTACGCTCGAGCATATCGAAGCGTGGCTTAGCCGCGGACTGGCGCGTGTCATTCTCGGCACTGTTGCGGTGCGCGATCCTGCCCTCGTCATCGAGGCATGCGAGAAGTTTCCGGGCCAGGTCGCCGTCGGCATCGATGCCAAGGGTGGCAAAGTGGCGGTGGAAGGCTGGGCTGAAGCGTCCGAGCTCGGCGTGATCGAACTTGCCAGAAAATTCGAAGGCGCCGGCGTTTCGGCGATCATCTATACCGACATCGACCGCGACGGGATACTGGCCGGCATCAACTGGGCCTCGACGCTGGAACTGGCGGACGCGGTTTCCATTCCCGTCATCGCGTCAGGCGGGCTTGCCTCAATGGACGATATCCACCGCATGCTGCAACCGGACGCGGCCCGCCTCGAAGGCGCAATTTCCGGCCGGGCGCTCTATGACGGCCGGATCGATCCTGACGAAGCGCTGTCGCTGATTCGCGCCGCGAGAGGAGAAGCCGCATGACGCTCAAGGCCCGTGTCATTCCCTGCCTCGACGTGAAGGACGGCCGTGTCGTCAAGGGCGTCAATTTCGTCGACCTGATCGATGCCGGCGATCCCGTCGAGGCCGCAAAAGCCTATGATGCCGCCGGTGCCGACGAACTCTGCTTCCTCGACATCACCGCCTCCTCCGACAATCGCGACACGATCTTTGACGTCGTCGCGCGCACCGCCGAACATTGCTTCATGCCGCTTACCGTCGGCGGCGGCGTTCGCGCCATTGCCGATATCCGCAAGCTGCTGCTGGCCGGGGCCGACAAGGTCTCGATCAACTCCGCTGCCGTGAACAATCCCGATTTCGTTTACGAAGCTGCCAACAAGTTCGGCAACCAGTGCATCGTCGTGTCGATCGATGCCAAGCGGGTGTCTGCATCAGGCGAGAGCGATCGCTGGGAGATCTTCACCCATGGTGGCCGCACGGCAACCGGCATCGATGCCGTCGAGTTCGCGCGAAAAATGGTCGAGCGCGGCGCCGGCGAGTTGCTCGTGACCTCGATGGACCGCGACGGCACGAAGATCGGCTACGATCTGGCGCTGACCCGCACCATCGCCGATTCGGTTCGCGTTCCCGTCATCGCGTCGGGCGGCGTCGGCACGCTCGACGATCTCGTCGCGGGCGTGAAAGAGGGCCATGCGACCGCCGTTCTCGCCGCCTCAATTTTCCACTTCGGGACCTATTCGATTGGCGAGGCAAAGCGCTATATGGCCGACCATGGCATTGCCATGCGGCTTGACTGACAGCCGACGGGAGGAGACGGTTTTGAGTGAATTCACCCTCGGCGATCTCGAGAAGATCGTTGCGCAGCGCGCGAAAGCCCCGCCGGAGGAATCCTGGACTGCAAAGCTTGTGGCGGCCGGCCAGACCAAGGCTGCCAAGAAGCTTGGCGAGGAGGCGGTGGAAACCGTGATCGCCGCGGTGGCGCAGGACCGGCACGATCTCGTGTCGGAAAGTGCCGACCTTCTTTATCATCTTATGGTCGTATTGAACATTGCCGACATCCCGTTGCAGGATGTGCTCGCCGAACTTCAGCGCAGGACAGGCCAGACAGGCCTGCAGGAAAAGGCGAGCCGAGCTCCTTCATGAACATCGTTTCGACGCCTGAAAAGCATGATGTGGATATCCCGGAGAGCGGTGTTAACGCGGAATACTACTCGCCCTACCACCACTTCACGGCCGAGGAATGGGCGAAGTTCCGGGCCGACACGCCACTGACGCTGAAGGCCGAGGAAATCGCCCGGCTGCGCTCGCTGGACGATCCGATCAACATCGACGAAGTCCGGCGCATCTATCTGTCGCTGTCGCGCCTTCTTTCGACCCATGTCGAGGCCTCGCAGCGGCTTTACCGGCAGCGCAACCGCTTTCTGACGCTTCCGGATGTGTCAAAGACCCCGTTCATCATCGGTGTCGCCGGGTCGGTCGCGGTCGGCAAGTCGACCACCGCACGCGTGCTGAAGGAGCTGCTTGCCCGCTGGCCGGCAAGTCCCAAGGTCGATCTCATCACGACCGACGGATTTCTTTATCCCAACGCTGTCCTTCAGCGTGAAAACCTGATGCAGCGCAAGGGTTTTCCCGAGAGCTACGATATCGGCCAGATCCTGCGGTTTCTTTCGGCGATCAAGGCCGGCGAGAAAAACGTCAAGGCGCCGCGTTACTCGCATCTGACCTATGACGTGCTTCCGGGCGAATATACGCTGGTCGACCGTCCCGACATCCTGATCTTCGAAGGCATCAACGTGCTGCAGTCGCGCGCATTGCCTGTTGACGGCAAGATCGTGCCGATCGTGTCTGACTTCTTCGACTTCTCGATCTATATCGACGCCGACGAGGAGCAGATCCACCAGTGGTATGTCCAGCGGTTCATGAAACTGCGGCAGACGGCCTTTCGTGAGCCGACATCCTTCTTCAACAAGTATGCGGCGATCAGCGAAGCGGAGGCGATGGCCGTCGCAGAAGGGCTTTGGGAAAACATCAACCTCAAGAACCTGCGCCAGAACATCATCCCGACCCGGCCCCGCGCCGATATCATTCTGCGCAAGGGTCGCGACCACTTCATCGAGACGGTGGCTTTGAGAAAACTGTAGGCTGTCGATCGATACCCATTACACGATGGATCTTCGATCGTCAGCTATTGACCCTTCGCAGTGTCAGATTGATGCGGCCTCCATTTTTGAGAAGCGTCGACGTGCCGGGATAGATCCGGTCCACCCCGTGAAACGCAAGCCGCCCTTCCCCGCCCAGCACCACGATATCGCCGCTCGAGAGCTTGAAGGAGCCTGTCGGATCCTTGCGATCGACCCCACCGACCCGAAACAGGCAGGTATTGCCGAGCGAGATGGAAAGGACCGGCGCGTTCAGGTCTGATTCGTCCTTGTCCTGATGCATGCCCATTTTCGCGTCGTCTGAATAGAAATTGACAAGGCATGCCTCCGGCGGCTTGTCATAGCCGGAGAGGTTTTCCCAGAGGTCCATCAGTTCTGACGGAATGGCGGGCCACGGTCTGCCCGTCTGCGGATGGGTCTCCTGGTACCGGTAGCCGCGCTCCTTGTCCGTCACCCAGCCGAGCTCGCCGCAATTCGTCATCCGAACCGACATCGGTTTGCCCGTGCCGGGCATGGCCGGGACGTAGAGCGGTGCCTCGGCGACGATGGCGCGGATGACCTCGACCAGATGTTCCTGGGCGGCGCGGTTCAGAGAGCCCGGCAGATGCCGGATACCGTTTGCCAAAGTCGCCATATGATTCCCCCGTGGCCCTTCGTGGTCAGTCGCCGTTCGGCTTGCCGCGCATCTTCTTGACATCGGAGCGGCCGGATTTCGCCTTGAGTCGCCGCTCCACGGAGCCCTTGGTCGGCTTGGTCTTCCGGCGCGGTGGCGGTGGCGGCTCGGCTGCCTTCAGGATCAGTTCCTTCAGCCGGTCGCGCGCATCCTCGCGGTTGCGCTCCTGGCTTCGAAACCGGTTGGCCTCGATCATCAGCACGCCGTCCTTGGATACCTTCCGGCCGGCAAGCTTGATCGCGGCTTCCTTGATCCGTTCGGGCAGCGACGGGGAATTGACGAGATCGAAGAACAGCTGGACCGCCGTCGAGACCTTGTTGACGTTCTGGCCGCCCGGACCGCCCGCCAGCACGAACTGCTCGGTGAGCTCCCATCCGGCGATGGTGATGCGGGTGTTGATCTCGAGAGGATTGCTGGCCATGGCCGTATTTCCCACAAACCGGAGCAAAAGAAAACCGCCGGCTCAAGGAGAGCCGACGGCTATAATGTTCCACGTGAATCCTTAAGGTCCAGCTGGGACCAAAGGATTACTCGGCGGCGATCTTCAGGCCAGGTGCTGCGTCGCGGACCTTGCTATCGACATGGTCTTCGAACTTCTCAAAGCTCTTGATGAACATCGAGACCAGCTTGGCTGCCTGGTTGTCGTAGGCCTGGCCATCGGACCAGGTCGAACGCGGGTCGAGAATCGAGGTCTCGACGCCGTCGACGGCGACCGGAACGGCAAAGCCAAAATTGGCATCCGTGCGGAACTCGGCATCCTTGAGGCTGCCGTTCAGGGCTGCGGCCAGAAGCGCGCGGGTGGCCTTGATCGGCATACGACGACCGGTGCCGTAGGCGCCGCCCGTCCAGCCGGTGTTGACCAGCCAGCAATCGACGCCATGCTTGGCGATCAGGTCCTTCAGGAGGTTGCCGTATTCAGCCGGATGACGGGGCATGAATGGCGCGCCAAAGCAGGTCGAGAACGTCGCTTCCGGCTCCGTCACACCCTTCTCCGTACCCGCCACCTTGGCGGTGTAGCCGGACAGGAAGTGGTACATGGCCTGTTCCGGGGTCAGCCTTGCGATCGGCGGCATCACGCCGAAAGCATCTGCCGTCAGCATGATGATCGTCTTCGGATGCGGCGCGAGACCGGTTTCCGATGCGTTCGGAATGAAATGCAGCGGATAGGCACTGCGGGTGTTTTCCGTCAGCGAATTGTCGTCGAAATCGGGAATGCGGTTGTCGTCGAGAACGACGTTTTCCAGGACCGTGCCGAAACGGCGGGTTGCCGCGTAGATTTCGGGCTCGGCTTCTGCCGAAAGCTTGATCGCCTTGGCGTAGCAGCCGCCTTCGAAGTTGAAGACGCCGTTTTCGCCCCAGCCATGCTCGTCGTCACCGATCAGCGTGCGGGTCGGGTCGGCCGAAAGCGTGGTCTTGCCGGTGCCCGAGAGGCCGAAGAACACGGCGGTATCGCCTTCGCTGCCGACATTGGCGGAGCAATGCATCGGCATCACGCCCTTGGCCGGCAGGAGATAGTTCAGAACGGTAAAGACCGACTTCTTGTTTTCGCCGGCATAGGACGTGCCGCCGATCAGCACGAGGCCGTTTTCCAGATCGCAGGCGATCACGGTTTCGGAGCGGCAGCCGTGACGGGCCGGATCGGCCTTGAAGCTCGGCAGGTTGATGATCGTCAGCTTCTGTTCGAAACCTTCCAACGTATCGCGCTTGGGGCGGATGAGGAGGTTGCGGATGAACAGCGCATGCCAGGCAAGCTCTGTGACGACGCGGGTCGGAAGCGCGTTTGCTTCATCGGCGCCGCCGATCAGATCCTGGACGAACAGGGTCTTGCCGCTGGCATGGGCCAGCATGTCAGCCTTCAGCACGGCAAAGTGCTCGGGCGACATCGGCTTGTTGTTGTCCCACCAGATCTTGTCTTCGGTACCCGCGTCGCGGACGACGAATTTGTCCTTGGGCGACCGGCCGGTATGCTGTCCGGTGCGAGCCCTCAACGCGCCGTCGATCGTCAGATCGGCTTCGCCCCGGCGAATCGCTTCTTCGTAAAGCTCGACTTCGCTGAGATTGTAATTCACACGCGATGCATTGCCGAGACCGATGTCTGCGAGCCCGTTCGATGGGTTGTGAAGTCCAAACTGCTCCATACGCGCGCTCCTTTTTGTGGATTGAACCTGCGCGGAACCTAGAGCGGGTTTTTAAAAAGGGCAAGATAATTCTGAAATAGCGTAATAATATCAGTTATTTAATCGATTTAAAAAATTTTATTCTCGATTAAATCGGTTTACGAGGGTTTTCTGTTCGCCGTTTCTGGGGGTCTTTCACGACCTGCAGACTGTGTTTGGCTCATTGGGACAAAGGTCCCTACCGACCGTGCGCCTCTTGGCGTTGCCACAATTTGTTCCACCTTTATACTGAAGAAGCGCATGGCTTTCGCCAATTCTGGCTGGGGACATCCAGGAGATGCGCCTATATGACGATGGAGACGGAGAGAATGCAGACAATCGCGCTCGTAGATGACGACCGCAATATCCTGACTTCGGTGTCGATTGCACTGGAAGCCGAAGGGTATAAGGTCGAAACCTATACCGATGGCGCCTCCGCGCTCGACGGGCTGATCGCCCGCCCCCCGCACCTGGCCATCTTCGATATCAAAATGCCGCGCATGGACGGAATGGAGCTGTTGCGACGCCTGCGACAGAAATCCGATCTGCCTGTGATCTTCCTCACCTCCAAGGATGAAGAGATCGACGAGCTGTTCGGCCTCAAGATGGGCGCAGACGATTTCATCACCAAGCCGTTCTCGCAGCGATTGCTGGTCGAGCGCGTGAAGGCGATCCTGCGCCGCTCCAGCGCACGAGAAGCCCAGCAGGCAAGTGGCGGCGTCAAGCCGACCCCGGACCAGTTGGCGGCCCGCACCCTGGAACGCGGCCAGCTGGCGATGGACCAGGAACGCCACACCTGCACCTGGAAGGGCGAAGCGGTAACCCTGACGGTGACGGAATTCCTGATCCTGCATTCGCTGGCGCAGCGTCCGGGCGTCGTGAAAAGCCGTGACGCGCTGATGGATGCCGCCTATGACGAACAGGTCTATGTGGACGACCGCACCATCGACAGCCACATCAAACGCCTGCGTAAGAAGTTCAAGATGGTTGACACGGATTTCGACATGATCGAGACGCTGTACGGCGTGGGCTACCGATTCCGCGAGGCTGCGTAACGGTTGCCAGCTCCGAGACCCGGGAGCCTCTAAGAATTCGATCGTGCGGATGCGTAACTTGAAGCCGCCGCGGCACAGGGCTTAGACTGTAAGCTCTCTGGAAGGACTGCACGTGGCAGACCGATTGCATGAAACCGGAACGACCAGACCCGCGAGTGCCGGAATACGCCGCGCCTCACGGCGCTTCTGGTCGCGACCGTTCACGCTCATTCGCCGGGTGTTCGGCCACGCGGTGTTTTCCAGCCTCACCCGCCGCATTCTGTTCTTCAACATCGCGGCGACCGTCGTTCTCGTCGCCGGCATCCTCTATCTCAACCAGTTTCGCGAGGGGTTGATCGATGCCCGCGTCGAGAGCCTGCTGACCCAGGGCGAAATCATTGCCGGCGCGATCTCTGCCTCGGCCTCAGTCGATACCAATTCGATCACCATCGATCCGCAGAAGCTTCTCGAACTGCAGGCAGGCCAGAGCATCACGCCGGTGCCGAACGACGAGGACCTCGATTTCCCGATCGACCCCGAGCGGGTCGCGCCCGTGCTGCGGCGGCTGATCTCGCCGACCCGCACCCGCGCCCGACTGTTCGATGCAGACGCAAACCTGCTGCTGGACTCGCGCCACCTCTATTCGCGCGGCCAGGTGCTGCGCTTCGATCTGCCGCCGGTTGAAGATCAGTCGCAGACATGGAGCGAATGGGTTGCCGGCTTGTTCAACCGCATGCTGCAGCCCGGCAACCTGCCGACCTACAAGGAAGCGCCCGGCGGCGATGGCTCGATCTATCCGGAAGTGATGAACGCGCTCACCGGCGTTCGCGGCGCGGTGGTGCGCATTACCGATCGCGGCGAACTGATCGTTTCCGTCGCAGTCCCGGTCCAGCGGTTCCGTGCCGTGCTCGGCGTCCTGCTTCTTTCCACCCAGGCCGGCGATATCGACAAGATCGTGCATGCGGAGCGGCTGGCGATCATGCGCGTCTTCGGTGTGGCGACGCTCGTGAACATTCTCCTGTCGCTGCTTCTGTCCTCCACCATCGCCAATCCGCTGCGCCGGCTTGCGGCCGCTGCCGTTCGGGTGCGTCGCGGCGCCAAGCAGCGTGAAGAGATCCCGGACTTCTCCTACCGCCAGGACGAGATCGGCAACCTTTCGATCGCGGTGCGCGACATGACCAACGCGCTCTACGACCGCATCGACGCGATCGAAAGTTTTGCGGCCGACGTGAGCCACGAGCTGAAGAACCCGCTGACGTCGTTGCGCAGCGCCGTCGAAACGCTGCCGCTCGCCAAGTCCGAGGCCTCGAAACAGAAACTCACCGATATCATTTTCCACGACGTCCGCCGCCTCGACCGGCTGATCAGCGATATCTCCGATGCATCCCGGCTCGACGCGGAGCTTGCCCGGACCGATTCGGCACCTGTCGGCATGGATACGCTGCTGAGCAACCTCGTGGATATTTCCAGACAGATCCGCACCGGCCGCAAACCGGTTGAGATCGATCTGGTCATCGACGCGAAGGGCGGGCAGAAACCAAACTACCTCGTCAACGGCCACGATCTGCGGCTTGGCCAGATCATCACCAACCTTATCGAAAATGCCCGCTCCTTCGTGCCGGAAAAAGGCGGTCGCATTGCCATCCGCCTCGCCCGGGTCAAGGACAAGGTGGTCGTCACCGTGGATGACAACGGTCCGGGCATTCAGGCCGAGAACATCGATCGCATCTTCGAGCGGTTCTACACCGATCGCCCCGATGGCGAGAGCTTCGGCCAGAATTCGGGCCTGGGACTGTCGATCAGCCGTCAGATCGCCGTGGCGCATGGCGGCTCCCTGCAGGCGGAAAACCTTGTCGATCCGCAGACGGAGACGCTTAAGGGCGCGCGCTTCACGCTGTCGCTTCCTTCGGGCGAAGAGCCATGAGCGATACGCAACGGGTCAATATCCATGCCACGGCGATCGTCGTCGGGACCCGCGGCATCCTCTTCACCGGTCCTTCCGGCAGCGGCAAATCCATGCTGGCGTTTGCCTGTCTAAGTGCCGCCAGACGCCAGGGCGTCTTTTCGGCGCTGGTGGCCGACGATCAGGTGTTCGTCTCGCGCGAGAATGATCGCCTCGTCGCACACCGGCCGCAGACGATCGCCGGCCTCATCGAATTGCGCGGCAGTGGCATTATCGAAGTAGACTCCGCCCCGTCAGCTGCCCTCGATCTTGCCGTGCGCGTCCTGTCGTCTCCGAACGACGAACGGTATCCGCCGGACAACGAACGCTTTGCGCTTTTGGGTCTCGGAGACATTCCACTGGTGAGATTATGGTCGCTCTTTCCGGAGCCACTTTCCGCGCTTTCCGGCCTTTTCCCGGCATTTCGAGGGGAGCGACCCTTCTGACCCGATCCGGCTCGCGATTTTTTAACTTGAACTTGATGCGGACATGGCGAAGATGGCTCCCCACCGCTGGACGCCTGTATTGCGTTGCGATATTGGCCGCAAGTTTCCATAGCAGGGGGCAGTTTTCATGATCGGAATTGTGCTTGTCACTCATGGCAAGCTGGCTGAGGAATTTCGACAGGCCGTCGAGCACGTCGTCGGACCTCAGAAATTCATCGAAACCATTTGCATCGGCCCCGAAGACGATATGGACCAGCGGAGGCAGGATATCGTCGATGCGGTCGCCAAGGCCGATGACGGATACGGCGTCATCATCCTCACCGACATGTTCGGCGGTACGCCGTCGAACCTTTCGATCTCAGTGATGGAAAGCGGCAAGACGGAGGTCATCGCCGGCATGAACCTGCCGATGCTGATCAAGCTTGCCGGCGTCCGAAGCGACAACAACATGGAGCGCTCGCTGGTCGAGTCCTCCGAGGCCGGCCGCAAATATATCAACGTCGCAAGCCGCGTGCTCAGCGGAAAATAAGAAAGCACTGCAAACGTATGTCTCCCCTTGCCCCACGGCATTTCACAATCGTCAACAAGCGTGGTCTCCACGCGCGAGCATCGGCCAAGTTCGTGCAGATGGTGGAAAGTTTCGAAGCCGATGTGAGGGTTTCAAGGGATGGATCGACAGTCGGCGGCAATTCCATCATGGGCCTGATGATGCTAGCCGCCAGCACCGGCTGTTCGATCGAGGTTTCCGCAAGCGGCCCGCAGGCTGTTGAAGCGCTCGACGCTCTGGAGGCGCTGGTTGCCAACAAGTTCGGCGAAGAAGCTTGATAACCATAGCAACCGAACGGACATAAACATATAAAGACGTCTTTATGTGTTGGTTGCAAGTCAGCCCCAAGCCTGTTACACCGCTGGCGAGATTTTTCGTCGACGCCCGGATGAACGGAAATCCGTTCCCCTGCCTTCGACACACCACGCGGAGAGCTTTATGAGCACTGACAAGGATTACATCGTCGCGGATATCGAACTTGCTGCCTACGGTCGCAAGGAGCTCGACATCGCCGAAACCGAAATGCCGGGCCTGATGTCGTGCCGCGAGGAATTCGGTGCATCGCAGCCGCTCAAGGGCGCCCGCATCTCCGGTTCGCTGCACATGACGATCCAGACGGCGGTTCTGATCGAGACGCTGAAGGAACTCGGCGCCGACATTCGCTGGGCCTCCTGCAACATCTTCTCGACCCAGGATCATGCCGCTGCTGCAATTGCAGCGTCCGGCATCCCGGTATTTGCCGTGAAGGGTGAATCGCTCACCGAGTACTGGGAATACACCGACAAGATCTTTCAGTGGACCGATGGCGGCTTCTCCAACATGATCCTCGATGATGGTGGCGACGCCACCATGTACATCCTGCTCGGCGCCCGCGCCGAAGCCGGTGAGGACGTTCTTTCCGTGCCCACATCGGAAGAAGAAGAGATCCTGTTCGCGCAGATCAAGAAGCGTCTTGCCGCTTCGCCAGGCTGGTTCACCAAGCAGCGCGATGCGATCAAGGGTGTGACCGAAGAGACCACCACAGGCGTTCACCGCCTTTATGATCTTTCCAAGAAGGGCCTCCTGCCCTTCCCGGCCATCAACGTCAACGACTCCGTCACCAAGTCGAAGTTCGACAACAAATACGGCTGCAAGGAATCGCTGGTCGATGGCATTCGCCGCGGCACCGACGTGATGATGGCCGGCAAGGTCGCCGTCGTCTGCGGTTACGGCGATGTCGGCAAGGGTTCGGCTGCTTCGCTTCAGGGCGCCGGTGCTCGCGTCAAGGTCACGGAAGTCGATCCGATCTGCGCCCTGCAGGCTGCCATGGACGGGTTTGAAGTCGTCGTGCTCGAAGACGTCGTCGCCTCGGCCGATATCTTCATCACCACGACCGGCAACAAGGACGTCATCCGCATCGAGCATATGCGCGAGATGAAGGATATGGCGATCGTCGGCAATATCGGCCATTTCGATAACGAGATCCAGGTTGCGGCGCTCAAGAACCTGAAGTGGACCAACGTGAAGCCACAGGTCGACATGATCGAGTTCCCGAAGGGCAATCGGATGATCCTTCTGTCGGAGGGTCGCCTGCTCAACCTCGGAAATGCTACCGGCCATCCGTCCTTCGTCATGTCCGCCTCGTTCACCAACCAGACGCTGGCCCAGATCGAGTTGTTCACGAAGCAGGGCGAGTACAAGAACGAGGTCTATATCCTGCCCAAGCACCTCGACGAAAAAGTTGCCCGTCTTCACCTCGGAAGGCTCGGCGTGACGCTGACCAAACTTTCTGACGAACAGGCTGCTTATATCGGCGTCTCGTCGCAGGGTCCGTTCAAGGCTGAACACTACCGCTACTGATCCGTAGCCGAACAATCCACAACATCTTGTGGCCGCAGCCTTGACAAAGGCTGCGGCTTCTTTTTTGGCCCCGCGCCTTCCCGCTCTCTGCCGCGGCAGGTATTGTTACAGCTCTTGATTCGTACTCGTTCGAGCCTCCGGCTTCGGGCAAGGTGCGATGTGGTATGTCTTGTCGATAAGCGGCAATTGGACGGAGACAGACCGGTCATGTCGGTAAGAAAAACGAGCCTGCGAAAGCAGGCCGATCTCATTTGTGGCGTGGCGATGAGCTGCGGCCTGGACGCTTGTAAAGAGGCGGCAAATGGGCGGTGGAAGAAAGACCTTGCCCGGCTTGCGCCGGTGAGCTTGGCACGTCCGGCTGCAGCGTTCCTGGCGGGGACGGTGCTCTCAGGCGTGGCTGGGATGGCGCATGCACAGGAGGCCGGCACGGTCGGCCCGCACATGTTCTCGTCGACCCAGGTGATCTGGTCGTCGCTGGTGCTTGGCGCGCTGGGGGCTGCCCTGCTGTCGGCCGTCTGGCTGGTTCGCCAGCGCGGCAACATGGAAGCCGAAACCCAGGATATGCGCAGCGCGCTGTCGGATGCGCAGCAGCGGATTTCCAAGTACGAAGCGCTGATCGCCGACAAGAACCGCCGCATCGTGGTGTGGGAAAGCGGCTACTCCAAACCTGAGTTCCTGGGCCAGCTGCCGGCTGAAACCGGCGCGCCGCAGCAGGATCGCGATTTTCTCGCCTTCGGCCGCTGGCTGCGCTCTTCCTCGGCAATCGAGCTTGAAAAGGCGATCGACGCTCTGCGCGGCGAAGCCCGCAGCTTCGATCTGGTTCTTGAAACCAACCGCGACGAAATCCTTGAGGTGCAGGGCCGCGTTTCGGGCGGAAAGGCGTTTGTCCGCTTTATCGCGCTCAACAACCTGCGCGCCGAGCTTGCCGAACTGAAGATCGAACGCGAACGGCTGACCCACTCCATCTCGCTTTTCCACTCGCTGCTCGACACGATCGAACAGCCGGTCTGGCAGCGCGACGCACAGGGCAGGCTTGCCTGGGTCAACCACGCCTATAGCGATGCCGTCGAAGCCAAGGTTCCGACGCAGGCCGTTGACGAAAGCCGCGAATTCCTGGGCACGATCGCGCGTGAGAAGATCCGCGCCGTCGCAACAGCCAACTCGCCTTTCCACGACCGCATCTCCACTGTCGTGCGGGGCAATCGTACCGTGTTCGACGTTGTCGATGTCGTGGCAACGAACGGTTCCGTCGGCATTGCGATCGATGTGTCGGAAGCCGAATCGGTGCGCGAAGAGCTGAAGCGGACGCTCAACAGCCACGCCGAAACGCTGGACCATCTCGCGACACCCGTCGCGATCTTCGACGGCGAACGGCGGCTGCAATTCTACAACCAGGCCTTCGTCCAGCTGTGGGGCCTTTCCCTGCCCTTCCTCGAATCGCGGCCGGATAATTCCGAACTGCTCGACAAGCTGCGCGCTAACGGCAAGCTGCCGGAAGAGCTCAGCTGGCGCAACTGGAAGGAATCGGCGCTGTCGATCTACCAGGCGCTCGATACCAAGACCGATACCTGGCATCTGCCGAACGGCCAGACGCTGCGCGTCATCGCCACCGCGCACCCTCGCGGCGGCGCCACCTGGGTGTTCGAAAACCTCACCGAACAGGTCGATCTCGAAACCCGTTACAACACGCTGGTTAAGGTTCAGGGCGAAACGATCGACCACCTTGCAGAAGGCGTGGCAGTGTTCGGCCCGGACGGCCGAATCACACTGTCCAACCCCGCTTTCCGTGCGCTCTGGGGCGTGACCGCCGACGAGACCAAGCCGGGCACCCATATCAAGGCGATCGAGAAAGCCTGCGCGCCATCCTATGACGAGCCGGACGGCTGGCGTCATTTCGGGCAGATGCTGACCAATTTCGATGACGAACGGGCCTCGATTCAGGGAACGTTCGAGCTCTATTCCGGCCTGATCCTTGATTATGCCGCGACGCCTTTGCCGAATGCCCAGACGATGTTCACCTTCGTCGACATGACGGCCAGCGCGCGCGCCGAGCGGGCACTCAAGGAAAAGAACGAGGCGCTGCAGAAGGCAGACGAGCTGAAGAACGATTTCGTCCAGCATGTTTCCTACGAGCTGCGCTCGCCGCTGACCAACATCATTGGCTTCACGGATCTCCTGAAGACGCCCGGCATGGGCGAATTGAACGAGCGACAGGCCGAATATATCGACCACATCTCCACGTCCTCGTCGGTGCTTCTCACCATCGTCAACGATATCCTTGATCTTGCGACCGTCGATGCCGGCATCATGCAGCTGAACTATTCGCAGCTGGCCGTGGACGAGCTTTTGGACGACGTGGCGATGCAGATCGCCGACCGGCTCCACGAAAATACGGTGACGCTGGAAATCATTGCGCCGACGGCACTCGGAACCGTGTTTGCCGACGAGCAGCGGCTGAAGCAGATCCTGATCAAGCTTCTGATGAACGCCACCAATTTTGCGCCCGAGGGGTCCGCGATCTCGCTGAATTGCTGGCGCGACGAGGGCAACGTGTTCTTCTCGGTAACTGACAGAGGCCCCGGCATTCCTCCTGACATGCTGAAAACGGTGTTCGACCGGTTCAAGGCAAACGCCAAGGGCGGCAAGCGCAGCGGTGCTGGCCTTGGTCTTTCGATCGTCGAAAGCTTCGTCACCCTCCACAACGGCGACGTCTCGATCGACAGCCGGGCCGGACAGGGAACGGTTGTCACCTGCCGCATTCCGGTTGGATCGCGGGCCCGTTCGGTCGCTGCCGAATGATCGCTGCGCCTGGCGACAGCATTGTCGTGACACTGGCCGACGAGGCAGAGACAATTCTCTTCGGCGAGGATCTGGTGCTGGCGCTGAAGGCCGGCGACTGCCTGGCCCTTTCCGGCGATCTCGGCGCCGGAAAATCGACTCTGGCCCGGGCCTTCCTTCGGGCTATGGCAGACCAGGACGATCTGGAAGTACCGAGCCCCACCTTCACGCTGGCCCAGATATACGACCTGCGCGTTCCCGTGGTGCATTTCGATCTCTACCGGCTGGCCGATCCATCCGAGCTCGACGAGCTTGGTTTCGACGAAGCGCTTTCCTCCGGCATCTGCCTTGTCGAATGGCCGGAAATGGGCGGCGATCTCCTGCCCGCAGATCGCATCACGCTCACGCTCGAGCATGAGACCATTGGCCGGCGGGCGACGATCACGGCACCGGAAGCAGCCTTGGCCCGCATTCGCCGGGTGATCGCCATCCGCGAGTTTCTTCGCGCAAACGGCCACGCCAATGGCCGACGCCGGTTCCTGACCGGCGATGCCTCGATGCGGGCCTATGAAACGGTTCTGAGCGAATCAGGCGAAACGGTGATCCTGATGGACTGGCCGAAGCGGCCCGAGGGTCCGCCGGTTCTCGACGGCAAGCCCTATCCGAAAGTGGCGCATATCGCCGAGGATGCCTATCCGTTCGTGGCGATCTCCGATTACCTGCGCGGCATCGGCCTTTGCGCCCCTGAGGTGCTTGCCGTGGATTACGACCAAGGCATTCTTCTCATCGAGAACCTCGGCCAGGATGGTGTGCTCGACGAAGACGGGCAGCCGATCGGCGAACGCTACCGCGAAAGCGTCGTGGCGCTGGCCTATTTGCACGGCCATGAGATCCGGCAGGACCTTCCCGTCGACGGCTCCCACACGCATCACATCCCGGATTTCGATCCGGTCGCGATGAAGATGGAAGCACGGCTTCTTCTTGACTGGTATCTGCCGTGGAAGCGCGGCGGGCAACCTGGAGCGGACGAGCGAGAGGAGTATCTCTCGATCTGGGACGGGCTGATCGCAGAGCTCGGAAGCGCGGAGAAAAACCTGCTGCTGCGCGATTTTCATTCCCCGAACATCATCTGGCGTAGCCAAGCCTCCGGCGTGCACCAGGTGGGCCTGATCGATTTTCAGGATGCGATGATCGGCCCGACGGCTTACGACCTCGCGTCGCTGGTCCAGGACGCCCGCGTCGATATTCCCAAGGTTCTGGCCGATCAGATGATGATCGACTACCTGACGCTGCGCCGCGCACTGGGCGGATTTGACGAAGCGGGTTTCCTGAAATCCTGGGCGATCATGGCGGCACAGCGCAACTGCAAGCTTGCCGGTCTCTGGGTTCGGCTGCGGGAACGCGACGGCAAGCCGCACTATATGAAGCATATGCCGCGAACATTGCGCCATCTTTCGACGGCACTCGCGCATGAAGCACTCGCGCCCTTGCGCGATTGGTGCCACAGGGCTGGTATAGAGCTTCCCGAATCATAAATACGGTTGCATGGACATGACCAACGCCCCGATCACGCAGGCTATGGTGCTGGCGGCAGGGCTCGGTACCCGGCTTCGCCCGATCACCGATACGATGCCGAAGCCGCTGGTGCCCGTCGCCGGAAAGCCGATGATCGACTACGGGCTCGATGCCCTGGCCGACGTCGGCGTGACCCATGCGGTCGTCAACGTCCATCACTTCGCCGACCGGATGGAAGCGCATCTCGCCGCCTATCCGCGCCTTGAGATCACCGTGTCCGACGAGCGGGCGCAGCTGATGAACTCGGGTGGCGGCTTGAAGCAGGGTCTGTCCCTGCTTCAACCCGGCTTCGTCTTCGTGATGAATGCCGACCTGTTCTGGATCGGCGAAAAGCTGGGCGAGCCCGGCAATCTCAAGCGCCTGGCCGGGTTTTTCGATCCGCAACGCATGGATATGGCGCTGCTCTGCGTGCCGCTGGAGCGCACCACGGGACACAACGGCAAGAAGGATTTCCAGCTGTCGTCCGACGGACGGCTCTCGCGTTACGTCGAGGGCAACGACAACCCGGTCGTCTATGCGGGTGCGATCGTCATGCACACGTCGCTTCTCGACGACGCACCTGACGATGCCTTCAACCTCAACATCTATTTCGACCGTGCGATCCAGAACGATCGGCTGTTCGGCCTTGTGATGGATGGCGAGTGGATCACTGTCGGCACGCCGGAAGCGCTGCCGGAAGCCGAAGCCGTGATCGCCCGCCACAAAGCGGGGGCCTGATCGATGTCGGATGTACGGCCGAACCGCCTCTTCTCCATCCCGTCAGGTGCGCCTTTCCTGAAGACGCTAGCCGCAGCACTCTGCGACGGTCGGCTGAACGAGACGTTTCGCTATAACCCGGACAATCCGCTCTCGCTGGCCGATGTCACCATTTTCGTGCCGACCCGACGTTCGGCCCGCGTGCTGCGCTCGGAATTCGTCGATCTTCTCGGCGGTCGCGCCGCGATCCTGCCGGTCATCCGGCCGCTTGGCGAAACCGACGACGATCAGGGGTTTTTCGATCTCGTGGCGCCCGAGGAAATGGATCTGGCCCTGCCGATCGGCGGCACGGCGCGACTGCTCGAACTCGGCCGGCTGATCCTAGCCTGGCGCAACCAGTTGCCGAAGATCGTGCTGGATGTGCATTCGGAATCGCCGCTTGTCGCGCCCGCAAGTCCTGCGGATGCGATCTGGCTTGCCCGTGCGCTGGCGGAACTGATTGATGCGATCGAAACCGAGGAACGCGACTGGAAGGATCTCGACAATCTCCAGACCGGCGAACATGCGCTGTGGTGGCAGCTGACCGCCGAATTCCTGAAGATCGCCAGCGGCTTCTGGCCGACGCGGCTTGAAGAGCTGAAACGCTCTTCGCCGGCAAAGCATCGCGCTTCGATCCTGCGCGGCGAAGCGCGACGGATTACCGAGCGGGAGCACAAAGGCCCCGTTATCGTTGCCGGCTCCACCGGGTCGGTGCCGGCAGCGGCCGAGCTGATCGCAGCGATCTCCAGGCTTGCCGAAGGTACTGTCGTCCTGCCGGGCCTCGACATGACGATGCCGCAGGACCAGTGGGACATGGTCGGCGAGGAAACCTTCGACGGCAAGCCCGACCCTTCGAGCCGCAGCCATCCGCAATTCGGTTTGTCCCGCCTGTTGAAGAAGATCGGTGCCACGCGCGAGGATGTCACTGTCATCGGCGAGACGCAGGCCGATCTTGCCTTTCGCGCAGAGGCGATCTCGCAGGCGCTGGTGCCTGCAAAGGCGACGGATCGCTGGAGTACGTGGCGCCAGGACGCCGATGCTGAAAGACTGCGCGGCGCCTTTGCCGATGTGGCACTGATCGAAGCTGCAAACGAGCGCGAGGAAGCGGTGGCGATTGCCATCGCCTTGCGGCTGGCGCTGGAAAAACCCGGACGAAACGGTGGCGAGGCCCAGGCAGCGCTGATCACGCCCGACCGCGCGCTTGGCCGCCGCGTCACCGCAGAGCTTGCCCGTTTCGGCATCCTCGCCGACGATTCGGCAGGTTCCGCCCTTTCCGGCACGCCGCAGGGCACGCTGACCCAGCTTCTGCTCGAAGCGACGCTTCGCCCGGGCGACCCTGTGGCAATCGTCGGCCTGCTCAAACATCCGCTGATCCGGCTCGGCCTTCCTCCGGCGGAGTTGCGCGCCGCGATCGATGCGCTGGAAGTGCTGGCACTCCGCGGTGGCGTCGGCGACATGGATATTTCAGCACTCGAGCCGCTTCTCGATGCGCAGCTAACCCTGATCCTTGAAGACCGGCACATGCCGCATTGGCGCAGCTCGTTGCCCGAAGGCGCGGTCGGTCAGGCAAAGGATATCGCAAAGCGGATATCGGCGGCGGTCGAACCGCTGGTCAGCGCCTTTATCCGCCGCCGTCCGGACGGACGCGGGTTGACGGCAAGACTGACGCTGTCCGATTGGGCGACCCGCACGGGGCGCGCGCTCGAAGCGCTGTGCATCGACGAGCGCGGTGATCTCTCGGCGCTCTGGTCGGGTGAGCCGGGCGAACGTCTCTCGGGTCTGCTCGGCGAAGTGATCGAGACCGATGGGCAGATCGAGGCTGACGGGCCGCAGTGGATCGACATCGTCATGGCGCTGACGACAGGCGAAGCGGTCAAGCCACGATCGCTTGCGCATCCTCGGGTGTTTATCTTCGGAACGCTGGAAGCGCGGCTGCAAAGCGTTGATACGATGATCCTCGGCGGTCTCAACGAAGGCTCCTGGCCGGGACAGACAGTCAACAACCCGTTCCTGTCGCGTTCGATGAAGACCGACATGGGTCTGGAACCGCCCGAACGGCGGATCGGCCAGCTGGCGCACGATTTCGAAATGGCCTGCGGCACCCGCAACCTGATCTTTTCCCGCTCCACACGGCAGGGATCGACGCCGACGGTTGCTTCCCGCTGGCTGCAGAGACTGCTGGCACTGGGCGGCAAAAGTTTTGCCGACGAATTGAAGGCGCGCGGCAAGGATATCCTGCATTGGGCATCACTGATCGATCGTGGCGACAACCAGCAGCAGGCCAGGCGCCCTGCCCCCAAACCGCCGGCGGCGCTGCAGCCGGTCAAATATTCGTTCAGCGAAGTCGGACGGCTGCGTCGCGACCCCTATTCGATCTATGCACGGCGTATCCTCAAACTCGATCCGCTGGCGCCGTTCAACGAAGATCCGGGTGCGGCACAGCGCGGCACGCTCTACCACGCCATCATCGATCACTATACGCGCGAAGGACACAAGCCCGGCACACCGGTTTCACGTGAAGCAATGCAGCGCATCACGCGGGAGCTGTTCGACGCCGAACAGCTCCCGCCGCATATCGACCGGGTCTGGCGGCCGCGCTTCGTCGAGGTCGCGCGGGCGTTTCTCGACTGGGAAGAGCGTCGCGCACCGGAAGTCCGCAGCAGCGTTACGGAAGCCGGTGCCGGTTTCGACGTCGAGAGCGCCGGCATCCGGGTCACGGGCATTGCCGACCGGATCGACATCAAGCGGTCCGGCGAGGCCGATATCATCGACTACAAGACCGGCCTCAATCCTTCCATACTGCAGGCCAGGTCGTTACTCGATCCGCAACTTGCCTTGGAGGCAGCGGCGCTGCAGGCAGGCGCCTTCAAGACGATGGGCATCCAGCGGCCCGGCGATCTTCTTTATGTCCGGCTTCGACCCGGCGACCGGTTCAAGGAAGACCGGATCAACAATGAGGGCGCAACCGCGAATGCCAAACGCCAGCCGAAATCGGCGATCGATCTGGCGCAGGAATCGATCGACCAGCTGACCAAGTTCGTCGTCAAGCTGCGTCAGGGCGATGCGGGGTTCGCCTCGCGGCTGGTCCCGTTTGCTCAGGGTGATTTCGGAGGTGAATACGATCACCTCGCCCGCGTTGCCGAGTGGTCGGCCGCGGATGACGACGGAGAGGCAGACGCCGATGAGTGATCTTTTCACGCAACTGCCTGAGAACCCGGCTTCGGATCTGCCAGATGGAGACGACCCGATCCACTGGATCGACTGGACCACGGTTCAGCAATCGCGCGCCTCTGACCCGGCCAGTTCCGCCTGGGTGTCGGCCAATGCCGGCTCCGGCAAGACACATGTTCTGACCCAGCGGGTGATCCGGCTTCTGCTTGCCGGATGCCGCCCCTCCGCCATCCTCTGCCTCACCTATACCAAGGCCGCGGCGTCCGAAATGTCAAACCGTGTGTTTCAGCGGCTGTCGGAATGGACGGTTCTTTCCGACGAGGAGTTGCGCACGCGGATTTCGGCTATCGAGGGTCATGAGCCGGATTCGCTGAAAATTGCCGAGGCGCGGCGGCTGTTTGCGAAGGCGCTGGAAACGCCGGGTGGACTGAAGATCCAGACGATCCACGCCTTCTGCGAAGCCCTGCTGCACCAGTTTCCGCTGGAGGCCAATGTGGCCGGCCATTTCTCCGTGCTCGACGACCGTGCCGCCACTGCTCTCCTCTCAGAGGCGCGGCGTTCGCTGCTGACGGCGACATCTGCTGAAGACGATCCGGATCTGGCGGAAGCCTTTGCCCATGTGCTCGATCTCGGCGACGAGTTCGGGCTGGAGGCGCTGCTGTCCGATATCGTTGCCAGACGCACGGCGATCCGCAAGTTTACCGCGCAGGCGGAGAATAACGGTGGCATCGGCCCGGAACTGAAACGGGTTCTCGGGCTCGACCCAGCCGCTAGCGAAGACAGCATTGCCGCCACCTATTGGCCGCTGCCGCAGCTTTCCGGCATCACGCTCGATCTCTATCTGTCGCTTGCCGACCAGAAAGGCGGCTCGACCGTGCATGAGGTGGCTTATGGTTTGCGCCTGGTCGCCAAGGAGCCGGACGTCTTCAAGCGCGCCGCCTATCTCGATTCCATCTTTCTGACGGCCAAGGGAACGGTGAAGGCGGATCGCAGCCTGATCGCCAGCGCGATGACCAAGATCGCACCGGAGCTTTCCGGCGCGATCGATGCGGCGCGGGAGCATGTTCTGAGCTGCCGCAACCGGTTGCGGCTGTTTCGCCTGTTTGCCGCCACCAAGGCGGCGCTGACGCTCGCCGCACGTCTCACCGACGACTACGAGGATCTGAAAAGGGGCCGCAGCCTGCTCGATTTCGAGGATCTGATCGCTCGCACCGCCGATCTTCTAACTCGCGACGGTGTCGGCGCCTGGGTGCATTACAAGCTCGACCAGGGCATCGATCACATTCTGGTCGACGAGGCGCAGGATACCAGCCCGATCCAGTGGACCGTGATCAAGTCGCTGGCGGAAGATTTTTATTCCGGCAACAGCGCGCGCGATACGCGCCGGACGATGTTTGCGGTCGGTGACGAGAAACAGTCGATCTATTCGTTCCAGGGCGCGCGACCCGAGCGGTTCGCCGAAGAACGCAGCGCGACGCAGCGGCAGGTGGCGGCCAGCGGCCAGCCCTTCCACGCCATCCGTCTGCCGCTCTCCTTCCGGTCGACAGCCGACATTCTTTCTGCCGTCGATCAGGTGTTTTCGATCGAAGAGAACGCCAAGGGCCTGTCTGCGATCGGTGATCCGGTGCAGCACCGTTCTAACCGCATGGGCCATCCCGGCCTAGTCGATCTGTGGGACGTGGTGGCGCCCGAGGTGTCCGAACAGGAAGATGACTGGACCGCGCCGTTCGATTCGACCCCGGACAAGGCACCGGCTGCCATTCTCGCCTCCCGCATCGCTGCCCGGATCGGCGAGATGATCGGCCGCGAGACGGTCATCGAAAAGGGCGTGGAACGGCCGATCGAGCCTGGCGACATTCTCGTTCTCGTGAGAAAGCGCGACGCCTTCGTTAACGCACTGACGCGGGCCCTGAAACGCCGCGACAACATTCCCGTCGCCGGTGCCGACCGGCTGAAGCTGACGAGCCATATCGCGGTGCAGGATCTGCTGGCGCTCGGCCGCTTCCTGCTCCTGCCGCAGGACGACCTGTCGCTCGCGGCGCTGTTGAAAAGCCCGCTATTCGATCTGTCCGAAGAGGATGTCTTCGAGGTTGCGGCGCTCAGATCCGAAGACGACAGCGCCTGGGCGCAGCTCAAGCGTCTTGCCGAGGAACAGCCGCTGCGGTTTCGCGATGCAGCCGAGCGGTTGCAGCATCTGCTGACGCTGTCGCGTTTGCTGAGCCCGCATGATCTCTATGCCCGCATTCTGGGACAATATGGCGGACGGCGGAAGTTTCTCGGACGGCTCGGCACCGAGGCTGGCGATATTCTCGACGAATTCCTGACCTTCGCACTCGATCACGAGACATCCGGCCTGCCCGGCCTGCAGGCTTTCGTATCCACGCTGGAGCTGGAAAGCCCCGAGGTGAAGCGCGAACAGGATGGCGGCCGCAACGAGGTGCGGATCATGACCGTGCATGCCTCCAAGGGGTTGGAAGCGCCGGTCGTGTTTCTGGTCGACAGCAATTCGAAATCCTTCATTCCGTCGCATGTGCCGAAATTCCGGTTGCTGAAGACCGTCCATGGCGATGTTCCGGCCTGGCTTGCAGGCAAGACGCTGTCCAACCCGCTGACGGCAGCGGACGACGAACGGCTGAAGACCTCTGCCGAAGAAGAGTATCGTCGTCTCCTCTATGTGGGCATGACCCGCGCTGCCGATCATTTGGTGATTTGCGGCTATCGCGGCAGCCGCGACAACCCTGATAGCTGGCAGGCGATGATCGCACGTGCCTTGTCGGCGAGCGGTCAGCATTGCAGCCCGGCCACATTCTCCGGCCCCGAGGGCGAGTGGAACGGCCTGTCCTGGCGTCTGCCCGCGGCACCGGGCAAGGCTGCTGCGAAAGCGGACCATACAGGTGCTGGCGGCTCGGAAAGGGAGGCTTCCGCCCCTACCCTGCCCACCGCCCTTTCACGGCCGTTGCCGCCCCGCAAGATTCTGCCGCGGCCACTCAGCCCGTCCGGAGCCGGCACGATGATCGATGACGATGCGGATGATCTGATCGTTACATCGCCGCTGTTCGGCGACAAGGCGACCGGCAGCCTGGCGCTGCAAAAGGGCAAGCTCGTGCATCGGATGCTGCAGATGCTGACCGACTTTCCGGACGGTGAACGCGAGGGTGCAGCCCGGCGTTATGCCGACCGCGCTGCCCGCTTCTGGCCGCCTAGCGAACGCCAGAGCCTGGTTGCAAGTGTCATGTCCGTTCTGTCCCTTCCCGAGCTCGCGCCCGTATTCTCAGCACACAGTCAGTCGGAAGTGTCGATCATGGGGACGCTGACGCTGGAGGACGAGGACTACGCGATTTCCGGTCGGATCGACCGGCTGGTCGAGATGGAGGACCGCGTCGTCATCCTGGATTACAAGACGAACCGCTTTCCGCCCGCGACTGCCGACGACGTGCCATTGACCCATCGCGCGCAGCTTTCCATCTACCGCGAAATCCTCACGCCGCTTTATCCGGGCAAAGCAATAGACTGCGTGCTCGTCTATACGGAGACGGCAAAGGTAATCCCGCTGGGTGTGGAGCTGATGTCCCGTTCGCTTGCAGAACTTAAGACAAAGTGACATGACGGACATTGAAAATAGTGAGTGCCGATCTCACATCTGGGTCAACAAGAATCGAAGGAGAGCCCAATGGCTACCGTGAAAGTCGATACAAACAATTTTCAGGCTGAAGTTCTGGACGCCGTAGAGCCGGTCGTCGTCGATTTCTGGGCCGAATGGTGCGGCCCCTGCAAGATGATCGCTCCGAGCCTTGAAGAAATTTCGACGGAACTCGCTGGCAAGGTGAAAGTCGTCAAGCTGAACATCGACGAGAACCCGGAACTGGCTGCCCAGTTCGGCGTGCGCTCGATCCCGACCCTCGCCATGTTCAAGGGCGGCGAAGTGGCCGACATCAAGGTTGGCGCTGCGCCGAAGACGGCTCTCGCAGCCTGGATCTCCAGCGCCGCTTAAGCGTCTGTTTCACGTGAATCCAAAAACCCGGCTGAGCGATCAGCCGGGTTTTTTGTTATCTGCTGTTGATAGATCCTGTCCGTTATCAGACCGGTGGCGTGCCATTGTCGGCCAGCACATTGCCGGCGAAATAGAGCGAGCCGCCGATCAGGATACGGGGTGGGGGACTGCCGGGCAGCTGGCGGCGGGTGATTTCCTGCAAGGCTTCGATGGTGGAACCCGCGGGCTCGGCCACCAGACCAGCATCGAACGCCGCATTGGCCAGCACGACCGGATCGAGGCCTGCCTCGCTATCGCGGATGCGGACGGTAAAGACGTGTTCGCCGAGATCCGCAAAGGCCCGGAAATAGCCGACGGGATCCTTCGTATTGATCATGCCAGTGACGAGATAGAGCGGCCGGGGCTGGCGTTCCACGAAGGCCGCCATGGCTTCGGCAATCACTTCGCCTCCGGCAGGATTGTGCCCGCCATCGAGCCAGATTTCCGAACCTGGCGGCGCGAATTCGAGCAGTTTGCCTTCGACCAGCTTTTGCAGGCGGGCCGGCCATTCAACCATGCCCATCGCCTTTTCCATGGTCGCATCCGTCACCGTGAAACCGGCGGCCTTGACGGCGCGGATGGCGGCCGCGGCGTTGGCGAACTGGTGGCGGCCAGGAAGGCGCGGCAGCGGCAGGTCCTGCAGGCCGTCTTCGTCCTGGTAGATCAGCCGGCCGAACTCCTCGTGAGCTGAGAAATCCTGGCCATAGATGGAGAGCGGACAGCCCAGCCGTTCGGCAGTCGCAACAAGAACCTCGCGGGCCGCGTCGAATTCCTGGGCGCCGACCACGACCGGGCAGCGGCGTTTCATGATGCCGGCTTTTTCCGCTGCGATCAGTTCGACCTTGTCGCCCAGATAAGCTTGGTGATCGAGCGCGATCGGCATGATCACCGAGACGGCGGGGTCGGTGATGACGTTGGTCGCATCGAAGCGACCGCCTAAGCCCACTTCCAGCACTACGGCATCGGCGGGCTGCTCGGAAAAGATCAGGAAGGTTGCCGCTGTCAGGATCTCGAACACGGTGATCATCTGGCCGGCATTGGCATCGCCGACGCGGCGCAGCGCATCCGCCAGCAGGGCATCGTCGACAAGCTGGCCCCGGCCGCCCTTGACGCCGATGCGAAAGCGTTCGTGCCAGCGCACCAGATGCGGCGATGTGTGGACGTGCACGGCATAGCCACCCGCTTCGAGAAGCGCGCGGCAAAAGGCGGTGCAGGACCCCTTGCCGTTGGTGCCGGCGACATGAATGACCGGCGGCAGTTTCAGATGTGGATTGCCGAGCACCTCAAGGAGGCGGGTAATGCGCTCGAGCGACAGATCGAAACCCTTCGGATGAAGGGTCATCAGCCGCTCGATTTCCTGCTCGGCCGCACTTGCCACGGGCTGGTTCATCGTCGTCATCCCGAAGCTCCGGCTCCGATCACGTTAGGTCAGAACCGGTGTTCAGGCGCTGACGGCGACAGGGGCGGGTAGGAATTCCTGATCGGGCTGTCTCATCAGCATCTTCAGGATCCGCGCCAGCGTTGCCGGGATATCGTGGCGCTTGACGACCATATCCACCATGCCATGCTCAAGCAGGTATTCTGCGGTCTGGAAGCCTTCCGGCAGCTTTTCGCGCAGGGTCTGTTCGATCACGCGCTTGCCGGCAAAGCCGATCTCGGCGCCCGGTTCGGCGATATGGACATCACCCAGCATGGCATAGGAAGCGGTCACGCCGCCGGTGGTCGGGTTGGTCAGCACACAGATATAGGGAAGGCCTGCTTCCTTCAGCATGTCGACGGCAACCGTGGTGCGGGGCAGCTGCATCAGCGACAGGATGCCTTCCTGCATGCGGGCGCCGCCAGAAGCCGGGAAGATCACCAGCGGGCACTTTTCCTTCAGCGCACGCTCGGCCGCCTTGACGATCGCTTCGCCGGCCGCCATGCCGAGCGAACCGCCGATGAAGTTGAATTCGTGCACGACGGCGACGAGTTTAACGCCATGGACGGAACCGAGACCGGCGAGGATAGTGTCCTCCTGATCGGTCTTGATACGGCTGTCCTTCAAGCGGTCAGCATATTTCTTGGAGTCGCGAAACTTGAGCGGATCCTGGGCGACCTTCGGCTGCACCAGCGATTCGAACTCGCCGTCGTCGAACATGTCTCTCAGACGCGCCTTGGCCGGCATCTTCATGTGGAAGCCGGAGGCGGGGATGACCCACTTGTTCTCTTCGAGATCCTTGTGGAAGACCATTTCCCCGGTTTCCGGGCATTTGATCCAGAGATTTTCCGGAACGTCCCGATCGGGACGGCCGAGCATGGAGTTGATGCGCGGCCGGACGTAATTGGTGATCCAGTTCACTGGGCGTACTCCGAGTTTGGACTTGTCAGGCCTATCTGGGCCAGTTATTCGGCGGCAACAAGGCGAGCGGAACGCACGCCGGTGGCCAGGCCGCGGACGAAGGTGGAAACGGCAGATACCGTATCTGGCGTCGCAGCGCCATCCTTGGTGAGGCTGCCGGCAACCTGCGCGACGATCGCGCTGCCGACGACGACACCGTCAGCCGCAGCGCCGATGGCTTGCGCATGGTCAGCGGTCTTGACGCCGAAGCCGACGCAGACCGGCAGGTCGGTATGACCCTTGATACGCGAGACCGCACCCGAGATCAGCGACAGATCCGGCAGAGCGGATCCGGTAATGCCGTTCATCGAGACGTAATAGACGAAGCCCGACGTGTTGTGCAGAACCGTCGGCAGGCGCTTTTCGTCCGTGGTCGGCGTGGTCAGGCGGATGAAGTTGAGCCCCTTGGCGATTGCCGGGATGCAGAGTTCATCATCCATTTCCGGCGGCAGGTCGACGATGATCAGGCCGTCGATGCCGGCTTCCAGCGCGTCATCAACAAACCTGTCGACGCCGTAGATATAGATCGGATTGTAGTAGCCCATCATGACGATCGGCGTCGCGGCATCGGTCTTGCGGAATTCGCGGGCGAGATCCAGCGTCTTGGCGAGCGTCTGGCCGCCCTTCAGCGCGCGCTGCCCGGCCATCTGGATTGCCGGACCATCGGCCATCGGGTCGGAAAAGGGCATGCCGAGTTCGATCACGTCGGCGCCGGCATCCGGCAGGGCCTTCATGATGGCCAGCGACGTGGCAAAATCGGGATCGCCGCCCATGAAGTAGGTGATCAGTGCCGGGCGGCCTTCGGCCTTCAGATCGGCAAAACGCTTGTCCATCCGTGCGGTCATGTTCAGAGCCCCATTCCAAGGATTTTGCCGACAGTGAAGATGTCCTTGTCGCCGCGACCGCACAGGTTCATGACGATAATTTCGTCCTTGGACATCTTTGGTGCGCGCTTCATGACTTCGGCCAGTGCGTGCGAGGGTTCGAGCGCGGGGATGATGCCCTCGGTGCGCGTCAGGAACTGGAAGGCTTCTAGCGCTTCGGTATCCATGATCGGGACGTATTCGACACGTCCCATGTCTTTCAGCCAGGAATGCTCCGGGCCGATGCCGGGATAGTCGAGACCGGCCGAGATCGAATGACCTTCCTTGATCTGGCCATCGCCATCCTGCAGCAGATAGGTGCGGTTGCCATGCAGAACGCCAGGCGAGCCTGCCGTCAGCGAGGCGCAGTGCTCCTCGCCGTTGAGGCCCTTGCCGCCGGCTTCGACGCCGACGATCCTGACGCTGTCATCATCGAGGAACGGATGGAACAGGCCGATCGCATTCGATCCACCGCCAACGGCTGCTACCAGCATGTCGGGCAGACGTCCTTCGGCTTCCAGCATCTGTTCCTTGGTTTCGCGACCGATGACCGACTGGAAGTCGCGGACCATTTCCGGATAGGGATGCGGACCGGCAGCGGTGCCGATCATGTAATAGGTGTCATCGACATTGGTGACCCAGTCGCGCAATGCCTCGTTCATGGCATCCTTGAGCGTGCCGTGGCCTGACGTGACCGGGATCACCTCGGCGCCCAAAAGCTTCATGCGGAAGACATTGGGTGCCTGGCGCTCGACATCTGTCGCGCCCATGTAGACGACGCAGGGCAGGCCGAAGCGGGCAGCGACCGTGGCCGAAGCGACGCCATGCTGGCCAGCACCGGTTTCAGCGATGATGCGGGTCTTGCCCATGCGCTTGGCAAGCAGGATCTGGCCAATGCAGTTGTTGATCTTGTGGGAGCCGGTATGATTGAGCTCGTCGCGCTTGAAATAGATCTTGGCGCCGCCGAGTTCTGCCGTCATGCGCTCGGCGAAATAGAGCGGGCTGGGCCGGCCGACATAGTGTTTGCCGAGATCGGTAAGCTGCTTTTGAAATGCGGGATCGGTCTTCGCCTTTTCCCATTCGCCCTGCAGATCGAGGATCAGGGGCATCAGGGTTTCCGCGACAAAGCGGCCGCCGAAAATACCGAAGAGGCCGTCCTCGTCGGGACCGGAACGGAACGAATTCAGTTTTGGGGTCTCGTTCACTTTCAACTCCTTCAGCGTTTCGTAGCGGCGTCTGCCGCATCGAAGAACGCATCGATCATGCCCAGATCCTTGGCGCCTGGCGCGCTTTCGACACCGGACGATACATCTATGCCGCTTGCCCGCGTCGATGAGAGCGCAGTCGCGACATTATCCTTGTTCAGGCCCCCGGAAAGCATGTAATCCACGCTCTGGTCAAGCGACGCCATGGCCTTCCAGTCGAAGGAAATGCCGTTGCCGCCCGGAAGATCGGAGCCCGCCGGTGCCTTCGCGTCGAACAGAAAACGGTCAGCTACACCTATATAGGCATCGACCCCTGCAAGATCATCCGCGGACTTGACAGAAAACGCCTTCATGACAGGCAGACCGTAGAGCGCCTTGACGTGCAAAATCCGTTCCGGGCTCTCGTGACCGTGGAGCTGAAGCATGTCCGGGCGAAGCAGCGAGACGATATCGTCCAGTTCCTCGTCATCGGCATCCACCGTGACCGCAACGATCTTAGCTCTACCACGCACCCGGTCCGCCAGTTCGCCGGCGATCTCGGGCGCGATGTTACGCGGGCTCTTGGGGAAGAAGATAAAGCCGATATGGGTTGCGCCGCGCGTCACCGCACGATCGACCGCTTCTTCAGTCTTGAGGCCGCAGATCTTGATATCCGGTTTCATGTGCGCGGATTGGCACGAAACGCGCCCGGAGTCGAGCCCTTCAGCGGTTTGGTGGCGTGACAGTTCGGCACGGACTCCTCTTCTCAAGACCTCAGGCAATCTTCCGGGGTGTGATTCGGTTCTCCACCACGATCCTGCACGCGCAAGGACATGCTCGCCGACATCATCACAACCAGAACCTCGGGCAAAAGAGCAGGTTTTTCCGGAAAAATAGACGTTCTCGATTCAGGTTTGATTTATTAGGGTTTTGCCAGTAACTTATTCCACAGCAAATTGTTTCTTGAAATGTTTTCGCAGGGGGTAGTCATGGCGGCAAGAGGTGCGAACTTTGTGCGCGCTGCAATGTGCCTTGCCGCGGTGAGCGCTCTTTCAGCCTGCACTCAGACGACTGCGTCGCTCGATTCCAAGTCTTCGAAGACACGAACTGCCCAGGTCAATATGGGTTCGGCAAAGCAGGTCTACACCTATTCGTCCAGCGACCGCGAATGCCTCAAGCGCGCGATGTATTTCGAATCAAGGCGCAGCAGCCCCGATGGTTTCATGGCTGTCGGCAGCGTCATCATGAACCGCCTGACCTCAGGTCTTTACCCTGAGACGATCTGTGGTGTCGTGGGGCAGGAAAAGCAGTTCGCGCCGGGTGTGATGACCCGCAAGATGGACGAAAACACTGCGCCGCAGCTGAATGAAGCAGCGGAAGCCGTGCTGAAGGGCAAGCGCCACCCCGATGTGAAGGAAGCGATGTTCTTCCACACGAAGGGCCTGCGCTTCCCCTACAAGAACATGCATTACGTGGCTGATGCCGGCGGCAACGTGTTTTACGAAAAGCGCGACGAGGACGGCAACTTGCAGACGCCAGAGCCGAAGCCTGCCGGGGCCTATGTCATGATGGCTGAAGGGACGATCGTACCAACGCCGGGAGCGATGAGCATGATCGCACGGGCCGAGCCTGTTCGTGAACAGACAACAAGCCCCGTTGCCGTTGCGTCCGCAGCAACGCAGCAGCCCTTGCCGGGCGTTGCCGCTGTCACAACGGTTGCCGACACATCTTCCGCCGCTGTCGCAACAGTGCAGCCTGTTTCCCATTCGCCCAGCATGATGCAGGCCTACCAGGCCGGCGCTGGCATGGATGCGGCAAGTGCCGCCATTCTTTCGACTGAAGCCTTGCCCAATAGCGGGCCTCTGCCGAAACGGCGCCCGGCGGGTGCCAAGACCGACACAGCCGGCGACATGGTAATGGTCGCGCCGACTCCGCGTCAGTTCCCGGCTCGCACAGCTACACCTTGATCTCTTCGTCCAGTTTCCGTTTGTTTTAGCTGGGCTTCAGCTGAAATCCAGCGCGTGAAGCTGCGAGCCATTCTGCTTCAGCCATTTGCGCGCCTCTTCCATCCTCGGGCAAAGCTGGTGGCAGAGAGCCCAGAACTTTGGCCCGTGGTTCATTTCCTTCAGATGCGCCACTTCGTGGGCTGCGAGGTAATCGATCACCAGCGGCGGCGCCATGACGATGCGCCAAGAAAAGCTCAGGTTTCCATCCCAGGAACAGGATCCCCACCGGCTTCTCGTGTCTTTCAGCGTGACTGATGCGACCGCCTTGCGGATCGATGCCGCATGGCGAAAAGCCAGCAACTCCATATCTCGACGTGCTTCTTTTTTCAGAAATGTCGCGACCCGACGGCCGAGATGATCCTCCAGCCCGCTTACCCTTACCACCGGCACGCCATCGACCACGGCGATTTCCGTCAGGCCGCGAAGCGTTCCGGTATGGTCGATGCGGTGCTGAACGCCGCGAATCGGCACGAAGCCGCCTGAGCGGATGGGATTGTCGGTGGAGAATTTCGAGAGCTTCGTGAGCAGCCAACCCTGATGGCGCTCGAGAAATTCCTCGATCTCGCTTTTCCGAAGGCCTGCCGGCACAGTGAGATTAAGCGCGCGGCCGCCGGGCTCGATGCGCAGCGTGATACGAGTGGCGCGACTGTTTTCCTTGATCGTCAGCGGCAAAGCGCGGTTTCCGACTTCAAGCGTGCGCTTTACGGTTTCGAGCGGTTTCGAGCGGGCGCGAAGGGGCTTTTTGAGGAGCGCGAACATGTAGCCTTTCTAGCCGATTCGAGAGCACCGTTCTCATGAAAAAGCCGGCGTCGCAAGGACGCCGGCTCGTTACGTTTTCAGAAGATCCGTTTGACCGATCAGACGTCGACGACCGGGTTCTGACCGGAAGCGTTGCTGTTACGGCGCTCGCGCATGAAACGATCGAACTCTTCCTGATCCTTGGCACGGCGAAGCTCGCGGGAATAGTTGTCGAACTCATCGCGCATCTCGTCGAGCTTGCGGCGTTCTTCATCCATGCGGTTGAGTTCGGCCTTGCGCCAATCGTCGAAGGCAACGTTGCCTGTCGAGAAATGCGTGTTGTAGCCAGCGGCGCGGCTTCTGGAAAACCATCGGCTGGTCTTGCCGGCCCATTCGTCGGCGCGATTATTGGCATCGCGCTTGAAGCCGCGAAGCCGATCCCCGAAGATGATATAGGCAAGCATGGCCAAGCCAAGAGGCCAGAAGACCACGAAACCGAGCACCATTAAACCAATGGTGGCCGGCGTCCATTCCGGACGAATCAATGCAGACTGGTTCATGGGTTACACCCTTCAGTTCAATGCGGAGTGGCCTGATGCCAGCCCGATGATATCCGATTTGGTGAGCCTTAGACCCGCCTTCAAGAAGACAGGTCGCTAAATCCAAGAACATGCTGAAATACCTTGGAGAAATCCAGATACCGGCATCGAACCGGATCCACTCTCAGGTCGGCGAATCACCCTTGGTATTACGCTTTCGGGATGCGGGCTTGGCAGTCTTGGTATCGGCAATGGCATGCTTGCGGGTGAATTCGATGATGCGGGGGGCGATTTCACTGCGGAAACGCGAGCCGTTGAAGACGCCGTAATGCCCGACATCGGGCTGCATGTAATGCTGGCGCTTGTCATCCGGGATATTCGGACAAATCGTGTGCGCCGCCTTTGTCTGGCCGACGCCGGAAATATCGTCGTTTTCGCCTTCTACCGTCAGAAGAGCAACGGAACGGATCGCCTTCGTATCGACAGGCATCGCGCGATGCATCATCTCGCCCTTGGGCAAGGAATGACGGATAAACACGGCATCGACGGTCTGCAGATAGAATTCTTCCGTCAGATCCATCACCGCGAGATATTCGTCGTAGAATTCGCGGTGTTTTTCGGCAGGCTCGCCATCGTTCTTGACGAGGTGCTCGTAGAACTCCTTGTGAGCGGTGACGTGGCGGTCAAGATTCATCGACATGAAGCCGGAAAGCTGCAGGAAGCCCGGATAGACACGCCGCATGAAGCCCGGCTGCGGAAACGGTACGCTCATGATGACATTGTCGCGAAACCATTCGAGTGGGTGATCTCCGGCGAGTTTGTTGACGGCCGTCGGATTGCTGCGGGTATCGATCGGTCCACCCATCAGCGTCATCGAGGCGGGCGCCATCCGATCACAGCGGGTCTCCATCACCGCAACGGCGGCAAGCACAGGCACCGACGGCTGGCAGACGCCGACCACGTGGGTGCCGGGACCGATCTGATGCAGCATCTCGATCAGGTAGTCGATGTAATCGTCGAGATCGAAGCTGCCCTCGGTGACCGGAACCATGCGGGCATCGATCCAGTCGGTGATGTAGAGATCCGCATGGGGTAGAAGTGCTTCGACCGTGCCACGCAGCAAGGTGGCATAGTGACCGGACATCGGCGCGACGAGCAGGATCTTCTGGTCGGCCGGGCGCGCGGCGGGCAGATCTCGGCGAAAATGCAGGAGATTGCAAAAGGGCTTTGCCCAGACGATCTCCTCGGTGACCATGACCGGCTTACCGTCGACCACCGTTTCCGGAAGATTGAAGCTTGGCTTCCCATAGCGACGCGTCATCCGCTCGAACACTTCGAGACTGGCCGACATGGAGCGGCCAAGTGCTGTCTGGGCGAACGGGTTCATCGGATTGTCGGACATGAAGCGCATGGCATCCGCGGCGGCCCGGAACGGCGCCATGGCGGCATGGTTCAACTCATAGAGCTGGTAGAACATGAAATCGGGCTCTCCTCATCCCTGGTCCGATATCCGTCAAAGCGGTGGCGGGCAAAACGTTCCGCCATCGGAATGCAGCAAGGCTAGCACTTGTGGAGGGAGTTATGAAAGGGCGGCGGTTTACCACCGCCCTTCCCTCGCTGCAGCACGCCTTGATGCCAGCGATCGATCAGATATCGGCGACGAATGTCTGTTTCTGGGTGCCCAGACCATCGATGCCGAGTTCGACAACGTCGCCGGCTTTCAGGAAGCGCGGGGGCTTGAGGCCAAGGCCGACGCCCGGAGGCGTACCCGTGGAGATGACGTCTCCCGGATGCAGCGACATGAACTGGCTGAGATAAGAGACGAGGAAGGCGACGCCGTAGACCATCGTCTTGGATGAGCCGTTCTGCATCTTTTCACCGTTGACCGTCAGCCACATTCCAAGGTTCTGCGGATCCGCGACCTCGTCCTTGGTGACAAGCCATGGGCCAATCGGTCCGAACGTGTCGCAGGACTTGCCCTTGGTCCACTGGCCCGCGCGTTCTGTCTGGAAGGCGCGCTCGGAGACGTCGTTGGTGAGGCAGTAACCGGCAACGTAATCCAACGCCTCGGCTTCCGACACGTATTTCGCGGTCTTGCCGATGACGACACCGAGTTCAACTTCCCAGTCGGTCTTTTCCGATGTGCGCGGAATGACGACGTCGTCGTTGGGTCCGACGATGGCGGAGGTGGCCTTCATGAAGATGATCGGTTCCGGCGGCACGGTGGCGCCGGTTTCGGCTGCATGGTCGGAATAGTTGAGGCCGATGCAGATGAACTTGCCGGTGCCCGTCACGCAGGCGCCGATCCGATCGCCAGACAGTTCCGGCAATGTCGACGCGTCGATCGCGGCAATCTTCGTCAAACCCTCGGGCGAAATCGCCTCCCCGCCGATATCCGCGACATGGCCAGACAGATCACGGATCTTGCCATCCTGATCGAGCAATGCCGGCTTCTCCTGGCCCACAGGTCCTACACGCATCAATTTCAAGGTCTTATTCCTCCAGTTGTCAGACAAGTGTTTATGCAAAAAAGAGGCGCGATTGTCACCCCTCTTTCTGCCATCTGCGGTTCATTGCAAAGCAGCCCTAACTGCCTAGATTGGGTAAGACCCAAACTTGAGAGGACACTATGACGACCAGCAACAGCCGGACTTCGGAATTTCCAATCGACGCTTTCTTTCTCGATCGCTGGTCGCCGCGGGCCTTCGAGAAGGAAGCCATCGATCGGGAAACGATGCTGACCATTCTGGATGCCGCGCATTGGGCGCCCTCTTCCGGCAACAGCCAGCCTTGGCGCTTTGTCTACGCTTTACATGGTACCGAGGATTTCACCAGACTTGCGGATCTGCTCGTTCCGGGCAATCGGCGCTGGGCAGAAAACGCGGGCGCGCTGGTCTTCTTCGTGTCGAAAACCTATCGCGTTTCCAAGGATGGCGAACGTCGCGAGGGCTATACGCATTCTTTCGACACGGGCGCCGCGTGGTTCTCAATCATCTGCCAGGCGATGAAGCTTGGGTATCATGCGCATGGCATGGAAGGGTTCGACAAGGAAAAGGCTGTTGGCGAACTTGGTTTGCCTGAGGGTTTCAGGGTGGAAGCCGCAGCGGCGATCGGGCGCATGGCAGCCAAGGACACGCTGCCGGAGGACTTGCGCGAGCGTGAGGTTCCAAGCCAGCGCAAGCCTGTATCGGAAGTCGCTTTCGAAGGAAGGTTTGCCGGCGAAGAATAATGTTTCACGTGAATCCTCCATCCACAGGTTAGATTCACGTGAAACAGATTTCTACTGCACAAACAAAAACGGCGGCCGAGAGGCCGCCGTTTTTGCGTTGAGTAGATAATCTCTCAGATATCCAGGTTGGCGACGTTGAGAGCGTTTTCCTGAATGAACTCGCGCCGGGGCTCGACCTCGTCGCCCATCAGACGCGAGAACAGGCCGTCTGCATCCGTCGCATCGGGAACCTTGACCTGAAGCAGCGAGCGAACGTTGGGATCAAGCGTTGTTTCCCACAGCTGCTCGGCATTCATTTCACCAAGTCCCTTATAGCGCTGCATGGACAGGCCCTTGCGTCCCGCCGCAAAGATCGTGTCGAGAAGGGCGCGTGGACCTGAAATATCCTGCTCGCTATCCTTGCGAGCGAGGACTGGCGACGTGCTGTAGATCTCCTGCAGACGCGACGACATCTGGTCGATATGGCGGGCATCGGCAGAGCCGATCAGGGCCACATCGATCACGGCGACTTCCTTGACGCCACGAACCATCCGCTCGAAGCGCATGCCGCCTTCGTCGGTGACGTGACCCGACCAGCCACGCTCGGTTTCCTCGGCGATCATATCGAGACGCTTGGCGACTTCGTTAGCCGTCTGCTGGGCCCGTTCGGGATTGTCCGTCAGATCTGGATGAAGCGCGCCGGCAATGGCTGCCTGCTCGATGATCGAGCGGTTGTAGCGAGAATGCAGTCCCTCGATGATCGAGCGGATGCGCAATGCATCCTGGATGACTTCGCGCATATCCTGGCCGGCACGGACTTCACCGGAGCCGAGGGTCAGGGTCGTATCTTCCAGCCCCATGCCGATCAGATACTCTTCCAGAGCCTGCTCGTTCTTCAGGTACTGGATCGACTTGCCTCGCGTCACCTTATAAAGCGGCGGCTGGGCAATGTAGATGTGGCCACGCTCGATCAGTTCCGGCATCTGACGGAAGAAGAAGGTCAGCAGCAGGGTTCTGATATGGGCGCCATCGACATCGGCGTCCGTCATGATGATGATCTTGTGATAACGCAGCTTGTCAGCGTTGAACTCATCCTTGCCGATCGATGTACCCAGAGCGGTAATCAGCGTGCCGATTTCCTGGCTGGACAGCATCTTGTCGAAACGGGCGCGCTCGACGTTCAGGATCTTGCCGCGGAGCGGTAGGATAGCCTGGGTATCACGCGAACGGCCCTGCTTGGCGGAACCGCCGGCGGAGTCACCCTCGACGAGGAAAACTTCGGACTTGGCCGGATCGCGTTCGGAGCAATCGGCGAGCTTGCCGGGAAGCGAGGCGATATCGAGCACGCCCTTGCGGCGGGTGAGTTCACGAGCCTTGCGGGCCGCTTCGCGGGCAACGGCAGCTTCCACCACCTTGCCGACCAGGATCTTCGCTTCAGCCGGATGTTCTTCAAGCCAGGAGCTCAGCGCTTCGTTGACGAGGCTTTCGACAACCGGGCGCACTTCCGAGGACACGAGTTTGTCCTTGGTCTGCGACGAGAACTTCGGATCCGGCACCTTCACGGAAAGAACTGCGGTCAGGCCTTCTCGGCAGTCGTCACCGGTGAGCGAAACCTTTTCCTTTTTCATGATGCCGGACGAGTCCGCATAGGACGTGATCTGGCGAGTCAGCGCACCACGGAAGCCCGCCATATGCGTGCCGCCATCGCGCTGCGGAATGTTGTTGGTGAAGCAGAGAACGTTCTCGTGGTAGCTGTCATTCCACCACATCGCGACTTCCACCGTCATGCCATCCTTCTCGCCCTTGATGGCGACAGGCTTTTCGACGAGCGGCTTCTTGGAACGGTCGAGATATTTGACGAAAGCCTCGAGGCCGCCGTCATACAGCATTTCCTCTTCCTTCACGTCCGGCTTGCGCCGATCCGTGAGCCGGATTCGAACCCCGGAGTTGAGGAAGGCGAGTTCGCGAAGGCGGTGCTCGAGTGTGCCGTAATCAAACTCAGTCATAGTGAAGGTTTCGGTGCTGGCGAGGAAGGTAACTTCCGTGCCGGAGCGACCTTCATAATCCCCGATGACCTTCAGCGGCGCATCGGCGACGCCGTGCGTGAACGAGATCTCGTGAACCTTGCCTGAGCGACGGATCTTCAGCTTGAGCCAGACCGAAAGTGCATTGACGACCGAGACGCCAACGCCGTGCAGTCCGCCCGAGACCTTGTAGGAATTCTGGTCGAACTTACCGCCAGCGTGGAGCTGGGTCATGATGACCTCAGCTGCCGAGACGCCTTCGCCGGTATGGATATCCGTCGGAATGCCGCGACCGTTGTCGGTGACGCTGACCGAGCCATCCGCATTGAGCGTGACCGTGACGATATCTGCATGGCCGGCCAAGGCTTCGTCGATCGCGTTGTCGACGACCTCGTAGACCATGTGATGCAGACCCGAGCCGTCGTCTGTGTCGCCGATATACATGCCTGGGCGCTTTCGCACCGCATCCAGGCCCTTTAGAACCTTGATGGAATCGGCACCGTATTCGGCACTCGCGCCGTGATCGCTGACGGGTGTGTCGGTCATTCAGTCTCTTCCAGTTGGTTAAAATACCGGCGAGCGAATCACCGGAGTCTCCGCCTTGAATATAGGGAATTCAGGGCGGTTTCTAAAGGTTGGTGCCTCGCAAAATGCCTGGAAAGGCGTGGATGCGCAGAGATTTCCAGGGCAATTCAAGCCTTTTGCAGAAGTCTTCGCATTTCCTCTAGCACGTCCGGCGGCAAAGAGCGAATCCGTGCCGCCAAGGCGTTGGCAAATGCGGTGTATGCAGGCGCCAGGCCTGTCGTGTCGAGGACCACTTTCGGGCGCGAGGCTTCTGCGACCCGAAACAATTCTTCCGCTTCATCCCAGATGATGTTGAAATAGCCGGTGATACGCTGGAGCAGCTCAAATGTGGGCCGGCCCCGTTTGCCATGTTCCAAAGCCGACAGATAGGCAGGCGTAACCCCGATCGCCTCTGCCAGTTGCCTCTGGGTAACTCCCTTTTTGGCGCGCAGCTGTCGAAGCGCTTCACCAAAGGGCGTCACAGGACCGATCCCCGATAATCCGCACGGCTCTTCGAAAGCCGCACGTACATGGCGCCCTCGCCACCATGGTTTTGGGCTGCCCATTCGTAGGACGAGATCAGGAAACGAAATTCGGCCTTCGAGAACCACAGCGGCACCGCACGGCGCAGAACCCCCTCACCGCCGACCGAGCGGCCCTTGCCGGTGATGACGAGAACATGGCGCAGACCGCGATCATGGGCACTGTAGAGAAAATCGAGCAGCAGATCGTGGGCGGCGTCCTGGTAGAGACCATGGAGATCGAGCCGAGCATCGATCGCAAGGCGACCCTTGGCGAGCTTCTTCCGGGTGGGTTTTTCCAGCGGATGATGAATGCCGGCAGGCTTTTTTACCTTCGGCGCGACTGCCGCGAAGGCATCGCTGACACGCTGGGTTGGCGGTACCGGGGGCTTAGAGACTTCATCCTCTGCCGCCAGTCGTGCCGCCATTTCCTCTTCGAAGGCAGCGATCTCTTTCATGCGCCCAGGCAGAGCACGGGCGGATTTCGCCACCTTGCCCCAAAGGATGCGTTCATCTGAACTGAGTTTTCGATCCTTCATGCGCCATATCCTACCCGGCATAACGGCCGGCGGCCGCGTTTGGAACGAGGATATAGAAATCCGCATCGTTTCGCACCGTGCCGGCAAGCTCGCCTGCGTGATAGCCGGAACCGGTGAAGATATCGCCCCTTGCAGCCCCAATAATGGCTGAACCCGTATCGAGCGCCAGCATCAGCCGCGCGAACGGCTTGCCGTCGTCGAGATGTGTCAGCCGTTCCGCACGGATGAAAAAGGGGTAGCCGAATGTGTGAATGGAGCGATCCACGGCGAGCGAGCGTCCCGCGATCAGCGGCACCTTGGCGGCAGCGATAGGACCGAGGTCAGGGTCGCTGACATCGGCCTCACGGAAGAAGATGTAGGACTTGTTGTGCCATAAGACTTCATCAACCTTAGCCGGATTCAACACTAGAGCTTCGGCAAGCCACGCCCGTATGCTCTGCATGGAAATATCTTCGCGAGCGATTTCGCCACGATCGATCAGAAGCTTGCCGATCGGCGAAAACGGATGGCCAGCCTTTGCCGCGTAGGTGATGCGACGGACGCGGCCATCGGGGTAGACCAGCCGAGCTGCGCCCTGAACATGGGCAAAGAAGACGTCGATCCGCGACCGTGCGAAGGCTATCTCCAGCCCCCGGCCGTCGAGACAGCCGCGATCGATTTCACCGCGATCCGGATAAGCGACGATACCATCCGGCGTCTGACGGCCGAACATGTAGCCGGAGTCGAGATCCGCAGGGCGATTGCTTTCGTCGAGATCGACGAGATCGTCAGGCCGGAAATAGAAGGGATGGGTGAAAAGACCTTCGCTCACATCGGAGACGTCGACTTCCGGTTCGTAGAAGGCGGTGACGAATCCTTGTTCGTCATTGTGCTTCAGGATCCGGAAGGGTGTGCAGCGTTGTTCGAAGAAGGTGCGAGCTGCAGAGGCATCGGCAAATGGTGCGGCCTGCTCGAAGAGGTCCGCCAGTTCCATGGCCTCCAGGCCGAGAGAACCCTTGCGATAGGGCTTAACGTTGCGGATATGGGCCGCGCAAGCATGCATCGCCTCATACAGCGGGCTCGGATCGTCGGCAGCCCAACCGGGGAGATCCGCGAAGTCGACCCTCTCGAGGCGGAAGTCAGAGAGGGTCGGAGACGCGGAAATCATTGTTCGGATTCGGTGGCGACCAGCTTCCAGTTCGGGTCGCGGGAGCCGATGTCGCGGGCAAAGGTCCAGATGTCGATGACGTCGGCTACGGTTTCCTGATCGCCGTCGATCAGCGTGCCGGCCTTGTCGAAGGTTGCGGAGATCAACTGGCTGACAATGCGGACGGTAACCTGAGATTCGCCGTCCTTGATCGAAACCTGTGTCATGTCGCATTTGTCGATGCCGACAAAGGTGGACTTGATCACCTCGCCCTTGGCCTCGCGCTCGGCGATCGCCGCTTCGAAGCCGTCATAGACCTCATTGGAGAGAAGCCCCTTCAAGGTCTTCCGATCACCATCGGCAAAAGCCATGACGATCATTTCGTACGCCATCCGCACGCCGTTGAGGAATTCCTTCGGGCGGAACGACGGATCTTCCTTCACGAGGGCACGAAGCGATGCGTTGAGCGGCGTATCAGGCTTTGCGACGGCATCGATATCGGCATTGCGTTGTTCCTCATCGACATTGTCGCGGCGAGGAAGCGTCACTACCTTGCTATCGTCCTCGACGGGACCGCGGGCAACATCGCGAGGGCTGACTGTCTCAGTCGGCGGCTTCTCATGTCCCGTGCGCCGGCCGAGGACGCTGCGCAATTGCAGGAATATCAGCACTGCTGCGACGAGGAAAAACAGTGTTATCAAGTCGTTCGAGCCCATTTTATCCCGCAATTGTCGTTTAAAAGTTCTATGCAGCTTTTCATATAGTCTCCTACCGCCCATCTTCAAATAGCAACGGCGTGAGATGAACCCATATCCGCCAATTAGATACAGGCAATGATTATGCGCTTACCATTCCTTCCGGTTGTTCTCCTGGCTTGGCCGCTGGCCGAAATCGCTGGTTTTGTTTTGGTCGGAAGAGCGATCGGACTTTGGGGAACGCTTGGCCTCGTCCTCGGAACGGGCCTTCTGGGCGCATTGATGATCCGCGGCCAGGGGATGACTATGCTGCGGCGGCTTTCGACAGAAGGGCGCGAAGGTCGGATGCCTGCAGCCGAACTGGTAAGCGGAGCGATGGTCGTGGTGGCTGGCATCCTGCTGATGCTGCCTGGGTTTCTGACCGACATCATTGGTCTCGCGCTGCTTGTGCCCTTTATCCGCAAGCTGATCTGGTCGGCCATCGGCAGCCGCGTGGTTGTCGTGAATTCGGGCGATCGCAGAAGCCCGGGCGGTTTTCGCGCCGGTCCCGGCCCTGGCCCCGGCCCTGAGCCTGTTCATCCGGTTGGATCCGGCCCGGTGGTCGATCTCGATGACGACGATTATCGCCGCGAACCGAACCCGTCCTCGCCTTGGGCGGACAAGGATAAGCGGATCGAACCTTAAGGCTAAGATCTCGCAGGGTTGTAAGCCCCGGAGCGAAATGTTAAGTGCCCCCAACGCTTTTCAGCCACCCTTTCCAGCCTTGAGGAATTTTTATGGCAGACGATAACGAACAGGCTTCCGCCCCCTCGCTCAATATCCTGGCGCAGTACACCAAGGATCTTTCGTTCGAAAATCCCGGCGCGCCGCGCTCGCTGCAGTCGCGCGACAAGGCACCAGCGATCAACATCAGCGTCAACGTCAACGCCAATCCGCTTTCGGAAAACGACTTCGACGTCGTTCTGTCGCTGAGTGCCGAAGCCCGCGAAGACGACAAGATCGTGTTTGCGGCCGAGCTGGTCTACGGCGGCGTTTTCCGCATCACCGGTTTCCCGCAGGAGCACATGCTGCCGCTTCTGTTTATCGAATGCCCGCGTCTTCTCTTCCCGTTCGCACGCCAGATCATTTCCGACGTGACCCGCAACGGTGGCTTCCCGCCGCTGATGATCGATCCGATCGATTTCGGTCAGATGTTCTCGCAGCGTATGGCCGAAGAACAGACCAAGTCGCAGGTTCAGCCGCTCAACAGCTGAGCGAGCAACGGATAGAATATAAAAAGCCCGGTCACAGCCGGGCTTTTTTCATGTCTGGACTTCAGCAGGAATCAGTCGGCTGCATATTTCAGCCAGACGGCCTTATCCTTCAGTCCACTCACCATCGCGGCATGGGCGGCGATGTCGTCTTCGCTAATGCGCGGCGGCAGAGGGCGTGGCCGTGCGGCGATCGCGGTGACCACCACATCCTCGATCTCGATGACATTTCTCGGCTGATCAGCACCGACCAGACCAAGAGCCGCCTGCCGGCCGCCGGTCATTTCGATATAGACTTCCGCCAGGAGTTCGGAGTCGAGCAGCGCGCCGTGCTTGGTGCGATGGCCATTGTCGATGCCGTAGCGACGGCACAGTGCGTCGAGGGAGTTAGGACCCATCGGATGCTTTCGGCGGGCCATCGAAAGCGTATCGACCACGTTTTCCGGTGGGACCGGCGGCAGGCCTATGCGTTCAAATTCGGCATTGATAAAGCCGATATCGAAATTGGCATTGTGGGCGATCCATCGGGCGCCATCGAAGAAGTCGATGATCTGTTGCGCCACCTGGGCGAAGGGCGGCTTGTCTTTCAGCGACTCGTCGGTAATGCCGTGGACAGCCAGCGCATCCGGATGAACCTTGCGATCGCCCGGGTTGATATAGAGGTGCAGCGTTCTTCCCGTCGGGAAGTTGTTGATGAGCTCTATGCCGCCGATTTCGATAATCCGGTCGGCCTTGGATTCAAGGCCCGTGGTTTCGGTATCGAAGATGATTTCACGCATGGGTATTTCCGTTCCTGCTGCCGGCTTTGAGCGTGGCGATGATCTCGCGCACGCTTGATCTGGCTGTCTCCCGTCCGGCGCCGGTGTCGATGACGAAATCGGCACGCGCGCGCTTTTCGGCATCCGGAACCTGCCGCGCCAAGATCATCGACAACTTCTCCTCCGTCATGCCGGGCCGCGCAAGTACCCTCTGGCGCTGCACCTGTGGATCGCAGCTGACGACGACGACAAAATCGACCCTTTTCTCGCCGCCGGTCTCGAACAGCAAGGGAATGTCGAGCACGACGAGCGCTGCGCCGGCGCTTTTGTGTTTATCGAGAAATTCTGCTTCGCGTTTGCGCACCAGCGGGTGGACGATGGATTCCAGCAGTTTGAATTTTTCAGGTGCTACCGAAAGCTGGCGCGACAGTTCCTGTCGGTCGACGACACCGTCTCTGACCGCATTCGGGAACGCCTCCGCGATCGGATCGACCGCTTCACCGTGATAGAGATCGTGGACCACCTGGTCGGCATCGTTGACCGGGATACCCTCTTGCGCAAACATTTCTGCGGTGGTGGATTTTCCCATGCCGATGGAGCCGGTGAGGCCGATAACGATCATCCGTGCATATCCATATCTGCGATGACGAGATCCCGCAGCGTCTGATCGACGACAGGGCGGAGGCCGAACCATTTCTCGAAACCCGGCACGGCCTGATGCAGAAGCATGCCGAGACCATCCACGGTCACGAAGCCCTGCTCCTCCGCCTGTTTCAGAATGTCCGTTTGCAGCGGGATATAAACGATATCGGTAACGACTGCGTTCGTGAGCATGGTCGAGAAGTCGAACTGCGGTATCGGCGCGCCGTCCATGCCGAGCGATGTTGTATTCACAAAGAGACCTGCGCCGGACATGACCTCGCCCAGTGCTTCCATCGCATGCGCGTGCACGTTTTGTCCGAACCGGTCGGCAAGTTCCTGCGCACGCGCCACGGTCCGGTTGACGACGTGGATTTCTCCGACGCCCTGATCCCTGATGGCTTGAATGATAGCACGGCTGGCACCGCCTGCTCCGAGAATGACGGCGCGATCGACATTTCCCCAACCGGGCGACTGTTCGTCGAGGTTGGCGGTAAAGCCGTAGACATCGGAGTTCGAGGCGTGAAGAACACCGTCCTCCATCCACAGCGTATTGGCGGCACCGAGTTCTTCGGCGATCGCATCTGGACGATCAGCGAGCGCAAAAGCCATTTCCTTGTGGGGAATCGTGACATTGCCGCCGCGATAGCCCGATGATCCGTCTTTAAGCTTGCTGATGAAAGCTGGAAAATCCGCAGGTGCCACCGCTTCACGTGTGTAGCGGCCAGCAATACCGAACTTAGCCAGCCAATGACCGTGGACGATCGGCGAACGCGAGTGCTTGATCGGCCACCCCGTTACGAAAGCGTTAACCAAAAGTGTTTCACGTGAATCAGCCATCGATCGCTCCGATCGCGCGCAAGGTGCCGAGAAGCGGCAGCATGGGGAGGCCGAGAATGGTGAAGTAATCTCCCTCGATCCGCGAGAAGAGCTGAATGCCCTCACCTTCCAACTGGTAGGCGCCGACGCTTCCGAACACCGTTTCGCCCACCCTATCCAGATAGCGATCCACGAATATCTCGCTGAGCGGCCTGATGGTAAGGTCGGCGTGCGCGACATGCTCCCACAGGGTTTCGCCATCGCGCACAAGAGCGACGGCGCTGTGCAGCCTATGCGTCCTGTCCGACAGAGAGAGCAGGCTTTCGCGCGCCTCTTCCCGTGATTTCGGCTTGTGATAAACGCGATGATCAAGCGACATGGTCTGATCCGACCCGATGACGATGGCGGAAGGATAGTGTCTGCTGACATCGAGCGCCTTGGCCTTTGCCAAGGTCAGCGCGACGATATCTGGGCTGGCGCCCACCAGTCCCGCCTCGATCTGACGTTCATCGATATCGGCGGCCCGGCTTTCGAAACTCAGCCCTGCATTTTCCATCAACATGCGTCTGAACTTGCTGGATGAGGCCAGTATGAGTGGCCTGGAGTGAGACATTGTCACGGCAGATCTCCGGATGGAATTAGTGCCGAATTACCGTAGCTTCGGGCGGAGCGCAACGATGGCCGCCGCCGTCTCCTCGATCGACCGACGGGTGACGTCGATGACCGGCCAGCCGTGGCGCGAGCAGAGCGCTCGTGCATATTTCAGTTCCTCGTTGATCGTTGCCCGATCCGTATAATGACCGCGATCGAAATTTTGCGTGGTTCCGAGTTCGCGGTGTTCGCGCACCTGTGAAATGCGGTCCGTCGTCGCGACCAGCCCGACGATCAGGGGGCGGGTTGCAGACAGAAGTGCGTGCGGAAGGTCGACGCCCGGCACGATCGGGATATTGGCAGTCTTGATACCGCGGTTGGCGAGATAGATGCTGGTCGGCGTCTTCGAAGTGCGGCTGATCCCTACCAGTACGACATCGGCCTCGTCGTACCCTTCGGGCATCTGGCCATCGTCATGATCCATGGTGAAGTTCAGCGCTTCGATGCGGGCGAAATATTCCGCGTTGAGCGCATGCTGCGCGCCCACGCGGTATTTCGAGGGTGCTCCGAGATAGGTCTGGAATGTCGCCATAACCGGTTCCAGCACGTTGACGCACGGTGTTCCTATCTGACGGCAGCGGTCGTCCAGCAGTTTCGCAAGCTCGCGATCAACGATCGTATAAAGGACGATCCCCGGTTCACGATCGATCGCCTCCAGCACGGCGAGAACCTGCTTGCGGTTTCGCACCAGCGGATAGACGTGCTCGACAGCGAGCGAGGTCTGGAACTGGGCTGCTGCCGCGCGTCCTGTCGAGATCAGGGTCTCGCCCGTGGAGTCAGATATGAGGTGGAGATGGAAGAAGTTTTTTCTGTTCTCCACGTTGTTCTTCGTCCTCTGTTGATAACCGGGGAGAGACTGACCGCCTTTCGAGGGCCGAGCCAGACCCCTGGGATAACCTCCGAGTTGTCCACAATCACGTATTTCGAGGAAGCCGTTTCAGGCCCCCTGTTCAAAGCGGGGATAACCGGATTAACGTATCGCTTGATTCACAAGATATCCACAAGAGAGCTTCACCAAGCGCCCGGCACAAGCAATTGATATCCCTCATCGAAATATGGTTATCCAGAAGCTCTGCCAAGAACGCCCGGAAGTTTTCCTTTTCAACGATAATGAGCGGCAGATCGTCGCGTTTTCTGTGCAGGAGTTTTAATCCTTGCTACTCACCGACTCTAAGAAATAGAAGATCTTAAGAATCTTATTTTCTTTATTTGGAGAACCCATTGGCCGGTCCGACCAGGAAGATCGTTGAGGTGCTGAACGGCAAGACGATCACCCCACCGCCGATATGGCTTATGAGGCAGGCAGGTCGATATCTGCCCGAGTACCGGGAAGTCCGTGCGGCAGCCGGTTCGTTTCTCGATCTCTGTTATACGCCGGATCTGGCTGTCGAAGTGACGCTTCAGCCTATCCGGCGCTACCAGTTCGACGCAGCCATCCTCTTTTCCGATATCCTCGTCATTCCCGATGCCTTGAAGCGCAATGTTCGCTTCGTGCAGGGAGAGGGTCCAAGGATGGATCCGATCGACGAAGCAGGGATTGCAGCGCTCGATGGCAGCACGATGCTTTCCCACCTTGCACCGGTGCTGGAGACGGTTCGGAGGCTTCGGCTGGAGCTACCCCCTGAAACTGCCCTGATCGGCTTCTGCGGGGCTCCCTGGACCGTTGCGACCTATATGATCGCCGGTCAGGGAACACCGGACCAAGCGCCGGCACGTCTGTTCGCCTACCGCTACCCCGAGGCCTTTGAAAAACTGCTGGCTCTGCTGGCGGAGATGTCTGCCGAATATCTGATCGGTCAGATCGATGCGGGCGCAGATGTCGTGCAGATCTTCGATTCCTGGGCCGGCGTGCTCGGGGAGAAGGAATTCGAGGAATTCTCGATCAAGCCCGTGCGGCGGATCATCGATATCATCAAGGCAGCGCGACCTAACGCGAAGGTGATTGCTTTCGCCAAGGGTGCAGGCATGAACCTCAAACACTACCGGGCCCGGACGGGCGCAGATGCAATCGGGCTCGATTGGTCGGTGCCGATGTCGTTTGCGCAGGAGCTGCAGAAGGACGGGCCCGTCCAGGGCAATCTCGATCCAATGCGCGTGGTGGCGGGCGGAAAGTCCCTAGACGACGGGATCGATGCTATCCTCCAGGGGCTTGGACAGGGACCGCTGATCTTCAATCTCGGCCACGGCATCACACCGCAGGCGGATCCGCAGACTGTTGCGCATCTTGTGAAACGGGTCAGAGGATCGGGCGTATGACGCCGGACGACCGCACCGGTGCCGGAAATGGGCGGCGTGTCGCGTTCCGGGCGGCGACGGCGCTTTCGGTTTTCGTCGTCGTGCTGTTTTTTATCTACTGGCTGCGGCCGGATGATTTCCTGCTCTACATCAAGGCGTTTCACGTCATCGCCGTGATTTCCTGGATGGCCGGGCTGCTCTACCTGCCCAGGCTTTTCATCTATCACACGGAAGCCCAGCCGGGTTCTGCCCAGTCGGAAACCTTCAAAGTGATGGAGGGGCGGCTCCTCAAAATCATCATGAACCCGGCGATGATGATCAGCTGGGCGCTTGGGCTTTATCTCGCCTGGGCGGTCTACGGTTTCCAGGGTGGCTGGCTTCATGCCAAGATCCTGTTTGTCCTGCTGCTCACCATGGCGCATATGCGGTTCAGTGCAGCAGTTCGGGCTTTTGCCATAGACGGGCCGCGCAAAACCGCCCGCTACTGGCGGTTGATGAACGAGATCCCGACGGTTTTGATGATCGCCATCGTAATCATGGTCATCGTTAAGCCATTTTGATGGTGTTTTGAGCTTTTTCTTAACTCCGCCTGCCCCTCCCCCTTGCAGGCGTGCTCGTGAACAGCTATTTTCCCAGCCATCTCATCTCGTGGCATGTGTGTAATCGTCTGTCCTACCCGGTTTCTTCCGCGGTAGCGAATTTCACCGACACGCCTGTTTCCCCAAAAAATTCTGAATATGGTCCCCTCTTCATGGCTGAAATGAAGCTTCAAGAACTCAAGAGCAAATCGCCGACCGATTTGCTGACATTCGCCGAATCGCTGGAGGTGGAAAACGCCAGCACCATGCGCAAGCAGGAATTGATGTTTGCGATTCTCAAGATCCTGGCCAGCCAGGATGTCGAGATCATCGGCGAAGGTGTCGTTGAAGTTCTGCAGGATGGCTTCGGATTTCTCCGTTCGGCCAACGCCAATTACCTGCCTGGCCCCGATGATATCTACATCTCTCCCTCGCAGATCCGCCGCTTCTCGCTGAAGACCGGCGACACCGTCGAGGGACCGATCCGCGGGCCGAAGGAAGGCGAGCGCTATTTCGCGCTGCTGAAGGTCAACACGATCAACTTCGACGACCCGGAAAAAATTCGCCACAAGGTGCATTTCGACAATCTGACGCCGCTCTACCCGAATGAGCGCTTCAAGATGGAACTCGACGTCCCGACGTCGAAGGACAATTCGGCGCGCGTGATCGATCTCGTCGCACCGCTCGGCAAGGGCCAGCGCGGCCTGATCGTCGCGCCGCCGCGCACGGGTAAGACCGTTCTCTTGCAGAACATCGCGCATTCGATCACGGCAAATCACCCCGAGTGCTATCTCATCGTTCTCCTGATCGACGAGCGGCCGGAAGAAGTGACGGACATGCAGCGCTCGGTGAAGGGCGAAGTTGTTTCCTCGACCTTCGACGAACCCGCCATCCGCCACGTTCAGGTGGCTGAAATGGTCATCGAAAAGGCGAAACGTCTGGTCGAACACGGGCGCGATGTCGTCATTCTGCTCGACTCCATCACCCGTCTTGGCCGCGCCTACAACACGGTCGTTCCGTCATCCGGCAAGGTTCTGACCGGTGGTGTGGACGCCAACGCCCTGCAGCGCCCGAAGCGCTTCTTCGGTGCCGCTCGTAACATCGAAGAAGGCGGCTCGCTGACCATCATCGCTACGGCGCTGATCGATACGGGCAGCCGTATGGACGAAGTCATCTTCGAAGAGTTCAAGGGGACCGGCAACTCGGAAATCGTGCTCGACCGAAAGGTTGCCGACAAGCGCATCTTCCCAGCCATGGATATTCTGAAATCCGGCACGCGCAAGGAAGACCTTCTCGTCCAGCGCCAGGACCTGCAGAAGATCTTTGTTCTCCGTCGAATTCTCGCGCCGATGGGAACGACGGATGCAATCGAGTTTTTGATCGACAAGCTGAAGCAGACCAAGAGCAACAGCGACTTCTTCGACTCGATGAACACCTGATCCTTAGCCGGATTCACTGCTACCGAGAGGCGCCCGTCGTAAAGACGGGCGCTTTCGAGTTTCTGGGACACAGTCCGAAAGCCGCATCATGAACCCTGATACGATCTTTGCCCTTTCGAGCGGAGCACTGCCCGCAGGTCTCGCCGTTATCAGGCTAAGCGGCAACCAAGCCTTCACTGCGGCTGAGACGCTTGCTGGTCGTTTAGCGACGGACCGTAAAGCATCGCTCAGAACGATTCGCGGCCGAAACGGCGTGATCATAGATCAGGGACTGGTGGTCGGCTTCCCGGGGCCAAACTCGTTTACGGGAGAAGACTGCGTCGAACTGCATGTGCATGGCAGCCGCGCTGTTGTTGCAGCTCTCATCCTAGAGCTCGAGCAAATCGACGGACTGAGGTTGGCCGAGGCGGGAGAGTTTTCAAGGCGAGCTTTTGAGAACGGCAAGCTGGATCTGGTCGAGATTGAAGGTCTTGCGGATCTCATCTCTGCCGAAACGGAAATGCAGCGCCGGCTTGCGGTCGAGCAAAGCTTTGGGGGCCAGTCAGCGCTCTATATCGACTGGGCTGAGCGGCTGACGCGGTCGCGTGCTCTGATCGAGGCCGAACTGGATTTCGCTGACGAGGACGACGTGCCGGGTTCCGTATCGGAGCGGGTCTGGAGCGAGGTGAGCCAGATTTATCTGGAACTTCTGCAGCATCTGGAAACGGCAAAGTCTGGCGAGATCATCCGAGATGGCTACAAGATTGTCATCGCCGGGCCTCCGAATGCGGGCAAAAGCAGCCTTTTGAACGCGCTTGCGAACCGGGATGTGGCGATTGTGACGGAACGTGCGGGAACGACCAGGGATATCCTGCACGTCGATCTCGACATGTCGGGTTATCTGGTCCGGTTCTTCGATACGGCTGGCCTGCGGGAAAGCGACGATATTGTCGAAGTCGAAGGGATCCATCGGGCCCGTGTTGCGATCGAGCAAGCCGACATGATCCTCGCTCTCAACGAGATCGATTCGCCGGCGTTACAATATCATGAGTTCAGTCAGGCTAACGTTCTGACTGTCGGAACGAAGCTGGATGCGCACGCACCTTCGGACGACTTCGACCTTTGCATCTCAACAAAAACTGGCGACGGGCTCGAGCTCCTCAGGGAGGCCATCCTCCGAAAGATCACAGCGTTGTGGACCGGTTCGCTGGTACCGAACAGAGCTCGGCAAGTCGACGCACTGAAAGATGCTTCCAATTTTATCGCAGAGGCGTTAAACGGCACGGAACTTGACTTGAGAGCCGAGAGCCTTCGAGCAGCCGCATCCGCCTTGGGGCGCATTACGGGCCGGGTCGATGTCGAGCAGTTGCTGGATGTTATCTTCTCACAGTTCTGTATCGGAAAATGATTCACGTGAAACACTCGGCTGACGTGGGACAATGAATATGGACCAAAATTTCGATGTCATCATCATTGGTGGTGGTCACGCGGGTTGCGAGGCCGCGAGCGCTGCAGCGCGGATGGGCGCGAGGACGGCCTTAATTACCCACAAACGTGAAACGATTGGTGTCATGTCCTGCAATCCCGCGATTGGCGGGCTGGGCAAAGGTCACCTCGTGCGCGAGGTCGATGCACTTGACGGTTTGATGGGCCGGGTCGCAGACGTTTCCGGAATCCAGTTCCGTTTGCTCAACCGGAAAAAGGGTCCCGCCGTTCGTGGTCCCCGTACGCAGGCCGACCGGCGCCTTTACCGTGAAGCGATGCAGAAGGAAATCTTCAATCACCTGAACCTCACTGTCATCGAGGGTGACGCATTCGACCTCATCACGGACACTGGTCGAGTGTCAGCTGTCATCATGAGGGATGGCCGTCGATTCGGATGCGGAACGGCTGTACTCACGACCGGTACGTTCCTGCGCGGGCTTATTCATATTGGGCATGAAAAGATACCGGCCGGTCGGGTGGGTGAGGAACCATCGCTCGGGCTATCAGCGACGCTTCTTGGACTTGGCGTTGCCTTGGGGCGCCTGAAAACCGGCACACCGGCACGGCTTGATGGGCGGACCATCGCCTGGGACAAGCTTGACAAGCAGGAAGCCGATGAGCAGCCAGTTCCATTCTCGTTCATGACCGATAAAATCGTAACGCCGCAGATCAGCTGTGGAGTGACCCGCACGAACGAGGCGACCCATCGGATCATCTCCGACAACATCCACCTGTCCGCAATGTATTCCGGCCAGATCGAGGGCGTGGGCCCACGTTATTGTCCGTCGATCGAAGACAAGATCGTGCGGTTCGGTGAGCGCGACGGGCACCAGATCTTCCTAGAGCCCGAAGGGCTTGATGATCCAACTGTTTATCCAAACGGAATATCCACGTCCCTGCCCGCATCAGTCCAGGAAGCTTTCATTCGCACTATCCCGGGCCTTGAGCAGGTCGAGATAATTCAGCCCGGCTATGCAATCGAATACGACTATGTTGACCCGCGGGAATTGACACCCACGCTGGAAGTCAAGAAATTGCCAGGGCTGTTCCTGGCTGGCCAGATCAACGGCACGACGGGTTACGAGGAAGCTGCGGCGCAAGGGATGGTCGCCGGACTTTCAGCAGCGATCACGGCTTCGGGCGGCCAGCCGGAGCCGTTCAGTCGTGCCGAATCCTATATCGGTGTCATGGTCGATGACCTCACGTCGAAGGGCGTGACGGAACCTTATCGGATGTTTACATCACGTGCAGAATACCGCCTTTCGCTCCGAGCCGACAATGCCGATATCAGGCTGACTCAAAAGGGCATTGAACTGGGCTGCGTGGGCACTGATCGTGCAGCGAAGTTCGCGGCCTACTCCAAAGCAGTCGACGAAACCCGTGCGATGCTGAAATCGCTCTCGCTGACGCCTAAAAAGGGTGCAGCGCACGGATTGTCCCTCAATCAGGACGGCCAGCGGCGTACGGCGTACGAACTGCTCGCCTACCCCAACCAGTCGATGGCTGATCTGGCCGGTGTCTGGGGAGAACTCCGTGGGGTCAATCCAAAGGTAGCGGAAGCTCTCGAGATCGAATCCACCTACTCTGTCTACATGAATAGACAGGCTGCAGATATTGGCTCAACGATCCGCGATGAGTCAAAAACCATCCCCCTGTCCTTCGATTATTCTACAGTGCCCGGTCTCTCAAACGAGCTACGAATAAAGCTCGCGAAGCATCAGCCCAGCAATATGGCGCAGGCCGCAAAAGTTGACGGTATGACGCCGGCAGCGTTGGCACTTATTCTTGCGCTTGTAAAAAAAGAAGCCGCGGTCTCGGATCGCGTAAAACGAGTCTCGGCATGATGTTGAACGGCAGAAGTGTTTCACGTGAAACGCAGGAGAGGCTTGAGCACTTTGCCACGCTCTTCTCCAAGTGGGCGAAAACAATCAACCTTGTCGCTCCCTCGACCCTGAACGAGATTTGGCAGCGCCATATCGCCGATAGCGCGCAAATCTTTCAACTATCCCCGGAGCCATCGAAATGGATCGATCTTGGCTCGGGCGGTGGCTTTCCAGGAATCGTGACCGCGATATTGCTCGCCGAGCTCGAAGATGGTTGGGTTCACTTGGTCGAAAGCAACCATAAAAAGGCTGCTTTCCTCCGCGTCGCCCTAAACGAAACCGGAGCTCGGGGTTCGGTTCATCCGCTCCGGATCGAGCAGGCGGCACATGAGTTGCCTGAATGCAAGCGTGTTTCCGCTCGCGCTCTGGCTGATCTCGACCATCTTCTATCCTATTCCTCCGGTTGGATGGTCGAGACGGAAGCCAGAGGCTTCTTCCACAAAGGCCGGGATTATCGCCGTGAAGTCAGCGAAGCCCGTAGTCGCTGGGATTTCGATCTGCTAGAACACCAGAGCGTTGTCGAGCAGGACTCTGTTATTCTTGAGATCAGCAACCTCCGACGCAAGGACCCGTAAAGTCAGGTGCGATATGTTCGAAAAGAACCGTATTATTACCATCGCTAATCAAAAAGGCGGCGTCGGTAAGACGACGACAGCGATCAACCTGGCAACGGCGCTCGCCGCAATCGGCGAAAACGTCCTCATCATCGACCTTGATCCTCAGGGAAACGCCAGCACTGGCCTCGGTATTAACCGCAAGGATCGCGTTCATTCGTCTTATGACGTGCTGATGGGTGAAAGCGATATTGGCGAAACTGCCGTTCCGACTGCTGTTCCGAACCTGTCCATCGTTCCCTCCACCATGGATCTTCTCGGTTTCGAGATGGAGATTTCGCAGGCCACGGACCGCGCTTTCCGGTTAAAGCGGGCGCTGGATACTGATGTCGCACGTGCCTACTCTTATATCCTCGTCGACTGCCCACCCTCTTTCAATCTGCTGACGATGAATGCGATGGCCGCGGCGCATTCGGTGCTCGTACCTCTGCAGTGCGAGTTCTTTGCGCTCGAGGGTTTGAGCCAGCTCCTCGAAACGGTTGACCAGGTCCGCCGGACGGTCAATCCGCTGCTCGATATCCAGGGCATCGTTCTGACGATGTTCGATGCGCGCAACAATCTGGCCCAACAGGTTGTCAGCGACGTCAGGACATATCTCGGTGATAAGGTGTACCACACGCTGATTCCGCGCAACGTTCGGGTATCCGAAGCGCCTTCATATGGTAAGCCGGCTATTCTTTATGATCTCAAATGCGCTGGGAGCCAGGCCTACCTTCAGCTCGCCTCTGAGGTGATCCAGCGGGAACGTCGGCGCAAGGCGGCTTGAAACCCTTCTTTGATTACACGAAATAACAGGTGACAGGATGAACGAAGATCCCTCGAAAAGGCGGCTGGGCCGCGGGCTTGCTGCGCTTATCGGTGAGATGGATCAACCTGTGCAGGTCAATACACCTGCGAAAAACGTCAATCCGGACCGCATGGTGCCGATCGAGCATGTTTCGCGCAGTCCGAAAAACCCCAGGCGCCATTTCGATGAGGCCGAGCTGCAGGATCTCGCCAGCTCGATCAGGCAGCATGGCATTGTCCAGCCGGTCGTTGTTCGGACGGTCGACGGTCGCCTTGAGATCATTGCCGGTGAGCGCCGGTGGCGCGCAGCGCAACTGGCGGGACTGACTGAGATCCCGGTCATCGTCCGCGACGTAGACGATCGGACTGCACTTGAAATCGCAATCGTTGAAAACGTTCAGCGGTCCGACCTCAATCCGCTCGAAGAGGCGCTCGGTTACGAGCAGTTGATTGCCGAACATGGCTATACCCAGAACGATCTGGGTGAAATCATCGGCAAGAGCCGCAGTCACGTCGCAAACAGCCTTCGCCTTCTGAAATTGCCGGACCCGGTTCGCGACATGCTGTCTGCCGGAAGCCTTTCAGCTGGTCACGCGCGTGCCTTGATCACCACGTCCGATCCCTCGTCCCTCGCGCGCACGATCGTGTCCAAAGGCATGTCGGTGCGCGATGCAGAGCGGCTTGCGCAAAACGATATCAAGTCCCAGGGGATGCCCCAGCTTGAAACCAAGTCGGTCGAAAAAGATTCCGATACGCTGGCCTTGGAGCGCACGTTGACCGATGCTCTCGGATTGGATGTGAAGATCAATCACCGCGGGGGCAGCGGCCAGGTTCGGATCAACTACCGCAATCTCGAGCAGCTTGAAGAGGTTTGCCGGTTGCTGGAGCGCCGCGGTTAGCGCCTTCCCAGATCGTCATCAGCGATATCGCGACGACTGTATCGCGATTGCCATCAGGCTGTGGAAGGCGATGCTGGGCTCGAGACTTTGTCTTTGCCGGGACTGAAGGACGGCCGCCTGCAGGCGCTCGGTTTCCCGGGCAAGTGCCGGCGCGGTCCAGGATCGCAGCGCCTTTTCGATAATCGGCTTGCGCTTGAAGTGGATATGCCGACCGAGCGTCATCATGACCTGTGCGGCCTGCAGCTTCTTGTCGTCCATTTCCGCCCGCATCACATCCAGCAACTGGAACTGTCTGAGGCAGGATTGCAGGATCAGGAAGATCGGCGTTTTGGATACAAGCACCTTCTGGAAAGCGCGCTGAAGAGACGCCACGTCTCCGGAGAGAATGGCGTCGACGGCCTCGTCCGCGGAGACGCTGCTCGCATCGCCGATGATTTCATCGACGTGATCTTCGGTAACAGTCCCCGCACCGCGACAATAGAGCGCCAGCTTCTTCACTTCGTTGCGGGATGCGATTCGATCGCCGCCGAGAAGCTCCATCAGGCGCTGGCGGGCAGCGCCGCTGATGGTGAGGCCTTCGGCCGACAGTTCGGTATCGATCAGGCCAGCAAGGGCCCGTGCATCGTCCGCATAGCAGGGAATGACGGCGATGGAGCGGACCGGCTCCACCACCTTGCGAAGGCCGCTGCCCTTCTTCAGGTCACCAGCCTCGACGATCAAGATATTGGCGGGAGGCTCATCCTTGGCGAGCGCCTGCATGGCATCCAGCAGCGGCTTCTCGTTCATTGCGCCACGGAGCCAGACCAATTTGGCGCCTCCGAAAAGGCCGAGTGAGTTGACCTCATCAAGGAGACGGCCGGGATCTCCCTGGAGATCGGATACATCAAGCTTGAGCATCGCGAATGGGTCGTCCTGCGCGACACCGGTCTTGGCTGCGATCTGCGCAGCCCGCTCGGAAACGAGCCCGCGATCGGGCCCGTAGATTACGAAGATCTTGTAGAGGCCGACCGACTTGTCAAGAAACCGGTCGAACTCGTGGGATTTTATTTCTGCCATACGGGAGGCGACTGGGGCTCGCGGGCAAGGGCAATGGCGATCTCACCACGCAGGAACTCGGCCGTCTCGCGGGCAGCACGGTTTTCAGCGTCGCGGATTGCCCGCAGTTTTGCAAAGCTCTGTCCCGGGACATCGATCAAGGCGACGACTTCGCGCTTGGCCGATTTCAGGATCTTGCTGTCGCTGATACGGGTCAGCGTATAGGTGACATCCACCTGAACGCGGCCGGCAACAGGGATGTTGCTGACAGAAACGGTGTCATCGTCGCTGGTAAGGTCGAGAATGCTCGAGGCGGAGCTCGTGGCCGTCATTTTCACTTCGTAGAGCGGATGCGCCGTCTCGCCTGCACCATGACCGGTGAGGAAGACGAGATTGTTGCGGATCACCTGCTCGATACGGGTCTTCGGATCCGCAAACTCCACGGATGCGAGCTTCTGACCGGTGCCTTCCTGTTCGGAATAGAGAGGCCGTGCCTGGCATCCCGCCAGAAGGGCAAGGCCGGCGATGCCAAGTGCGATGCCAAAGCGGCGGAATGAACGATCAGGCAACAATGTTCACGATCCTCTGTGGGACGACGATGATCTTCTTCGGTGGCTTGCCACCGAGAGCGGCTTTTACCACGTCGAGTGCGAGGGCTGCAGCCTCGACGGCAGTTTGATCCGCGTCGCGCGCGATTGTCAATTCGGCGCGCTTCTTGCCGTTGATCTGGACCGGCATCGTGACGTCATTTTCAACCACGAGAGCCTGGTCGAACTGTGGCCATGCAGTTGTTGATACCATCTCGCCATTGCCGAGCACGGCCCAGCATTCCTCGGCCAGATGCGGCGTCATTGGCGCGACGATCTGGATCAGGATTTCCGAGGCGTTGCGAACAGCGGCACGGTAGGCGGCGTCGCCCTTGCCGGCGGCAACATCGGTCAGCGGCGCTGCAAGCGCGTTGACCAGTTCGTAGATGCGGGCCACGGCCTTGTTGAAGGACAGCTTGTCGAGATCGCCCTGAACGGCCTGCAGCGTCTTGTGGGCCAGCTGCGAGATTGCCAGTCCATCGCCATCCTTAGCCGGAGTCGGATCAACCATTTTGAGGTTTTCGGCGGCTTCAGAAATCAGGCGCCACAGGCGCTGGGTAAAGCGGTAGGCACCTTCGACACCCGCTTCCGACCAGATCACGTCGCGATCCGGCGGACTATCGGACAGAACGAAGAAGCGGGCCGTATCGGCGCCGTAGGATGCGATGATGTCATCGGGATCGACGACATTCTTTTTCGACTTCGACATTTTTTCGATCGAGCCGATGGTGACGCCGGCGCCGCTTGTCAGCAGCGTCGCGGTACGCTTGCCGTCGATTTCCTCGATACGGATATCGGCGGGGGCGACCCATTCACCGTTTTGGCCGGACTCGCCGAGACGGTAGGTTTCATGCACGACCATGCCTTGCGTGAACAGGCCCTTGAACGGTTCCTTCACGGCCACATGGCCGGTCTCGCGCATGGCACGGGTGAAGAAGCGCGAATAGAGCAGATGCAGGATGGCGTGCTCGATGCCGCCGATATACTGATCGACCGGCAGCCAGTGATCGGCAACGGCCGGGTTTGTCGGCTCGTTCAGCCAAGGGGCTGTGAAGCGTGTGAAATACCAGCTGGAATCGACAAACGTATCCATCGTATCCGTCTCGCGGCGGGCATCGTGGCCGCATTTCGGGCAGCTGACATGGCGCCAGGTCGGGTGGCGATCGAGCGGGTTGCCCGGCAGGTCGAAGGTGACGTCGTCGGGCAACTGCACCGGCAGGTCCTTCTTCGGCACCGGCACGACGCCGCAGACTTCGCAATGGATGACAGGGATTGGGCAACCCCAGTAGCGCTGGCGGGAAATACCCCAGTCGCGCAGGCGGAAGTTCACCTTGCGCTCGCCCTGCGGTGCATTGCCCAGCGTCTGTTCGGACAGCTTGTCGGCAATGATCTGAAACGCTTCGTCGGTGCTCTTGCCGTCCAGGAAGCGGGAATTGATCATCACGCCATCGTCGACGAAGGCGGTGTCGCCGATCTCGAACGTCGCGGCATCGCCATCCTCGGGCATCACGACGGCAACGACCGGCAGATCGTATTTGCGGGCGAAATCCAGGTCGCGCTGGTCGCCGGCCGGGCAGCCGAAGATGGCGCCTGTGCCGTATTCCATCAGCACGAAGTTCGCGACATAGACCGGCAGTTCCCAAGAAGGGTCGAGCGGATGCCTTACGCGGACGCCGGTGTCTATGCCCTTTTTCTCGGCCGTTTCCAGCGCAGCAAGGGATGTGCCCTGACGGCGGCATTCCTCGGCGAAGGCTTCGATCTCAGGGTTGTTCGCAGCCGCGGCCTTCGCCAGCGGATGGTCTGCAGCGATGGCCAGGAACGATGCGCCGAACAGCGTATCGGGACGGGTCGTATAGACCGTCACGTCCTTGTCGACGCCGACAGGTGCGGTGTCCGTGACGATTTCCCAGCGCAGGCTCATGCCTTCCGAGCGGCCGATCCAGTTTTTCTGCATCAGGCGGACCTTTTCAGGCCACTGGTCCAGGTTATCCAGCTCGTCGAGCAGATCCTGACTGAAATCGGTGATCTTGAAGAACCACTGCACGAGCTCGCGCTGCTCGACCAGCGCGCCCGAACGCCAGCCGCGACCGTCGATCACCTGCTCGTTAGCCAGAACCGTCTGGTCGACCGGATCCCAGTTGACCTTGGATTGCTTGCGATAGACCAGGCCCTTTTCCATCATGTCGAGGAAGAGGTGCTGCTGCTGCTGGTAATATTCCACGTCGCAGGTGGCGAACTCGCGCGACCAGTCCAGCGAAAGGCCCATCGCCTTCAGCTGCTTTTTCATGGATTCGATGTTCTGGTAGGTCCAGGCCTTCGGGTGGGTCTTGTTGTCACGCGCGGCGTTTTCTGCCGGCATGCCGAACGCGTCCCAGCCCATCGGGTGCAGAACGTTGAAGCCGCGGGCGCGCTTGTAGCGGGCGACAACGTCACCCATCGCATAATTGCGCACGTGGCCCATGTGAATGCGGCCGGATGGATAGGGGAACATCTCGAGGACGTAATACTTTTCCCGCGGATCGGCATTGTCGGTTTCGAAAACCTTCGCCTCGTTCCAGGTCTGCTGCCAACGGGGCTCGGCATCGCGCGGGTTGTAACGTTCAGTCGCCATCTGGATGATATTCCGGGAAATCAGGATATAGGAGTCGGGCAGACCTTCACCATGAATGGCCGCAAGCGTCAAGTTTTTGAGGCCTGACACGTGCCAAACTTTGATGGGACATGCCCTTGGCAGAGCCTCATATGGGCTTTAATCGCTTGCATCACAAGAATAGCGAAAGGTGACGGACAATGAGCGTCGAACAACGGCTCCAGGAAGTCAGGACAAGGATCGGCAAGGCGGAAGAGACGGCCAATCGCTCCGCGGGCTCTGTCTCGCTCGTCGCGGTCTCCAAGACATTCGATGCCGGTGATATCCGGCCGGTGATTGCAGCCGGCCAGCGTGTGTTCGGCGAAAACCGGGTGCAGGAGAGCCAGGGCAAGTGGCCGGAGCTCAAGGCGGAGACGCCGGGTATCACGCTGCATCTGATCGGTCCGCTGCAATCCAACAAGGCGGCCGATGCGGTGGCTCTGTTCGACGTGATCGAGACGGTGGACCGCGAGAAGATTGCACGAGCCCTGGCAGACGAAATGGCCAAGCAGGGCAAGTCGCCGAAGCTCTATGTGCAGGTGAATACCGGGCTTGAACCGCAAAAGGCCGGCATCGAGCCGAAAGAGACGGCGGCGTTCGTCGCGCTTTGCCGAAACGAACTGGGGCTCGCCGTCGAAGGGCTGATGTGCATTCCGCCGGCGGATGAAAATCCGGGACCGCATTTCGCGCTGCTGGCCAAGCTTGCCAAAGAATGCCGCGTGGAGAAGCTTTCCATGGGCATGTCCGGCGATTTCGAGACGGCGGTGGAATTTGGCGCCACCAGCGTGCGAGTCGGTTCGGCAATCTTCGGCGCGCGCTGAAGTCTAACCCGTTGGTCGGGCTTCCCGCCCGATCGTCCCTCCCCTACACTCGCCCGATCAGGCTATGCGGTTGTGTTGGGAGGTACAGATGCAAAGCCAATATTTCGACGTTTACAGCAGCTGGGAAAACAACCCAGAGGCCTTCTGGAAGTCCGCGTCAGAGGCGATCGACTGGTTCAAAGAACCGGACGCGGTCTTTGATGCCAATGCCGGTGTCTATGGTCGGTGGTTCGTGGGGGGTGAAACCAACACCTGCTACAATTGCCTCGACCGCCACGTCGCGGCAGGCAACGGCGATCGGCTCGCCTTCATCCACGACAGCGCGATGACCGGTGCGCAACGGTCCTTCACCTATGCCGAGGTTCTGGCGGAGGTGAAGGCGATTGCAACTGTCATGCGCGATCTCGGCGTCGGTTACGGCGACCGGGTCGTCATCTACATGCCGATGGTGCCGGAAGCGATCTTTTCGATGCTCGCCTGCGCGCGGATCGGCGCTGTGCATTCCGTGGTGTTCGGCGGTTTCGCGGCACAGGAACTGGCAGCCCGGCTGAACGACTCACAGGCAAAACTGGTGATCTCGGCGAGCTGCGGACTGGAGCCCGGTCGGGTCGTCGCCTACAAGCCGTTGCTCGACAAGGCGATCGACCTCGCGACCGTCAAGCCCGAGCATTGCCTCATCGTGCAGCGGCCGGAACTGGAAGCGCAGCTAAGACATGACAAGGGCGAGCTAGACTTTGCCGATCTGGTCGGCAAGGCGCTTGGGCGGGATCTCGACTGCGTGGCGGTCAAATCAACCGATCCGCTCTACATTCTCTACACATCCGGTACGACGGGAAAGCCAAAGGGCGTGGTGCGCGACAACGGCGGTTACATGGTGGCGCTCGCCTGGAGTATGCCGAATATTTTTGGGATCAAGCCGGGCGAGGTGTTCTGGACCGCGTCCGATATCGGCTGGGTGGTCGGTCACTCCTATATCGTTTACGCGCCGCTGCTTTCCGGCAATACCAGCGTCATCTTCGAGGGAAAGCCCGTCGGAACACCGGATGCAGGGACCTTCTGGCGCGTCATCGCCGACCATGACGTCAAGGTCTTCTTCACGGCGCCAACGGCGTTCCGCGCTATCCGCCGCGAAGACCCAGACGGCGAACTCATGGCGCATTACGATCTCAAGGGTCTGCGTGCTCTTTTTCTGGCGGGCGAAAGGGCGGATCCGGAAACGCTGAAATGGGCGGAGCAGAAACTGAAAGTGCCCGTCATCGACCACTGGTGGCAGACCGAGACCGGCTGGCCGATCGCTGCCAATCCGATGGGGCTGGGGTTGATGCCGTTCAAGCACGGATCTCCGACGCGACCGATGCCCGGCTACGCCATCGATGTTCTCGATGATGCCGGAATGCCGGTGCCGGCGGGCACGCTCGGCAATCTCGCCATCCGGCTGCCGCTGCCGCCCGGATGCCTGCCGACCTTCTGGAGCGCAGATGAGCGTTTCCGCGAGACCTGTCTCAGCACCTTCCCAGGGTACTATACGACCGCAGATGCAGGCGTGATCGACGAGGACGGCTACGTCTTCGTGATGGCGCGCACGGATGACATCATCAACTGCGCCGGGCATCGCCTTTCGACCGGCTCGATGGAAGAGGTCTGTGCGAAACATCCTGATGTGGCGGAATGCGCCGTGATCGGCATCAGCGATACGGTGAAGGGGCAGATCCCCTGCGGCTTCCTTGTCCTAAAGCATAATGTTTCACGGGAAACGGAGAAGATCTCGTCGGAAGTCGCAGAAATGGTGCGCTCGCAGATCGGCCCGGTCGCCGCGTTCAAGACGGTCATGATCGTACCGAAACTGCCAAAGACACGCTCGGGCAAAATCCTGCGGGGAACGATGCAGAAAATCGCGGACGGGATGCCCTGGACCATGCCGGCAACGATCGAGGATCCGGGCGCACTGGATGCGGTGACAGCCGCGCTCACCGCGAAAGGCTATGGAGGGGGCATGCGGGCTGTATCGCGCACAGGCGACACCTAGGCTGGCGACTGAGCGCCCAAATAAAAAGCCCCGGGCTGTGGCCCAGGGCTTTCGTAAAATCGTATCTCGAAGATCAAGGCTTAGAAGCGGCCGTCGTCTTCTTCGTCGTCGTCCTTGCGGGTCGACTTGAGGGAGGAAAGCTTGGCGAACACGGCGTTCGCATCGATTTCCTTTTCCTTCTCTTCTTCGCGTTCGCTGCGGAAACCGCCGAAGCCGATGTTTTCGGCTTCTGCAGCCGGCTGCAGGGATGCACCGAGTTCGGCAGCGGTGGGCAGCGGGCGACCCTTCGAGGCCTTCTCGACTTCAAGGTCGAGATCGATCTGGCTGCAAAGGCCGAGCGTGACCGGGTCCATCGGCGCCAGGTTTGCGGCGTTCCAGTGGGTGCGCTCGCGGATCTGTTCGATGGTCGACTTGGTGGTGCCGACGAGGCGCGAAATCTGCGCGTCCTTCAGTTCTGCGTGATTGCGCACCAGCCAGAGAATGGCGTTGGGGCGATCCTGGCGCTTGGAGACCGGCGTGTAACGCGGGCCGCGGCGCTTGGATTCGGGAACGCGAACCTTCGGCTCGGAAAGCTTGAGCTTGTAGTTGATGTCTTTTTCAGCGCGCTCGATCTCGTCGCGCGACAGCTGGCCGGTGGCGATCGGGTCGAGGCCCTTGATACCCTGCGCTGCTTCGCCGTCTGCAATCGCCTTCACCTCAAGTGGGTGAAGTTTGCAGAACTGGGCGATCTGGTCGAACGAAAGCGCGGTGTTGTCGACGAGCCAGACGGCTGTCGCTTTCGGCATGAGCAGTGTTTGAGCCATAGATATAGTTCCTCTGTCCGTCCGCGCCGGTGTCGCGGGCGTGGGTATCAACCACAATTTCCGGGAATTTATTGCCCTATATTCGATTTGCGTCGGAATTGCAAATCGTCCAGCACCTTACCCTTTGTCTAATTGCGGCCCATGTTCCAAGTGTTAGATATGGGTCAAAGCAGGGAGGAGCACATGTCCGAAAAAATCTATCCGGTCGAAAAAGCCACCAAGGCAAAGGCGCTCATCGACAAGGACAAGTATGACAAGTGGTATGAGGAAAGCATTGAAAACCCGGACAAGTTCTGGGGCAAGCATGGCAAGCGGATCGACTGGTTCAAGCCTTTCACCAAGGTGAAAAACACGTCGTTCAAGGGAAAGGTCTCGATCAAATGGTTCGAGGATGGCCAGACCAACGTTTCCTATAATTGCATCGATCGACACCTGAAGACGCATGGCGAGCGCACTGCGATCATCTGGGAAGGCGATAACCCGTATATCGACAAGAAGATCACCTATAACCAGCTCTACGATCAGGTGTGCCGCATGGCGAACGTGCTGAAGAAGCACGGCGTCAAGAAGGGCGACCGGGTGACGATCTACATGCCGATGATCCCGGAGGCAGCCTATGCTATGCTGGCCTGCGCCCGGATCGGCGCGGTTCATTCGGTCGTGTTCGGCGGATTTTCGCCGGAAGCGCTGGCCGGCCGCATCATCGACTGCCAGTCGACATTCGTGATCACCTGCGACGAGGGCGTGCGCGGCGGCAAACCGGTGCCGCTCAAGGAAAATACCGATACCGCTATCCGCATCGCAGCCAAGCAGTATGTCACGGTCAACAAGGTTCTGGTCGTCCGCCGTACCGGCGGCAAGACGAACTGGGCGCCCGGCCGCGACCTCTGGTATCACCAGGAAATCGCCACCGTGAAAGAGCATTGCGAACCGGTGAAGATGAAGGCGGAAGACCCGCTGTTCATTCTCTACACGTCCGGTTCCACCGGCAAGCCGAAGGGCGTTCTGCACACAACCGGCGGCTATCTCGTCTATGCGGCGATGACGCATGAATACACGTTCGACTACCATGATGGCGACGTCTACTGGTGCACGGCCGATGTGGGCTGGGTGACCGGGCATTCCTACCTGGTCTACGGGCCGCTCGCGAACTGTGCGACAACGCTGATGTTCGAAGGCGTGCCGAATTTCCCCGATCAGGGCCGGTTCTGGGAAATTGTGGACAAGCACAAGGTCAACATCTTCTACACGGCGCCGACAGCCATCCGTTCGCTGATGGGGGCCGGCGACGAGTTCGTGACGCGGTCGTCGCGGGCCAGCCTGCGCTTGCTGGGAACGGTCGGCGAGCCGATCAATCCGGAAGCCTGGAACTGGTACCACGAAGTGGTCGGAAACAAGCGCTGCCCGATCGTCGATACCTGGTGGCAGACGGAGACCGGCGGCCACATGATCACCCCGCTCCCGGGTGCCACAGCGCTCAAGCCGGGTTCGGCGACGAAACCGTTTTTCGGCGTGCAGCCGCAGCTGGTGGATAACGAAGGCAATGTCCTGGAAGGGGCTGCCGACGGCAATCTCTGCATCATCGACAGCTGGCCGGGCCAGATGCGCACGCTCTACGGCGATCATGACCGCTTCGTCGAGGCGTATTTCACCACCTACAAGGGCAAGTACTTTACCGGCGACGGCTGCCGGCGCGACGAGGATGGCTATTACTGGATCACCGGCCGCGTCGACGACGTGCTCAACGTCTCCGGCCATCGTCTCGGCACGGCGGAAGTGGAATCGGCGCTGGTGTCCCACAACCTCGTGTCGGAAGCGGCCGTGGTCGGCTATCCGCACAACATCAAGGGCCAGGGTATCTACTGCTACGTGACGCTGATGGCCGGCAACGAGGGCACGGAAGAGCTTCGCCAGCAACTGGTCAAGCATGTGCGCCAGGAGATCGGCCCGATCGCGGCACCGGACAAGATCCAGTTCTCTCCCGGCCTGCCCAAGACCCGATCCGGCAAGATCATGCGACGCATTCTGCGCAAGATTGCCGAGGACGATTTCGGCGCGCTGGGAGATACGTCGACCCTCGCCGATCCAGGCGTGGTGGACGATCTGATCGCCAACCGCCAGAACAGAGCGGACTGACCCGATAACTCGCGTGGGATGTCAGCGATGGCATCCCACACATTTCTCCGCCGTCAAACGAATATCTGCGTATTAGTCCAAGCGGCCAATACAGGCTCAGTCACTACAGACCGGCACCATTTTGCGCCCGCCGTCATAGGGTTGAACCAATCCGGCCAGAAGCAGGTCCGAGCCGGCGCTGCGGCCATCGGGCAGCACGACGTCAGCGACGATGCGGCCGAAATATTTGTCTCCGGAAATGTTGACGAGCTGGATCGTGCCGGACGCCTGCGTCAGTGCCTCCAGCGCTTGGCGTGCATTGCCACCGGCCTGTCGGACGGAATTGCACTTCGATTTGAGCTCCGGCGCATCGATGCCGCGGATGCGGACATAGACCTCCACCGTCTGCTGTGGCCAGGGACGGGCCGCGACCAGGATCGTGTCGCCATCGATGACGCGCAGGATCTCGGCAGCAACCGGTCCGGAGATTTCCTCGCGCGCTACAGCCTCAGCCGCATGGGCTCCGAGGAAAACAGCAATGAGCACGAGATATCTGACCATGAAAGGAATAAATTCCGATCATTGGCTGAAGTCAATAGGAATATTTGCTTACGGCTTCGCCGCTTAGAAATCGATCGCGCGGCCGTTGATTTCCCAGTCGCCGAAGCGGGCGGGATCGGCGCCACCGCGGCCGCCGAATTCTTCCGGCGTGGTCGTCTTTGCCGCTGCCTGTCGGCGCTCCTCGGCTTCCTTCAGCGCGCGCTGGGCAGCGGGCGAGAGCGGTTTGCTTGGCGCTGCGGTCTCGATCTGCGTTTCGCTATTGTCGTTGTCGGGCGTCTGCATTTCATTCACCGGATGGTTTATTGAAAGTCTGAGCGAATTCACCACATTATAGGGCGTTCTGAAGATTTCGAAAACCCTCACACGGGTTGAATTGGCAACGGGAGATATGACGATGAATGTGATGCGCACCGCCATGCTTCTGGCCTTCATGACGGCCTTGTTCATGGGCATCGGCTTCCTCATCGGCGGCAAGGGCGGGATGATGATCGCGCTTGTGATCGCGGCCGGCATGAACCTGTTTTCCTACTGGAACTCCGACAAGATGGTGCTGTCGGCCTATCATGCGCAGGAAGTGAATGCGCAGTCGGCGCCGGAATTTTACCTGATGGTGCAATCTCTCGCGGCCAATGCCGGTCTGCCGATGCCGAAGGTCTATATTTACGACAACCCGCAGCCGAATGCGTTTGCGACCGGCCGCAATCCTGAAAATGCAGCCGTTGCCGCCTCCACCGGTCTGTTGCAAAGCCTGACGCATGACGAAGTGGCAGGCGTCATGGCGCATGAGCTGGCGCATGTGCAAAACCGCGACACGCTGATCATGACGATCACCGCGACGCTCGCCGGTGCGATTTCCATGCTCGGCAACTTTGCGTTTCTGTTCGGCGGAAATCGCGGAAACAACAGCAATCCGTTCGGTTTTATCGGCGTGATTGTTGCCATGGTCGTTGCGCCCTTTGCGGCAATGCTGGTGCAGATGGCGATCAGCAGGACGCGCGAATATTCGGCCGACCGTCGCGGCGCCGAGATCTGCGGCAAGCCGCTGGCGCTGGCTTCCGCACTCTCCAAGATCGCCGGCACGGCGCGGCAGGTTCCGAATTACGAGGCGGAGCGCAACCCGGCGACGGCGCATATGTTCATTATCAACCCGCTTTCGGGCGAGCGGATGGATAACCTGTTCTCGACCCATCCGAATACGGACAACCGGATCGCAGCACTTCAGCAGATGGCTGGTGAGTTCCGGGGGGACATCGGCGGCGGTGGCTCGACGGGGCAGTCTTCGGCTGCTAGACCGCAGCGAAGCGCGCGCTCCGTTCCGAATTCCGGCTCCGACAGCCGGTGGGGCCGCAGTTCGAACGAACCGCCCAAGGGTCCATGGTCTTGAACGACAAGAAAAACAACAAGCCTTCCAGATCAACTGGCGCGCGGGAAAACCCGACATCCCATGCGCCAGGCTCTCGCCCAGACGCCGGACCGGCAAAGCCGGGGCTCGAAGTCCGCGTGACAGCGGCCAAGCTTTTGTCGGCGGCCATCGACAAGAAGATTTCGCTCGATGGCATGCTCGACCTGTCCCACGGCAACCCGGCCTACAAGGCATTGGGCGATGCTGACCGGGCCCTGACGCGCGCCATCCTGACCACCGCCCTTCGCCATCTGACCCGGCTCGAAGCGGCGATTTCGTCCATGATCGATACGCCGCTGCCGCACGGGGCAAAATCCCTGCATCATGTTCTGGTGGTTGCGGCCGCGCAGATCCTCCATCTCGACGTCCCCTCGCATGCGGCGGTCGACTTGGCCGTCGAGCAGGCCAATCGCGATCCGCGCAACCGTCGCTTTGCCAAGCTGGTGAATGCCGTTCTGCGCCGCATGGTGCGCGAAAAGGAAGAGATCCTCGCGGCCACCGCTTCGGTGTCGCCGGTACCGGATTGGTTCCGCAAGCGTCTGGTTGCCGCCTACGGCGAGACCGAGGCCGACAAGATTGCCGAAGCGCAGCTGACGCCGGCCGCCATCGATCTGACGGTAAAGAGCGATGCCAAGGGCTGGGCCGAAAAGCTCGGCGGCAAGCTGTTGCCAACAGGCAGCATCCGCCTGCAGGCTTTCCAGGGATCCGTGACCGGTCTCGAGGGTTTCGAGGACGGTGAATGGTGGGTGCAGGACGTTGCCGCATCCATTCCGGCACAGTTGTTCGGTGACCTCACGGGCAAGCGTATCGCGGATCTCTGTGCGGCGCCCGGCGGCAAGACGGCGCAGCTGGTTGTGGCCGGCGCGCACGTGATTGCCGTCGAGCAATCCGCCAACCGGCTGGCGCGGCTGAAGGAAAACCTGGCACGGCTCGGTCTCGAAGCGGAGCTTTCGAGCGGCGATCTGTTCGAATTCAAGCCGGACGAGTTGCTCGATGGCGTGCTGCTCGATGCACCCTGCTCGTCCACCGGCACCACCCGCCGCCATCCCGATGTGCTCTGGACCAAGGGTCCCGAGGATATCGGCAAGCTTGCCGTGCTGCAGGAACGCATGCTGCGGCACGCGGTGACGCTGGTAAAACCGGGCGGACTCATTGTGTTTTCGAACTGCTCGCTCGATCCGCTAGAGGGCGAAAAGCTGGTGGCCAAGGTTCTGGCGGATACGCCGACACTGGAACGGCAGCCGGTCAGCCCGAGCGATTGGCCGGGTCTGGAATCCGCGATTTCAGATCTCGGTGAATTCCGGACCACGCCGGCCATGCTGCCGGGGGATGAGACCTTTGCCGGTGGCATGGATGGCTTCTTCGCGAGCGTGCTCCGCGTCAGGTAAGTCTTTATTCACTATAACCTTACATAGTTTCGGTTGATCCATAATCGATTCCGGGCGCTCGGGGAGAGCACCCGGCCCTGCGGAGAATATCTCAAGTGACGATGCGGCTTGCCGATCGCCGAAGGATTCTTGCCTTCGGCATGCGGGAGATCTGGCGACGCATGTGTCGCCGGTCCGCCGGCATGCGCCTTGCTCTGACACCGCTGCCGGTGCCGGACAGGTTGATCGTGGCGCCCACCGACCTGCGATCGATCGATCCGTTCATTGCCGAAGAGATTCTCGAAGGGCGCTATCCGCTGGCCGGTCGCGTTCTCGAAACCTTCGGTCATTCGCCGTTTCAGGTCGAGCTTCCGTCCAAGGCCTTTGCCGAGCGGCTGCATTCGTTTGCCTGGCTGCGGCATGTTCGTGCCAACAAGACAGAAGAAGCCTGCGACCACGCCCGTGACGTGGTGGCGGACTGGATCACGCTGCATGGCCGTCGCCAGAGGGGCATCGGCTGGGAACCGAACGTGGTGGCCGAGCGCGTGGTCGCATGGCTGTCCCACTCGACCGTCCTATTGCAGGGCGCGGAGGCCGGCTTCTACCGCCGCTTCATGAAGAGCCTGGCGTTTCAGGTTCGCTACCTGCGCAAGATCGCCGGCTGCATTCCCGCCGACGAGACCCGGCTTCGCATCCGCATCGCGCTCGCCATGGCGTCGGTTTCCATGCCCACACGGGCGGCCTTCATCCGTCGCGAAGGTGCGCGGCTCGACCGTGAACTGGAATTCCAGATTCTGGCCGATGGCGGCCATCTCTCGCGCAATCCGCGCTCGATGCTCGATGCGCTGCTCGACCTTCTGCCGCTGCGGCAGACCTATATCAATCTCGGCCATGATCTGCCGCAAAAGCTGATCCCGACGATCGACCGGATCTATCCGGCGCTACGCTTCTTCCGGCACCAGGATGGTGATCTGGCGCTGTTCAACGGTGCGACGGCGACACCGGCAAGCGAGCTGATGTCGGTGCTGCGGTATGACGAAAGCGGTGGCAAGCCGTTCAAGGCGCTGCCGCATATGAACTATCACCGGCTGACAGCCGAAGACACGACGCTGATCGTCGATACGGGCTGGTCGGAGCCGGAATTCTCGCGCACGGCGCATGCGGGTTGCCTCGCCTTCGAGCTCTCGTCGGGCCGCAACAGGTTTATCGTCAACTCGGGCTCACCTAAATTTTCCGGGCGCGGCCACCGCAAGATGGCGCGCTCGACAGCGGCACATTCGACGCTGACGCTGTCGGAGACGTCATCGAGCCGGATCGCCAAGTCGAAGCTTGCCGGCCCCATCCTGCTTCCCGGCGTTTCGGATGTCACCATCGACCGACGTGACGATGCGCATGGCAACGACTGGCTGCGGGCGACCCATGACGGGTATCTCAAGGAGTTCGGCTATCTCTACCATCGCGAGATCGGCCTCAACACGACCGGCAACAAGATCAAGGGCCATGACCGGCTGTTCGTGCCGGATGGCGAGGAGCCGGGAGACGAGAGACTGGTGGCTGTGGTTCGCTTTCACATCCACCCGGCCATTCGGCTGGTGCGGCGCGACCCGGAAAGCGTCGTGATGCAGGCGAGTGATGGCGAGAAATGGCTGTTTTCGGCGCCGGGTCTCGAGGTCATGATCGACGAGGACATCTTCTTTGCAGATGTTTCCGGCCCTCGCCCGAGCCAGCAGCTGGCGATCGAATTTACCCTGCCAGAGGTCACCGAAATCCGCTGGATGCTGCGGCGCGCCGATTAGCCCTGGTTGGAATAGGGTTTCCCTGAAGGGGTAGCTGTGCTAACCGGCGGCCAATCCCTTTTCGCCCTTTTGGGCACCCTCTTTCAGGAGAGACCGATGGCCGTCGCATCCAAGAAAATCCCAGCGCCCGACCGCGTCAAGATCCGCACAGCGCTTCTTTCCGTGTCCGACAAGGCCGGCATCATCGAGCTCGCGAAAGCGCTGACCGAGCAGGGTGTGAAGCTCTTGTCCACCGGTGGCACGCACAAGGCGATCGCCGCCGCGGGTCTTGCCGTCACCGACGTCTCCGAAGTCACGGGCTTTCCTGAGATCATGGACGGTCGCGTCAAGACGCTGCATCCGACCGTGCATGGTGGCCTTCTCGCCATCCGCGACGACGAGGAGCATGTCGCGGCGATGCAGAAACACGGCATCGAGAGCATCGATCTTTCGGTCATCAATCTCTATCCATTCGAGGAAGTGCGCGCGGCAGGCGGCGACTATCCGACGACGGTCGAGAATATCGATATCGGCGGCCCGGCGATGATCCGTGCGTCCGCCAAGAACCATGCCTATGTCACGATCGTCACCGATCCCTCCGACTACCCTGCCCTGATAGAAGCGCTGCAGGCCAATGGCGGCGAGACGGACTATGCATTCCGCCAGAAGCTTGCCGCCAAGGCCTATGCCCGCACCGCAGCCTATGACACGGCGATCTCCAACTGGTTCGCCGAAGCGCTCGAGATCGAAACGCCGAGCTACCGGACGATCGGCGGCGTGCTGAAGGAAGCCATGCGCTACGGCGAGAACCCGCACCAGAGCGCCGGCTTCTACGTGACCGGCGAGAACCGCCCGGGCGTTGCCACCGCGACGCTGCTGCAGGGCAAGCAGCTCTCCTACAACAACATCAACGACACCGATGGCGCCTTCGAGCTGATCGGCGAATTTGCGGCCGACCAGGGACCGGCTTGTGCCATCATCAAGCACGCCAACCCCTGCGGCGTCGCAACCGGCTCGACGCTGAAGGACGCCTATCTGCGGGCGCTGGCCTGCGACAGCACATCAGCTTTCGGCGGCATCATCGCGCTCAACCAGCTGCTCGATGCCGAGACGGCGGAAGAGATCGTCAAGCTGTTTACCGAAGTGATCATCGCGCCCGAGGTTTCCGACGAGGCAAAGGCGATCATCGCGTCCAAGAAGAACCTGCGCCTGCTGGTGACCGGCGGCCTGCCGGACCCGCGTTCGCGCGGCATTACGGCAAAGACCGTTGCCGGCGGCCTTCTGGTGCAGAGCCGCGACAGCGGTGTCATCGAGGATGTCGATCTGAAGGTCGTGACCAAGCGCGCACCGACGCCGACCGAGCTTGAAGACATGAAGTTTGCCTACAAGGTGGCAAAGCACGTCAAGTCCAACGCCATCGTCTATGCCAAGGACGGCCAGACGGCAGGTATCGGCGCCGGCCAGATGAGCCGGATCGATTCCGCCCGTATCGCCGGGCTCAAGGCTGAAGATGCGGCGAAGGCCATGGGCTGGGCCGAGCCGATGACGAAGGGGTCAGCGGTCGCATCTGAAGCCTTCTTCCCGTTTGCCGACGGTCTGCTTTCGGCGATCGCTGCCGGCGCAACTGCGGTCATCCAGCCCGGCGGCTCGATGCGCGATGCAGAAGTGATTGCGGCCGCCGACGAGCATGGTGTGGCGATGGTGTTTACCGGCATGCGTCACTTCCGGCACTAATCTAGGTTGAGAACCTTCTATCCGGCCGATCTGTCGGCCGGATAGGGCACGGTCAGAAGCAGGATCAGGCCGGTGCCGAGAAAGACTGTCAGCGTCGCCATGCCGAGATGGGCAGAGCCCGTTGCATAGGTAACGATGGAAAACGACAGCGTGGCGAGAAAGCTCGTGGCGCGTCCAGACAGCGCATAAATGCCGAAATAGCGGCCGGCCTCCGACACATCGATGCTGCGGGCAAGGTATGAACGCGACGAGGCCTGGACGGGGCCGAAGGCGGCACCGATCAGAAGCCCGAACAGGATATAGGCCTTTTCCGCCGCGGTGCCGAACATACCGCCTGAATCCTCCATGGAAAGCGGCATCAGGCCGAAGAAGACCTCGCCCGGGCTGGTGGAAACGATGCCGACGGTTGCGATCAGCAGCAGGACAAGACTTGTGACCACCACCGTCTTTGATCCGAGCACCCGGTCGAGATGCCCGGCCGCAATGCAGCCAAAGATCGCCACGACATTCAGGATGATGCCGTAGATGCCGATCTCGATGGTCGCCCAGCCGAACATGGCCGCCGCAAACGTGCCGCCGAGAATGATGAGGCCGTTGACGCCATCCTGGTAGAGCATGCGGGCAATCAGGAAGCGGACGATGTCGGGGCGATGCTTAAGTTCACGCAGCGTGCCTGCAAGTTCGCGGAAGCCGGAGCCGACGGCCTTTGCGAGAGGCAGGCCTTTCGGGGCGTCCGGCGTGAAGAAGAACATCGGCAGGATGAATAGAAGATACCAGATCGCCGCGATCGGGCCGGTGATGCGCGCGTCCTCGCCGAGCGCCGGATCAAGCCCGAAGAGCGGCGGAATGCCGAGGAGCGTCAGACCCGTTTCCGGATTGGCGGCAAGCAGCGCGACGACCGCGATCAGCACGGTCATGCCGCCGAGATAACCCAGACCCCAGGCGATGTTCGAAACCTTGCCGATATCGGCCTTGGATACGAGGCGCGGCATCATGGAATCGTTGAAGACGATGGAAAACTCCGCCGCGATCGAGGCAAGGATGATGCAGGTAACCGGCAGGGTGAGCGGCGAGCCCGGAGCGGCCTGCCACAGCAGGACGAGGCTTGCGACCTTGATCAGTGCAAAGCTTGCGATCCATGGTTTTCTGGCACCCGACTGATCGGCGATCGAGCCCAGGATCGGAGACAGGATGGCGATGACGACGGAGGATGCCGTCGCCATGTTGCTCCAGGTGGTCTGGGCGGAGATCGGGTCGTCGGTGAGGCGCGCGACGAAATACGGGCCGAAGATGAAGGTGATGACAACCGTGAAGAACGGCTGTGCCGCCCAGTCGAACAGCATCCAGCCCCAGATGCCGCGCCGGCCTGGTTTAGCCGGCGCCTCGTCAAGTCCTGTCTCGGCCATCTTCTTTTCCCCGAAGCCCCTGCCCTCAAGCCGACCGTGCGTGTGCCAGATCTCCCAGCAGACCGGCGGCGACGGAAATCTTCGAGAGCGTCAGATCGCCGCTTTCGCTGAGGCTCATCAGTTCGGCGCCGATGCGGTTGACGCGCAGTCGATCGCCAGCGATCCAGGCTTCCACCGGCTTCTTGTCCTTGCGGTGCTCGGTCAAGACGGCAATGACGATGTCACGGCGGGCCGATGCGAGCTGTTGCAGGCTGCGCGACAGTGCCAGGCTTTCGTAATGGTCGCTTGTGCCAATCCGCTCGCCGGCCACGATCAGCCGGTTGACGCGGAACGTCTCGGTGACGGCGAAATAGCTCTCGATGGCGCGCGCCATGCTTTCGCCGGTCCGGTCGGCAATCCGCATGATCTCCGGCACGATGACGAGGGCCGATAGCAGGCGTATCTCTTTCACGAGACCGGACGGCGCACCCTCCGCCTCAAGTTCTGCGGCAAGCGGGCCGGTTTCGGCGATGATATCGTCGGTCACGGTGGCGCGCAGCCCCTTGATTGCGGCCCTGAGCCTGGCGATGGCCTCGGTCAGCTCCGTCGTGCCGATCTGCGTCTGGAGTGCGAGATAGGTACCGATGCCGATGATGCGGGTAACCTGGGCATAGAGATCATTCTGAACCCGGCCCGAGATCTTGCCATCCAGCTGGTCGATTTCGGCCCAGATATTCTCCAGGTCGAAGCCATCGCGAACGAGGAAGAGTGCCTTCACGACATTGGCCGCGGTGGCCCCCGTCATGTCGCTCATCATGTGGATAAAGCCCGGCCCGCCGCGGTTGATGGCTTCGTTTGCAAGCGCCGTCGCGACGATTTCGCGGTGCAGGCGGTGGCCGGCAATATCGGCGGCATAAGCCTTCTGCATCTTCGCCGGGAAATAGGCTTTCAGCACGGATGCGAAATACGGGTCGTCTGGGATAGTGCTGTCGATCAGGGCGTCGAACAGGACGATCTTCGAGTAGGAGACGAGCACGCCGATCTCCGGTCGTGTCAGCGGCCGGCCGCTGGCATAGCGCTCGGCAAGTTCGGCATCGTCGGGCAGAGTCTCGACCTTGCGGTTCAGCCGCCCTTCGCTTTCGAGGACCGACATCAGGCGGGCGAGCTGCTCGCGATTGGCGGCACCCTTGCGCTCGACGAGCGAAATCGCCAGTGGTTGCAGGTAGTTGTTGCGCAAGACGAGATGACCCACGTCTTCCGTCATGGAGGCGAGCAGCGTGTTGCGCTTGGCGCGGGTCAGCCTGCCGTCCTGCATGGCCGGGTTGAGCGCGATCTTGATATTGACCTCGACGTCGGACGAATTGACGCCTGCGGAATTGTCGATCGCGTCGGAATTGCAGCGCCCGCCGGCCAGCGAATAGGCAATGCGGCCCTTCTGGGTCACGCCGAGATTGGCGCCCTCGCCGATGACGCTGGCACCGACTTCGCCGGCCGTGATGCGGATCGGGTCATTGGCGCGGTCGCCCACTTCGGTGTCGGTTTCGGATGCGGCCTTGATATAGGTGCCGATGCCGCCGAACCAGAGAAGGTCGACCTTGCTTTTCAGGATCGCCGTCAGGATCTCGAAGGGCGAAGCCGTCAACTTGTCGAGGCCGATTGCCGCCGCCGCCTGCTTGGTCAGCTTCACGGATTTTTCCGTGCGCGAAATGATCATCGCGCCTTCCGACATCGTCGAGCGGTCGTAATCCTGCCAGCTGGAGCGGGCAAGGGCGAACATGCGGCTGCGCTCTGCGAAGGATTTTTCGATATCCGGATCCGGATCGATAAAGATGTCGCGGTGGTCGAAGGCGGCGATCAGGCGGATCTTTTCCGACAGAAGCATGCCGTTGCCGAACACGTCGCCCGACATGTCGCCGACGCCGGCGACGGAGAACGGCGTCGTCTGGATGTCGATGTCCTTTTCGCGGAAATGCCGCTTGACCGCTTCCCAGGCGCCGCGGGCGGTGATCCCCATCTTCTTGTGGTCGTAACCGGCCGATCCACCCGATGCGAAGGCGTCATCCAGCCAGAAGCCGGCTTCCTGCGCCAGTCCGTTGGCGGTGTCGGAGAAGGTTGCCGTTCCCTTATCGGCAGCGACGACAAAGTAAGGATCGTCCTCATCGATGCGCAGCGTGTTTTCGGGCGGGACCACCTCTCCGTCGATGATGTTGTCGGTGACGGAGAGAAGCGTGCGGATATAGGTCTTGTAGGCTTCCTTGCCGGCGTTGAAGAAGGCGTCGCGCGCGGCGGCGGCGGGAAGCATCTTCGGGAAGAAGCCGCCCTTGGCGCCGACGGGAACGATGACGGCGTTCTTCACCTGCTGCGCCTTCACGAGGCCCAGCACTTCAGTGCGATAATCCTCGCCGCGGTCCGACCAGCGGATGCCGCCTCGTGCGACCTTGCCGAAGCGCAGGTGAACACCTTCGACTTCGGTGCCGTAGACGAAGATCTCGCGGTACGGGCGCGGTTCCGGCAGGCCGTCGAGCATGTCAGGATCAAGCTTGAACGCCAGCATCGGCTTTGCGCCGCCGTTCTCGTCCACCTGGAAATAGTTGGTGCGAAGCGTTGCGTCGATCGCGTTGACGAAGCGGCGAAGCGTGCGGTCCTCGTCGAGGTTCGGTACGTTGCCGAGCGCTTGCTCGATCGTCTCGTGCAGCTCGGTCAGCTTCCTGACACGGGCCTTTTCGGCAATTTTCGGATCGAACCCGTCGCGGAACAGGCGGAAGACGAAGGCGGAGATTTCCGGATACTTGTTGAGCGTATCGGCGATGTAGGTCTGCGAGTAGACGATGCCGGCCTGGCGCAGATAGCGCGCATAGGCGCGCAGCACGGTCACTTCGCGGGCGGAAAGGCCGGCGAGCAGAACGAGGCGGTTGAAGCCGTCATTGTCGATCAGTCCCTCGAACGCCCTGAGGAATGCGTCTTCGAGCCGCTGTCCCTCACGCGCTAGATCGATCTCGCGGGCACCGTCGAGCTGCAGTTCCATGTCGTGCAGGACGATGAGGTCCGCCTGCGGGCCGGCGTGGATTTCGAATGTCTGCTCGCTGACCACGTGAAAGCCGAGATTTTCGAGAAGCGGCACGCGGCGCGACAGGGAAAGATGCTGGTCGCGGTGGAAGATCTTTAGCGAAACGGTGTTCGCATCGTCACCGGGGCGCCGGTAGAAGTCGATGCGGATGGTCTCGCCGGCAGCGCAGGCGGCAATATCGGGCAGGTCGGCAAAGGTTTCTTCCGGAGAGAACGCTTCCTGGAAAGCGCGGGTGACGGAAAGGCGGGGGCCGTCTTCCGCAAGCAATGCGAACCTGTCTTCCCACGGCGTCGCGATAAGGCGCACGGCCTCCTCAAGCTTTGCCTGCGCGACGCGCGGCGTCTTGCCGCCGCTGCGGCCGATAATCATGTGGACGCGGGCAACGCGGGCTTCCGGAAAGGCCGGGTAATAGGCCGAAACGTGGCCGTCGAAGATTTCGCAGAGATACGCGCCGACCTTTTCGCGGACGATCGAGTTATAATCCTCGCGCGGCACATAGACGATAACAGAGACGAAACGGTCGAAATGGTCGATACGCGGCAGCACGCGCACGCGCGGGCGCTCGCTCAGCTCCATGATCTGTTCGCAGAAGCTTGAGAGCACGTCGAGATCGATCTGGAAAAGGTCGTCGCGCGGGTAGGATTCCAGCGTGTTTTCGAGCATGCGGCCCGAATGGCTTTCCGGATCGAACCCGAAATTCTTTTCAATACGGGCGATCTTTGCGCGCAGCAGCGGCACGTCGCGGACGGACTGCGTGTAGGCCGTGGACGTGAACAGGCCGACGATGCGCAGTTCTCCGACCACATTGCCCTTTTCATCGAAGCGCTTCACCCCGACGTAATCCATATAGGCGCGACGGTGCACGACGGATTTGACGTTGGCCTTGGCGACGATGAGGAAATCCGGGCCGTCGAGGAATTCGAGGATTTCTGGCGTCGTCGTGACCTGATCCTTGCCCTGTCGCAGCACGAGCACATCCGGATCGGACAGGATGCCGAGGCCCCTGCCCTTGCCGCGCTCCACCTTGGCATCGGCGCCCTTGCCCGAATAGGTGTATTCGCGCATGCCGAGGAAGGTGAAATTGTCGTTCCTGAGCCAGTCGAGAAAAGCATACGCCTCGTCGGCATCGGCCTTCTTGCCTTTTTTCGCGTTGACGAGTTGGGCCTGGGCGTCTTTGAGAACGCCGAGCATCGCGGACCAGCCGGTGATGGCCTGGTGCACCTGGTTAAGAACATAGCGGATTCGCTCGACCAGCCCGTCGGCTTGCTCGTCGTTGAGCTGGGGCACATGGATCTGGATCAGGCTGACGTGATGGGCCGGGTCGCCGGGTCGCTCGCTCGAGTGAAGCGTCGGCTGCTTGCCCGGTTCGATGACGAGGATCGGATGGACGGCCATCGTGAGGTCGCGATAGGCCGTCGTCACTTCACCCATGACCGAATCGAATAGAAACGGCATGTTGCGATCAATCACCGTAATGATCGAAACCGGCATTCCATCGGGCTCGACACCATCAAGGGTTTCGATTGTGATGTCGGCCTTGATTCGCGTCCAGGCTTTCAGCCGTCTTGCGGCATGTCCCGCGCACAGGGCAAGCATTTCTGGCGTGTAGTTTTCGAGATCGTCACTGCTGGCGCGGCTGAAGATCAGGAAGGGATCGAGATTGTCCTCCATGCCGGAAGCGGCCGCAATCTTGCCCGCCTTCTCGATCTGCTTGTCCCGCTTCGGGTTTTGCCGGCCTGCCATCTGTCTCTCCCTAAATTTTTTCTCAACGTGCGATAAAACGCAGCCAATGTCATTATGCTTTGCCGCGGTGTCTCACCGGTGCTTGCGGCTGGAATTTGTCATAGGCGTGTCACGTCTTGTTGACATGCCGACACAGAGATCCGATCAACGGTTCGATAACGTCGAAAGCAAGCATCATGCAGGGTAATTCAGGCGCGGTCATCGTCATTTCCAGCCATGTGATCCGTGGCTCGGTCGGTAACCGGGCCGCCGTCTTCGCGCTCGAGACCCTGGGATATCCCGTCTGGGCCATGCCGACCGTCGTGCTGCCCTGGCATCCCGGGCACGGTCCTTCGACGCGCCTGACGTTTCCCGAATCGGATTTCGACAAGGCTATAGACGATCTCATCCGGGCGCCATGGCTCGGCGAAGTGAAGGCGGTGCTGACCGGGTATTTCGGAAATGCCGCGCAGCCGCGCGCCGTGGCACGACTGATCGAGGCGCTGCGGAGAAACAACCCGGACCTTATCTATGTCTGCGATCCCGTGATGGGCGATCTCGGCGGGCTCTATATCCCGCAGCCGACAGCCGAAGCGATCCGCGACGAGCTTCTGCCGCTTGCCACCATCGCCACGCCGAACCGATACGAGCTTGCCTGGCTCTCGGGTGCACCGCTCGATGACAACAATGCGATCATGGAGGCAGCGATCGCGCTTGGGCCGCCGCGGATGCTGGTGACCTCGGCGGTGCCGATGATGACAGGCAGTACAGGCAATCTCTATCTCACCGGCAATCATGCGCTGCTGGCTGAACACCGGCTGATCGACCACGCCCCGAACGGGCTCGGAGACCTGCTCTCGGCGGTTTTTCTCGCCCGCGTCATGTCCGGCATGGATGAAGAGAAAGCCCTGCAAACAACGACTGCCAGCGTGTTCGAAGTGCTGGCGCGTTCGGTAAAGCGCGGGGCCAACGAGCTGACGCTGGAAATGGATGCCGCCAGCCTCTCGACGCCGATGGCGATGGTCCAGATGCGCCGGCTCGTGCATCCCCTTAAGAGGCGCAAGCCGTAAGCTCAAAGAGCATGCGCATCCACACAATGGCCGTTGATTCTCGTCTGGCTGCACGATAATCGTGAGCCATGAGCGAATTTCCAGAAAAACTGCTTTCGGGCTACCGTAACTTCATGAGTGGTCGCTACAGCGACGAGCGGGAGCGCTACCGCGCGCTCGCCGATACCGGCCAGAAGCCGCATACGCTCCTGGTTGCTTGTTGCGACAGTCGCGCGGCGCCCGAGACGATCTTCGACTGCGGTCCGGGAGAACTCTTCGTGGTCCGCAACGTCGCCAACATGGTACCGCGCTACGAGCCCGACAGCCAGTTTCACGGGACATCGGCTGCGGTCGAATACGCGGTGCAGGTGCTCGAGATCCGCAATATCGTCGTCATGGGCCACGGCCGCTGCGGCGGTATCCAGGCAGCGCTCGACGCTTCCATGAAGCCGCTGTCGGAGGGGGATTTCATCGGCAAGTGGATGGGTTTGGTCAGGCCTGCGGCCACGCAGATCCAGAGCAACGACCTGATGACCCAGAGCGAGCGTCAGACAGCGCTCGAACGGGTGTCGATCCGCAATTCGATCGCCAATCTGCAGACCTTCCCCTTCGTCCGCAATCTCACGGAAAAGGGAGAACTCGACATTCACGGCGCCTGGTTCGATATCTCGACCGGCGAGTTGTGGGTGATGAACGAGAAGGGCGATTTCACCCGGCCAGACATCAGTGTACCGGCGATCGAGGCCGAGCAGAGCCCGGCCTGATCATTTCAACGGTGTAACGGCTCAGCCGCCGTCGATCTGGGCGCCCATGTATGCGATCGCCTGCTGGTAGACGGTTGCCGCGTTCCAGCCCTGGATGGCGACGAAATTCGGCTCGCCCTGCTGGTAACCGGCGCCTGTACGCCAGCCATGACCCTTGAGGAAGTTGGCGGTCGATGCCAGGGCATCGGCGCGCGAACGGACCATGTCGATATGGCCGTCACCGTCGCCATCGGCGCCGTAGCGGATGACGTTGAGCGGCAGGAACTGGGTCTGGCCGATTTCGCCATGCGCCGCACCCTTTGCAGTGGTGCTGAGATCACCGCGGGCAACGAGCTGCAGGGCAGCGTAAAGCTGTTCGGTAAAGTATGCCGAGCGGCGGCAGTCATAGGAAAGCGTTGCGACGGCTGACAGCGTATGCTGGTCGCCCATGTAATTGCCGAAACCGGTTTCCATGCCCCAGATCGCCAGGATCGGACCGGCCGGAACGCCGTAGCGGCGCTCAATCGACGCAAACAGCGCTGCGTTGGATTTCTTCATGGACTTGCCGCGCGAGATGATCGTTGCGCCACCGCGCTTCTTCATGAACTCGTCGAAGGAAAGCTTGAAGCTTTTCTGGCCGCGGTCGGCGCGAATGGTCGGGCGGTTGTAGACGACGTTGGCAAAGGCGCGGTCGAGAACTGCAGGGCTGATACCCTTGGACGGTGCCTGCTGTTTGAAATCGGCGACCCAGCGGTCGAAACCGGCTCCATCATTGCCGCAGGCGGCGGCAAAGGCCGGGGCTGCGGTTGCAAGCGTTGCTGCTGCGATCAATCCTGCCAGAATAGTCTTCATCATGCGGTCAAACCCGTCGAAAGTCCGGATTGCTTGGCCGAAAGCTTCCGGAAGAATTGCGCTATATTCGGCCTTATGACCCCAGTGGCGGATAATCGCAATTCATCTTCCCATGAATAGTTCGTGAAGAGAGACGAATCGAAAAAACCCCGTCATTTCTGACGGGGCTTTCTAAGCGGATTTGCTTAATAAAGTACGTTACTTATCAAGCAGCAACCTTGCGTGGCTTGATGAGACCGCGATTGACCAGAAGTTCGGCGATCTGGATCGCGTTCAGCGCGGCACCCTTGCGCAGGTTGTCGGAGACGACCCAGATGTTGAGTCCGTTTTCGACGGTTGCGTCTTCGCGGATACGCGAAATGTAGGTCGCATCTTCACCGGCGCATTCGAGAGGCGTGATGTAGCCACCGTCTTCGTGCTTGTCGATCACGAGGCAACCCGGCGCTTCGCGCAGGATATCGCGGGCCTGATCGGCCGTGATCTCGTTTTCGAACTCGATGTTGACGGATTCGGAGTGGCCGATGAAGACCGGAACGCGAACGGCCGTGCAGGTGACACGGATCTTCGGGTCGAGCATCTTCTTGGTCTCGGCCAGAACCTTCCACTCTTCCTTCGTGTAGCCGTCTTCCATGAAGCTATCGATATGCGGGATGACGTTGAAGGCAATACGCTTGGTGAACTTCTTCGATTCGACCGGATCAGCCACGAACACGGCGCGCGTCTGGGTGAAGAGTTCGTCCATGCCTTCCTTGCCGGCACCGGACACCGACTGGTAGGTGGAAACGACGACGCGCTTGATCTTGGCAAAGTCATGCAGCGGCTTCAGCGCGACGACGAGCTGGGCCGTCGAGCAGTTCGGATTGGCAATGATGTTCTTCTTGGAGAAACCGACGATGGCGTCGGGGTTCACTTCCGGAACGATCAGCGGCACTTCCGAATCGTAGCGCCAGGCGGACGAGTTGTCGATGACGACGCAGCCCTGCGCACCGATCTTCGGCGACCACTTCTTGGAGGCATCGCCGCCGGCGGACATCAGGCAGATGTCGGTATCGGAGAAATCGTAGTTCTCGAGGTTGGACACCTTGAGCGTCTTGTCACCGAAGGAGACTTCCGTGCCCTGGCTGCGGGCGGAGGCGAGTGCGACGACTTCATCAGCCGGAAAACCACGTTCCGCCAGAATGTTCAGCATTTCCCTGCCGACATTGCCGGTTGCACCGGCGACTGCGATCTTGAAACCCATTTCTTTGCTCTCTTTCTGTCTCTCCTCGGTTTTCTGAGGGGGAAGCCCGTGTCGCGCGCGACGCGGTGTTCCTTGTCCCCGGCCGTACCGGGGAGAGAGCGGTGGCCAGAGACGTCAGACGATAATTTTCGTCGTCGTTTTGGCCGTGGTTTTGTCGGAAACCGAAAGGGCAACATCCAGCCGCCCGGCAGATACTGCCAGGTCATAGCACGCAGCAAAGCGAAAGTCGCGGCGAAGCATGGACACTCCTTTTCCAAGGCTGCTCATAAAAGGTTTTACCGGAGAGTCAAGGTTCATGCGATTGGACATCGGTACGCTTATCACGGTTCTGTCACGGCACTGTCATCCCAGAGGGCTATTCCGAGCCTCTATCCGACAAACCGACGGGGGTCTTTTCATGCGTATGCTTCTTGCTGCCTTTGCAGCCACCACAATCCTTTCCGGCGGCGTGCAAGCCGCCCACGCCGCAAACGTCTTTCCGCTCGATCGTGCAACGATCCTGACCGGCTCGCCGTTCGATTTCAAGGTCGAGTTCAGCTCGGTCGTGAAGCCTGAGGACGTCAAGATCACCGTCAACGGCCAGGACTACAAGTCTCTGTTCGGCAAGGATGTCGAGTTCGTCGCAGAAGAGAAGAACAAGGACAAGGTTCTCGGTTCCGCCGTCGTGCTGCGCGCACTGACGATCGCGAATGCCGGCGACTACAAGGTTGAGGTTTCCGCGGGTCCTGAGACCAAGAGCGTGACCTGGAACGTCTATGGCACCACGGCGCAGCCAAAGGCCAAGAACGTGATCTTCCTGATCGGCGACGGTCTTTCCGTGGCGCATCGCACCGCTGCCCGCATCATGGCCAAGGGCATGACCGAGGGCAAGGCAAACGGACGTCTCGCAATGGACGACATCCCGCCGGCAGCCTTTATCGGCACGTCTGCGACGGACGCCGTTGCCACCGACAGCGCCAACACGATGTCGGCATATATGACCGGCCACAAGACAGCCGTGAACGCAATCGGCGTCTATGCCGACCGCACGCCTGACTCGCTGGACGATCCGAAGGTTGAAACATATGCGGAGGCGGTCCGCCGCCAGACGAAGAAGTCGATCGGCATCGTCACGACCGCAGAAGTTCAGGACGCAACACCCGCAGCCGTCGTCGCCCATACCCGCAAGCGCGGCGACAAGGCGGAAATCAACGGCATGCTCTTCGACGTCAAGCCGGACGTCCTACTCGGCGGCGGTTCCGCCTACTTCCTGCCCCAGGCGACGCCTGGATCCAAGCGCAAGGACGACAAGGACTACATCGCCCTGTTCAAGGACGCCGGCTACATGCTTGCGACCAGCAAGGCTGAACTGGCAACGGCATCCGGCACCAATACCGGCAAGATCCTCGGCCTGTTCCACACCGGCAACATGGACACGACGCTTGACCGCGAATTCCTGAAAAAGGGCACGACCGCGAAGTTCCCGGACCAGCCGGGCCTCGTCGACATGACCAAGGTTGCGCTCGACACGCTGTCGAAGAACCCGGACGGCTTCTTCCTGATGGTCGAAGCTGCCAATATCGACAAGATGTCCCATCCGCTGGACTGGGACCGTGCCGTCGTCGATACGATCGAATTCGACAAGGCGATCGCCGCAGCCCGCGAATTTGCCGACAAGAACCCCGACACGCTGATCATCGTCACCGGCGATCATACCCACGGTGTTTCGATCATCGGCACTGTCAACGATGAAAAGCCGGGCGACGACATGCGCGAAAAGGTCGGGACCTATGCCGAGGCAGGTTTCCCGAACTATATGGACGAGAACAAGGATGGTTATCCTGACAAGGTCGATGTTACCAAGCGCCTGTTCCTGAACGCCAATAACGGCCCTGATCATTACGAGACATTCCGTCCTAAGCTCGATAATCCCTTCGTTCCCGCCATCCAGAACGAGAAGAAGGAATATGTCGCCAACGAAGCCTACAAGGATGTCCCGGGTGCTGTTCTCGTGACCGGCATCATTCCGAAGAGCGCCGACAGCGGCGTCCATGCGGTTGACGACGTGGTGCTTCAGGCTGCCGGCCCCGGTTCGGAAGGCTTCCGCGGTTACATGGAGCAGAGCGACGTCTACAAGGTTCTCGCGGAAACTTTCGCGCTGGGCGCCAAGCAGACCAACTAATCAGACCTATCTGGCCTGAACGACAAGAATGAAAGAGGGGGCATGTCCTGTGGCATGCCCCCTGTCCAATGAGATATCGCGGGACCTGAAGATATGCCTCACCTGCTGGATGATGACCGTGATCAACGAGGGAAAGTGGTCATGGGAGCGCTCGAGATGGTCGATCGTCGCCAGATGCTCAAGACCTCGCTCGGCATCATTGCCGGCCTGCCGCTGCTGATATCAGGAGCAATAGCCCGAGCGGAAAACGGGCTTTCCTTCGACGAGCTCTATGGCAAGGTCAGCGTTCTCGGGCTGGAATTTTCCGACAAGGTCAAGCGGCTGAACGGCCAGGAGATCGCCATGCGCGGTTTCATGGCGCCACCGCTGAAGGCGGAAGCCTCGTTCTTTGTTCTGACCGAAGTGCCGATGTCGATCTGCCCGTTCTGCTCCACCGATGCGGACTGGCCGGACAATATCGTCGTTGTCTATCTCGATGAGAAGCAGACATTCACCCAGCCAAGCCAGACGATCGAGGTGCGCGGCACGCTCGAGATGGGCTCGTGGACCGATCCGGACACCGGCTTCGTGAGCCTGCTGCGGATCCGACAGGCGGAATACGGTACGGTCTGAAGACATGATGCCTCTGAAGGTGCAATCTCTCGCCGTCTCGTTTCCCGGTCTGGCGACACCGGTTCTTTCCATCGATGCTCTTGAGATCGCCGCCGGCAGCCGCGTTGCGCTGACGGGCGGGTCGGGATCGGGCAAGAGCACGCTTCTCAATATCATTGCGGGGCTGGAGCGTGTCGGTAGCGGCCATGTGGTCTGGGGCGGGCAGGATATCGCCAGACTGTCGGAAGGCCGGCGAGACCGCTGGCGGGCCGAAAATGTGGGCCTCGTGATGCAGGATTTCCATCTGTTTGCGGGCCTCTCCGCGCTGGATAACGTGCTCCTGCCGGCACGGCTTTCGCGGGTCTCGACCCCGAATCTGGTGAAAAGAGCGCATGAGATGATCGAGACCGTGGGGTTGAAGCGACCCGGTCAGTCCGTCGAGACCATGTCGCGCGGCGAGATGCAGCGGGTGGCGATCGCCCGGGCGCTGCTGCGCAAGCCGGGTATCATCATTGCCGACGAGCCGACGGCAAGCCTCGATGTGGAAAACGGCGAGGCGGTGGGGGATCTGCTTTTGTCAGTCGCGGCCGGTGCCGGCAGCACGCTCGTTGTGGCGACGCACGACCAACGCATGATCGAACGCCTCGACCGGCGCATCGTGCTCAGGGGCGGGTGCATCGTCGGCGATGAGGTTGTCGGGGAGGTGCCGGCATGATCCGTTTTATCATCGCCGACCTGCGGCGTCTCTGGCTGGGCTGCGCCGTCGTGGTGCTTCTGGTTGCCCTTGCGACGGCGCTCGGCGTTGCCGTGACCCTGCAGGAACGGTCGCTGCGGCTCGGCAGTGCGCGTGCCGCCGACAAGTTCGATCTGGTGATCGGCGCCTCCGGCAGCGAAACGCAGCTGATCCTCTCCTCGATCTTTCTCCAGCCCGCGCCGCTGCCGCTGGTCGATGGAGAGCTACTTACGAAACTTGCCGCCGATCCGCGTGTCGCCTGGGCAGCTCCCGTCGGTTTCGGCGATTCCTTTGCCGGCTATCCGATCGTGGGAACGACGACGACGCTTGTGACCAGCACGACGCCGGGCTTTGGCGAGGGACGCATGTTTGCCGCGGAAGGCGAAGCGGTTCTCGGCGCTTCAGTCACTCTTACGGTCGGCGCCGTCGTCAAGCCGATGCATGGAACAGCCGAAACCGGTGGTCCAGCCCATACGGAGATCGCATACAAGGTCGTCGGCAAGCTCAAACCGACCGGCACGCCATGGGACCGCGCCATTCTCGTGCCGATCCAGGCCGTATGGCACGTTCATGGTTTAGGCGCTGAGCATGAGCACGAGGACGCAAGCACGGAGCCTGCGGCAGCTGTCGCCTCTACCACCCATGACGAAGACCATCATCACGGCGGCATCGATCCGGATGCGCCGCTCGTCGAGGATTTCGGTGTTGATACCCCCGGCCTTCCAGCGATTCTGGTCAAACCGAAGTCGATTGCCGACGCTTATCGCCTGCGTCAGGCCTATCGCGGCAATGGCACGGTGGCGGTCTTTCCCGGCGAGGTGCTGACCGGCCTTTATGCGACGCTTGGCGATGCGAAAATGGTGTTGAGTGCGGTCGCTGCGGGATCGCAGGCTCTTGTCGCGGCGGCACTGGTGCTGGTGACGGTGATCCATGTGGGGCAACGGCGCCGGCAGATCGGCGCGCTGCGCGCGTTCGGGGCACCGCGCGGCGCCGTCTTCCTGATCGTGTGGCTGGAGCTTCTTCTCCTGGTTGCGCTCGGCATCGGGCTCGGCTTCGTCTTCGGGCTACTGGCAGCGCAGTTCGGCGCCCATCTGTTTACCGCGAAAAGCGGGGTCATCCTGCCGGTCAGGTTCACGAGAGACGACGTACGTCTGGCACTTTTTCTGCTGGGCTTTGCAGCGGTCCTTTCGGCCGTGCCGGCACTTCTTGCCTATCGGCAGTCGCCCGCCCAGGCGCTTCGCTCCTGACCACTCCGGGCTACGTCATTAGACGAAAGTCATAAGCCGAAAGCATGTCTCATCCGGCGTGCCAAATTCTGTCACTCTGCAACGATTGCGCTAACCTGTCTGGCCGAGGAGGAGAATGGCCGGACAGGAAGGCACGGAGTTCATCTTGTTGGGAGGACGACAATGGCACACGTCGCAACGGCAGCCCGGACGAAGGCTAGCCCCATGACGCGCGAGGAAAAGAAGGTCATCTTCGCCTCGTCGCTGGGTACCATTTTCGAATGGTATGATTTCTATCTCTACGGAACGCTTGCCGTCATCATCGGCCGGCAGTTCTTTTCGGCGTTTCCGCCCGCCACGCAGGCCATCTTTGCACTGCTGGCCTTTGCTGCAGGCTTTCTCGTCCGCCCCTTCGGCGCACTGGTCTTCGGACGGCTCGGCGATCTTGTCGGACGCAAATATACCTTCCTCGTCACGATCGTGATCATGGGCCTATCGACATTCTTTGTCGGTCTTCTGCCGAGCTACGAGCAGATTGGTGCAACGGCACCCATCCTTCTCATCGCGCTGCGCATGCTGCAGGGTCTGGCGCTTGGTGGCGAATACGGTGGTGCTGCTGTCTATGTGGCCGAGCACGCGCCCCCCGGTCGCCGCGGATTTTACACGGCCTGGATTCAGACGACGGCGACGCTTGGCCTGTTGCTGTCGCTCGCCGTCATCGTGACGCTGCGCGTCAACATGGGTGAAGAAGCCTTCGCCACCAGCTATCCGGTCATATTCGGTCTGCTGGGCGGCTGGCGCATTCCGTTCCTCGGATCGGCACTGCTGCTTGCCGTCTCCATCTACATCCGCTTGCAGATGAACGAGTCCCCCGTCTTCCAGAAGATGAAGGAAGAAGGCACCCGTTCGAAGGCACCTCTGACGGAAGCCTTCGGCACCTGGAAGAACGGCAAGATCGTGCTGATAGCACTGTTCGGCCTTGTCGTCGGCCAGGCCGTCGTCTGGTATACCGGCCAGTTCTACGCGCTGTTCTTCCTGCAGAGCATCCTGAAAGTCGACCTTCTGACGGCGAACGTACTGATCGCCTGGTCGCTTCTTCTCGGCACACCATTCTTCCTCGTCTTCGGTGCGCTGTCTGACCGCGTGGGCCGCAAATGGGTCATTCTGGCAGGCTGCGCGCTCGCAGCGGTCACGTACTTCCCGCTGTTCCACGCATTGACCAATACCGCCAATCCGACCTACGCGGCAGCGATCAAAAACGTCCAGATCCAGGTTTCGGCGGATCCGGCGACATGCGGATCCCTGTTCGACCCGGTTGGTATCAGAACCTTCACGCAGCCCTGCGACGTCGCGAGACGCACGCTGTCGCAGCAGGCGTTTACCTACACGCTGGTGCCAGCAGCCGCCGGTGCGCCAACCACGGTCAGCGTGGCGGGCACGGACGTTCCCGTTGCCAATGTGACGCTGCCGGACGGCAAGACCGAAACCTTCGCCCAGCGTCTCGGCCCGGCCAGCGTGGCAGCCGGCTACCCTGCCGCCAACGATGCTGCCAAGGTGCGTGTGGATGGCTTCTTCGCGGTGTTCGGCAATGCCCAGGCTTTGACGGTCATCGCCATTCTCTGGGTCATGGTCGTCTATGTGACGATCGTCTACGGCCCGATCGCCGCGGCGCTGGTGGAGTTTTTCCCGACACGCATCCGCTATACCGCCATGTCGCTGCCGTATCACATCGGCAATGGCTGGTTCGGCGGGCTCCTGCCGGCCACCTCCTTCGCGATCGTTGCCTCGACCGGGGATATCTATGCCGGGCTCTGGTACCCGGTCGGCTTTGCCGTTCTCACGATCATCATCGGCGCGGTCTTCGTGAAGGACCGGCGCAATATCGATCTTAACGACTGATCAGTCATCAAAAAGAAGGGCCCGGCGGAGACGTCGGGCCCTTCGTCGTTTCAGGGAAGTGGTCCCCTCGCGGGATGCCTCAGGCCGAAAGACCGGCAAATTCCTTGAGGATGGCGTCGCCCATGTCGCCGGTGCCGACCTGGCGGCAGCCGTCAGCCATGATGTCGCCGGTGCGGATGCCCTGGTCGAGTACCGTGGCGATCGCCTTTTCCAGGTTGTCGGCTTCGGTGATCATGTTGAACGAATAACGCAGGCACATGGCAAACGACGCGATCATGGCGATCGGGTTGGCAATGCCCTTGCCGGCAATATCCGGTGCCGAACCATGGACCGGCTCATAAAGCGCCTTGCGCTTGCCGGTCTTGCCATCGGGGGCGCCGAGGGAAGCGGACGGCAGCATGCCGAGCGAACCCGTCAGCATGGCCGCAACGTCGGACAGCATGTCGCCGAACAGGTTGTCGGTGACGATGACGTCAAACTGTTTCGGGGCGCGAACCAGCTGCATGCCGCCGGCATCGGCCAGCATGTGGTCCAGCTTCACATCGGAATATTTCGCCTTGTGGATCTCGGTGACGACCTGATTCCACAGCACGCCGGATTTCATCACGTTGCGCTTTTCCATCGAGCACACGGCATTCTTGCGGGTGCGCGCCAGTTCGAAAGCAACGCCTGCGATGCGTTCGATCTCGTAGGTGTCGTAGATCTGGGTATCGATGCCGCGCTTCTGGCCGTTGCCGAGATCGATGATTTCCTTCGGCTCACCGAAATAGACGCCGCCGGTCAGTTCGCGGATGATCAGGATGTCGAGCCCGTCCACCAGTTCGGGTTTCAGCGAAGAGGCGGCGGCAAGCGCCGGATAGCAGATGGCCGGGCGCAGATTTGCGAAAAGCTCCATATCCTTGCGCAGACGCAGCAGGCCGGCTTCCGGGCGCACCTCATAGGGCACACTATCCCATTTCGGACCGCCGACGGCGCCGAACAGGACGGCATCGGCCGCCATCGCTTTTTCCATATCCGCGTCGGAAATGGCGGCGCCATGCGCATCATAGGCGCAGCCGCCGACCAGACCTTCGTCGGTGACGAAATCGGCACTCATGGCGTCGTTCATATGGGCGATGATCTTGCGCACTTCGCCCATGGCCTCTGGACCGATGCCATCACCGGGAAGCAGGAAAAGGTGTTTTGCCATTGTGCAGATGTCCTTGATTGTTCAGGCGGCGGTTGGGCAGCTGTTTCAGGAAGCGCCGGCACCGATGCGTGCGGTCACTTCGATCTCGATTTTCATTTCAGGGGTGGTGAGGCCGCAGACGATCATGGTCGCTGCCGGACGGATGCTGGCAAATGCCGATCCGACGACCTCGACCACGGCATCGTAGTCGGCCATGTCGACGAGATAATAGCGCACGCGGACCACGTCCTTCAGGCTGCTGCCGGCTTCGCCAAGCGCTTTTGCGATAGTGGCGAGCGCGTTGCGGGTCTGGTCAGCGACATCGTCAGGCATCACCATCAGGGCATAGTCATAGCCCGTCGTGCCAGAGACATAGACCATGTCACGGTCAACAACTGCGCGGGAATAGCCGATCCGCGCTTCGAAGGGTGATCCGGAGGAGATATGCGTGACCATCTGATAACCCTCAGAGCCAGGGGCGGTCCGTGCTGTTCTTGTCCTCGAAACTCGAGATCACGGCGTCGCTCTTCAGCGTCGATGCAATATCGTCGAGACCTTCGAGAAGGATCTGGCGGCGGCCGGGGTCGATGTCGAAATGCAGCGAGCCGCCATCCGGGCCGGTGATCTTCTGTGCTTCGAGATCGATCGAAATGACGGCATTGGAGCCACGATCCGCATCATCGAGCAGCTTTTCGAGATCTTCCGGAGATACGATGATCGGCAGGATGCCGTTCTTGAAACAGTTATTGTAGAAAATATCGGCAAAGCTGGTCGAGATCACGCAACGGATGCCGAAATCGAGAAGTGCCCAAGGCGCGTGCTCACGCGACGAGCCGCAGCCGAAATTGTCGCCGGCCACCAGGATCTTTGAGTGGCGATAGGCAGGCTTGTTCAGGATGAAATCCGGGTTTTCTGACCCATCCTGATTGTAGCGGGATTCCGCAAACAATCCCTTGCCGAGACCGGTTCGCTTGATCGTCTTCAGGTAGTCCTTGGGAATGATCATGTCGGTGTCGATGTTGACGACCGGAAGCGGCGCTGCGACGCCGGTGAGCTGCGTGAACTTGTCCATGATCTGCCTCCAAGGGAGTTGTCGTGAAGGCCAAATAAAGCAATTTGCCGCCGATTTGAAGGGCATTATGCCTTCAACCGGTACTCCGCTGCGCCAGAGCGCGCAGGCGGAGCGAACATGATGACGCTAGAGGTCGATGATGGTACCGCGGCCGTCGTTCCACACACGGATATCGCGGCTGGCCGGCTTTGGTCCGAACGATTTCGCTCGCACGGGTACAGGGTTCAACCTGGTCGAGATCGCCCTACCAATTGAAAGAAGGACGAGAATGCCGGCAAATGCGACGGTCAGAGACGCTGTAAACAGCGCCGCCATGGCAAGCACCGCAATAGCTGAGGCGACGACGAAAAATGCACGAATGTTTTGCATGGATCATACCTTTCAACGTCTGAAATGTGGGACCGGCCGGCCCCGCTTACAAGTGGTTTCACGACCTCCTGTCTTGCCGAGGGCCAAAAAGCTTGTCACAACCACGTTATGACTTTTCCCAATGATTACATGGTCCCGAAGCGATGGCCGCTCTGATCCGGCGCTCGCTCCTGAGCGTTCCCGCGAGCAACACCCGTGCGCTTTCGAAAATCCCGCAGCTCGACTGCGACGGCGTGATTTTCGATCTGGAGGATTCCGTGGCATTCGCGCAGAAAGCGGAAGCGCGGGATAACCTCCGCAGAAGCTTTGCCGAGCTGAATTCCGATGGTCTCGAGACGGCTATCCGGATCAATCCGCTCACAAGCGAATTCGGTCCTGCGGATCTCGAGCTCATCGTCGAACTTCTGCCGGATGCGGTGGTCATTCCCAAGGTTGAGCATGCGGACGACGTCCGGGTGATCGCCGAGCGCCTTTCTCAGGCGGGCGTGCCGGAGAGGGTCTCTATCTGGGCGATGATCGAAACGCCGCTCGGCGTCCTCAACGCCGCCGAAATCTCGAGCGTGGGCGGACGGATCAAATGCCTCGTCGTGGGGCTCAACGATCTTCGCAAGGCAACGGGTGTTTTGCCGCAACCGGGGCGGGCCAATCTCATACCCTGGTTGATGCAGGTCGTACTGGCGGGCAGGGCCTATGGTGTCGATGTGATCGACAGCGTGTTTAACGATTTCAAGGACGAAGTCGCGTTCGAAGCCGAGTGCGCCCAGGGCCGCGCCATGGGATTTTCAGGCAAGATGCTGATCCATCCGGCGCAGATCGACGCGGCCAACCGTCATTTCGGTCCTGATGATGATGCGCTTGAAGAGGCGCGCGCCATCATCGAGGCCTTCCGCCAGCCGGGAGCCGAAACGCTCAACGTCATCAACCTCGACGGTCGCATGGTCGAGCGTCTGCATCTCGAAGATGCGGAAAAGCTCGTCGCCAGCGCGGCGGTCATCGCCAACAGAAAGAGAAAGCCATGAAAGTATATCGTTTCATCACCGGTCCTGACGATGCCGCCTTTTGTCACCGGGTGACGGCGGCGCTGAACAAGGGCTGGGAACTCTCCGGTTCGCCAAGCTACGCCTTCAACGGCAAGACGGGCGAGATGCATTGCGGCCAGGCCGTGATGAAGACCGTAGAAGGCAAGGAATACAGCCCCGACATGAAGCTCGGCGAGCAGTAAAAAGCTAGGCCGAGGTGTGTCTGCCAGCGCTGGATCAGCGCTGGCTTGCTTCCTCGGCGCTCGCCTCGATGCGCTCCATGTCGTCGTCACTCAGGCCGAAGTGATGTCCGATCTCGTGGATAAGGACGTGGGTGATGATATCGCCCAGCGTTTCCTCATTCTCCGCCCAGTAATCGAGGATAGGCCGGCGATAGAGCCGGATGCGATTGGGCAGTTCGCCGGTTTCGACCGTAAACCGTTCCGAAATGCCACGTCCTTCGAACAGGCCCAGAAGGTCGAACGGCGTTTCCAGCGCCATGTCTTCGAAAACGTCGTCGTCCGGAAATTCTTCGACCTCAATGGTGAGGTTCGTCGTGAGTTTGCGGAATTCGTCCGGAAGGTGGCTGTAGGCTTCTAATGCCAGCGACTCGAACGTGCTGATCGTCGGCGCATGGCGATCCTGCCAATCATCGGTCTGGTCAATGCGGGCCATGGGATCTCCTTCCAACTCAGGCACATATAATACCTGAAGCAGCTATTTCGAGAAAAGAATCATTGCGATAGCTTTTAGAGGAAAGATTCCTGATCGGGAGCTGTTGACTCTTTGCCACGTGTCTGGAATCCATGAGAACATAAAGTGAACATTATCGATGGAGTTGACGCCGTGGCCAAAGGTGCCTGGGCGCGGGAGAGACTTTTGCCCTGCGCAAGCCGATCTCGGAAACGGAAAGCGGTCGGCGAGCTTGCTCGTGATGCTCGCGTCTGGTCTGGATTGGAACCCGCATGACCGCCTGTTTTCGATCCCCTCTGGCGCATCGACAGAGGCGTATTCTGACACTCGTGTTCCCGCGTCTGTCAACCGACAGAATCGCGCGCCGCCGCTGGGGTATGGACTGGCGGTCTTACCGCCATCACGACCATCCACCGATCGTCTTTGCCGGGCGCCACGCTGACAGGATGTGCCTGACAGTGCTCGACGCGGCCGCCGAACGCCTTAACCTGAAGCTGGGGCAGGGCGTTTCAGAAGCGCGAGCGATCTTTCCGGAGCTCGACGTGATGGACGAAGACGATGATGCCGACGCGGCGCTTCTGATGGCGCTCTCCGACTGGTGCGACCGATATACGCCACTGGTGACGCTAGAAGGGCGCAACGGGCTCTCTCTGGATATCACGGGCTGTGCGGATTACGGTGGCGGAGAGCAGGGCTTGCTCGGCAATGCCTCCCACAGACTCCGTCAGATGGGTTTCGACGTCAAAGGGACACTCGCATCTTTTCCGGGCGTGTGGAGCGATTCTGCTTCTGCCGCGGACGGAACCTATGGCGGCGCGTTGTTTCGATCGAGTGACGTCCGAGCCTTTTCAGAGATATCGCAGCGACACAGCAGCCGGTTAGGCATCACTGCCTCCGATCACGGATCGTTGATAAGGGGGTTATGATATGTCAATTACCGGGCTGGATTCTTTCTTGACATCGCTTGTCCTCTTTTGCAAAAAGTCTGTATCGAGGTCAATGTTCTCCAGGTCGATCCAAAATGCTGGTTTGCAGTTGCAATTACATCACCGAAAGGGAGATCAAGGATACGATCATCCAACTCCTCACTGAGGACTGTTGGCAGCTGATCGTTCCCGTCAAGGTCTACCATGCGATGGAAAAACGCGGCCGTTGCTGCGGTTGCTTTCCCAATGTCGTCGATCTGATCATAAAGACCACTGAGGAATATCACGCCCAGCGGCACTCGACGGAAGCTGACGTGATCGTCTATATGTCGCGCTTGAAACAACTCCACGAAGAAAACAGGAGAGCGGACATTGAAAGGCGACTTACAGGTCATCGAGCGGCTTAACGAGGCACTCTTCCTCGAACTTGGCGCTGTGAACCAATACTGGCTGCACTATCGTCTCCTGCATGATTGGGGTTTTACCAAGCTTGCCAAGAAGGAGAGGGCCGAATCCATAGAAGAGATGCAGCATGCCGATCGCCTGATCGACCGCATCATCTTTCTCGAGGGTCATCCGAACCTTCAGACGCTGGCACCGCTTCGCATCGGCCAGAACGTCAAGGAAGTTCTCGAAGCCGATCTGGCTGGCGAATACGATGCCCGCACCGCCTACAAGGCGTCGCGTGATATCTGTCACGCCGCCGGCGACTATGTCTCCATGAAGCTTTTTGAACAGCTGCTGATGGATGAGGAAGGTCATATCGACTTCCTGGAAACGCAGCTCGAACTTCTCTCGAAGATCGGCGAAGAGAGATACGGCCAGCTCAACGCGGAATCAGCCGACTCCGCTGAGTAAAGCTCAAATCATCGACATTCTATCGCTCGAGCCCGGTGGAAGTTGCTTTCACCGGGCTTTGCTTTATCCGACCAGCGCTAATCGGACGTGCAATCAGCCCGCCGGCGAGAGGTGGGCAAATTCCGCGACGACCCGGTCATAGACCGAGCGCTTGAACGGCACGATCAGGCCGGGCAGATCCTGCATCGGCTTCCATTCCCAGGCATCGAATTCAGCCGTATGGCCGCCCGGCGGCGGGTTGATGGCGATCTCGCTTTCATCGCCGTCAAAGCGGAAGGCAAACCAGCGCTGCGTCTGTCCGCGATACTTTCCCTTCAGTCCGATACCGATCAGGTGTTCCGGAAGATCGTAATTGATCCACTCGCCGGCTTCGGCAAGCAGCGTGACGGAACGCATGCCCGTTTCTTCGTAGAGTTCACGATAGGCGGCGGGCAGGGGATCTTCGCCCTTGTCGATCCCGCCCTGCGGCATCTGCCACAGTTGCGGAGACCCGTCGAATTCGCTGTTGCCGGCAGCAATGCGGCGTCCGGCCCAAACGAGGCCCTCGCTGTTGAGCACCATGACCCCGACGCAGGGACGATAGGGAAGATCGTCCGCTTTCACCGGTTTCTTGTGATCCTTGGCCATATCATTCCCCTTGCTTCAAGGTGCCACGCTCTCGCGGGCAAGCGTCGATACACCGACGATTTCTACACCGCGTTGCGAGGCTTCGTCGGCCCATTTGCGGATCGCCGCGATGCTCTCGTCGAAGGCGGAGGCGATGCCGATTGCCGTTCCCTTGCGTTGGGCTATCCGCTCCAGTTCGTCAAGTTTCTTGAGGATCGCGTCGGATTGAAGCTGACCGTCCAGGGTCAGGTCACCGAAGGCGTGCGGCAGTTGCATCGCCTTTGCCAGCACCTCCGTCTTCGACTGGGCCGAGGTGCCGTCATCGAGGAACAGCAGGCCGCGGGAGGCCATGTCGCGCAGGACAGGCTCAAGCGCCTTGACGTCGGAGAGATAGCGGCCGCCCTGGTAGTTCATGATCCCCGTATAGTTGGTGATCTCGCCCATCGCCACATGCAGTCGCTCAAGGTTCTTTGCGGCAGGATCCTTGACGAGAAGCGTGCCTGGTCCGGGGTCGTTGGCCGGATAGTCGTAAGGCTCGAACGGGACCTGGATGAGGATTTCGTGGCCCGCGCGGCGCGCTTCCTGCATCCAGCGCTGCAGGCTGTTGCCGCTTGCAGCAAGGCCTAGCGTTACGCCTGGCGGCAGTTGCTGGATTGCGCGCTGGGTGCCCGTCTGGCTGAGGCCGAGGCCACCGACCACGATCGCGATCCTTGTGCCGCGGGCGCCGGACCAGGGTCGTGCATACTGGTCCATGGGTCGCATTCCATCCTCGCCGAGGATCGGCAGTTTGCCGTATTCCGTGTCTTCCAGAAGAGACGTATTCGGCTCTGCAGCAAATCGCGGGTCCTGGCCAATTCTCTGGGCATTGATAAGGACGGGACCGTTTCCATCCCTTGCGCGCGGCGTGTATTTCGTCACGACCGATCCGTCCGCCATCCGGTTCTGCTCAATGGTCGCGCCGGAATTCGGATTGGACCGGGGCATGCCGTTGGGGTTGGCATTTTCGGGAGAAACTGCATCATCGGCAGGTGTCTTGGGGGCGATCGCCGTGGAGGAGGGGGGCTCGCTCGAGGCGATGCGCTCAAGCTGAGGGTCGTTTCGCATCGCATAGATCGACAAGCCGACGACGGCAATCACGCCGATGCTTCCTAAAACGGCAACGGCCGACAGGCGACGCGCCGTTCGTCGCTTCGGCGGCCGGTTTTGACCGAGCGGTGCATGGAGATCGCTGCCCAAGGGATATGCCCGCGTCTGCGCTGCCGAAATGAATGCGGTCAGGCGGCTGTGATGAAACAGCCGCCTGACCGGTTTGCCTGATTAGTTCTTGACGGCGGCCGCAGCCTTGTCCGGGCTAGCCGGGAAGGACGGGTCTGTCTTTGTCCCATGCAGCAGGTCCATGGCATAGTTCAGCTGCAGGTCGTCCTTGGTTTCCGGCGGCACATAGGCAGCCGAACCGGAACCTTCGTCTGTTTCGGCCGCGCCCTGGATATGGCCCTTGAGGCTGGATTCGCCCTCGGCGCGGACCTTGCCCTGCAGTTCCGGCGGCAGCGGCTGTTCGACCTTGATGTCAGGCGTGATGCCCGTTCCCTGGATCGACTTGCCCGATGGCGTGTAATAGAGCGCCGTCGTCAGGCGCAGCGCACCGGATTCGCCGAGCGGAATGATCGTCTGGACGGAGCCCTTGCCGAACGAGCGGGTGCCGACAACGGTCGCGCGCTTCAGGTCCTGAAGGGCACCGGCGACGATTTCAGACGCCGAAGCCGAGCCGCCGTTGACGAGCACAACCACCGGCTTGCCGTCGGTCAGGTCGCCAGGGCCGGCATTGAAGCGGCGTGTCTCATCCGCATTGCGGCCGCGGGTGGAAACGACTTCGCCGCGTTCCAGGAAGGCATCGGAGACGTTGATTGCCTGGTCCAGCAGACCGCCCGGGTTCAAGCGCAGGTCAAGCACGAAGCCCTTCAGCTTGTCGGCAGGCACGTCGGCCTTGATCTTCTTGATCGCCTTTTCGAGATCGTCATAGGTTTTCTCGGTAAAGGAGATGACGCGGACATAGCCGATGTCACCGGCTTCGACGCGGGATTTCACGGCGCGCACGGCAATGATGTCGCGCATGACGGTGATGTCGAGTGGCTTGTCGGCACCCTGTCGGATGACCGTCAGCTTGATCGGCGTATTGACGGCGCCGCGCATCTTTTCGACGGCGTCCTCAAGCTTCAGGCCGCGAACAGCCTGGCCATCGATTTCAGTAATGAAGTCGCCGGCAAGAATGCCAGCCTTGGATGCCGGCGTGTCGTCGATCGGAGTGATGACCTTGACGAGCTCGTTCTCCATTGTCACTTCGATGCCGAGACCACCGAATTCACCGCGCGTCTGGGTGCGCATGTCTTCGGCATCTTTGGAATTCATGAAGCTCGAATGCGGATCCAGCGAGCTCAGCATGCCATTGATGGCATTTTCGACCAGCTTGTTTTCATCCGGTGGCGTCACATACTGGGCGCGAACCCGCTCGAACACGTCGCCGAAGATCGACAGTTCCTTATAGGTGGAAGCCCCGGCGGCCTGGGCCGGGACACCGGCCGAATAAATGACGCTCATCCCGGTCGCACCCAACAGTGCTCCGACGATGACAAGAGAAGCCCTACGAATCATTTCGCGCCCTTCCAGTTTCTTTGCTGGCCCACCACGGTTTAGAATCAACCGGAGTGCCGTCTTTTCGGAATTCAATGTAAAGCGTCGGACGATCCGTTTCCAGCGCCAACGCGGTCGCACTTGCTACTCTTTTCTCACCCATGGCAGCGATCGGTTCGCCAGCAAAGACAAACTTGCCCTGCCGCGCGTTGACCATGTCCATTCCTGCCAGAACAACATGATAGCCGTCGCCGGCGTTCAGGATGATCATCTGGCCATAGCTCCGGAATGCACCGGCAAACACGACCAGCCCATCGGCCGGTGCCGTCACCACTGCGCCGGGGTTGGAGGCCACGGTCATACCGCGTGCCGGGTGTCCCGTCCCGTCTGCATCGCCGAACGCACGCAATATTTCGCCGGCAACCGGAAGCTCAAGTTTTTGCCTGAGGCTTGAAAACGCGTATGCGGGCGCAATGCGGTTTTTGTCGGGCACACCGCTTTCGGCCAATTGCCGGGCTTTCTCGCGTTCTTCTTCGGACATCTGCCGCCGGCGTTCCTCCTCGGCACGGGCCAGATCCATGCCTTCGCGCACGGATGCGATCTGTCCTTCAAGCCCCTGAATGAGATCCTGAAGCGAGGTGGCGCGGCCGACAAGGTCTTGAGAACGCGCGCGTTCTGCGGCGAGTTGTCTTTCGTTCTCGGCATTCAGCTTGGCGTTTTCAGCCAGCAGCAGGTTCATGCGCCGTTCTTCCTCGACGCCTGCCGTGATGGTTTGCGAGACGGTTTCCTTTTCCTTCGCCGCCTCTGCCTGAAGGCTCGCGAGATTTTGAAGATCCGTGACCAGCCTTTCGGCCTCCGCCCGCATGCCGGGCACCACGGCGCCGAGCAGGATGGCGCTTCTGACAGAACCCAGCGCATCATCGGGGGAAACCAGCAGCGCCGGCGGCGGGCTACGGCCCATGCGCTCCAGAGCACCCAGCACTTCGGCAAGAATGGAGCGACGCCCCCTCAGGGCCACGCGGATCTTGTCTTCCTGCACTTTCAGCGAGGCGAGCTTGTCTTCGCTGACCTGGATTTTCGACTGCAGGTCCTTGCGCCGGGTTGCTGAATCGATCAGCGCCTGGCGCATATCCGCAGACGTCTTCTTGATGCCGGAAATGCTGTGCTCGATCTGGGCAACCTTTTCCGACGAAAGGCTCATGCTTTTGGCCAGCACTTCCAGCTCGCCGCGGGTCTCGTTGCGTCTCTTTTGAAGATCGGCTGTCGGATCCGCCAAGGCTTCGGTCGCGGGCGGGGAGGGTTGGGCCGCAGGCGGTGCCGGTTCCTGTGCTAAGGCAATCCAGTGAAAGGCGGGCAGGCGGAGAGGCGCGAAGGCAAGCGCCGATGCCATCGCTGGCAGCGCAAGGCCCAGGGCTATGGCTCTCCTGATCGTCATTGCGTTCTCGAATCTGCAGCGGACCTGCGAAGGCTAGGCTGATTCGCCGGGGCCAGCCATAAACAACATCGTGTTTCGCAACATCGGCCCGGAAGGTAAACGAAGTCTAAACGCGGTGGTAGGGATGGCCTGAAAGGATGGTGACGGCGCGATACAGCTGTTCGGCAATGAGAATGCGGACCAGCTGATGCGGCCATGTCATAGAGCCGAGATTGAGGACGACATCAGCGCGTGCCCGAAGATCCGGGTCCAGCCCGTCGGCGCCGCCGATCGCGAGCATCATGTCGCGCTTGCCGCCGTCCTTGTACTTGTCGATCAGACCGGCAAAGGCTTCGCTATCGAGCGCCTTGCCGCGTTCATCGAGCAGAACGAGGATGGCACCATCGGGAAGGGCCTTCTCGAGTGCGGCGGCCTCCTCGCGCTTTCGCGTTTCTGCATTGGAAGCACGGCTTTCCGGCACTTCGATCATCCTGGCAAGTTCGAGCCCGATCGCGGGCCCGGCCTTGGAGAAACGGTCGAGGTAACGGGACGCAAGATCCTTCTCCGGTCCGGCTTTGAGCCGTCCCACGGCGAAAAGGCTGATGCGCATGTCCTGATCCGTTGTTTTCAGAGCTCTCGGCTGCCACTGCGCCGGCACGTCGTCAACGCGCCGCCGTTAGCATGCAATCGTCGCATCTTGTCGGCTCAGGAACGTCCCGGCCTGTTAGTGAAGCACTGTGCCTTCCTCGACATCCGGAGCGGCCCACATCTTTTCGATGTTGTAGAACTCGCGGATTTCGGGGCGGAACACATGGATGATGATATCACCAGTGTCAATCAGCACCCAATCACCCGTCTCCATGCCTTCGACACGGGCCCCGCCGAGGCCCTCCGCTTTCAGGTCGGTGATGAGGTGATCGCAGATCGCCATGACATGCCGGCTCGATCGTCCGGAGACGACGACCATGTAGTCTCCGAGAGCGGATTTTCCGGCAATATTGATGGTGACGATATCTTCTGCTTTGGAGTCCTCGAGGCTCGTGAGGACCTGATCGAGGGCATGGGCGGCGGCATCATCGCCACGTTCCAGGCTCTGCGGAATGACGGAGGCCGTCCTTCCCTTGGCGTGTACTGTTGTCAGGGTCGTTCCTTTCGTCCGGTAACAGCAACATCCTCTTCGCGCGAATCCCGTCTGATGACCGGCCGCATACCGAAGGTGGCATCGAATGCTTTATCTTTCAAGTGATCGGAATGTTCCACTTCAGGAATCGGAAGTCTTTCCCGATGCCCGGATTGCGGTCGAACTCAAGGCTGAGCGGGGACCGTGTATAAAGGTCCAGGCGGGCGGGCGGCGCTTCCACAGCGTACCGGCATCCGTCTCGTCGACCCGGGCATGCTGGAAAGTGCGGGCCATCTTTGATGACAGGAAGGAAAGTGTCGCACCCGGCCGGTCTATGACGGCGATCGGGAAGGTGGAGACGATCTCCTGCCACTTCTGCCACAGGTGAAAGGTCCTGAGGCTGTCTGCACCCATGATCCAGATGAAATGGATATGCGGATTGCGCGCCTTGACGAAGGAGAGCGTATCGGCGGTATAGGCGCCGCCGAGCGTTTTCTCGAAAGCGGTGACCTTGATGCGCGGATCCTGGATCAGTCGCTCGCTCATGGCGATGCGATCAGGAAGCGACGCGAGTTCGGACCGGCTTTTCAGCGGATTGCCTGGCGTCACCATCCACCACAGCTGATCGAGACCCAGGCGGCGAAGGGCGATTTCGGCGACCAGAAGGTGGCCTTCATGCGGAGGGTTGAACGAACCGCCGAAAAGGCCGACGGCCATTCGCCGTTCCACATGCGGCATGGCGAGATGGCGTCTTTCGATCCGCTCTACCGTCACGTCAGGGCCGGATCTGGCCGGTGCCATGCACCCTGTATTTGAACGAGGTCAGCTGTTCGACGCCAACAGGGCCGCGCGCATGCATCTTGCCCGTGGAAATGCCGATCTCGCCGCCCATGCCGAATTCACCGCCATCGGCAAACTGGGTAGACGCGTTGTGGAGCAGGATCGCCGAATCGATCTCGTTGAAGAAGCGCGCGACCACGGCCGGATCTTGCGCAATCACCGCTTCGGTGTGGTTGGACGAATAGGTGTTGATGTGGCGGATCGCACCGGAAATGCCATCGACGATCGCCACCGAAATGACGGCATCGAGATATTCCGTGCGCCAGTCTTCCTCGTTCGCAGGCTTGAAGCCCGGGTGAACCTTGAGCACGGCCGCCGAAGCGCGGATTTCGCAGCCGGCTTGCGTCAGCGCCTCCAGCACCGGCATCAGGTGGGTCCCGATGGCAGCGCTGTCGACCAGCAGTGATTCGGCCGCACCGCAGACGCCGGTGCGGCGCATCTTGGCATTGACGACGATCGCCTTTGCCATCTCCAGATCCGCTGAGGCATCGACATAGATGTGGCAGAGGCCTTCCAGATGCGCAAAGACCGGCACGCGGGCTTCGGACTGGACGCGGGCGACCAGGCTCTTGCCGCCGCGGGGCACGATGACGTCGATGGCGCCGGAGAGGCCCGACAACATGGCGCCGACGGCCGCCCGATCCGTCGTCGGCACGAGCTGGATCGCATGTTCGGTTAAACCCGCCTGCTTCAAACCCGCGACCAGGCAGTGATGGATCGCCTGCGATGAATGGATCGAATCCGAGCCGCCGCGCAGGATCACCGCATTGCCGGCCTTAAGGCAGAGCGCGCCGGCATCGGCCGTCACGTTCGGCCGGCTCTCGTAGATGACGCCGATCACGCCGAGCGGTGTGCGGACACGTTCGATATGAAGCCCGTTCGGGCGATCCCAGGCGGCGATCACTTCACCGACCGGATCCTTGATCGCGGCGATTTCCCGAAGAGCCTCCGCTATGCCGGCGATCGACTTTTCGGTGAGCGTCAGACGATCGATGAAGGAGGGAAGGAGCCCCTTGCCCTCGATGTTGCGGAGATCCTTCGCATTGGCGCTCAGGATTGCGGCGCTGTTGGCGAGGACCAGATCGGCCATGGCATTGAGCGCATCGTTCTTCTGCTCGGTCGATGCCGTTGCCAATGCGCCGGCCGCAGCCTTTGCGTTGACGCCGATCGTATCCATGATTGCGGCAACGTCGGTCATCTGGACCTTATCCAACATGAACGGCATCCTCCTTGCGGGTGGTCGTGCGCCTGATCGCGCCTGTCATAACAAGGTCGTCGCGATGGACCATGGCGGCACGGCCGGCATAGCCCAGAATGGCTTCAATTTCCGCCGATTTGCGGCCGGTGATCTGGCGTGCCTCGTCGGCATCGTAGCTGACAAGACCGCGGGCAATCTCGCGGCCTTCCGCGCCGATGATCGCGACCGTATCACCCCGGTGGAAATTGCCCTCGATGCGGCGCACGCCTGCGGGCAGCAGACTTTTGCCAGATCCCAGCGCGCGTTCGGCGCCTTCGTCGACGACAAGTTCGCCGGCTGGCTGCAACTGCCCGGCAATCCAGGTCTTGCGGGCAGTCACCGGTGTGCCGGATGGGGCAAACCAGGAGGATCGCGCGCCCTGTTCGATGGCGCGCAGCGGATGATCGGGCTTGCCGGATGCGATGATCATGGCGCAGCCCGCAGTCGTCGCGATCTTGCCGGCGTCGATCTTGGTGCGCATGCCGCCGCGCGACAGTTCGGAGGCCGCACCGCCTGCCATCGCCTCGATCTCGGGCGTGATGACATTGATGATATCGAGAAACTGCGCGTCCGGATCGAGATGCGGCGGTGCCGTGTAGAGCCCGTCGATATCCGACAGGAGAACCAGAAGGTCGGCGCCGGTCATGGTGGCGACGCGCGCGGCAAGCCGGTCGTTGTCGCCGTAGCGGATTTCGGATGTCGCGACGGTGTCGTTTTCGTTGATGATCGGGACAGCGCCGATCTTCAAAAGCTGGTTGATCGTGGCACGGGCGTTGAGATAGCGGCGACGCTCTTCCGTATCGCCCAGCGTCAGCAGGATCTGTCCCGCGACGATCCCGTCCCGCGACAGGCTTTCCGACCAGGCGCGGGCAAGCGCGATCTGGCCGACGGCTGCCGCTGCCTGGCTTTCCTCCAGTTTGAGGGCGCCGTGGGGAAGGTTCAGCACGGTACGGCCGAGGGCGATCGCGCCGGAGGAGACGACGAGAACATCGATACCCTTCGCCCGAAGCGCGGCGATATCGGCGCAGATCGCGTCGAGCCACGGAGATTTCAGGCCGGTCTTGCGATCGACCAAGAGGGCCGAGCCGATCTTGATGACGATCCGGCGATGGTCGCCGAGCGGCTTGCGACCGCCGGCTTGCCCGGAAGAGACTTGCTTGTGACCGATCTCGTGGCCGGGCGTCATTCGTCGACGTCCTCGTCGAACTCCTGAACAGGAACGGAGCGGTTCGGCAGGGCCGTGTCTTCGCCGACGCTTGCCGCGACGATGACATCGCGGAGCGCGCGCAGAACATCGGTCATGCCCGTGCCGGTGATGGCGGAGATCAGGAAAGGTTTCTGGCCGCAGGCTTTCTCAAGCTCCTTGGCCTTCTTCTTCAGTTCCTTCTCGTCGAGCACATCGATCTGCGACAGCGCAACGATTTCGCGCTTGTCGGTCAGACCGCCACCATAGGCCTGAAGCTCGGTCTTGACCGTCTTGTAGGCCTTGCCGACTTCTTCCTCGATGGAAGACACGAGGTGCAGCAGAACGCGGGTGCGTTCCACATGGCCAAGAAAGCGATCGCCGATGCCAACGCCTTCATGAGCGCCTTCGATCAGGCCCGGAATATCGGCGAGAACAAACTCGCGGCCGTCGATCGTGGCGACACCGAGGTTCGGGTGCAGCGTGGTGAAGGGATAGTTTGCGATCTTCGGGCGGGCGCGGGTAACCGAGGCCAGGAAGGTGGATTTTCCGGCATTCGGAAGGCCGACAAGTCCTGCATCGGCAATCAGCTTCAGCCGCAGCCAGATGGTGGCTTCCTCGCCCTCAAGGCCAGGGTTTGCCCAGTTCGGTGCCTGGTTGGTGGCGTTCTTGAAATGCGTGTTGCCGAAGCCGCCATTGCCGCCCTTGGCAAGCCTGAACCGCTGACCCTCCTTGGTCATGTCGATGATCAGCGTTTCGTTGTCTTCCTCGAAGATCTGCGTGCCGACCGGAACCTTGAGCGTGACACTGTCGCCATTGGCGCCGGTGCGGTTGCGGCCCATGCCGTGGATGCCGACCTTTGCCTTGTAATGCTGCTGGAAACGGAAATCGATCAGCGTGTTGAGGCCGTTGACGGCTTCGACCCACACGTCGCCACCACGGCCGCCATCGCCACCATCAGGTCCACCGAATTCGACGAACTTTTCCCGTCGGAACGAAACTGCGCCCGCGCCGCCGTCACCGGAGCGGATATAGACTTTTGCTTCGTCGAGAAATTTCATCGGTCTGGTAGTCCTGTTCTTGGTCGCTCCCGCTCTCCGGCGGGACGTACTTAAGGTTTTCGATACCGTCCGACAGGCTTTAGGTCAAAGCCTATCGACAGAATGCGCTGAAAACGGCCCCGGCGGACAAGGCATCCGCCGGGGCCGATCGTGATCAAGGCATGATCAGGCCCGATCATGCCGGGGAGCGGGGGCCAGAAGCCGGAAATCCTCCGGGGCAAGCTCCGTCTCGATATGCGGCACCATGACATTGCGGGCGCGGTTGAACACATCGCTTGCGCCTGTGATGCGGAAGCCGAGCTTTGTCTGCACATTGAGCGAACCGAGATTGTCGGCAAACGCGCCCGAATGGACGACAGTGTCCGGCATGCGGCGGAAGAAGCGGTCGAGGACCCCCGACGCTGCCTCGCTCATATAGCCGCGATCCCAATAGAGGCGGTTCAGCCAGTAACCGAGATGCCAGCGGCCGTGCCTGAGTTCCAGGCCGACAACGCCGATATGCACATCGTCGCCGGTGGTGATCGCCAGCTGCCAGTTCGGCAGGATGCCCGAAGTTTGCGGCACCAGCCAGTCGAGCGCATCCTGACGGTCATAAGGCTGCGGAACACGCGACAGCATGCGGCTGACCTTGAAATCGGAAAGCGTTTCGGCAATCGCTGACGCATCCGACAGGCGGTGCGGGCGAAGCGTCAGGCGCTGCGTGACGATTTCAGGGCAGGGGCCAGGCTGAGTGCGGACCGCCTTCGTCTTTTCCAGTACGGCGGCGTTCATCTCAGTTCTCCCCAGCTTCTGAGCGACATCCATGTCTTGCGGTCCAGCCGGAACCATTCGACGGCAACCATTCCGCTCAAGGCCAGGCATTCGATCATGCCTGTGCCCTGGAACTGGAAGCCACATTTCTGGATCACCCGCTTCGACGCGATGTTGGTGACCCGGCAACGGGCATCGATGTGCTCGATATGGCTGCGGGTGCGGAATGCCATGTCGATCAGCGCGTGGGCTGCTTCCGTAGCATAGCCCTTGTTCCAGTGGGGTTCGCCCAGCCAGTAGCCGATTTCGAGGGTTCGTTCGTCGATCTGCGGTTCGAGTGCGCAGCAGCCGAGAAACTGGCCGTTGTCAGCTCGGGTCACGGCATAAACGCATTTGCCAATCTCGCCCGCATTCGTGCGTCGCACGAAATCGGCCGCGTCTTTAGACGTGTAGGGATGCGGCATGCGCGACACCATGGTCGCAATGTTCGCATTGTTGGCGAGATGGGCAAGTGCGTCAATATCGTCTTCGTGCGGTGCGCGCAGAACAAGGCTCTGCGACAGTAAGACGGGGCAATCGCTTCTCAGCCGGTCCGGCCTGAGCCGTTCCTCTGGTCTGGTTTCCGGCGGCCGTAATTGGCCAGCCCTTACTAATTCGCCTTGCATGGTTCAGTCTCCTTTGAGGGATAAAAGAAAAAGGGAAGATGGGTAGCGCCCCATCTCCCCTTTTCTTTGACTGAACCTTCAAACGTTCAACCGGGTCGATGAGACGCCGGTTGCTTAACGCTTGCCGGCTTTATTCTGCGGCTTCGGCTTTCGGCATAACGGACACGTATACGCGGCCATTAGCGCGCGTACGGTAATTCACGTTGCCTGCCGTCAGTGCGAAGATCGTGTGGTCTGTGCCGATGCCGACATTGGCGCCCGGATGCCACTGCGTGCCGCGCTGACGCACGATAATGTTGCCCGGAATGACGACTTCGCCACCGAACTTCTTCACGCCAAGGCGCTTGGACTGAGAATCGCGACCGTTACGCGACGAGCCGCCAGCTTTTTTATGTGCCATTGGTGTTCTCCTTTAACTTTCGAAAACCTGGATTAGCCGAGGATGTCCGTGATGCGGACGACCGTGTGATGCTGGCGATGACCGCGAATACGCTTGGAATTCTGGCGGCGACGCTTCTTGAAGGAAAGAACCTTCTTGCCACGGTTATGCTCTACAACTTCAGCCTTGACCGTCGCACCCGAAACGAAGGGAGCGCCGAACTTGGCATCGGCGCCGACGCCGATGACCAGGATTTCGTTGAATTCTACGATTGCGCCAGCGTCTGCTTCCAGCTTTTCGATGGTGAGCACGTCGTTGGCGGCCACGCGGTACTGTTTACCGCCGGTCTTGATGACTGCGAACATTGGTTATCCTTTCATGTTCGTTCCGGCTCTATCCCCAAAGGGACGGCCGTCTTTTTCTCAGTCGGGCTTTAGCAGGGTTGCGAAAGAAGGATCTTCCAGAACGCATCTGCCGGTGATTTTCTGCGCGCCTTGGCGCGCAACGTCTGATCTGGACATTTTTCCACACTTCGACGCGTCCGGCCTTACGCGAGGCCCTAAAAACTGTCAAGGTGAAAGGATATGAAGACTTGCATTTCACCCCTTGCCAGCCCGATTTTTCGCCGCTATGAGACAGCCGCGCATCAAATGCGCCGACCAGCAAAGCGGAGAGGTGGCTGAGTGGTCGAAAGCACCGCACTCGAAATGCGGCATACGGGCAACCGTATCGTGGGTTCGAATCCCACCCTCTCCGCCATGGTTGGCCTTCGGGTTTGCAGCACTTTCCCAACGGCTTTAAAGAGGCACTGTTTTTGTTTCGAAGATGCGCTCTCATCAAACGCCACACTCACGCCGCAACATGTTCTCACCAATGATCGGCTAGCCTCGTTTTCGCACGTCATCGAACTTCAGGTTGAACCGCGCCAGATATTTTACGAGGCGATCCGCGTCGTTGCTGCTCTTCTTATCCAGTCGCGAGTTGGCGAAAAGGGCCCGGCCGGCGGCGCTCGCAGTTGGGTGTTCCCTGCAGGTGCGGATGACTTCGGAAAGCTGGGTTGCATCGAAGCGATCCAGGCACGCGGCCGCTTCGGAACCCAGGAACTCCTCGATCAGTGTATCGGCCGCGTGACCGTCTGATGACGCGCGCCAAAAGGTGTTCAACCGCCGAACCTCGTCATCGACGACGTCCGTGGTGATCCGACCGTGGGGCGCCAACGTCGCCATGCGGGTGATGGAGGCCGACAGGTCGCGGAAGTTGGCGCTCCAGACGCCATGCGGACCGGTTGCGAAGCTGAGGTAACGCTCGCGTGCTTCCTTGTTAAAGGTGATGTTTTCGCCTTCGCGTTCCAGGTAGCGCTTCAATTCGAAATCAAGATTGGGCTCGATGTCCTCCTTGCGCTCTCGGAGGGCCGGCAACTGGAAGGTCCAGAGATTCAGGCGGGCGTAGAGATCCTCCCGGAACTTGCCCCTCCGCACATCTTCGCCAAGCTCGCGATTCGTGCCGGCTAGAAGCTGGAAATCGGCGGAAACTTCCCGATCGGCGCCAACGGGGAGGAAACGTTTCTCTTCGATTGCGCGCAGGCACATGGCCTGCTCGTCGATGCCCAGTTCGCCGATCTCGTCGAGAAACAATACGCCCTTGTCCGCTGACCTCAGCAATCCGGAACGCTCACCGGCGGCCCCCGTAAATGCACCTTTCACGTGGCCGAAGAGAGTCGACATCGCCTGGTCGCCGCGCAGGGTCGCGCAGTTGACCTCAATGAAAGGGCCGCTCACCTTGCGCTGGCTCTTCTTGAGTTCGTAGATCCTGCGGGCAAGCTGGGATTTGCCCGCCCCCGTCGGACCGGTCAGCAGAACAGGTGCTTTCGAGCGAATGACCACCTTCTCGATCTCGTCGATCATCCGGTTGAAGGCGGCGTTGCGGGTCGAAATCCCTGATTTCAGAAACGAGGCGGCATCTTCACGCTCGGAGGCGAAGCGCTTGGCGATCTCGTCGTAACGCGAGAGGTCTAGGTCGATGATCCTGTGCGTGCCGGCGAAGTCCTGGTCCGGTTCGCGGTCGCGTGGCGGCGAAAGTTGCAGCAATTGGCCGGGAATGATGCGGGCCTCGGTCAACAGGAACCAGCAGATCTGCGCTACGTGCGTGCCGGTAGTAATGTTGACGAGATATTCCTCCGTGTCTGGATCAAACTGGTAGCCGCGGGAAAAATCCCGAAGATTTGTGTAGACCTCTGAAAAATCCCACGGATCACGAAAGTTGATGACATTGCTTCGGACCTCCGTTGCCGGCGATACTGTCGCAATATCAGCGGTGATCCGATTGGCTAGCGCGCTGGCATGATTGTCATGGATGAGTTCCAACCGATCGATAAACAGGCCGGTTTGCTGGCAGAGCCCGACATTGGGTCGCCAGCGGCTCCAGCGGTTGTCCCATTTCCCCATGTCCAGGGTGGTTCCCAGTATGCTGATGGCAACACGCCGCTTCATGACTTATCCGTTTCTATAATGAACGATCATTTGGTATACATTATTGGGTAGCTAAGTGTCCTTAAATTGGATCTTCTTCTAATCGATAATATTTTTTATATCGCAATAACAGGTACCTAGAAGGAATTTATTGGAAATAAAGACGGATTCCGGAAACTGGCACGCGTCTTGAATTGTATCTGGCATGAACCAACGAAAAGGTGCTGTCATGGTCAACAAGGCGATCTTCAAAACCTATCTCGGAAAACTGCTTCCGGGCACGGACACGAAAAACCACGAAGCTGCGCCGGCTTACACACTGACGCCGCGCGAAGCGCTGGCGCAGTATGCCGTGACGGGCACGTTCAACGGAACCTTCTATGCGGATGGTGCCGATCAGTTGGAGGCGGTCAAGGCGCTTGCGCTTCAGGTCGAGCCGGAGTTCCTGGCCAAGGTGGCTATCCATGCTGCCGACAAAGGCCACATGAAGGACATGCCGGTCACCCTGCTGGCCATGTTGTCCGGTCTCCAGAGCGAGGCGTTTGCCCGTGCGTTTCCGCGCGTGATCAGGAGCGGCAAGATGCTGCGTGGTTTCGTCCAGGTGATGCGGTCGGGTGCCACCGGACGCAAGTCGCTCGGCACGCGGCCGAAGAAGCTGGTGCAGGCATGGCTGGAACGGGCAAGCACCGAGCAGATCCTGCGAGCGTTGGTCGGCAACGATCCTTCGCTCGCCGACGTGATCCGCATGGTACACCCGAAGCCGGCGTCGGAAGAACGCAAGGCGCTCTATGCCTGGGCGATCGGCAAGCCGCACGACTATGCGGCATTGCCGGACCTGGTCAAGGCGCTGGAAGCCTTCCGTCGCGACCAGACGGGTCGTGTGCCGGACGTGCCGTTCCAGATGCTGACCTCTCTGCCGCTGACGCGGGAGCATTGGGTCGAGATCGCCGAAAAGGGCGGCTGGCAGATGGTGCGGCAGAACCTCAACACCTTCGCACGCAACGGCGTGTTCGACGTCGAAGGGTTTGCCGAAGCGCTAGCTGCGCGGTTGGCCGATCCGGACGAGGTTCGCAAGGCCAAGGTCTTCCCCTATCAACTGATGATGGCGTGGAAGACGGTCAGTGGCCAGGTTCCTGATGTCGTGCGCAATGCGCTGCAGGCCGCGATGGATGTTGCGATCTCCAACGTGCCGTCGCTTGCCGGCAATGTGGTGCTCTGCCCGGACGTTTCCGGCTCCATGGGCTCGCCTGTGACCGGTTTCCGCAAGGGCGCGACATCAGCGGTTCGCTGCATTGATGTCGCCGGTCTGATGACCGCGGCGTTCCTGCAGCGCAACCCAAAGGCACGGGTGCTGCCGTTCGAGAATGACGTCGTGAGCATCTCGCTCAACCGTCGGGATTCAGTGATGACCAATGCCACGAAGCTGGCCGCAGTCGGCGGCGGCCGAACGAACTGTTCCGCGCCGCTGCGCAAGCTCGCAGACGAGAAGGCGAAGGTCGATCTCGTCGTGTTTATCTCGGACAACCAGTCCTGGGTGGATGTGGACAAGAGCGGCCAGCCGACAGGTGTGATGACGGAGTGGGCTAAGATCAAGAGGATCAACCCGGCTGCAAAGCTGGTCTGCCTCGATATCCAGCCCTATGCGACAACGCAGGCACCGACGCGCGACGACGTACTCAACATCGGCGGCTTCTCGGATGCCGTCTATGAGGTCATCACGTCCTTCGCGGCCAATCCGAAGGGAGCAGACAGCTGGGTGAAAACCATCGAGGCGATCGAACTCTGACGCCAAAAGCAATACCTCCGCGCCGGTGTGAACGGCGCGGAGACCGTGACGAATGCCGGAGAAACTACAGGCTGTCACCCTCCAGGTCGCGGGTTCGAGTCCCGCCGGGTCCTCCAATTTGTGGACCCGTAGCTCAGCGGATAGAGCAGGGCGTTTCTCCACACCTCGTCGTCACGGACGAATGACATGGCGAATGCAAAGGAAACTACACCAGCCGCGGCAGGTTCAAACCCTGCAGGGGAAGTCACGACCTCAAATGGTAGCGGATGTTTCCTCGAATACTGGTCGCCATGATGACTGAGGCAAATGCCCGGAAACGATATTGGTGCTCCGCGAATGGAGTTGCAGGTTCGAAGCCTGCTCCGCCGTCGTCTCCCATCGTGGAGGACCGGCGGGACGTTTCCGGGTGATTGTCATTCTGACGTGAATTGCAGCGGCGAATGCCGGACGAAACTACAGCACCGTTGGATGGTCTGGCAGGTTCGACTCCTCCTTGGCACACGCTCTCTGGCATGAGCGGGACCATCCGGTTTCGTCCACACTTGTCGCCGCTGCGACTACGACCCGGCAAATGCCGGCAGGACTACAGGTAGAGCAGCCGCCCGGTTTCCGGTCGGTGTGTCGGATGTTCAAATCATCCCGCGTTCCCGAAGGGAGTGCGTAGCTCAGAGAATACTGTCCCGCCACCCTTGTTGCCGGCGGAATTGAAGGAACGAAATGCCCGGCGAATGCCGGCAGGACTACATGGAAAGAGCAGCCCGCCGATCTTCGGCGGGAAGGTCGGGTGTTCGATTCATCCCGGTTACCGTGAGGTAACGCGTAGCTCAGACAACTGTCCTGTCAAAACTCGTCGCCGGGGTGACGAGAAGATCCTGGGCGAATGCCGCCGGAGACTACAGGGGCCGCATCGCGCCATGACCATGGAATGCGTGCGGTGAGCGATCTCCTGCAAATGCTTGTCGGCTAGGTGGCGTGACGAAATTGAAGTGAACCAGAAGGACTGCAAACGCAGAGAAGACAATGACAGAGGTAATGAGCGGACAGGACTTGATCGATGCCGGCATGAGCCAGGGCAAGTGGTTTCGAGATGCGCTGGAAGCGGCCAACCGGGTGCTGAGCGATGGCGGCTCTACGACCGATGCGCTGGCGGTTGCCCGCGGTTATCAGCCGGGGCCGACCCTGCCGCTTAAGGCGCAAAATGACGTGCTGATCCATATGAACATCCGTGCCGAAAACGCGTTCGAACAGGACAATATCGAGAAGGTGAGTGCGACGATGCGCGAGCTTTGCCGAACGCCGGTCGTGCGTGCAGCCGCGATCATGCCCGACGCCTGTCCCGCCGGCCCGGTCGGCACGATCCCGGTTGGCGGCGTGGTGGCGTCGGAAGCGATCCACCCCGGCATGCATTCGGCCGATATCTGCTGCTCGATGGCGATCTCGATCTTCCCGGGTATCGAGCCCAAGGCCTTGCTCGATGCCGTCCACGCGGTGACGCATTTCGGTCCGGGCGGACGTCCGCGCGGCGCCCAGATCAAGCCTTCCGAGACGACATTGTCGGCGTTCCACGCAAACCCTTTGCTGAGGGAAATCCTCAGTGTGGGCATCGATCAATTCGCCACGCAGGGCGACGGCAATCATTTCGCCTATGTCGGCCAGATGAAATCAACCGGCGAGACGGCGCTCGTTACCCATCACGGGTCGCGCGCTCCTGGCGCACGACTGTATGATCGCGGCATGAAGATCGCCAACCGGTTCAGGGAAGTGCTTTCGCCCGAAACGCATCGGGAGAATGCCTGGATTCCGGCCGAGAGCGAAGAGGGGGAAATGTACTGGTCGGCATTACAGACGATCCGCCAGTGGACGAAGGAAAACCACTACGCCATCCATGACATGACGGCAGAAAAGCTGGCGGCGAAGGTGAGCGACCGTTTTTGGAACGAGCATAACTTCGTATTCCGCAAGTCCGACGGTTTGTTCTACCATGGTAAGGGTGCCACGCCAGCTTTCGACAACTGGGCGGACGACGCGACCGATCTGACGATCATCCCGCTCAACATGGCCGAACCGATCCTGATCGTGCGCGGCTCGAATGCGCCCCATGGCCTCGGCTTCTCGCCGCATGGCGCCGGCCGCAATTTCTCGCGTACGGCGCATATACGTCGCCTCGGCGAGGAATTCGGCGCCGATAACCGGGGTCTCAGCCCGAATAACATCGCGGCTGTCATGGAGAGGGAGACGTCGGGCCTCGACGCCCGCTTCTTCTCCGGCACGCCCGATATTTCGGAGCTGCCGAGCGCCTACAAGAACGCCGCCAATGTCCGGTCGCAGATCGAACATTACGGCCTTGCCGAAATTGTCGACGAGGTCATCCCATACGGGAGCATCATGGCCGGCGACTGGCAGAAGGACGCGCCATGGCGCAAGAAGCGCCGATAGTTGGAAAGTGAGGGCGGGATTTTCCGGCGGCCGACCGGCACGGACCGGCGCGCTTGTCTCCATGGCTCCGTCACATCACTCGATATACTCGCAGCCGGCTTCCTTCAGTACCTTGTCAACCCAGTCGCGGTTGACTGTACCAGCTTCGGTCTCGGCCATCTGCTTGGTTTCGGCGTCGTGCTTCTTGATCGTGGCCGTCAAAATATCATGCGCATCGACCTTCGGCACGCTGACGACGCCGTCGAGATCGCCAAGGATTAGGTCGCCCGGTTCTATGACGGTGCCGTTGATCGCAATCGGAAGACCGATTTCTCCAGGGCCGGTGCGATAGGGGCCTCGATGGGTCACGCCGACGGCGAAAGTTGGAATGTTCCGTTCCAAAAAGGCTTCGGCGTCGCGGATGGCGCCGTTCAGCACGAAGCCGGCCACGCCGCGCCGGATGGCATGGGCAAGCATCAGCTCGCCCATCAACGAATTGGCCAAATCCGCGGCAGCATCAACGACGATTACGTCGCCTGGCTGAGCCATGTCGATTGCCTTGTGCAGCATCAGGTTGTCACCCGGCCGGGTCCGGACGGTCAGCGCCGGACCTGCAAGGTTGCCCGACTTATGCATCGGCCGCAATCCTGTGCCGAGCGCACAGATGCGCGACATAGAATCGCTCACATTGGCAACGGGAAGGCTTCGGAAGGACTGGACAAGCGCCGGCTCGACGCGGTCCCAGTTTAGTTTGATGCGAAATCCGTACGTCATGAATACCTCAAGCAGAAAGTTCGGTTGGGCGTGCAATCGAGCGTTCGTCCGGCGCATTGCCGTCGAGAACGCTGATAATGTGATGCGCGGCGATGATCGCCATCGCATCGGCGGAGCCATATGTGACACCGCCGATGTGTGGCGTTGCGATCAGCGTGTTGAAGGTCCAGAGCGGGTTGTCGGCCGCCGGCGGCTCGGTGGCGAAACTGTCGAGAGCGGCGCCTGCGACAGTCCCAGCGGCAAGAGCCTCTGCAAGTGCCGCTTCGTTGACAATGCCGCCGCGTGCCGTGTTCACCAGAACCGCGGAATTCTTCATCATTGCGAGCCTCCTCGCGTCGATCAGATCGCGTGTTGCCGCGGTCAGCGGGCAGTGAATGCTGAGAATGTCCAGCGCCGGCAGCATGGCGTCGATATCGTCTGAAGTTGCGAAACCATCGGCTTCTGCTGCGTCCGGCGCGAAAGGGTCATAGACCACGACTTCCATGCCAAGAGATTCGGCCATGCGTGCCGTCTCGCGACCGATCCCGCCGTAACCGACAAGACCTATCGTGGCGCCTAGGAAATCCTTGCCGATAAATGTCGGCTTCGGCCATTCACCGCTTTTCACGGCGCGATCGAGCGGCAGTATTTCCTTGATCAGACTGAGCACCAGCGCGATCGTGTGCTCGGCGACGGCACGCGAATTCGAGCCCATCGCCCGAAGCACGGGGATGCCAAGCTTGGCGGCGGCGATGATATCGACATTGTCGACACCGACGCCATGCTTGGCGATGACCTTGAGATTGGGAGAAGCGGAAATCACCGCTTCGTCGATGCGGCCTTGGCGCACCATCAGTCCGTCAATCTTGAGATCGGCGGCGCGCTTGGCCACCACATCGGACGGATCGTAGGGTGGCGAGAAGAACACGTCGATATCATGCGCATTCAACAGTCTGATCGCCTTTTCAGCGATCTGGTTGTGGCTCACAAGGATGCGTCGGCCACGCATGCCGTGCTCGACCCCTTGGATGATGTCATGGATCATCAGCTAGCGCGTCCTTTCTGCGATTTGCGAATTAGATTTTCGGCGCGCGTGACGATCGGCGCGTCGATAAACTTGCCGTCCAGCATGAAGGCGCCTCGTCCAGCGGTCGCCTCTCTCTCGTTAGCGGCAACGACTTTCAGCGCCCAGGCGACCTCCTGCGGACTTGGCGCGAAACCTTCGTTGAGGATAGGAACGACGGAAGGGTGAATGCAGCTTGCCCCGTCAAAACCGAAGTCACGCGCCTCCAGTACGGCGGCGCGAAGGGCCTCCTTGTCGGCGAAATCCGCGATGGTTCTGAGAAGCCCGAGAGACAGCACGCCGGCCTCCTTGGCCGCGTAATGGATCATGAGCTTGGGATAACGCAGCACCTCCGGCGTCGGCTTCGCATCCATGGCGGTCGCAAGATCCTCGCCGCCGCAGGCAAGGGCCATGACGCGCGGCCCCTTGGCAATGGACCGAACCTCGAACAGGCCCTGCATGTCCTCTATCAGCGGCACGAAGGCGATCGGCGAGCGATCCTTTTCGTGGTTTTCGAGGCTCTTCGCCAAACGGACGAGAACATCGGGGCTGCAGACCTTCGGGACGTAAAGTCCGTCGGCACCGGCTTGCGTCGCGGCGATCGCGTCCTCGATCAGCCGCTCGGAGTGGTTGACGCGCACGAACACCCGGCCGCCGGCCTTCTTGATCGCCGGTACCCATCTCGCCAATCCATCTCGGGCTTCGGTCTTGGCTGCCTCGGGTAAGGCATCTTCAAGATCGACGATAACGGCATCGGCCCCGCGCTGACCGGCCTTTTCCAGAAAACGGGGCGCGTTGCCCGGTACGTAGAGGAGTGACGAGATCATGCCTTGTCCTCCAGGTCAGCCAAGGTCATGCCGATCTCGGCAAGGATTTCTTCGGTCTGTTCTCCGATGCCCGGTGCCGGATGACGAAAGCCCCCTGGAGTCGTCGAGAAGCGCGGAAAAATGTTGTGTTGCGGAATGCTGCCGAGATCGGCATCTTCCACATCCACGACGATTTCTCGCTCGGCAAAATGCGGGTCTGTGCTGATATCGGCAATGTCATAGACCGGACCAACGGTTGCGCCAGCGGCACGCATGGCTTTCAACGCATCGTCGCGGGTGCGGGTGACGAACCACGCGCCGAGTGCTTCATCCACCAGCTCACGATGGCGGACACGTTCGACATTGGTCGAAAACCGCGGATCGTCCTTCATCTCCGGGCGGCCGACAATGTCGAAAATCCGCATCGCGATGACCTGGGTCGATCCCGAAAGCGCCACATATTTGCCGTCGCTGCACAGATAGACGTTGCGCGGTGAGACCGTATTGGAGCCTGAGCCGGAGCGCTGCTTGACCTTGCCAGTGACGCTATAGATCGATGCTTCCGGCCCAAGCGAGGCGAAGATCGGCTCCAGCAGGGAAAGATCGATCACCTGACCCTCGGCGTCACCGCGTTCGCGGGCAAACAGCGCCATCATTACGGCATTGGCACCCGTCAGTCCTGAGATCATGTCCGCCAGCGCCAGAGGTGGCAGTACCGGTTCGCGATCCGGAAAACCGGTGCGCGAGGCAAAGCCGCTCATCGCCTCGACCAACGTGCCGAAGCCGGGCAGCTTGGCATAGGGGCCGGTCTGGCCAAAGCCCGAGATCCGCACGATGATAAGCCCCGGGTTGATTTCCAGGAGGCTTTGCGGCGAAAGCCCCATTTCCTCCAGCGTGCCCGGCCGAAAGTTTTCGATGAAAACATCCGCCGTTTCCAGCAGCTTCTTCAGGGTTCTCAGCGCCTGCGGCTGCCGCAGGTTGAGCGCGATCGAGCGCTTGTTTCGGCCATAGGTTTTCCAGTGAAGCGAATGGCCATGGTCGCGCCATTCGCGCAGCGCATCACCCTGTGGCGGCTCCACCTTGACGACGTCGGCGCCGAAATCGCCGAGCTGCAGCGACAGCATGTTTCCGGCAACCACGCGGCTGAGGTCAATGACCCGGATACCGTGCAGCGGGCCCTTTTGTTCCGGCTGAAACCGGACGGTTGTTTTCGTCTCTGCCATGAAAACCTCAATTCGCGCCGGGCTTGTCGGGGAAGACGGCGCAATGTTCCTGAGGAATGCGCACGAGGATCGAATCCTGCTTCAGCTCTGAAGGCGTCTGAACCCGGAACTCGATCGGGCCCGACCGGACCGCATATTGCCAGACCGAGCCGAGATAGGTCCGCTGATCGATCGACACCCGCATCGTGTTCGGGCCGGCCTCGCTCGTGAGCTCGATCTTTTCAGGGCGGATGGCAACGACGACGGAACCGTCCTTGCCTGCGGCACCGGGGGGCGTGACGAGCTCGCTGCCATCGGCCAAGCGGATGCGGGCTTTGTCGGCACCGTTCTCGACCATCGTTCCGTCGAAAAAGTTAGACGAGCCAATAAAGTCCGCGACAAAGCTGTCGGCTGGTCGCTCGTAGATTTCGCGCGGCGTGCCGAGCTGGCGCATCCGTCCCATGCTCATCACCGCAATCCGGTCGGAAACGGCCAGTGCCTCTGCCTGGTCGTGGGTGACGTAGATGGTGGTGACCTTCAATCGTTCCTGCAGCTCTCGGAGCCAGACGCGGGCACGCTCGCGCAGTTTGGCATCGAGGTTGGAAAGCGGCTCGTCGAGGAGCAGAAGCGGCGGGCGGTAGACGAGGGCTCGAGCAAGTGCGACGCGCTGCTGCTGGCCACCGGAAAGTTCGAACGGAAAGCGGTCCGCATAGGGAAGCATTTCCACGAGGCCGAGCGATTCCCGGATGCGCTCGTCACGCTCGGCTCTTCCAATCTTTCGGAGCGTCAGAGGAAAAGCGAGGTTCTCGGCAACGGTCTTGTGTGGCCACAGTGCGTAGGACTGGAATACCAGACCGATATTGCGCTTCTCCGGCGGTACCGTGTTTTTGGCGTTGCCATCGAACAGGATTCGGTCGCCGATGCGGATCGTTCCCGACGTAGCATGGTTGAGACCGGCGACCGCGAACAGCGAGGTCGACTTGCCGCAGCCGGACGGCCCGAGCAACGTCAGAAACTCTCCGGATTGAACATGGATGTTGAGGTTATCGACAGCCGTGACGGCGCCGTACTTGATGGTCAGGTTCTGAAGGACGAGATCAGCCATAGATTTTGGCTCCCATGACGCGGCGAGCGATGATCACGAACGCGGCGGTAATGACGACTTGTATGGTTGCGAGGGCGGAGACCGGGCCGTTGTCACCTTGAGCGACAAGCTGCAGCATGGTGGTGCCGATGATTTCGGACCCCGGTTGATAGAGGAAGGCCGCCGTCACGTATTCCTTGAAGAAGTGGATGAACAGCAACGCATAGCAGCTGAACAGCGCGGGCTTGAGGATCGGCACAATGATGCGTGTCACGGTCGTCCACCAGTCGGCGCCGGAAATGCGCGCACCGCGGTCGAGTTCCTCACCGACCTGAGCAAGCGCCGGCGCGATGGCACCAAAGCCGACCGGAATATAGCGGATCATGAAAGCAAGGATCAGCACCGCGATCGTGCCGCGGATGACGTCTGCTCCGGGCAGCCAGATAACTGCGTAGAAGAACCCGAGACCCGCGATGATGCCGGGAAGCGCGCGCGGGAAGAGCGCGATATATTCTAGCGCCCGGCTATGCTTGAAATCAGACCGGCGGGCGACCAACGCGATGACCAGAATGAAGAATGTGCCGATCGCAGCACCGATCGTCGCGACCAGAACGGAATTGACGATCGAGCGCACGTAGGTGGCCGAGCCAAGAACCTGCTCGAAATTGGCGGTCGTCAACACCTTCCAGACTGGTATGAGCGGTGTGAGGAAGCTCACCGCCGAGCGTAGAAAAATGCCTCCGAAGATTGAAATGATCGTCAGGAATGCGAATGCGAAGACGAACAGGAACGCCGGCCAGCGCCAGGCACCGAGATCGAGCGTCGAGGGACGGCTTGCCTTGCCGCGCACGGTGACGAAGCGGCCAGCGCCTTTCATCAGAAAGCCCTGTAACCAGACAAGCAAGGCAACGACGACCAGTAGGATGACGGCAGCCGCGCCCACAATTCCGTATTCTGGCCGTACCGCAGCGTTGATGCCGGCGTTATAGAGAAAGGTCGTGACCGTCTGAATTCCAGACGGACCGCCGAACAGCAGCGGGATGGCCAACATCTCGATGCCAACGACGAAGTTCAGCACGGCCGAATAGATGATCGCGGGACGGATCATTGGGATGGTGACCGAAAACAGGGCTCGGAAGGGACCAGCTCCGGTCGAGCGCGCCGCATCTTCGAGCAGCGGGTCGGCCTTTGTGACGGCGGCAAGACACATGAGATAGGTGAGCGGCGCCTGGCTGAGACCTGCGACGATACCCATGCCAGTGACACTGTAGAGATTCCAAGGCGCACCGCCGAGATAGGTTTTCGCCGCCAGCGTCATGAAGCCTGACGGTCCGTACATGGTGAACCAGCCGAAGGCGATGACGAGGTTCGAGACGAACAGCGGCCAGATAAAGATCTCGCCCAGCCACTTGCGACCCGGCAGGTTGGTACGACCGACGAGCACCGCCATGACAGCACCGAAGACCTGCGCGACGACCATCGTCAACGCACCGAAATAAAGGGTGTTGAAGAAGACGCCGGCTATGCCCGGTTCGCTAAACAGGCGGCTGAAATTGCCGACCGTCATGACAGCCGTATCGTCGTAGAGCGGCTTGTCGAGGAAGGCCTGGAAGACAATCGGGGTGATCGGACCGAATACGAGGATCGTCGTCAGCGCCGCAACGCCCCAGTAGATCGCACGCGATCGGTCTATCCCCCGTCCGGCCGTGCCGGGGTGGCTGATATCCGTCATCGATATTTCCTGTCAGGGTTGATGGAAGGGCCGACGACCAGTCGGCCCTTTGGCTCGGCTTACTTGCCGGCGATCGCAGCGTTCCACTTTGCGACGAAGGGACCGGCTTCCGTAATCAAGCGCTGGTCGAAACCGGCCGTGATCACATTATCCTTGCCGACGATTTCGCTTATCTTCTGAAACGTGTAGCGAACCTCGTCCTCTGGAACGTCCTCGCGATAAGGCACAAGACCGCCCTTGCCGACCTGAGTCTGGCCATCCTGGCTCAGCGCATAATCGACGAAGAGTTTTGCTGAGTTCGGATTAGCCGCGCCCTTCGGAATACCCATGCCGCGCAGCATCATGATCGTGCCGTCGTCTGGAAAGGCAAAGCCGAGGATTTCGCCACCCGGCTGTTCGAGGCGCGGGAAGATGGTGATGCCGGAAACGGCAATGCCCATGAGATATTCGCCGGTGGCGATCTTCTCGTTCATCGGACCGCCCGAGGTTTCGCCGCGGATCATCGGACCGATCTTGCGAAGTCCGGCCCAGCCGGCTTCACCTTTCTTGTCCATATAGGCCCACCATGCAGTAAGGCCGAAGCTGTTGCGGGCCGCATCGTAGGTGGTAATCTTTTCCTTGAACGTATCCGGATCGGCAACGGCGTCTTCAACCAGTGAGGCGAAACCTTTCGGGCGCTGATCTTCCGGCAGAAGAGCGGCATTGTACGTGATGACCAGCGGATCGGTGGAAAGCACATTCACGCCGGGATAGGGGTGGGCGAATTCCGGGAGCTTGGCGATCTCGGGGCTCTTGTAATCCTCCATCAGGCCGTCTTTGCCGTAGGATGCCCAGCGGTCGTTGGCGCCAGAGACCAGCACGTCGGCGGTGCGGGCGCTCGAGCCTTTTTCGGCTTCCCAGCGCGAATGGACAGTGCCTGACCCCAGATCGACAGTCTCGATCTTCACCCAAGGATACTTTGCGTTAAAGCCCTTGATGAGCGGCTGCCAGTTGTTGTCGGCCATGTTGGAATAGATCATCAGGCCCTTTTCGGAGCGCGAGCCTTCGATGATCTTCGAGTAATCAGCGGGATAACCGGCTGGGGCATCCTGAGCCTGCGCGAAACCGGCAATGCCGGCCAAAAGCCCGGCCACGGCCGAAAATGTTACAAATTTCATTCCTTACCTCCCTTTGGATAAACGACGACTGCGGCGCGCCAACTCCTCGGTAATCGCGACTGCAGTTTCCCTGACCACGTGACTGATGCGGTCGGAATTTTGAATGAAGCGCCCTTGCGGGCCAGATATATTGAAAGCAGCGATGGCTTTGCCATTTGCAGCAATGATCGGCGCTGCAGCACCGGCAGCACCTTCAACGACACCCATCTCATTGACGTAAAAACCTGATGCGCGCGCACTGGCGATGGCTTCTTGAAGTTTCGACTGCTCATCCTCGGACAGGGACGACGCTTCCGCATAGGCTTCCACATCCGCATCGCTGCCCGATGCCAAGAGAACGACGCCGCTCGCAACCTTGTGTGCTGGACGCGTCGGCACGATGTCGCGATCGTAAAGGATCTCTCGCTTGGGTAGCACTTTGTTGAGATAGCGGATCGATGGACCTTCCAGCACGGCGATGAACCCGCTCTCCCCCGTCTCTTGGACGGCATTCAAGAGATAAGGTGACACAAGCGCAATCAGCGCCCCGTAGTTTGGACCGTCTGCAGAGATCTCACCCGGGAGCCTGATGAGTTGGTACTCACCGCTGCCCAGTCGGTGTATGTAGCCGCGCTCGGCCAGCGATTGCAGCATGAGAAGCGCGCTCGACTTGGGCATGGCAAGTGCAGCCGCGATCTCTGAAAGGCTCGCGCCCTCCGGTGAAGCCGCAAACCACTCGATCATATCCAAAACACGCTCGACACCACGACCGCTCACGATAACCTCTGTCTTCAAAAGTTCAGTATAATGAACAGATACAGAATAGTGAAAATTGGCGAGGTAGTCAACACGCGACCATTTTGCTGCGTCTCTCCGTCTCGTGCTGCGGCATGCTGAGAGGCTTGAGTATCAGAGCCGGATACAGCAGCGGCGTGAAGGCTGGCGGCTCATTGACCAAAGCCGCAGTCCTTCGAATGGACGCGATCCAAGCCTGGCCTTGATCTGGCGATCCAGCGCGACAAATAGCTGTCTGATCGATGGGGAAATGCATCCGATGAAGACGCTCGCAAAGGCGGTTACCGCCTCGGTTCTGGTCCTGATCCTTCAGGGTTCGGTCCCATATCTTTTGGGGACATCCCCCGTACAGGCCCAGTCGCCACCCGATGCCACCGTATCTGACGCGGCGATGGGCAAGATGAACACGTACGTCGAGTTTCTCAACCAAACCCTGCGCGCGTCCGAGTCGCTACAGCGTTACGACAGTTGGGTCGACATGAAGAAGGGCCCGACCGGCAAGGAGCGCATCATCTATGGCATGTACTCTCTATACGACGTGAGAGAGTTGGCGGGCAAAGCCTTGGCTTCCGCTCAGGAAGAGCCAAAGCTGCCGGAGCTTGACGCTGCCATGACAGCCTATGTCGAGACCTACCAGCAACTGGCTCCCGTCATCGAGCGGGCGAACAAGTATTACGAGCGCCAGGACTATAAGTCGGACAAGATGGCAGACGGTAAGGCGTTCCATAAGGACAT
>NZ_FNWM01000013.1:0-5098 GCF_900108545.1 Rhizobium sp. NFR12 | reverse complement strand
CGGTACGTGAGCTGGGTTCAGAACGTCGTGAGACAGTTCGGTCCCTATCTGCCGTGGGTGTAGGAATATTGACAGGATCTGTCCCTAGTACGAGAGGACCGGGATGGACATATCTCTGGTGGACCTGTTGTCGTGCCAACGGCATAGCAGGGTAGCTATATATGGAAGGGATAACCGCTGAAGGCATCTAAGCGGGAAACCCACCTGAAAACGAGTATTCCCTATCAGGGCCGTGGAAGACGACCACGTTGATAGGAGGCGTGTGGACGTGCAGTAATGCATGAAGCTTAGCCTTACTAATAGCCCGATTGGCTTCATCGTTCTCATTGACTATGCTCATCTCAAGGCCAACGCGGGAGCGTTGGTCCTGACAGAGCGAAGGCGAAAGCCTTTGCGACGGGCCCGGCGAACACGTCAGTGTTCGTCCGGTTTGTTGCACCAAAGACGTGTTCAACTAAGACAAAAGGGGGTTCGCCTCCGCCAGCTTCTCGATAAAGCGTTGCAATGGTCGCCCGTTGCCACGCATACATTGCCCTTAATCGACCTGGTGGTCATTGCGGGGTGGCTGCACCCGTTCCCTTTCCGAACACGGCCGTGAAACACCCCTGCGCCAATGGTACTCCGTCTTAAGACGCGGGAGAGTAGGTCGCTGCCAGGTCTATTAAAGGCAATGCCATCCATAAGGATGGATCAAACAATCTTCTCATACACGAAAACAATCGGCCCCTGGCCAAACCAAGGGCCGCTCCCAAAGCGGCCTTTTGTCGTTGCTGGGGTTTAGAATTGCCGAAGGGACGTCTGGCTCGTAGTCGGTGCGTCCCTCACAGGAGACAAATCCTTCGGATTTGCTCCGGCACTACACGTAAACCGCAGCGCGGTTTACGCAGACGCGAAATTTGGCAATGCCAAATTCGCTTGGCGCGGGGTGGAGCAGCCCGGTAGCTCGTCAGGCTCATAACCTGAAGGCCGCAGGTTCAAATCCTGCCCCCGCAACCACTGAAACTTGTAAATTCTCCCACTCGGGGTAAAGAAGACGAAGCTCCTCGGCATACTGGCCGAGCAGCTTTTCGCGTTTCTCCTCGGTGTCGATCTCGCCAGACGCGATTCGCGCCATTAGATCGTTGCCTGCCGCAGCGATGAACTGCTGCTCCATCAGATCGAGGACTTCCATCGAGGCCATGATGTTGGCAATCGAGCCATGCACCTGCAAACTCGCCGGCTGCTGGCCTGGTGTCTTGCCGATCACAACGGTCTGGATCAGATCGCGAACGATCGGCATAAGATGCTGCTTGGCTTCTTCGTTGCCTTTGTCACGGGCTAGTAAGAGCAGTTTACGAATGGCAACCTCGACATTGGTGGGATTGAACTGCTGCTTCAGCTTTGCGATCTTCGCTTGATAATCCTCAGCCGGCGCACCCATGCCGGCAAGTTCCAAAACCAGCTTCTCACGCGTTGCTTCCAGTTCATCGAGTTGGTCGTCGAGGATGACAAGGCGTGGCCGGCCTTCAGCGTGCCGGTCCTGGATCTGCTGCATCAGCCTCTTCTGGGTTGTTTTGATTGACTCAAGTTCGGCCTCCAACGAGCCCTTGCGGGATGGCGTGCGCTTTAGCACAGTGACCTCATGGGCGATCATCCTTTGCGAAATACGCTCGAAAATGTCGATGGAGTAGAAGGCCGCCGGGATGCAGTTAAGGACGCGGTCTTCAAGTTCATGGCGCGTAATCGTCTTGCTGTTACCGCATCGCTCACCGCCAAGGTCGTCGATCGGCAGGCGGTGTTTGCGGTTGGTACAGCTATAACGACCCTCTCCGTTCATCGCGTAGGGTCCGCCGCATTCCAGCATCCGGCTTAGGAGGTAGACTGGTCTCCGCGTGGCGGTTAGGCGGTTGCTGGTGGCATTCTGGTACAGCTCGCCGATCACCGCATCGCGTTCCCGAGCGCGAGCCCACAGTGCGTCCGTGACCATACGCATTGATGGAACCTCGGATGATACGGCCAAACCCAATCCCTGAACACATGCTGACAGAATTCCGGGGGCAGAGTTGATCGTAAGTCTGCTGCGGACATCAACCGAGATCAGCGTGTCGCCCTGCCAGAAACGCCAGCCTCCTGGACCGAATGCGCCGTAGCCGAGAATGCAGTCATGTGCGGTGAGCTCCTCCGGGGTAGCCGGGGTGCCGTTTCTGGTAAGATAGTTTGGCGATGCTACGACCATTCGTTCAAGCGAGCCAATTCGTCTGGCTCCGAATGTCGAGTCGGCAAGTGTGCCGGTTCGGATCGCGAGATCGACACCGCTCACGACCAGGTTTTGCCGTTCATCCGCCATCATGATCTCGACCCGAAGGTTGGGATAGGCGATTTCAAGGCGCTGTCATCGATGTCCGCATCGATCCGCTCAATCGTCGCAGAGGCAGCGTCAACCGCGGCCTGCGCATCGACGACCTGCGAGTTTGCAGCGCTGATTGCCGCCTGTGTGGCCGCAAGCTGCGCCTTCGCCGCAGCGACGGTTGCTGTTGCAGCGTGCATGGTGGCTCGATCGTCGTCGAAGACTTGCGCCGAGACGGTGCCGTTGCAGGAAAGTTGCGTCGAGCGGACGAGACGACGGTTTGCGGCATCGAGCTCGGCGTCCCGTTGCGCGACGACGGCGATGGCCGCTTCCGTTTCTGCTTCTCGCTGCGTGACCTGACTGCGTGCCGTGTCGACTCCGATGACGGCCCGTCGCGATTGCGCTTCCGCTTCGCGGCGCTCGGCTCTGATCTGCAATGTGTCCATGTTGGCGATGACCTGGCCTACCGTGACGAACTCGCCCTCCGCAACGACGATATCTTTGATGCGACCGGCGCTCCGGGCAGAGACGTCGATCTCCACCGCCTCGATCCGTTCATTGCCGCTGGCAATGTTGTCCGGAAGATCGCTCGGCTTGAGTTTGTACCAGGCAAAGAGGGCCATGCCGGCCATAATGCACACCGTAGCCGCAATTGCCCACGGCCGCTTCATGGCTTCGATCATCAATGGTCCCAGACGTTGAATGAGAAAGGCCGGTTGGCTCCGGCCAGGAATTTTCGGCGAACGATATCGCCTGCTAAGTTCCTACCATTTAACGATAGACGGCCGGGAGGCTCGGAATGTACTCATGGTCCAGTCGCGGACTGAACGTATGTTGCGCAGACATCTTGTTACGTCTTAGCCGCATTCAGCCTTGTCGTTATGGTAGCGAGAGCGTTCAGTTCTCATCGAGTAAGCGGCCAATTTTGCAAGCCACGGTGCACTCAGGCCGATGGATGCCTGTGTCAGAGGAACATCAGGTTGCTGTTCCGGCCCGGTTGATGCTGGCGCGGTATCGTAAGCTTCCACTTCGTATCCACGTCAACAGCGTCGCCCGGTTCCAAAGCAGCCGGAGCCGACCACCGTACGGGCCAACGGCAATACCGGCTTGCGCTCGTTCGAGATCGTCCAAGCCAGCATCGGCAAGACCACATTGGAGATTGCCCCTACGCGATTGTCATCCACGCCACTCGATACATTCATCTTCGCATTAGAAGTATAGCTGCGGGTTTCATGAGGCCTGGCGTAGCGTAGTAAAATTGTCCGACTCCGAATCAAATACCGCAGTCGAATGACGTCTTACGCCTTTGTGGCAAGGTGATGAAAATTCCAGAATCTCTTACTTTAATTTATGTCATATCGCCTTAAAGCATTGTTGATTGCATTCGTCTTTTCGGTCTGCGTGTGGATTGCGATGATCTACATGGGGGTTTTGTTTTTCTATTGATAGGATAGTCAGTAAACATCAGCGCTATCAGGCTATATCAACGGCTCATCTGGTGCTTGGCGGGCAGCAGTTCTGAACTCTGAGCAATGTGAGAGATGTAAATTTCAGTTTTCGATGTAGGCATCTTAACGATTCAATACCGATCTTCTCCTAAGGTCTTCGATCCATCTGTGGCTACTTCGGAAGCTGACGACGACTGCGACGTCAGTGACTAGAACCAATTCCGAGATGCATAGCCGACACCCCGGAAGAATTGTAGACTAACAGCTTCGAGTTTCGGGTCGGTATGAGCCGTCTTCGCGCGGCAAGCAGGATACGCTCTCCTCTTGCCACCGCTGCCGCGTATTCCGAAAGTGCCGGACCCGATGCCAACGACATTCTGCGCTAAGCGTAGGCTAGGTTCGTTATGGTCCGGCTTTAGCGAATGCTGGCTTTCGCTTGATAGTTGAAGGGTATGGACCGACGCTTCATAGCGAGGAGCTTTTTCACGCAAGAGGACTGTGGCGCGTTCGGCCTTAAGCCTGTCTTCAGGCTATTGCTTATTGCGGCGTCGACCGATCATAAGAATGTCTCAAACGCGGAGTGCATCGCCTGTCGGTCGGCGCCCGACGCGATGTCAGCGTAACGATCGAGATAAATTATATCCTCGGACAAGACTTCAATGCCGATGGTGTTTGCAAAGTTTTCGCGATTGGAGTGTTGCGGATTCTATTCCGCCCAGTTCGCGGTCCTGGTTTAAAGTACCTGAGGCTAAGAGCGTCTTTGAGGAAAGTACCTGATTCAGACGCTTTCATCAGAACCGCTGCGAGCCCGCTGGACCAACTTCGTGCCAATTTGAAGACGTTACCAAAACGACTATGAATTCCCAGTCGCGCCACTAGACGTCGATGCTCCTACGGAAGCCGCCACGGGAGTTTCAGCAAAGTTTTGTTGGGGAGGGTGCGGCTGATGAGCTGTCGTTTCGATTGAGACAGCTAAAAAGCTAACGACTGAAAGTAGGACGGCTTAGACGGCATCATAGTCCGATCGCGACGCCTCAATCGTCATCTGGCAGGCCAAGATCGCGCTCAGGATACGACAGATCTCAGATCGTGCTGTTGAGCAGCCGGTTAGGCGCGAGCCCCGTTGCCTCATCATCGCCTACGTAAGTTGGATTCTCAGTTGTGTTGGGATAAATCTCCGTAGTGTAGCCGCCAAGCAAGTACTCACCGTGCGTAAACTGTCGAAACCTATAACCGCCACCGAGTGCGACGTTGAGCGAGACATAGTCCTGCGCCATCTGCTGTACGGCCTGGGCCAGACTTGCCTGGGCGGTGGAGACTTCGC
>NZ_FNWM01000003.1:0-652201 GCF_900108545.1 Rhizobium sp. NFR12 | reverse complement strand
CAGGGACACTTCCGGGGCCTGATGGTTCGGTCCGACCACGCAGCCGGAGAGAAGGAGCATGACGAGAGGAGCGGCTACGCGAATGGATGTCATATGCGTCCGAAGTCCATTACCTTAGCTTCCACAGAGAAATATCCGACGGATCTTCTTCGCTAAAGATTGACGAAATGGGTTAACAAAAGTTTACGATAGAATATTAAGGCCGTTATTTTCGATTTTGGAACGCCCATTTCTTCAAATCATTCCATATACAGCGTAATATCGAGAATAGATCTGTAATATATTCTACTAGTATGAATTTACTGATTTTAGATTGTATATTAAAACTGCGCGTAAAATATTACGTCGTCATTATTTAATATGTAGATGATCCTAATGGAAAATTTCTGTAGAGAACTATGCGTTTTTAGAATATACACTACTCTAGTATCCGACATTATTTTAACGGACCCAACAATTGACGACACCGTTGACTGTTGAGCCGCTTCCGCGATGTTTCGGTCAAATTAAGCGTCAGAGTTGGCCTACCGTTGAGGTCAGGCCAAGCCTTCTGGCCATCCCTAAGCAACGCAGACTGGACAGGTTTACCGGGCAACCTCGTAGTATGCTCGAATCTATACGACGTTCAGCCGTTGATGTTGAGCCATGAGACTTCCTTTAAACCCGTAGCGCGAGACTGTTGTTCATTGGTACGGGGCGGAGTGTAGAGTGAGTTATGAGGCTCGGCGCACGCCAAAGCGTAGTCCGCCACGTCGAGCCTCTACTGCAGTTATAGTCCGTCTTGGCAGCCGCAGGGTGGTATTATGCTGGTTCGGTATCGCAAACGCAACACCTTGGACTTATAAGCATCGTTGTCAGCTCAGTGGATAGTTAAGTCCTCGTCAAGAGGATCCCGGCATAACTCCGCCGCTTCCTCAGATAACTCCTTTAGTCGTTGACATATCGCTTTGAGGAGCACCACAGCTTGCCTTACGGCATTCTCGTCTATTTGCTGCTCCTCGTCTGTCATCGTCGCCTCTACGAAAACTAAGAATTCGGACGTTCTGTTTACATCATATTGATCGTGCAGGAACTCAAGGTTACTACGATCAGTGCCAGCTTCAAGACCTTGCCCGGAGCAAAGCAGCTGCGTGTTCGCGAAAGCGAGAGCAGTGATTTGCGCGGTAGCTGAAGGGAAGTACGAACCTCATATATAGCGCGTGTATCTTGCTACGCCATTGATCTTGACGTCCATGCTTTGCATGGTCGCCCCATAGGCTAGGGCGCCGGGGACAACTTCTCCATTGCCAGTGAAGTAACGCACGTCCTAGGCGCTGGTTACAATCTCAAGGTTCTGTTTCTATCAAGTGCCGATAGCGAACTTGGTCTGATAGGCTGTGAGTGGCCTGCCAACAGCCTTCTTGCCAAGCCGCAGAGCAGCCGCTTCTCCGCCTTTCATACAACGTACTACCTCTTTTGACCCCGTTTCCCCTTCTCGAAAACCGCTTATAGTTTCCAATTGGTCTAATCGAGTCGATATATGGAAAGTCGACAACGCTACATGTATCATCAAGTACAGAATCGCAAAATTGTTTCTATGTCATCAAGGTATATTGCAATGAATGATTTGATGACGGCATTTTTATTTTTTGCGGTCTGTGCCTTATTGGCGTGGGGTATGGCGGGAAAGGAACGAATCTATGAATTTCCTTTCCATGTGGGAGCAGTCTCATTCGCGTTTATCTTAGTACAGGTTCCGGGGCTGGCTCACGACTATTTCGTCACAGAGTTCGCTTTCGTCAGGGCGGTTGCTTTCATGATTATCTGCCTTCTGATGTGTTGGCTTGGATGGACCAGAAACCCTAGACCGCCTGTAATCCTTGAATGGACCTTCAGCGAGACACGGCTTCTTTTTGCGGCCGTGTTGCTTTCGGTAGCAGGGGCTTATTTCTATCTCGTGCTAAGCCGGCTGCCGAGCGAGCTGACGATCGCAGTTCAGATGACTGGGGCTCCAGTAATCTTCGTCTTCTTCTCCCGGTTGCTCGTTTATGGACTTGCGATTTCCGCATTATGTCTCGCGCGCCGCTTTTCCTTCGCGGCACTGGGTATTGTTGCTTTTGACCTTTCGTTCATTTTTGACAGGATCTTTCGGAGTGGAAGTCGCGCGGATACTGTCGAAGTTTGCATGATCTTCGCTCTCGCATGGTGGTTCTATCGAGGTCGCGTCATTCCGAGATGGGCTGTTCTTTTTAGTCTTCTGTTCGGGACCCTGCTAATGAACAGTGTCGGCGACTACCGAGCCATCAGCAAGGGCAGTAGTGGCTTTACTTTTGAGGCGATGTCCGAGATAGACCTCATCGGCAACACCTCGACTGTCCTTGCGAGAGGCGGAGACGAGTTCAGGAATGCTATCAGTAGGATTAGGCATACGAACGAAACAATGCAGTTCGATTACGGTTTGTCGCACTGGAACCGGTTGGTGTTCTCATTCGTCCCAGCGCAGCTTCTCGGAACAAATTTCAAATCTAGTCTGATGGTTCCGCTACCGGCATTGGCGAGAGACTACAATCCTATCCTCGGAACTACCGAGACGGGACTTGCTGACGCTTTTCAGTCCTTCTGGTATTTCGGCGCGGTAAAGTTCTTTTTGTTGGCGTATTTAATGCGGTGCATTTTAACCTCGGCAGAAGCCGGAGAGTTTGCCGGGCAATTTGTGTATGTCCTTTCCGTCGTACCGGCTATGCACGCGATTTCGCATAAGACGGACTGGATCTTAATGGTGTGGGTACACATGATCCTGTTCGCGGCCCCCATCCTCGCCTTCACCATCATACCCTCTTCTCATCGACAGACGCGCCGTGATCTCACTTCCTTGCAGCCATCATAGACAGCAGTATTCGACACCACTTATCCGCGAGCCACGGCGGCTGTGATTAGAGCCATCGCGGCGTTGTTCCGTCAGCAGACGTACAGGGGCCCCGATGTCAAACGAATGTTTCCGTCATGTTAGAATGTTTACGGTCCTGTATCTTGATGAGAACCAGATTCAGCATTCGAGCTTGGGAAGGGGGGCGCTCCCTTACAGGGATGTTTACATCGGATGTGCCTCAAACCTGATAGCAAGTTGCAGTCGACACGGGGTGCATGTCGAGATACTGACGAACCAGCCCGCGTATGTAAATGCGCAGCTGAGGCGTCTGGGCGCGCCCGAGAGCGCGATCGGTGCAAGCTTTTCGCGTGATGTGCCTAAAAATATTCCCTTCTATGCCGCGCATTTCAAGCTTGATGCTATTCGCCGGCTCGCAAGCGGCGAGTTTGGAGATTATGTCAGCTTGATCGACAATGATGTTGTTATGCTTGATCTCCCCAAAGTCGATTTAGCCTTTTGGACCAACACCCGCCTTTTCGTATACGATATCTCCTCTACCGTCTTGGAGGAATATGGCGAGGATCTGGTTCAATCGGATCTGCGACGCGTGGCTGCGGCCAACCTCCAGTCGACGAAATGGTTCGGCGGGGAGTTTATTTCAGGATCGAGTTGTGCGTTCAGAAAACTGTCTGAGAGGCTCGAGCTTTTGTGGCCGACGTATAAGGCGCTGACCCGGGCCTTGCACCATGTGGGTGACGAGATGATCGTATCTGCGGCCCTCAATGGATTGATCGACGAACAGAAAATTCAAGTAATCGATGTCGGCGATGCACCATATCGCTGGATAAGCCGCTGGTTCTCGACGCGGTCCCGGTTTCGTCAGATGCCATTGTCCATTCATCTCCGCAGTTCGATGTTGCACCTTCCTGCTGACAAGCGGTTTATTGCCGGATCCCTTACACGTTCTTTCGAGCCCGAACGATTTATTTCGAAATATCGCAGGCACGTTAGACGCAAGCTGCTTCTCAGGAAAATTGTCAATACAGTCGGCATGATCCGGGGCAAAATGATCCGCCAGGTTCCCCGGCTTTCATGAGAGGAGCGGGACGGGAAACGTCTTGTCTTGGTCTGCCGCGTCTACATGGTGATGCGTAACTTTCGTTCGCGGCCGAAATTCGTTGGCAGTCGTCGGCCTCTTCTGACGACAACGTATACAAAAGCTAATGTCTACTGCTTTCGATCATATTGTCGTCGTTGCGATCCTAGTGCTGATATGCCCTCAAAATTTTGAGGCGAGGAGGATGTGGTGAGGGTTATCTTCGCGAACCGTTATTTTTATCCTGACCAGTCGGCGACGAGCCGCGTGGTATCTTCGGTTGCTTTCGGGCTGGCGAGGAGGGGGTTCGATGTCACTGTGGTTTCAAGCCGCGAGATCCACAATCAGCGCGACGTTGTGCTGCCTGCTAAAGAGATCGTCGGCGGGGTAACGATCAGGCGACTGTCCACGACGCGGTTCGGACGCCATAGCCTCCTGGGCCGGGGTGTTGACTATCTGTTTTTTCATGCGCTGGCCTTCTTCTGGATGATTTGTAATATTTCGTTCGACGATATCGCCGTCATATGCACCGATCCGCCGCTACTTTCGGTGACCAGTGGCCTTGCGCTTCGGTGGAAGAATGCCGTGATGGTAAATTGGATCATGGATCTTTTTCCCGAAGCGGCCATAGAGCTCGGCTATTTCGCTCGGTTCAAAAAAACCGCACGGTTGATGCTGGTGCTACGCGACTGGTCACTTCGCAGTCGCGGCCTCTGCATTTGCCCGACGGATACGATGGCGGAGTACATCACGCGTCGGGGCTTCCGCAAAGATCACGTCATCGTTTCGCACCACTGGTCGGACGGTGAGGAAATCCGCCCAGTCGAGCGGGCTCAGAATAGCCTACGACGCAAATGGGGTATCGAAAGTGCATTTGTCGTAGGTTATTCCGGCAATTTTGGAAGGGCGCATGAATTCGAGACGATGCTCGGTGCGGCCGAACGTTTGAAAGCCGATGAGAATATCCGATTTTTAATGATCGGCGGCGGCCATCATCTCTCAGCCGTTACCGCCAAGGCGCGTACGGATGATCTCCGCAACATATTGTTTCGCCCGCTGCAGCCGATCGAGAACCTTTCCGAAAGCCTCGGCGCCGCGGATGTCCATCTGGTTTCACTCCTCCCACTGCTCGAACATTGCGTAATCCCAAGCAAATTCTACGGCATCCTTGCGGCCGGTCGCGCGACTATCTTCATCGGTGATCCAAAGGGCGAAGTGGCACGCGTCATACAAAAAACGGGCTGCGGTCTGCATGTCGACCTTGGGGATATGGATGGTCTCACGCGAGCTATCCGATACCTTCGCGATAACCCAGCGATCTGTAGGTCCATGGGTGCGCGCGCGCGCCAGCTACTGACCTCAGAATATTCGCGCGACGGCGCCATCGACGCCTGGTGCCGGATTATCACGTCAATTGCTGCACTAGATCTTCCGTCACGTCACGTAAGCCGAGGTGTTTCGCCATGAACAATAAGGTCGTCGTCAGCCAGTTGGGCGCACGGATGCATTACGCCGTCCCTAAGATCTTTGGGTCACACGGAAGGCTGGCGCATTTCTACACGGACATCTGCGCGACTAAAGGTTGGCCACGCGTTCTAAAATTTCTTCCGCGGGGGGTTCTGCCCGCTTCGATCAAGCGTCTTGTCGGACGTCAGCCGAAGGACATACCGGCCGACATGATCACCGTGTTTTCCGGCTTTGGATTGCAGTCGGCGATCCGTAGGATGAAATCCACGGACGTCGTCAGCGAGACCTCACACGCTCTATGGGCTGGTGCGCGGTTTTCGCAACTAGTTGCTGGGCAAGGCTTTCACGGTGCAGCCGGTCTCTACGCGTTCAGCGGCGATGCGCTTGAGCAGATGCAGGCCGCAAAGAGGGAAGGTCTGTGGACGGCCGTCGAGCAAATGATTGCGCCCAGAGAGATTGTCGAAAGGCTGATCGAGCAAGAGGCCGCGCGCTATCCAGCCTGGGCAGGCCAACAAACGACGAATGGCTACGCCTCTGTGTTTGCAGAGCGCGAGAAAGCCGAGTGGGCCATTGCTGATGCGATCATCTGCCCTTCGCGCTTTGTGCGCGACCATGTCGTTGCATGTGGTGGACCCGCCGAGCGCTGCGTCGTCGTTCCCTACGGAGTGAGTGCGCCTGTTGGTCTGGAAAGAACAAATCGCATGCCAGGACCGCTGAAGGTCCTCACAGTCGGAGAAGTCGGCCTGCGGAAAGGCTCACCTTATGTGGTCGAGGCGGCGCGCCTTGTAGGGCGATCCGCAGTGTTCCGCATGGCGGGTCGCACCTTATTGCCGGCGGCGCTCCAGAAGGAAATTTCGGAATGGGTGACGCTAAGAGGCATCATTCCTCGTGCGGACATCGGCGAGGAACTTCGGTGGGCAGACGTTTTTCTTCTACCCTCAATTTGCGAAGGATCGGCTACAGCCGTCTACGAGGCGCTTGCTGCAGGCCTTCCGGTCATCACGACCGAAAATACGGGCAGCGTCGTTCAGGACGGCGTCGAAGGCTTCATCGTTCCTGCAGGCAGCGCGACAGACGTTGCCCATGCTGTGGAACGTCTTGCAAGTGATGACAACCTTCGCTCCGAGATGTCGAGAAATGCCTTGAACCGGGCTGCAGATTTTACCGTAGAGAAATATGGAACTCGCCTACTTGCCGCCATCTCGCAACTACGGATTTCATAGAATCGTGCTTTTAAACAGTAAGCACTGGATCAGCCGATGAAGATCGTCCACGTCATTGCCTCCATAGACCCAAAGAACGGGGGTCTTCAGGCGGTCGCAATGCGGCTTGCAGCAGCCCAGGCCTTAACCGGAGCAGAGGTTCATATCGTCGCGTATGGAAGTGACGACGTTCATCGGCAGGTGATTGAACTGGGCAAGGCCATCCCGGGTTTCTCCAGCGTCGAGCTGCATATTCTCGGGACGCCCGGCTGGTTCGAGAGCGTTTTCTGCGTTAGTGGCAGGCGCTCGCTGAGAAGCTTGTTCGTAGGCACGACTTTCATCCATATTCACGGTATCTGGGAGCCCTTGCTGCTACACGCCTCGAAGTTGTCAGGCAACATTCCCTACTGCGTCTGTCCAGCTGGGATGATCGATCACTGGAGTCTTGCCCAGAAGCGTTGGAAGAAAAGGATCGCCTTGCATCTTTGCTACGCCCGCATGCTGAACAAGGCGGCGTTCATTCATGTCCTCAACCTCGATGAACTGAGGGCGGTCAAGCCACTTAGGTTTCGGGCGCCGAACGTAATCATTCCCAACGGTGTCTTCACCGAAGAATTCGACCCGATGCCGCCGAAGGATCTCTTTCGCGCGCAGATTGGCCTCAACGAGAACCGTCGCTACATACTTTTCCTTTCACGCCTGCACTTCAAAAAAGGGCTCGATATCCTGGCGGACGCCTTCTCGATCCTGGCGCGAGAATATCCAGAGGTCGATCTGGTTGTGGCGGGCCCTGACGGCGGAGCGGAAGCGGGATTTAAAGCCCGCATCGAAAGGTCGGGTCTTTCCGACAGAGTGCATCTGACTGGGCCTCTCTATGGCACTATGAAGATAGCGGCCTTGGCAGAAGCGGAATGTTTCTGCCTCCCCAGTCGTCAGGAAGGATTTAGCATCGCGATCCTTGAGGCACTTGCCTGCGCAACGCCTGTGGTGATCACAGATCAATGCCATTTCCCAGAAGTAGCGGAAGCTGGTGCAGGTTTGATCGTCACACTCAATTCTGGTGACGTTGCCAAAGGTCTTTCTTTCGTTCTTGAAAACAGTTTCACTGCCCGGCAGATGGGCCAGAATGGACGACAGATGATCTTCGAGACGTTTACTTGGCCAGCCATTGGAAAGACGACGCTCCTACACTACGAGGCGAGCGCGTGCGATGCGGCTGCCTCTGGCCGGCGGTCCCGAATTGGCTTTGCCGGATTTCCGACATAGATCGTCCAAGGTTTCAGCGAACGTGCCGCAACCCCTCTTGCTCCGAGAACGGCGCCTTCTCCAAGCGTTACGCCGGGCCCGACAAATGCTTCGGCCGCAACCCATGCGTTGGCGCTTATGACGATCGGGCGAGCGACCAACGGAAACGCACTATCCTGAACGTCGTGCGTACCCGTGCAAAGATGCGCACGCTGCGAGACCGAGGCAAAGGCGTGAATGGTGATCGACGCGACATTGTAGCAGATCACACCAGGGCCCATGGACGCGTAGTCCTCCATCACCAGATGCGCCGGCCACCAGATACGGGCCTTCGCATGGACCGTCGCCGTCTCATCGATCCGACCTCCGAACAAGCGAAGGAGCGTGTTGCGCCAACGACGAAGTTGGGGCGGAGTCCAGGCGGCCAGAAGTAGCCATACAATCGTCCAGACCAACCGAAGAAGGCGGAATCGGAGGGCATACGTCGGCCCTCCGAAGCGAGGTAGGGGAACGCTTTTCATGTCAAAAGACGGGTCATCATATCTCGAGCGCATTTTCACGTCCCTGTTTGTGGTAAATTCTGTCCCAATCCATCTATCGACGGACCCGGCTTAGGCATAGGTTTGGACACACGCGTGCTCATGCTTCTCGCTCGACGTCTCTGCCTCCCTTAAGGACGGCGACCGGTTCCCGAATGCTAAGGATGTCTTGCTCAGTTGCCAAGTTGCGAGCTTTCGTGACGGATTTAGCCAGCCGCGTACGCGTCAGGCAACCTGTCGAAACGAGGACGAAAAGCGTGTGCAACGAAATCGGTAGGAGAAGGCCTGCCGCCATTATGTCTGCGGGAACCCGCAGCCGGATGCCGGCATAACCCACTCCTCCGCACAGAGCGGAAATGTACATCAGGATATGCGTAGCGGAAGACGTGGTAACGCCGTGATCTAGCATGAGATGATGCAGATGCCAGCGATCAGCGGACATAGGGCTCCTCTTCGCAAGGATCCGGCGAACGATCAGGCTAAGCGTATCCATCACGGGAACGAATACCACCCAAAGCAGCGCGGGAAATGAGACAAGTGGGCTGCTTGTAGCTATTAGAAGGATGGCGCAGGCGATTACCATTCCGAGCGCTGTACTGCCCGCGTCACCCAGAAAGACGCTGGCACGTACCCGCCAAGGACTGCGCATGTTGAAGACGAGGAAGGCGCAGAGGCAGACGAGCAGCGTTTCGAGTGACTGGATGAGATCTGGCATGCCAGCGAAGGTCGCGATGGCGATCAACCAGACGAGGCTCACCGCCGCTGTTCCACCAGCAAGCCCGTCGATACCGTCCAGCATGTTCCACGCGTTTATCAGACCCGTAATGAACACGGTGCAGATCAGGAAAAGAACGGGCGCAAGGGCAGGCGCATCCGGCACGTTCAGGACGCTGACTGCCAATGAACCTGTCGGCAGGTTTCCAGTAATGAGGATCGAGACAAGCACCTGTGCCGCTAGACGGCCCGTTGCAGGAAGAGACAGGAGATCGTCTACGACGCCGATACCGACGATCACCGCAAGGCCTAGCCAGAAGTATGGACTTAGAAGTGTCGATGTGGCACTTAACTGAGCCGCAATGGTAAACGTCGCAAAGATCGCCGCCCCTCCGCATAAGGGGACGGCTCCCCGATGGCGCTTTCTGAATGCATCAGGACGATCCACCACCCCGAACGCGATGCTAAGGCGGCGCGCGACTTCCAAGGAGGCGATGCCGAGGACAAATGTCGCACTGGTTGTTCCAAAAAGCATCCAAGACATGGCAGATCCTCTCGATCGTGAAGGGCAACGGAGGTGCGCATTCCACCTAGTATCGACGCTTGCCCCAATTCGAAAAAGCTTGGCGTTTCCGACAAGTCGAGCAAGTACCTGACGTCTCCGTCAACAGGAGAGAGACGCGAGCCTCTTGGCTACAACCTTTCGCGAACTACCCGGAGATAGTTCTTCAATGGAAGTGGAATGACGCTACGCAACCCTGCTCGCAGACCGTTCGGGATCGACCAGGCGTCGAGCTCAAGGATCGGCGAAATTGTTGGGCGATCAATCAGTGCCGACTTTATGATTGCGTTGTAGCGGGCCGCCATCTTCTCGATTCCAAACCGCCCGGGAATGGCCTCCCTTGCAGCAGCCGACATTCTTGCGAGAAGCTCCCGATTGGCATCGAGCTTGCTAATGGCTTGGGCGGCTGCAGTGTAGTTTCCTACGGGAAAGAGGATGCCGTTCCGTCCGTCGTCCACGACAGTATCGGTGACGCCTCTGATGTGCGAGACCACCGGAACGCAACCTCCAGCCATGGCCTCGATCATCGTCATGCCAAGGCCCTCGAACCGAGATGGCATTATGAGTATGTCGTGTTCGGCCATGAATGAGGGTATGCGAGAGGGATCCACTGCCCCTGTGAAATGAACGCGAGACGAATGGGGGGTCAGCCGCCGTTTAAGCTTGGTGAGGTCCGGTCCATCGCCGACAACGGTCAACTGGACTGTGTCCGGCAGGGCATCTAGGATCTCCCGAAGCCATAGGACGCCTTTGGAGGCATCTTCTATACGGCCGACGAACAGCATCCGAAGGTCCGGCGGGGCCGGTTTTCGGCGTTCGCACATAGCGCCAAATGCATCTGTATCGACCGCAGTGGGAATGGCGAACGTTCTGTCATGGGAGAAACCATGGTGTTCGATCAGGTCCTCGCAACAGCGCTCGGAAACACCCACGGTGACATGGGTATAGTCACGGATAGCCTTTGCAGCCGCATAGGTGCCGGGTGTGATGTTGTGGACAATTGCGATGCGCAAGACATCCGGCGGCAAGTATCGGGCGATATTAGTCTGGAAGCGATCCCCGAGAATATTCACGAAAATGCCTTCATATCCCTGTTTTAGGATCTCGCGTACAACAAGCTTTGCCCGCTCTTTCTGACTCGCATCAGGGGGCAAGTGCAGCATTAGCCCGGTATCACTATGACGTTGCGAGGCGCTCGGTGCATCGGGGCTGTACTCGCATATTCCAAACCACCTGACATCAACACCATAGGGCGCCAATCCTGCCCTTAGGGCGGTGAAGACAGAAAAGGTTCCACCAATGTGCGGAACGACGAAATAGGCAAGCTTCATCGGACGCCTCATGAAATTTCTTGACCGGACGTAGGGTACTGATCCGGCACCTGACTAGAGAACAGCTCCAACCGTTCGCCTTACCGGATAGTAGATGGGCTACCAGTCGTGTGTAGTCGTACTGAGGGCGCAAAGCTCGCCTTCTTTGAACGACCTGATGCGGCCGGCTTCTCCCTTTGGGTTAGTCCACTCGCCAAACGGCGGCGTGGAAAGATCGTTAAACGAGCGATAACCGTTGCAGCGTGCCAATCGCGGTCGGCACGCGTCGCCTTCCATATTCTGGTTACGCCACCATCTGGCGTCTTGAAATGAGCATCCCGCGTGTAACCTGGCTTCTTTTTGCGGCGTCACGCCGGCGCTTGGAGATCCGATGAAAATCAGCTTGTTCGGGCAATTCGGTTCCGGCAACACCGGCAATGACGGCTCTTTGGAGTCGATGATTCTTTTCTTGCGCAAAATGCGCCCCGACGCAGAACTTCTGTGCATCTGCTCCGATCCGAAGGATGTTCAGGCACGCTACGGCATTCCTGCGATGAGCGTGGGTGGGCCAGCCTTGTCGGGAACTGCCGCAAGACTGCTAAACAAAACCTTTTGCAATCTGCCGCGAAGGCTTGCCCTTCTCTGTACGGCCCTCGTCCAATTCAGTGGTATCGATCTCTTAATTATTCCCGGCACCGGAATTCTCGATGACTTTCAGGAGCGGGCGTTTGGCTGGCCTCTGGTGCTTTTCTGCTGGTGTCTTGCCGCGCGGGTGCGCAATACCCCGATCGCATTCGTCAGTATCGGGGCGGGGCCGATCAACGGGCGGCTCAGCCGCTGGCTTCTGGTCTCAGCTGCACGGATGGCCACCTATCGCTCCTATCGCGACGACACATCGTTGCACTTCATGAAATCGGTCGGAGTCGATACTATAAAAGACTATCGTTACCCTGATATCGCTTTTAGCTTGCCGTCGCCCCCGTCCAGTCCCAACGAGTCGGGACAACCTCCGGCCCGGCAGCCTTGTGCCGGCCGAGGCGCAACGGGCTCGGACAAACCGCTGACGATCGGCGTCGGGATCATGAAGTATCGCGGATGGCAGAGCGACGACCCGCGGGCCGACAAGATCTATGCCGACTACATTGCCAAAATGTCCCATTTCCTTACAAGGCTGCTCGCGGACGGTCACCGCATCTGTCTATTTATGGGCGATGTAACCGATGAGCTTGCCCGCGACGACATTCTCACCGCTTTGGCAGGCGCAATCTCTACATCGGATCGGGCTCGGCTCGAGGTCCATTCCGTTGCTTCGCTCCATGATGTCATGGCGATCGTCGGACGCGTGAATGTCACAATCGTCTCTCGTTACCACAATTTGGTCTGCTCGCTAAAACTGGCGCGACCGAGCATATCGCTGGGCTACGCTCAAAAAAATGACGATCTGATGCAGGCATTCGGTCAGCAAGCCTATTGCCGGCATATCGAAACATTCGACACGGAGGAACTTCTGGTTCTCGTGCGGCAACTGATTGCCAAAAGGATCGATGTGACCGAGATCATCGACCTTTTCAACGCACGCGTGCAACTGCTACTAGCGGACCAGCAGGACCTCCTAAAGCGGACACTTTTGCCCGACCAATTGCCTCTCATGACGGCAGGTCCTTTGGAGGCGTCGGAGGTTCCAGACCGGTCTGAAGGTAAAGCCGCCGTGCTTTAGTGAGCTTCTGGCGACAAAAACGACCTTATATCTCCGCGTTCTTGCCGATTCCCGATGGAGCTACACGGATGGTCGTAAATACGAAGCTGGCACAAGTGAGCAAGGCTCGAACGTCAAAGGTTTTTACTATTTCAAGGAGGCAGTCATGACAGTTCGACGTGCCTTTATCCTTTCGTCGATCGAACAGTATCTCGCAATCGTGATAAACGTCGTCGTTGTTGCAACGATGGCGCGCTTGCTGACAACGGATGGCATCGGCCACATGGTCACCGGCATCGGCATCGGCGCCGTCGCACTCTCAATCCGGGAGTTCGCCACTCCGGAGTTCCTGATCCAGCGTCAGACGATCGACCTGCGCGATATTCAGACGGCCTTCACACTGCTCGCCGCCATAACGGTATTCGTCACTGTCTGCTTGATGAGCGCGGCACCTTGGATCGCAAGCTTCTACGCTTTCCCGGATCTCCCGTTCTTTCTGTTTCTGGTTCTGCTTTCCGCCTTTGCAGAGATCATATCGCATCCGATCATCGCCATCATGCGCAGAGATATGGCGTTCGGGCGATTGGCCAATATCCGAACCGTCTCTTTGCTGTTCTCCGCTTTGCTGACCATTTTTCTCGGATATCTCGGGGTAGGGTACATGAGCTATGCCTGGGGTGCGCTCGCAGGGGCGGTGTCGCTCGCGATTTTCGCCGCAATCGTATCTCCATATCCGTTGTCGACTATATGCCGCCCGAGCCTCGCGTCGCTCCAATGGGTAATCGCATTCGGACGCTACAAGGGCGCTTCCCAGCTCATCGACCGGATGTATGAAACCCTGCCGCAGTTGCTGCTGGGCAAGATCATCTCGCTGTCATCCGTCGGTCTCTACAACCGTGCCAACACCGTTTGCGGCATTCCAGACCGAATCATCATGTCGGCGTTCTACGCCATGGCCTTTCCAGCGCTCAGCGCTAGTTTGCGGGACGGACGGAACATTCAACATGCCTATCTACAAACGCTCGCGTATATCTCGTGTCTCTACTGGCCCGGCGTGCTTCTTATCGGCTTCACCGCGGACCCGATTGTAAATCTCGTACTTGGATCGCAATGGCATGAGACCATCCAGCTGGTCCGGATACTCTCGTTTGCCTCCGTTTTCTGGTTTGCCGTCATCGTCACCAATCCGCTCCTCCTGGCTCTAGGAAAAAACAGGGACGCCTTCTACAGCAGTCTTATTTGCCGCTGCCTCGCCACAATCGTGCTCTGCACAGCAAGCGTCCACGGCGTGACGGCTATGGCGCTCAGCCAGTTCGCGTCGCTTCCTATCCAGATGATCATCTCTCTAAGCTTTGCGAAGCGACATCTGCATTTTACCCTTTTTGAGCTTTGGTCCGCGATCCTGCCGAGCATCCTTGTCACGGCCTGTACGATGACTGGGCCGCTGGTGCTGCTGATTGTCCGAGGATGGGAGGGAGGCATGGGGCTGGGGGTGCTTGCCCTCACATGTGTTCTTGCGGCGGTGGGATGGTTGACGGGGCTGATAATGGTCCGACATTCCTTTCTTGGTGAGGTCCGCTTCATGGCGTTCAAGCTCCTCACCAGGCTGCCCTGGCTGCGGCGCTGTTTTCCGGCGTTTGGAGGATAACCCTTGTCTAGCATTGATGTTGTCGTCCCAAACTACAATTACGGTCGATACCTTAGGACATGTGTCCGTAGTGTACTGGAGCAGCAGACCGTCGCGGTTCGCATCCTAATTGTCGACAATGCGTCAACGGACGATAGCGTCGAAATCGCAACCGCACTCGCCGCTGAGGACGACAGGGTAAATCTTATGCTACGGCCGCGGAACATGGGTGCGCACGCCTCCTTCAATCAGGGAATTGAATGGGCGAGCGCGGACTATTTCCTCATTTTGTGCGCGGATGACCTGCTTGTTCCCGGTGCGCTCAGCCGCGCTGTGCGTGTCTTGGAAAGTGATCCATCAATTTCGTTCTGTCACGGCCGGGATGTGCCCATTCACGGTAACAAGCAGGTGCCCCGGATCGTAACAAGTACGGATTTGCCGGCTTGCAGACTGATTGGCGGCCGGGCGTTTATCAAGCGCTTCTGCAGGACGGGTGTCTTCCAGATTTCTAGCCCCACGGTCGTCGTGCGGACGAGTGTGCAGAAACGCGCCGGCCACTATCGAGAGACATTGCCACATACGGACGATTACGAGATGTGGCTGCGACTTGCCATGCATGGACCAGTTGCGGAACTCGATTGTGTCCAGGCCGGCTTGCGCCTACACGACCGCAATCGCTCGAAGGGCTTCGTACCGGATCAACTGCATCACATTCTTCATACGGTAGCAGCAGCCAGCTCATTCTTCGACCACGAGGGCGGCACAATGAAGCGCAGTAGAAGTTTGCGCAGGCTGGCCCGGCAGGGTCTCTCCCATCGCGCATATTGGTGCGGGGTCACTCGTCTCCTGCGTCGAAAAGACAGGGCCCTGGACTATTTCCGACTTGCTTTCCGCCTATCACCTATCGTAGTCGCGCTCCCACCTATTTCCTATCTACTCAACCGCCCCGACAGGCTGCGCCGATTTTGTCCCTGGCTTCGATGAGATGAAGGAAGGAGGAGCATGTCTTCCTTTGAACGGGCGGCGACCCGAAGCGTCAGCTACACTAAGTTAGAGAATGAGGCTCTATTCGACCGTCACCGACTTGGCGAGATTACGCGGTTGGTCGACATCCGTCCCCATTAGGACGGCTGTTTGATACGCCAGCATCTGAAGCGGCAGAGCAAAAATCATCGGCGCGATTATGTCGTGCACATGCGGCAGAACGATCCGTGCAACCGACGGGAGATCCGACTTGGCCGCACCCCTTTCGTCGGTGAGGAGTATGATCTTCCCGCCGCGTGCGGCGATTTCTTGCATGTTCGAGACGGTCTTTTCGAAGAAGCGGTCATAGGGTGCAATGACGATTACAGGCATACTTTTGTCGACGAGAGCGATGGGACCGTGCTTCAACTCGCCGGCCGCGTAACCTTCTGCATGGATATAAGCAACCTCCTTCAGTTTGAGAGCGCCTTCCATGGCGAGGGGATAGCTGACGCCCCGTCCGATATAGAGGACGTGCGGAACTCGGACGAGTCGATCTGCCAGGTCTTCAATCTGCAGCTGGATTTCAGAGAGGACTTCCCGCATGATTCTCGGGGCCTCGATAAGATGTCCCACAAGTTCCTGTTCTTGAGCGGCGTCTATTATTCCGCGACGGCGCCCGGCAGCGATGGCAATGCACGCGAACACTGCTAACTGGCAGGTAAAGGCTTTGGTCGAGGCAACACCTATTTCCGGACCCGCAACGATGGGGAAGACAGCATCGGCCTCGCGCGCAATGGTCGAACCCTCAACATTGATCATGGCGCCCGTTGCAATTCCACTCGCCTTACACGCATGCAGCGCCGCGAGCGTATCTGCGGTTTCGCCCGACTGCGAGACGAACAAAGCTACCCTATCCATGGGAAACGGGAGCTCCCGATAGCGGAATTCGGATGCGAATTCAGTTTCTACGTTTAGGCCAGCATACCGCTCAAGGTAGGTTTTACCTATGCAGCCGGCGAGGAAGGCCGTTCCGCAGGCGGAGATTGTAATCCCTGCGGCAACTGAGAAATTCATCTCGCGTTCTATCTTGACGAACTTTGCGGAAAAATCGACGTAACGGGCAAGCACACGGGCGATTGCCTCTGGTTGTTCTGCGATCTCCTTCTCCATGAAGTGACTATAACCGCCCTTGTCCGAGAGGTAGCTACCGACCTCTGAGAGCTGCCGCGCACGCTCGACTGGCTGGCCGTGGGCATCGAAGAGTGTCACATCATTCCGCGTGATCACAGCGCAGTCACCGTTTGCAAGATACGTCACCTCATTCGTGAGCGGCGCCAGGGCAATAGCATCCGAGCCCAAGAACATTTCACCAATGCCATGCCCGACCGCCAGAGGTGGGCCGAACCGCGCAGCCATCATCATACTGGGATCTGAGCGAAACATCACGGCGAAGGCATAGGCACCGCGCAGGCGAGAGAGCATGGCGAGCATGGCGGCGATGGGCTTTTCCCCCCTAGCCAGCGACTGCGCCATGATATGTGCGAGGATCTCTGAATCTGTCTCACTCTCAAAGGAAACGCCGGCCCCCGCTAGGTCCTTCCGAAGCTCTGAGAAGTTCTCGATAATGCCATTATGAACGACGCAGACATCTCCAACGACATGTGGATGTGCGTTTGTCTCGTTCGCAACCCCGTGTGTGGCCCAGCGCGTATGCCCCATGCCGATCACGCCGTCGATTGGATCGGCATCGAGCCGCTGCTGAAGATTTAACAACTTTCCAGGCGCCCGGCGACGCTCCAACCTGCCTCCCTTGATGGTTGCGATGCCTGCGGAATCGTATCCCCGGTAATCTAAGCGCCTCAGGGCGTCCATCAGCCGTCTGGCAACAAGTTCACCGCTCACAATACCGACCAGTCCGCACATCCGCAAATCTCCCTCCGATGATCGAGTAGGGCCGACTGTATAAAACTTGCTTGCGAATCCCATCACGGCTTTAGAATGTAAAAATACGCTGTGTAAGTCTTTTGGACGACGAGACAACATCCTGCAGACGTCGGTCTTGCAAAAAAGCCGGCGGCATGAAAAATACTTTAGAATCAGAATGATAATAGATCTACTAAGTTGGTTAAAGATGGCGATCCTTTCGATAGTGCAGTGACGCTTGTAAATAAAAAAAATTGATATAATATAATTATATTCTGATATCCGTGGGGATAGCACTTTATTCTAGTATTGAACGACGATGCAGAGGCATGAGTACAGAGTTGCAGTCTATCGGCTAGTTGGCGTCTTGCTTGGAAAGTGCGTCGGGGGATCCGTTTGAAGGATGATAGCGCGCCATTCCAATTCGGTTAGTAAGAGCGTCGGCACGCCCGTTCATAACCAATCGGGGGACAATGATGTCAGCAGGCAACGCGACTATTGGCCAATCTTCACGCCCACAAGCATTCAATGTATTTAGTGAAATCGATAGTTTAGGGTTGGAAGCCTCTTCCTGCAGGCTCGCGATCATCGATGATCGCGCGCTTGATCGGGAGTGCCTCGCACAAAGCCTAATCGCTAACGGCCTCCGCATGAATGTCGAACTGTTCTCGTCGATCATCCGATGGCGCAAAGCCTCCAGTAACGGCCATGCCGGTGTGCTTATCAATATTGGCCGCAACAGCTTCACAGAGACGTCGTTCTTGGCTGACGTTCGGCAGCTAGTTGCCGACCATCCGGGCTTGCCTGTCGTCATACTGGGCGAAAATAGAAATCTTCAACAAGTCATGCAGGCTTTTGAGCTTGGCGTCCATGGCTACATTTCTTCCTCCATCGGTCTCTCCGTATGTGTTGGCGCGATCTCGCTGGCCGTCGCCGGTGGTGTCTTCATCTCGGCCGAGAATCTGGATGATCTTCGCCAAATGCTCGTCGTCGCAGAAACAAGGGAGCGGCGGAGGGCGAAAATCTTTACAGAGCGCGAGATGAATGTCATCGATGCGCTGACTAAGGGCAAGCCTAATAAGATCATTGCCTACGAGCTCAATTTGCGGGAAAGCACCGTAAAGGTTCATGTCCGCAACATCATGAAGAAGCTACAAGCACGGAATCGAACGGAAATAATCTTTAAGATTTCGTCTATGCTCGACGGATGAAGTGTCCCCACGTCGCAGCTACCTAAATATCGGAAGATGAGCCTTAAGCCTTTCGGCTATGCGGGGCTGACAAACCGCCAGGCTGACGGCTTTTGCGTCTGCTGACATCCTGCGTGTTGAATCGCAAGACATGGGTGGCGTCGATGGGACAACTGATACACGACTTTGAAAATTCAAACCGCCTTCGCGAGCAGGCGCATCGTATAATTCCGGGTGGGGCGCATACCTATGCCAAGGGTGATGATCAATATCCTTTGCTTGCGCCGGGTTTCATTGCCAATGGCTATGGGAGTCATGTCTGGGACGTAGATGCTAACGAGTACATCGAATATGGAATGGGCAACCGCTCCGTTGGACTCGGCCATGCTTACGCGCACGTGCTCCAAGCCGTGACGAGCGAATTGGTGCGCGGTTGCAATTTTACTCGTCCAGCGAGAATAGAAGTTGAATGTGCTTCGGCGTTTCTGGATACGGTGCCAACTGCGGAAATGGTGAAGTTCTGTAAAAACGGTTCTGACGCGACATCTGCAGCCATCCGCCTCGCGCGCGCAGCAACGTGTCGGGATCTCGTTGCAATCTGCTACGATCATCCGTTCTTTTCAACTGATGACTGGTTCATCGGCTCGACCCCCATGAATGCCGGCGTTCCCGACGCAATCCGAGAGTTGACCATCGGGTTTCGATATAACGACCTCGAGAGCGCTGAAGAGCTGTTCAAACGACATCCGGGCAAGATCGCAGCCTTCATTCTTGAGCCTTCGCGAGGAGAGGATCCTCAGGATCACTATCTCCAAAAGCTGCAGGCGCTCTGCCACGCAAACGGTTCTCTCCTCATACTCGACGAGATGATCACTGGCTTCCGGTGGCATAGATGCGGGGCCCAGCATGTCTATGGCATCGTTCCGGATCTCTCTTGCTTCGGCAAAGCGCTCGGAAACGGGTTCGCCATCGCTGCATTGGCTGGTAAACGTGAGTTTATGGAGCTTGGCGGAACCCAGCAGACGAGTGCCCCCCGGGTGTTTCTTTTGTCTACCACGCATGGGGCGGAAACCCATGCGATGGCTGCCGCCATCGCCACGATGCAGGTCTATAGACACGAACCCGTCATTGAACACGTCGTCCGACAGGGCCTGAAGCTGAAGACGGCGCTTAAGGAGGTCGCGACAGTTCATGGTCTCCAAAACCACTTCAAAGTCTCGGGACATCCGGCTTGTTTGCTATATTCCACCCTGGATGCTGCAGGACAGCCGTCCCAAATCTTCCGGTCGCTTTTTCTTCAGGAAACGATACGGCGAGGGATTCTAGCGCCATCTCTGGTGGTCAGCTACACTCATTCTGACGAGGACATCGAAAAGACAATCGATGCTATCAGCGAAACTCTCGTTGTCTACAAGCGTGCACTCGACCACAAAGTCGAGGCATTTTTGAGTGGCCGATCCTCGGAGCCTGTCTTCCGGAGATTCAACGTCAAGTCGCCGGCGCGTGATGATGCTCCACGCCTCGATGGCGTTGGGGAGGCAGTTTAGTGTCAGGCGTTGCAGCGAGCATGGGCCAAACGACGTAGAAGCCAATTTCCTTCCAACCTTGGCATGCCGGGCGCCTCCGCATGCGGCAATTCCCCGCTCTTGGGTTCAAGCAGTAGGCTTGCCTCTCTCAATCATGTGGAGGATCTGAAATGAAGGTCATGATTACCGGTCATCGCGGTTATATCGGCTCCGTCATGGTGCCCATCCTTAGGGAGGCAGGCCACGACGTGTACGGCTACGACTGCGAGTTATATCATCGCTGCACCTACGCTCCTGGGGGGGCGCTGCCGGTCATCGCCGGTCTGCACCATGACGTGCGTGACATCAGTGAAGCCGACCTGAAGGGTTTTGATGCGGTTATCCACCTGGCAGCTCTATCCAACGATCCGCTGAGCAACCTGAACCCGGAAAACACCTATGCCATCAACTACCACGCAAGCGTAAGGGCGGCGGCGGCAGCTAAAAAGGCGGGCGTGCGGCGGTTCCTCTTTGCGTCGTCCTGCAGCAATTATGGCGCGTCGGGACTGGGCTTGGTCGATGAAACGGCAACTCTCAACCCGGTAACAGACTACGGCCGTTCGAAGGTTCTCGCAGAGCGCGACATTGCTCGCTTGGCAGATAGCGATTTTTGCCCCGTTTATTTGCGTCCAGCGACGGCCTATGGCCTGTCGCCCATGCATCGCTTCGACATCGTCCTCAACAATCTGGTTGCATGGGCGGTTACAGAGGGGGCTATCCGGCTCAAGTCCGATGGTACACCCTGGCGGCCGATCGTTCATATCGCGGACATTTCGCTCGCGTTTCTCGCGGCGCTCGAAGCACCTGTCGATGCGGTCCACAATCAGGCCTTCAATGTTGGCCAGGAAGCGCATAACTACCAAATTAGAGATATCGCGCAACTCGTCGCGGATACGGTTCCCGATTGCCATCTAGTATATGCAGCGGATGCGAGCCCCGATACGCGCTCGTACCGAGTCGATTTTTCGAAAATCCGCAGAGCGTTACCTGCTTTCAAGCCGAGGCACAGTGCCGAGGATGGAGCGAGGGAATTATATCATGCTTATATCAGCGCAAGCTTGACTACGGCGGAATTCGAAGGACCGCGGTATCAGCGTATCGGTCAACTCCAGCAACTCATTCAAAACGGCGAAATTGATCTTTCGCTTCGGCGCGTTAACACGACGCGTAGTACTCGTCGACTGCCTGAGGCAGTGTGATACATGGATCTCACCACGGACGCATCCTGCGCGTCAGAGCCAGATGATGGTGCACAGGACATAGGCAAATCCATTTACGCGCTGGCCGCGCGCCTGTATCCTATATGTCGAAGCATCACGGGGCAGGGCGTATTGGCAACGCTCGATATTCTTCGCCAGCATATCGATATCGACGTGCACAGCGTTGCCTCGGGAACTCAGGTCTTCGGCTGGATCGCTCCCTCCGAATGGATTGTACGCAGCGCAAGCTTGAAGGGTCCATGTGGACGGACAATCGTCGATTTTGCCGATCATAATCTCCACGTTCTAAACTATAGTATCCCGGTGCACGCGCGAATGCCGCTTGGCGACCTCAAGCCACATCTCCATACACTGCCGGAGCAATCGGATGTCATACCGTATAAGACCGCCTATTACACGGATGAGTGGGGGTTTTGCATGCGCCATGATCAGTTCGCTACCTTGGAGGAGGGGTTTTACGAGGTCTCTATCGACACGGAAAAGGTGCCGGGTCACTTAACCTATGGCGACTACCTTCACCGAGGGCAGGTCGAGGACGAGGTGATTCTCTATGCCCACATCTGTCACCCAAGCCTTGCGAACGATAATTGTTCAGGCTTAGCGCTGCTGACCTGTCTTGCGGAAAGCATGCGCTCGGAATCGACTTATTACAGCTATCGCTTCATTTTTGCGCCGGGCACGATTGGCTCTCTAGCTTGGTTGCAGCGGAACGAGGAAAGACTGGGCAGGATCAAGCATGGCTTGGTGCTCTCGTGTGTTGGGGACGGCGGCGGGCCTAACTACAAACGCAGCCGGCAAGGCCTTGCGATGATAGACCGGGCGGCGGCCTGTGTGCGCTGCGGCCCGGACAACATCTCTCCGACTCTTTCGGACTTCATCCCTTACGGATACGATGAGCGCCAGTTCTGCTCACCCGGCTTTAACCTTCCAGTCGGGCTACTCCAAAGGAGTGCTTTCGGCACATTCCCGCAGTACCACACCTCCGCCGACAATCTCGACTTCATACGTCCAGAGCATCTAGGTTCTTCTTTCCAGATGGTGCAGGACATACTCCAGATATTGGAAACCAACTGGACGCCGCTTAACCTCAGTCCGAAGGGCGAACCGCAGCTCGGACAATATGGACTGTTCTCCGCGATCGGCGGACATAAAACCAACAGCGACCGTGTCATGGCCTACCTCTGGGTTCTCAACCTAGGGGACGGCGCCAACTCTCTCCTCGACATCTCAGAACGGTCTCGCATGCCTTTCTCCGAGATCGCGGCCGCCGCGGACACACTTCAATCCGTTGGACTTGTCGCGAACTTAGGTATTGTCCGACTGTAACATCGTTGCTACCGCTGGCCGTTCCAGCGGGGGCCACTCGAGATCTTTGGATGACAGCACCACGGGGGTTGCCGGCCAGTCTATTCCGATGGTGGGATCGTCGTACCGCACGCCCGCGGAGCTGCCGGGAACATATGGCGTTGAGATCAAGTATGTCACAGAAACCTCATCCGTGAGGGACAGAAAACCGTGAGCGAAGCCTTCGGGAATGAGGAACTGTGCGCCGTTCTCATGTGAAAGGACCTTGGATACCCAGGACAGATAGGTTGAGGACGTTGGACGAAGATCGACAGCGACGTCCCATATCGCACCGCGCACGCAGGAAACGATCTTAGTTTCACGGTGTGGATGCTTTTGAAAGTGCAGGCCTCGCAGTGTGTGTTTCCGCGTAGACATTGAAATGCTATTCTGAACGAACCGGTGCGGCAATCCGCGACTGGCGAATTCGTCTGAGCAGAACGTTCGAGCAAAGGATCCCCGGTGATCATCGATCCGTTCCGGTTCGATGATCCAGAGATCCCGAATGGCAGTCTCTAAAAAATGCATTAGAGTTTCTCGTTTCCCGCTTTTAGAGCAGTTGTTTGCTTCATAACACCACGTTCCGTGATCTGGAACGGTCTTCAAGGCACGACTATTGTCGATCTTCTCCACCAAATAACCTGGCAAGTTTCCGTGCCAGACATCCGATTGGCGTTAGAGGTAGAGCGATGGTTAGATCAAAGCAGAAATCGTCGACTCGGCTACGACCATTGGATGAAGGACTAATCCCTCGAGCATCATCGTACGAAATTTCTCTTCGTAATATTCTCGATTGAAATTGTAGGCAGCGTTTCTTCCGCGAATACGAAACTGGGGGACTTGATATGGATGCAAGATCGGAATCCATGGCATGCAGCACGAAGGCAAAGGCAGAACAACACTGCCGCCTCTGCAACACGCGACTACATCACACCTTCGTTGATCTCGGAATGTCGCCGCCCTGCGAGAGTTTTCTAACTGCTGATGCAGTCGATGAAATGGAGAGCTATTATCCTTTGCATGCGTTCGTGTGCGAGGCCTGCTTTCTTGTGCAACTGCCCGAGCACGTCTCACCACAGAACATCTTCGAGGAATATGCCTATTTCTCATCCTACTCGGACAGCTGGGTCGCGCATGCTAAACTCTACTGCGAAACAGTAATCCCGCGTTTCTCCCTTGGGTCGAAGAGCCTCGTCGTCGAGTTGGCAAGCAATGACGGATATTTGTTGCAGCATCTCTTGGCGGCCGAAATTCCGATCCTCGGTGTCGAGCCTGCACTCAACGTTGCACAGATCGCGATCGACAAGGGCATACCCACCATTACCCAGTTCTTTGGGTCGCATCTCGCGAGAGTAATGGTTTCAAACGGGGACCAAGCGGACCTGATCGTCGGAAACAATGTCCTTGCTCAGGTCCCTGACCTCAATGACTTCGTCGCCGGAATGACCCTGCTTCTGAAGCCGCAAGGTGTAATCACTTTGGAGTTCCCGCATGTCGCAGAGCTAATCGCAGAGAGGCAGTTCGACACAATCTATCACGAGCACTTTTCATACTTCTCGCTGCTGACGATTGAAATTCTGGCTGCACGGCATGGACTAAAGGTCTTCGATGTCGATCAGCTGCCCACACACGGGGGATCTCTGCGCGTCTATCTCGTTCATGCGAACAATCCCGTACCATGCGAAGCGAGGGTTAAGCAGCTGCGCGATCAGGAACACGCGGCCGGCCTCGATATGCTTGAAACCTATACAGCCTTTGGTATGGCCGCCCGTCAGAGCAAGAGAGATCTGCTGTCGTTTCTGATCGGGCTGAAGAACGCAGGTAAGACAATCTGCGCCTATGGGGCACCAGGCAAGGGCAACACACTTTTGAACTACTGCGCGATCGGCACGGATTTTATCGACTTCGCCGTCGATCGCAATCCATACAAGCACGATCGTTTCACCCCTGGCATGCATATCCCAATCAAGCCGGTCGAGGAACTTAACCGGGCGCGGCCCGATTACGTCCTCATCCTGCCCTGGAACCTTAAGACGGAGATCATCGCGCAGATGAGATCGATCAGCGACTGGGGCGGCAAATTCATCGTTCCGATTCCACACGCCGTAGAAATCGATCCGAAGGAGCTTGCATCATGAAAGTCGTCCTTTTTTGCGGCGGCCGCGGTACCCGGATCCGTGAATATTCTGAGAGCGTGCCGAAGCCCCTGATACCGCTCGGCTCCCAGCCGATACTGCGTCATGTCATGCAGTATTACGCGGGCTACGGCCACGATAATTTTATATTGTGCCTTGGCTATAAAGCCAATGTCATCAAAGAGTTCTTTCTAAGCAGCAAGCCAGAAACCTATGCCGACTGCATCGTCTCTGGCTCTGGCCGCGTGGAAATGATGAAGGCGCCGACCCGGGACTGGCGGATTGCGATGATTGACACCGGTATCTGGCGCAATATCGGAGAGAGACTGTGGGCGGTCCGCGATCAGGTCCGCGACGAGGAAATCTTCCTTGCGAACTACAGCGATGGACTAACGGATGTCGATCTGGATGACATGATCAAGAAGTTTCGCGCAAGCGACAAACTCGCCTGTTTCCTCGCCGTCCGCCCACCCCTGACCTATCACTTGGCCGACATCGATGCCACCGGCCGCGTACGAGAGTTTCGGTCTTCGGAGACCTCTGACATGTGGATCAACGCCGGTTTCTTCATCATGCGAAACGAGATCTTCAACTACATGTGCGAGGGCGAGGAACTGGTCCTCGAACCCTTTGCGAGGCTGATCGCTGATGACAAGTTGATGGCCTATAAGCATGAGGGCTTCTGGCGGTCCATGGACACACTACGTGACTGGCAGGCCCTCGAAGCGATGGTAGAGCGCGGCGATATGCCTTGGCTCATGCGCGGTTCACCTATCGGAATGGGGGTAAATGCATCGGGAGCGCAGCCATGAAACCAATGTTTATGGTTTCACCGGGTGAGCGTTTGTCGATTCTCTGCCTAGGCGCCCATTCCGACGACATTGAAATTGGCGCTGGAGGAACAATTCTCGACCTCATATCAAAAGGTGTGCTTCTCGATGTTACCTGGTGCGTTCTGAGTGCGGGAAACCAGCGCGTTGTGGAGGCACAAGAGTCGGCTAGGTCATTCCTGAAAGGCGCTGCGTCCGTCAGCGTGAAATTCGGTACCTTCGACGACAGCTTTTTTCCCAGTCAGAGCCGGGAGATTAAAGACTGGCTTAACAATGTACGCGCCGGATGCAATCCCGATATCATCTTCACTCATGCTCGGGAGGATGCGCATCAGGATCATCGGGAAATCAGTAGACTATCGGGAAATGTCTTCCGAGATCACCTGATTATGGAATACGAGATCCCAAAATGGGATGGGGATATATCGAGGCCGAATGTCTACGTTCCCCTCAGCGACTACGCACTCGACCTGAAGGTTGCCCTGCTGCTCGATCATTTCGGGACGCAGCGCTCGAAAGACTGGTTCGACGCTGAAACGTTCCGGGGTCTTGCTCGCTTACGAGGTATTGAATGCCGTGCCCCGGCAAGATTCGCTGAGGCTTTCACCGTTCGAAAGATGACTTTCGCTTAAGTTGCTCGCACCGTTGACGACAATCCATTCAGTCTAACCGATTTTTGGAGCGCTTATGAAATGAGTGTTGATGTAGTCCGGTTGCAGCTCGCGACCCAAGTAACTCCGCCGCAGAACAGCCTATCCTTGATCGCGGCCGTCAATAATACCCAATATTCCCCTCCCCAGGACGAAGCGGGCTACGTCGCGCTGATCGACAAGCGCATGCTCGAAAGGGAGTGTCTGGCGCATAGCCTGGAATATCACAGGATAGGCCGGAAGGTTTTGACATTCTCCGATCTTGGCGAGTGGATAACAGCAAGCCGCTCAATCGGTGTACCATCTGCCGTCCTTTTCAATGCTGGCAATGCAGCTAGTGCGCCGCGACAGCTTGTCGAAGAAATCGCCGAGCTTGTCAAAGCCATGGCACCGGCAGCAGTGGTCATCCTGTCCGACAACCAGGAGATCAACGTCGTTCTTGAGATCATGGCACTTGGCGTGAGGGGATATATCCCAAGTAGCGTGTCCATCAATGTTTGCATTCATGCTATCAGCCTTGCCATAGCAGGTGGGCGGTTCATTCCTGCCAGCAGCCTCCGCGGGGTTCGAGATCTATTCGGCATCTCGGCTCAGCAATCCATGCCCGCATTCGCGTTCACGGATCGACAATTGGCTGTGGCTGAAGCCTTGCGGTGCGGCAAGGGGAACAGGGTCATCGCCGTCGAACTACAACTTAGCGAGAGCACAATCAAAGTTCACATCCGTAACGTCATGAAGAAGCTCGGTGCGACGAATAGGACGGAAGTAGCTTGCAAAATCGGCTCTATGGGATTCACAGATAAAGCGCCAGACGTAACACCAAATTTCTGGCGGGAAGCATGATCACGAACACGAAACCGTCCGCCCATTCGCAAGAGGGTCTCTCCCGTCTTGTTAGCCTAATCTGGCAGCACCGTTTCCTCTTCACCGCTTGCCTCCTCTTCACCGGGCTCGTTGCCGCAATCGGATACATGCGTGCACCTAAGCGGTATCACTCGGAGGCTGTTGTCGCGCTTGATGTTCGTAAACTTCAAGCTCTGCCTAGTGAATCAGTGATGTCTCCTCTCCCTCAGGAGAGCCCCGTGCTACGTACTGAAATCGACATTATTGGATCCCGGTCAATGGCCGAGCGCGTTTATGCGAACCTCGGGCTCGGACAGCCAGCCGCTGACAAGAGCAGCAAGAACGACCGGTTCGTGACCGCGTCCAACGTAGATAGCTACGTAAAAGCGATTGAGGAAATTCTCGCAAATGTTCGAGTTATGAACGATGGTCGCTCCTACACGATCTACATTTCTTACACGGCGAAAGATCCCGTCTTTGCAGCTACCGTCGCAAACGCTTTCGCCAATGCATATATCGACTACCAGATCGACCTTCAGACAACGGCGACGCGGCGAGTCAGCGACTGGCTTGGCGAACGACTTGGCAGCCTTCAAAAAAAGCTTGAGCTTTCCGAGCAGAGCGCAGCAGCTTTTCGCCAAAAGGAGGGGCTCGTCAGCATGGGCGGTACAAATCTCCAGGCACAACAGTTGTCCGGACTTAATACCGAACTAACCTCCCTCCAGGCTCGACTTGCCGAAGCCAGAGCGCGTCTGGCAACGGCCACCGAAGTTTTGCAGACGGGTGAGGGCGTAGGCCTTACCGAGGTTCTTTCCTCGCCCACCATTCAGTTGCTACGGGCAGAAGAGGCCCGCGTGATCCGCAGCATCGCTGACCTTGACCAGAGCGGCGCACGGATGAACCCGCAACGCCCGCAGCTTGGGTACCAGCTTGCGTCGCTGAAGAGCCAGATCCGTCAGGAAGTTATGGAGATTGTGGCAAGCCTCCGCAACGAAATTGATATCAACCAGAAGCAGCAAAGCGAGGTCTATCAAAATCTCCAAGACGTCCAGCGTGCCATGTCGACCGCCAGTATGGCAACAGTCCATGCTGGCCAACTTGAGCGCGAGGCCAATGCCAATCGCTCGATATACGAGACCTACCTTGCCCGCTACAAGCAGATGATTGAGCAGGATGGCATCGCGACGGCAGAGGCGAGAATTATTACGCGAGCCACGCCGCGCACGAAGCCGACAAACCCCGACAAATTTCTGTGGGTTTTGAGCGCTTTGCTGGCCGGTACGACATTCGGGGTGGGGGCGGTGTGGCTGAGGGGGGTCAGCAGCCGATCGGTTGGGTCAATCACGGCACTTCAGCAGAAAACAGGCCTTGTCGTCTTTGGCCGTGTTCCGCGGATGCGGGCCGGCGGGATCTCTGTAGGACCCGGAATGTTTAGCGGAAAGGACAGCGATTTTCATTGCGCGGTCGCTGAGATCCGGACCTCCATTCAACTGGTCCAGGCAAAACGGCAAGGCAAGAGCCAGGTCGTTGCGCTTACTTCTTCGACCTCGGGAGAGGGCAAGACCTTCATCGTCACAAACCTCGCGCGCTCGCTGGCATGCGGCGGTTTTAAGGTGCTTGTCATCGACGCCAACCTCCGAAATCCTTCCATCAGCGATGCATTCGGAATATCAAGCACCTATCATCTGTCGCGCGCAATCAGAGGAAAAATCGCGTTTGACGACCTCATCCACCGTGACCCACTGTCTTCAGTCGATGTCATCGTGTCCGAACGACAGGCAACGCCGCCTGATTTCATTCTCGGCGCCACGAGCTTCACGGCTCTAATTCTGGAAATGCGGACGCGCTACGACCTTGTGCTCGTTGATTGCCCGTCCTGCACTTTCGAATTGGACCTCGCGCGGATCGCCGGCATGGTGGATGCCGTTGCGTTTGTCGTGAATCCGGAGCGCACCGATAGCTTGGTTCTCAAGACTGCCGCCGATTACCTGCGCGCAAACGGCGACCAAGTGCTGGGGATGGTTCTGAACGGAGTCCGGCGTCGAGATTACAAACGGGGCGAAAGGGCAAGTCCCTTAATTCAAGACCCGACCGACAGCCGGCAGATGAAGCCTAGACCTCGTCCAGCTCTGTTGGCTGGAGAATAGAGATGCGCGTTGTTTTGCGTTCCCGGTTTTCTATGACGAAAGTATTCGTGCGCACCGTCATTCTACTGTGGGCCGTACTATCCCATGGTGCTTCCTCGTCTCACGCGGCATCCACGTACCGCGTCGTCGCCGGTGATGTCCTAATGATCTGGGTCTATGGAGACGCCGGCCTTACCGGTACTTTTCCCGTCGGCGCAGACGGCATGATCGGATATCCTATCCTCGGTAATGTGGAGGTGGCCACTAAGACTACGGTCGAGATCGGAGAGGCTATTGGTATGGCGCTTGCCGAGCATGTGCCGAACCTGTCCGTCGCGGTGACCGTCAAAGAATATGCGCCGGTGTTTATTGTGGGCGAGATCCAGAAGCCGGGAAAGTACGAGTTCCGTCCCGGAATGATCACGCTGGAGCTTTTCGCGCTCGGCGGCGGCCTTAGGGACATCGCTACACGGACAGATATGTCGGGCGTGCAACTGATCGCCGCTCAGCAGGAATATGAGGATATGGCGCTACAACTAGTTGGAATGGAGATCAAGCAGGCTAGGTTGGAGGCGGAACTGAACGATGCCCCCTTCGATGAGAAGGCTGCAAGCAATTCCGGCCGCGATCCTTCAGTCGTACAGCAGATGTTAAACGTGGAGGCAGGCATCTACAATCTGCGTCTGGCAGCCCTAAAAAGTGAACGCGATAATCTGCAGACACAAAGTAGAAACTATGCAGAGGAGATTGAAACGTTGACGAAAACGGGTGCAATGCGCAACCAACAGTTCGAGCTGCTTCGTCAGGATGTCGACGCAGCGCAGGAACTTTTTACCAAAGGCGCCTCAACGCAATCAGCCGTACGGGACAGAAAGCGCGACCTTTTGGCGATGAACCAGCAGCTTCTCGAGTTCGGATCATTTTTATCCAGGGCTCAACAGAACAAGAATGAGGTAGAGAGGCGCATTCAAGAGCTTTCGAGCAAACGTCACAACAACGCCGCAGTGGAACTCCGGGACATCCGGCTGGACATGCTGCGACTCAAGAGGAGAATGGCTTTCAGCGGGCAGACCATGGCCGAGATTGGCCTTGCAGCCAAGCGCGTGAGTGCTATGGAAAATATGGTCGAGACCGAATTCACGCTCGTTCGCCTAGTCGATGGGCAATATCAGGAGAGCTCGATTAACGAGCACGCGGCGCTTCAATCAGGCGACGTCGTTCGCGTTCGCCTTGTCGCTTACCGGCCCGCCGAGCGTGCCGTTAAATCGCCAAGACCTGAAGAGCAGCGCTAATCCTAGAATACAGTACGACGCCCCGAGTTTCTGTTGCCACTATTTCTCGATGATGCCGGCGGACGGTCCTAAGTTGCCGGTTTCGAAACGTTTCCATGTTGATCCGATATTGACCCAGCTATTGCCAGGATGCATCGTCACAAAGCCTCGGCTGCCAATCCCTCCGGCAGAGCCACCGTCGAACCGATTATGATATAGCACGGTGCGGAGACGCTTTGAGTGTGGCCCGGGGGCCGCTTTAAACGTCCCGTCATGAGTCCACATCAGCCTATAACCATCTACGAAGCCGAAACGCACATCGACTAAGCTATTACTATCAAAAACCGTTCCGTCGAAATCCGATCCATACTGATCCCATGTATCGTACTCGATCCCGATATGGGTTATCTGCTCGAACCTGTTCTTACGATAGACATTGCCGAGCCCGCCCCAGACGGCCGGGATACCTCTCTCGGCAAACGTCGTACCCACGTAGAGGCCACTGTTGCTGTTGATCACGAGGTTGTTCGAATACTGCAGGAAATAGGGGCTCAGGCCGCTCGCGGAATCCAACGCGACCGTCATCATGCCGTGCCGCATCCGGGAGATGCGGTTGCTGTCCACGACAACATCGTAGACATTACCATAGAGAAGCACTCCGGTCGTATCTGAATCGTGCAGGCTATAGCTTGATCGGCCTTCGAAACGATTGTCATAAATAGCCGCATTAGACGCCACCGCTGCGAGGGCAAGCCGGCTCGTTTTATCGGGGATCACTGTCCAAGGCTCTTCCAGAAGTACAGTGGTGCCCGAATGGGATAGGATATGCCGATGCTGTCCGGCGCCGCGCCCGCCGACGATTACCAAATCCCGGCCGCCGGGAACGTCCTCTGGCATCTCCGCCAGTGACCGGAAGGTGACTTTCCCGGACTGTGCGCTGATGATATCGGTCTGCAACAACCGACTACCATAAATTTCGAAGCAGATCTGCTCGCCTTTGTTGCAATCTACCTTCTTGCAATCGCGCGGGCCTGCATTTTGAGAAATGTTACCAGCCCAATAGAGGTTCCGCATGCTGCCCCGATGTGTCTGGGCAACAAAGAAGCGGCCAATGCCGTTCCCATCTTCTAAGCTTTCGTCCGCGTTGGTCAGTGTGTTGTCCGTCATCGAAAAGTCCCGACCGCCCCAGAGAGACGCAACGGATTCACCGTCGCCTGTCATCCTGAAGCGGTTTCCGGCCAAAAAGACCTGTCGGCTATTTCCATAGAACGAGCCGTCTTCGATTAGTTCGGACGACAGGATCGAAAGACCTTCTACGTCCTGCGCATCGAGCGCGGCAGCTCCCCAGGCGTCAATCTTCACATGATCCAGGCGAATATTGCGTGCTGACCCCATAAAAAGAAGTGGGGCCTGACGAATGTTGCGCCCTGCACTCAGCGTCAGATGCTGGAACTGTAAATTGCGTCCGTCGCTCGCGACCATGCTCGTCGAGAGCGGTGTTCGAAGCCGGATCTCGGTCTTATCCATACCTGCGCCGCGCCAGGTCAAATTATCGGGTGCGACGAGCGTTTTCGAGACAAGATAAGTCCCTTTCGAGAAGACTACCGTAGCCGGCGCAACCGCCGCAGCTGCTTTCAAAGCGAGAACGATCGCTTCTGTATCATCAGTCTTGCCGTCTGCAGCCGCGCCGAAGTTTTCGACATCAACGATGGTTTCGGCCTGCATCGCCCACGGTGATCGCGCCATGATGTCGAGCTCCAAAGGGCCACTCCAGCCAAACCTGCCTCCGTGGCCGTTGTGTAGCCAGACCTCGTAGCCGCCCGAAGGTAGATCCGGAATGTCGATATCTACTTTGAAGGGATTGACTGAGATAGGCTTGAGGTACCTACCCACTTTGCCGACCGGCTTCAGATAGACATGGCTGGTCTCGGTCCCATTCGAGGTGGCGAGATTTCGCCCGTAAATCGATATGCGCTCGCCGGGGGCGCCGGCGTTGGGCCCGACCCACCACGCCTCCGTCTGGTTGATCGCAAGCATAGCACCGCGATCCTCGCCACGCTTCGGCCAAAGAAGGTACATCGACCAAGCAGGAATGCTCTCTGGAAGTAGTAGTGTAGCCGCCGTCGCATCCGCCGACAGTGGCCTAACCTCTGTAGTCGTGCCGCTTGATGCAGATGGCGGCTGGGAAAAGAGCTCAAAGGTCGTTACCCCGTCGAGATCCACCCCTGTCATGGACACGACCTCCCCATGATCCGCAGTTCGAGCCACCTTAGAAATAGCTGGAGCGCCTTCGTCGACCGCGAAAACGTGAGGATCGAAGAGATCAACGCCTTCGGGCAGGGAAGGCTCGGGAACAGGCACTTTAAGCTCAAAGGACAGCGTTTCCCCCTTAGGTGGCGGATTATACATACCTCCCCTCTGGCTTGAGAGCTGCCTCGCGTCTTGGTACATCGATGGAATGGCGAGCAGGGCAACAGCGAGCAGCAGACGCCGATCGAAAGTAAACTTCATCTCGCCCTCTTCTAAGCTCTTAGGCGGCACTTCTAAGTTGCGGGCAGCTCCACAATAACCCTCTCGGCCGCGTCCTGGGCTGAACTCTGCCACCGACGATAGAGATCCTCTATCCCGCTCCGTAGGTCCACTTTCGGCTTCCAGCCCATAGCTGAAAGGCGAGAACTGTTAAGCAGCTTCCTTGGAGCACCGTCCGGCATTTCCTGGTTGAATACGATACTGCCTTTATATCCGACAATGTCCGCGACAAGGTGAGCCAGTTCGCAGATGGAAAGCTCCTGCCCCGATCCAATGTTGATGATTGGCAAGTGGGCATGGTTTTTAACAAGAAAGACACAGGCATCCGCAAGGTCATCAGCATGCAGAAATTCCCGCAATGGCGTACCGCTACCCCACAACGTAACGTTTGGAGCGCGGGTTGTCTTTGCGAGATGCAGTCTGCGAATCATTCCCGGTATTACATGGGAAAGCTCGGGGTCGAAATTGTCGTTCTGCCCGTAGACATTCGTCGGCATGATGCAGATGGAGGGGATGCCATGCTGCTGGGCGTAGGCCTCCGCCAGTTTGAGAGAGGCAATCTTGGCGATAGCATAGGCTTCATTCGTCGGCTCCAGCGGACCAGTCAGGAGAGCTCGTTCATCGATCGGCTGCGGTGCATGCTTGGGGTAAATGCAGCTAGATCCCATCCAGAGCAGGCGCTCGACAGCGTTAGCGGCTGCCGCCTTCATCACATTCATAGAAATCATAGTATTGACGTAGAGGAAATCGGCAGGGTAGGCCACATTCGCCCCGATCCCCCCGACCTTTGCAGCCGCCATCAGTATGACATGTGGACGAGCATACTCGATCCAACGCTCAGTCTCCGATTGGCGAGTCAGATCGACCTCGCGCCGGCTGACGGTGAGCACCGCGCAGCCCTCCTCAGTCAGCCGTCGAACCAGCGCAGATCCCACCAAGCCATTGTGGCCGGCAACCCAGACACGCTTTCCTTCGAGACGGAACGTCGTGTTGGTTTGATCAAGCAAAGACATCGTTGCGGCCCTTCTGTCGGCTCATGAGCAGCAGGTCAGAGTGGACCATGTCCGTAACGAGCTCCTCGAACGACGTCGTGTGATGCCAGTCCAGTTGACGGCGGGCCTTGCTTGGATCGCCAAGGAGAAAATCGACCTCCGTCGGTCGGAAATAGATCGGATCGATCCCGATGATGACCCTTCCGCTTTTCGCGTCGATCCCAACTTCGTCCGCCCCTTTCCCCTCCCATTCAATCCTGCGGTCGACCGCGCCGAATGCGCGTTCAACGAATTCGCGAACCGTGTGGGCCTCTCCGGTTGCCAGAACGTAATCCTCGGGTTTTTCCTGCTGGACGATTCGCCACATGCCGTCTACGTAATCGCGGGCGTGTCCCCAGTCCCGCCTGACGTCCAAGTTTCCGAGGAACAGTTTTTCGGAAAGACCGTGCTCAATGGAAGCGACAGCGCGGGTAATTTTTCTCGTGACGAAAGTCTCTCCGCGCAAAGGGCTCTCGTGATTGAAGAGAATGCCGTTGGAAGCATGGAAGCCGTAGGCTTCGCGATAATTGACGGTCATCCAGTATGCATAGAGCTTGGCCGCTGCGTAAGGGCTCCGGGGATAGAATGGCGTCTTCTCGTGTTGCGCGGCATTGCCCATGCCGCCAAACAGTTCCGACGTCGATGCCTGATAGAAACGGCATTCCTTACCCAGTCCGAGTATACGGACGGCCTCAAGGACCCGGAGTGTGCCTAGCGCGTCGGAATTCGCGGTATATTCCGGTGTCTCGAAGCTGACCTGCACATGGCTCTGTGCCCCGAGATTGTAGATCTCGTGCGGGCAGACTTCCTGGATGACCCTGCAAAGATTGGTCGCGTCGGTCAAATCGCCGAAATGAAGATGGAACCTCGTGTCCGGCCGGCGCGGGTCGCCGTAGAGGTGATTGATCCGACCCGTATTGAACGATGAGGATCGCCGCTTTAGCCCGTGAACGATATAACCCTTGGACAACAGCAACTCACTAAGATAGGCACCATCCTGTCCCGTCACGCCGATGATCAACGCAATTCTACCTGTCATGTACACGTCCTCGGATATCGGTTGGCGGCTCATCCGCTCAGTTCGAGATCGATTATAGGGATGCTGTGCCATGCGACATCCTGCCCAAAGTGTTATGGCGCGATCCCAATGCTCCACCGTTAGTCGTAGGGTATGCGGGAGCGGGCGTTTTCGGAGACCCCTGTTTCCGCTCCTTGTCGGCATCCATCATCGCGGCGAAGCGACCACATTCGGGTTTCCACGGATTGTCGGTAATTTCGTTCCGCGCAGCAAGCTTCCGATGAGATGGGTGTGGAAGCTGACACGAGAAAGCTAGACAAGATCGAGGAATGAGACCCGACGAAGCGTATCATGAGCCCTAAGCTGCATTTGCGTACGTGGACCAAGCATGTGGCGCGTATCGCGTAGACGGTAGCCAACAACCGATATGGTTTCGATCAAGCCGTTTCATGCTTTTGATGTGACGGCAGCTTTCACCTATACCGGTCAGGAAGGAGATCGCCCGCTCCCAGCCCGATTGCAGGTGCAATATTGTGATGAATGTCAGCGGTCGCTTCCTGGAAGAGAACATCAACTCTTTGCAGGCTGTTCCAATTCAAAAATTTACAAGTCTCCGTGCGTTCAGGCCCCCGCAACCAACAAAACGTGTAAATTCGAGCACTTCAAATATTTGCTCTGGAGCTCCTCGCCATAACGGTCGAGGAGTTTTTTGCGTTTTTTCCGCTTATCAATCTCGGCAGCCACAAGCCGCGCCATGAGAACGTTGCCAGCGGTCGCCATTAAATGTTGCTCCATAACATCGAGGACCGCCCTTCAAAGCCAATGATGTTGGCAATTGAACTATGCACCTGCAGGGATGATGGCTTATCGCCGGGTGTTCGCAAATTACCACCGTCTGGATCAGGACGCGAATGGCAACCTCGACATTGGGGATTGGACTGCTACTTCAGTCCGGCGATTTATTACAGATAATCGTCCGCCAGCACGTCGATGCAGGCGAGCCGAGACCACCTTCTAACGCGTGCTTCGAGTTCATCGTGCTGAGCGTCTAGGATGGCAAGGCGCGGCCGGCGCTCTGTGTGTTTGGCGTGAAAGGCGGTCAATCGAATGGACTGAACCCTCGTCGTTTTGGCAATGTCGGAGATACGGAAAGCGCTCCGGCCAACGCTCCCAGCATCCTGTTTCGGTCCCTGGCTGACGTTCGCAAAAGACGCCATATCTGTAGACGAGAGGTGGATTTCATTGCCACTGACTCGATTTTTTGCCAGTCTGTTCCCTGGATAATCTCGGCCACGACATGATCGAAGCAACTCTACAGGGATGACTGGAATAGTATGACAATGTTGAAAAATATCCCGAAGCATCTGAGTCCAGACGTTCTTTGGGCACTCGCAGCAATGGGGCATGGTGATTGTCTCGTAGTGGTGGATGCCAATTATCCAGCATATTCCCGTCATCAACGCGTCTTGCCGATTGTAGGGGTCCCTCTCGTTTCAATCATCACCGATATATTGAAGCTGATGCCGGTCGACGATTTCCTCGAAAAGCCCGTTGTGAAAATGGTCCCTGACGGCGACCTCGGCTACGGCACGTCGGTTCATGACGATGTCGCAAAAATAGTAAACGAAATAGAGCAGCGGGAGGTTGGCTTCCAGCCCGTTGAGAGGACGAGATTCTACGATGTGGCGGCTGGTGCATTTGCTGTTGTCGCGACTACGGACGATCGACCATTTGGATGTTTCATTTTCACAAAAGGCGTCATCCGATCTGTCTAATTTGCATCCAGCGGTTCAATTTACCAGCCTTTTCATGTGGTCATGCCGCCCATCGAGCGCAGGATCGAACCTGCGAGCATGACTCAGTAATGCAACGTGAAGTGGCTTCTGATCGCGATCTCGCCTAGAAATATAGAGGAAAGAGCGCTTGCCTCATCATCGGTCACGCCAGCGGTTCGCGTGTTGATGCTTTCTCCCCCAGCCAGGCTGCGGCTACGCCGACGGCCAACACGGCGCCTGTAAAATTGCCAAAGCCTAAGAGTTGCGACCGCCCAAACGAGCAGCGCGGAAGATTCGGCTGAAGCCAGCCGTTGAAGGGGAGGCGAAGATTGCAACGCCTACCGCAGCGTCGGCAAGACCCCTCCGACATATTCCGCAAAAGCAGTATGTTGGTCGGAACCACGGTCAACAATAACTGATTCCTGCCCACTGGAAATGCCGTGACGCGCAACGCCGCCGCGCACCGGATGGATACAATGCCGGTATACTTTTGGGAAACCCGCAGGCGCGCGCCGTCCGGAATAATCCAGTTCCACGATGTGGAGGTTGCACTCCTTCAACATCGGAGTTGAGAACTCGCCGGTCCAGGCCGCTCGTTGGCCCAGTGCAGAGTTCTCCGCTCCAATCTTCCCGGAGGTCTCCGCGTGCGAGGCCGTCGCCTCGCGCATGGAGTAGAAAGGCGAAATGACGAAACGCTGAATGGGGGATCACGCATCGCGTCAGCGGCTATCGGCCCTCGACAAGGGTTTCGCCTCTGCCATTGCCTTGTTCATCTTCCAACTGATGCCAATCCGCGCACGTGGCTTTGGCTGTTTTTATTCCAGTTGTTCGGCTGCAATCGTCAGATGTGCCTGTAAATCCTCTTGTCAGCTCACCAGCACGCGGGCGGTCGGTTCGTCGGTGATCAGGCCTTTGAGGCGGCGGCTGCGCAGGACGGCGCGGATCGAGGCAAGCTTTTGCAACCCGCCCGCGATTGCTACGATGCGGGTCTGTTCAGGCGTTTCGAGATCGACCGAGAGCGTGCGGGCACTGAGCGTCGTTTCGAGGACGCGGCCATCTCCATCGAAGAAGTGGCCGAGCATTTCCCCGACAGCGCCGACGGCGGCGATTTCCGTGATTTCCCGCCGTTCGATCATACCGGAGGCAACAAGCTGTGCGCTGGCGTCTGCCGTTCCGATGCCGACGAATTTGAGGCCGGCACCGTTCGACATGTCAAAGATTTCCCGCACGCCGCGCTGGGCCAGCAGGATTTCGCGATCTTCTGCAGAGTTGGCAAAAAAGGGTACTGGCATCACATAGGATTGCGACCCGGTCTTCTCCGCCAGATTATACATCACGTCATGCGGATTTGCGGCGTAATTGCGGGTGAGCCCACCAAGCAGTGATACGAAGCACACGCCGGTCGCTTCAAAGCGCGGCATTTGGCGCACCGCAGCAGCCAGTGTGCGGCCATGGCCAAGGCCGATGACTTTGTAATCGCCACCCTCGATCGTGCGGCGCAGGAAGCTGGAGCCGGCAAGGCCGAGCGCGCGAAGCGGCAGGCCGTCCTCTCCCAGATCCGGCGCCACCTCGCAGGTAGCGAGCCCATAGCGATCGCAAAGCTGAGCTTCCAGTTCGGCGCATTCGACGATGGCGCCATCGATCGAGACCTTGACGGCACCGTCGGCCACCGCGCGTGCAATGAGTCGATGCGCCTTAACAGAGGGCACGCCGAGCCGCTTTGCCACCGCAGCCTGCGTCAGTCCGCCAGCGTAATGCAGCCAGGCCGCGCGGATCGCCAGGCTTTCTTCGGGATCGCTGTCACTGCGGCGGGCCATTGCTCTTCCTTCTGCTGCTGTCTGTCGTCAGGCTGGTCAAGACAAGGATCTCCTGCAATTCGCCCTCTGCGCCGTTTCCTGCAAGAGCCGCTGTCTGATGAGATCGGATCAGATATGCAGGTCCTTGATGCCGCTCTCGATATGGGGTGCCCAAAACGCAATGCTTTCGGCGATCTGGGAAATCACCTGACGGTCGTTCGGATCGCGCTCCTTGAAGGACAGTTCTAGGCAGATCTCGTTGTTCTCCGCGCCGCCTTGCGCAAAGGCTTCGAGCAGCGGCTCGGGATGGATGCGGCCCTTGGCGTTGAATTCGGCGATGAACGGCCGGTGACCGCCCTTGTCCATCAGGCTCTGCTTGATGTGGATGATCGGCGACACTTTTGGCACGGAGCGGGCCCAGGCATAAGGGTCGAAATCGTCCGGATTGGCGGAGGTGACATCGCCGTGGTCGATATCGGCCATCATCCACATCGGGATCGCCATATTCGCTGATGTCAGCCGATCCTGAAGGTGAAGACAGCCTGCGATCGTTTCGCCGAATTCGCGCCCGACGCTCATCGGTTCCCAGAACAGGAAGGAGAGGCCGGCACCCTTGGCATGTTCCGCCACCTCGGCCCAGCAGTCGATGGCGATCTTGATCAGCTCTTCGCGACGGGCCGGATCATCGAAATCCTTATAGGTGAAGATCGCAAACTGCGTGCCGACGGAGGTGCCGCCGAGATCGGCGGTGATATCGGCAAAGGTCTTGAACCAGTCGATATAATAGCGCCGCACATCGGCATCCGGATGGCCGAAATGGTTGAGGCGGCCATAGGGTCCGGTCATGCCGCTGGTCACGCGAACGCCGGTGCGGTTAAGGGCAGTGCCCATCTCCCGCGTCAGGCGGCGGATGACGGGCGCCGGCCAGCTCGGGTTGATGAACTCATGGGTCAGCTGCAGGTCGCGGACTTTCAGGTCGCGCGCCACCGTTTCGATGAGATCGGCCGGCTCGGCAAAACGGTTCACCAGCGGGTTGGTGTTGAGGGAAAGCGTCAGCGGCATGGGCGGTCTCCGGTCTCAGGCGGCACTGGCGAGATTTGCTTCGTCAAACCAGGCGGTAAAGGCAGCCTGTTCTGCCTCAGTCAAGTGCAGGTAATGTTTCGTGCGGCGGTAGAGCACGTCCTTGGCTGTGCGTGCCCATTCGCTTTTCACGAGGTAGCGCACCTCCGCCTCGTAAAGCTGGCCACCGAAATGCCGGCCTAGATCTGCAAGACTATCTGCCGTGCCGGCAATCTGGCGCGTGCGCGTGCCGTAAAGGCGGCCGTAATGCTGCAGAAGCGCACGCGGCATCCACGGATAAAGATCACGTAAGGTATTGGCAAAACTCTCGTAGTCAGCATTGGGCATGTCGCCGCCAGGAAGCGGCGCCGTTTCCGTCCAGTTGCCCCCCATTGTGGGAAAGACCTGGGTCAGCTTCTGCATCCCGCGCTCGGCAAGCTCGCGGAACGTGGTGATCTTGCCGCCGAACACATTGAGGAGCGGCGCGCCGCCCGTTTCGTCGAGATCAAAGACATAGTCGCGCGTGACGGCCGACGGATTGCCCTTCCCATCGTCAAACAGGGGCCGCACGCCGGAAAACGTGTGCAGCACATCCTGGCGCCGGAGCTTTTCCTTGAAATACCGGTTCACGGCAGACAGGAGATACTCGATCTCCCGCTCGTCGGCACTCACCTCTTCGGCACGGCCTTCATAGGCAATATCGGTGGTGCCGATCAGAGCCTTGTCTCCCTCGTAAGGGTTGATGAAGATCACCCGCTTGTCGTGGTTCTGCACCAGATAGGCCTGCGGCCCTGCCCACCATTTGGGCACGATGATATGGCTGCCCTTGACGAGGCGCACGTTGCGCGCCGAGTTGGAGCCGGCCACCCGGCCGATAATGTCCGATACCCACGGGCCGGCGCAATTGGCAATGCAGCGGGCGCGGAATTGGCGAGTTTCGCCAGTCAGAACATTCTTCGTGGTAATGGACCAGGCGCTGTCTTCGCGCCGTGCGGTGACGGCGGCTGTGCGGGTCAGAACCTCGCAGCCCTTTTCTGCGGCATCCACTGCGTTCAGTACGACCAGGCGCGCATCGTCCACCCAGCAGTCGGAGTATTCAAACCCCTTGGTGTAGTCGTCGAGGATCGGTGCGCCTTCGGGATCGCGGGTGAGATCCAGCGTACGGGTACCCGGCAGTTTCTTGCGGCCGCCGAGGTGATCGTAGAGAAAGAGGCCGAGCCGTACCAGCCAGGCGGGGCGATCCTGCGGGCTATGCGGCAGAACGAACCGCATCGGCCAGATGATGTGCGGGGCGGCCTTCAGCAGCACCTCGCGTTCGATCAGCGCCTCGCGCACCAGACGGAATTCGTAGTATTCGAGATAACGCAAACCGCCATGCACCAGCTTGCCGGAGCGGGAGGACGTGCCTTCGGCCAGATCGTCCTTCTCGCACAAGACCACTTTGAGGCCGCGGCCGGCAGCGTCGCGCGCCATCCCGGCGCCATTGATGCCACCGCCAATCACGAACAGATCGATCATCTGTGTTTGCGTGCTCATGTCTTTTTCCTCTGAAGTGTCGCATCGCGGGCCGCCGCCAGCTTCGTCCAGGCGGGAACAAGCGCGTGACGCGCGGATTGGAAAGCGGGAAACAGCCGCTCATAGGTGGCGGCAAGTTCTGCGTTCGGGGTCTCCGGTGCAGCAAGCAGCGGCGTCACCCATTCGCCAACGCAGGCGTTCATGTCGGGATAGGCGCCGATGGCAACGGCTGCCATCATTGCGGCACCCGCAGCGCCTGCCTCTTCACGATCGGAGACGCGGACCGGCGCATTGATCGCAGCTGAGAGAACCGCGCGCAGACCGCGCGAGCGCGCCGCGCCGCCGCTGAGGCGTAGTTCCGAGGGAAGGCCGCCCATCGCCGCATAACAATCGCGCATCGCCATACCGAGACCTTCAACCACGGCGCGCACCAGATCCGGGTAACGATGACTGGCCGAAAGGCCGATGAAACCGGCACGGGCCTGCGCGTTAACGAAAGGCCCACGCTCGCCAGCTTCGGAAATATAGGGATGGTAGGCGATCTGGCCGGGAGTGGATTTTTCAAGCCAGCCCTCGATACGGCCCATCAGGTCGCGTGGTGTGATCTCCTGTCGCATCTCGCGCAGCAGGTCTGTGCCAAGGCTTAAGACCCAGTCGAGATTGAGGGTGGCGGCCATATTGGTTTGGGCCTGCACGACCGTATTCGGTACGGGGAGCGCCATGACATATCCGGTGCCTTCGGCGTTCAGATGTACGCCAGCGATATTGGTTGCCCGCATGTGGACGCCGGTCGAGCCGACGATGGAGCAGGCGGTATCGCCGGTACCACCATAAACGCCGGCACCCAGCGCCGTCATCACCATGTCCACGTAACCGAGGCAGACGGGCGTGCCCTCCAGCAAACCCGTCTGTTTTGCCGCCGTCGCTGTCAGCGGATTGAGGGTCTGCGTGCCCTCGATGATTTCAGGCAGCAGATGGCGGCGGTGGCCAAGACCCAGCGCGTCAAAAACCTGGTCTTCATAACCGCGCGTGCGGAAATTCCCGAAGGTGAAATTTGCTTCCGACGGATCGGTGGCGCGCACGTCTGTGAAGTTGAGATAAAGCCAGTCCTTGCAATGGAGGGCAACGTCGGCAGAATCGAGAAGTTCTGGAAAAAACCGGTCCATATGCGCCATTTGCGCACCCTGCTGGCAGGTGTTTAGCCCTGTACCCGTCAGTTCAAATCGAGCCCGGTTGTCAGACTTTGCGGCAAGCACATCAACGGTCGGGGCCGCGCGGGCGTCAAGCCACAGCCAGGCATCGCCAACGGGCCGGTTATCGCGGTCGACAAGCCATGTACCGTCGCCCTGAGCCGTCACCGCAACCGCTGCCGTCCGACGGGCAAGATCCGTGACCCGCTCTCCAAGACCGCGTAGCGCCCGCGTGCAATCGGACCAGGTTCTGTCGAGCGGCTGCGTCGCGGATCCATCGGAACCGGACAGGTAGCTGTTGGGCACGCTGGAGGACGAGATCTGCCGGCCTGCCAGATCGAAGGCCACCGCCTTGATAACCGAGGTGCCGGCATCAATGCCGATGATCACATCACGCATGGCGCATACCGCGGATCGTCGCACAGACAGGGACGCACAAAGGCGCCTTGGAGATAGTCTTCATGCAGTTTCATCCTCCTCCGCGCGATACCGTTGCATCTTGTCGAAGGCATTCCTCACCCCGCGCCCCGGATCGCTTGCACGCTGATAATACATATCACAATGATAACAAGGAACATGATTTTTTTTGCAGACGCGGAAGTTTTTTTCAGCTATGTTAGAAAGCTATAGGGTTTCTTCGTTGCTTGCGTGCGGCCGGCGCTGTCTCGCTACATGCGACAGTCTTTTGCGCTGGTACGCTCGCCTCGGCCACCGGCAGACTTTAGCGCGGTCGCATCGTGGTTTGCGGATTTTTGTTTAAGTTCAAGACATTGCTGCAAGTGCGTTGTGTCGGTCCGCAAGAGTGCTTTGCCCTGCAAGAGCGTCGGGCGGCTTGCACAATCGGCGGCCGGCGCGCCTGGAAGGCCTTCGGATCTGGCGAATGTGCCGTCGATCCCGTGCAAGATCTCACCTCTGCGTGAGCGATCTCTCAAAAAGAACCTGTCTTCAACATAACATACTTGACGGCCTATATAACGTGAATATAGCGTAGCGGGATGAAGCGATCGTAGGGCCTGGAGGAGGCGCTGCGGCTATCAAGAATGGGAGGAGGCCATGCTGCTTTACGCCGCGCGCTGCAAGCGTTTGCCGCCGATCAGGAAGGCCCGGCTTCGGGCTGCCTTCCTGCTTCTTTCCATACTCTTTCAACATCGGGCGAAAGGCGAGGCCGGCTCATGAGCACCCTCCAATCTTCAGTCGCCGCATTGCGTGCGCGCAAAGCCAAGCAATCGTCGAAGCGCACGGGTGTCGTCCTTGTGGGTGCCGGCCTGCTTGTTCTGTCTGCCATCGCGCTCGACACGACGGTTGTCCATGTCGGGTCGGAAGCCGATGTTCGCCAGCAGGCGTTTTCGCCCGATACGTTCGGCACAAAGGAATTTCCGCGTGTTCAGTCGGTGGTGGTGGAAAAGGCTGCCGACGCCGTGACGATCGCGCCGGAAGTGCTTGCCGACAAGGCAGCTGCCGGCAAGAAATACGGCACCGCGTCTACGACCGGTACGGTGATGATGGTCAAATTTTCCGGTGTCGTGGGGGAAGGCAAGTCCGGCATCTATGAGGTGGCTGTCGCCGGAATGCCGGCCGATATCAAGCTGCGCATGCAGACCGGGCCCGCCATTAACGGCACAGATCTGCGCGATGCGCCGGGCGATATCGCCTTCGGGTCGTTCAAGAACCAGATCGAATACCAGGACGCCGGTTCGGCCATCAACCGTGCCATGAAGGCCTCGGTGCTCGATCCGATCGATACGTCGGCGCTGACGGGCAAGAGAGTCGACGTCGTCGGCGCCTTTCGCCTCGTCAACCCGAAAAACTGGTTGATCACGCCGGTGAAGGTGGATGTGAAATGAGCGAGCCAGAGACGAAAGGCCCCCGCCGCGGCGATGTCGTGCTGTCGGCGCGCAACATCGCCAAGTCTTATGGCAACATCCATGCTCTCAAGGGCGTGAATTTCGATATCCGTTATGGCCAGGTCACCACGCTGTTCGGCGAAAATGGTGCCGGCAAGTCGACGCTGATGAAGATCCTGTCTGGCGTCGTTCAGCCGACATCGGGTGAAATCGTGCTGGATGGCGAGGGTGTGAACTTTACCTCGTCGACCGAGGCGCGTGACCACGGCATCTCGATCATCCACCAAGAACTCAGCCTGGCACCCAATCTTTCGGTGCGCGACAACGTGTTCATGGGCCGCGAGATCCAGGGCGCCACGGGCGTAGATTTTGCCGAGGAAGAGCGTCAGGTGCGGCTTCTCCTCGAAGAGTTGGAAGAAGACATCGACCCGCTGACGCCCGTAGAAGACCTGCGTCTCGGCCAGCAGCAGATCGTGGAAATCGCCCGCGCGCTTTCAATCGACAGCCGCATCCTGATCATGGACGAGCCAACCTCGGCGCTTTCGGCGGCCGAAGTCGAGGTGCTGTTCAAGGTTATTCGGGATCTCACAGCCAAGGGCGTATCGATCGTTTATATCTCGCACCATCTCGAAGAAGCGCTGGAAATCACCGATCACGCCGTCGTGCTGCGCGATGGTACCATGACCGCTTATGCGCCGCGCGCCGAGATCGATCTGGAATGGATCGTGCGCAACATGGTGGGCGAACATCATGATCTGGGATCCCCGCCGTCAGGTTATGATTTTGGGGAAACGGCGCTTTCAGTGGTCGATCTGACGGTTGCCGATCCCAATGCCGGCTTCAACCTAGTGGACCGCTTGTCGCTCGATGTGAAGGCCGGCGAAATCGTCTGCATCTACGGGCTGATGGGGGCAGGGCGCACCGAGTTGCTGGAAACGCTGGCCGGCCGCCTCAAGCCGAAATCCGGCAGTATCTTTCTGGAGGGCGAGGAAATCTCCTCGCTCTCGATTGCCGATCGCATTGCCTGTGGTCTAGCGCTCGTGCCGGAAGACCGCCAGCGCGATGGCCTGGTGCAGACCATGAGCGTCGGTGAAAACATGTCGCTCGCATCGATCATGAATTTCACCCGCGGCCTCTTTACCAGCCGGCGGATCGAGCAGTCGCTGATTGCCGATACCATCCGTAAGGTCACCGTGAAGACGTCTGGCGGTGGCGCCCCCATCGGCTCTCTTTCGGGGGGCAACCAGCAGAAGGTGGTCATCGGCAAGATGCTGGCGACCGATCCGACCGTGCTCCTGCTCGACGAGCCATCGCGCGGCATCGATATCGGCGCCAAGGCAGAAGTGTTTAAGCTTCTGGCAGAGCGCGCGCGCACCGGTCTGGCGGTGGTATTTTCCACGTCGGAAGTCAGCGAGTGCCTGTCGGTCGCACATCGCATCATCGTCATGCACAAGGGTCGTATCTCGGCCGAGTTCGATTCGAGCGTCACCAAGGAAAAGATCATGGCTGCCTCCGGCGAGTCTGTGGCTGCCTGATGCCGTCAATTGGGGAATTCTAGACCATGAACCAAGCCATCGCACCGAAAGCCGAAACTGCCAAAGTCGACAAAGCTGGCGGCATGAGCATTGGCCAACTCCTTTTGGAGGGGCGCGCCTTCTTCGCCCTGATCCTCATCATTGCCGTGTTTTCCTACCTGTCGCCGAACTATTTCACCGTCGCCAATTTTCTCATCATGGCTTCGCATGTCGCCATTTACGGTATCCTTGCCATCGGGATGCTGCTAGTGATCCTGAACGGCGGCATTGACCTGTCGGTCGGCTCGATCCTTGCACTCTGCGGGGTCGTTGCCGGCGCCATGATGCAGGGCGTCGAGCTTTCGGCCTTCGGCGTCATCCTTTACCCGCCGGTCTGGGCGGTAGTGGTGCTGACCTGCCTGTTCGGCGCTTTTGTTGGCGCCATCAACGGCATCCTGGTCGCCTGGTTCCGCGTGCCGGCCTTCGTTGCAACGCTCGGCGTCATGTATGTTGCCCGCGGTATCGCGCTGTTGCAGACCAATGGCCTCACCTACAACAACCTGTCGGGCCGTCCCGAACTTGGCAATACCGGCTTCGACTGGCTTGGCTTCAACCGTCTGGCTGGCGTCCCCATCTCCGTCATCGTTCTGACCGTGATCGCCCTCTTGGCCGGCCTGATGCTTGCCCGCTCGGCTTTTGGCCGCTGGCTGTATGCATCTGGTGGCAACGAGCGGGCGGCAGATCTCTCCGGCGTGCCGGTCAAACGCGTCAAGATCACCGTCTATACGCTCTCCGGCATCCTGTCGGCCATTGCCGGGCTGGTGCTGTCATCACAGCTGACATCTGCTGGCCCGACAGCCGGCAGCACCTATGAACTGACGGCAATTGCCGCTGTGGTTGTCGGCGGTGCGGCTTTGACCGGTGGTCGCGGCACGGTACGCGGCACGATGCTTGGCGCTTTCGTCATCGGTTTCCTTTCCGACGGCCTGGTCATCATCGGCGTCTCGTCCTACTGGCAGACCGTTTTCACCGGCTCGGTTATCGTGCTGGCCGTCCTCATGAACACAATTCAGTACGGCTCCGGCGCACGCAAGGGCTGACGTCCAAGAACTTGTCCGCAAAGGCCTGTTGGGAGGGTACCGCGGAAAGGATGCCTGAAGAGGCGAAGACTGCAACATTCCAATGGGAGTAGAAAATGTTGAAATCCTTTCAGAAATTCATGCTTGCCGCCGTCGCGACAGGCCTCATGACGACAGCTGCCATGGCAGACGGCCTGATCTCGATCATCGTCACGGATCCGGCCAACCCCTATTGGCGCACCGAAGGTGAAGTTGCCAAGAAGACGGCGGAAGGCCTTGGCTACAAGGCGAATGTCGCCGCCCACAAGGGCGACACCAACACCGAATCGACCCTCATCGATACGGCGATCACCAACAAGTCGGCCGCCATCATCCTCGATCCAGCCAATGCCGATGGTTCGGTCGGCGCGGTGAAGAAGGCTGTTGCCGCGGGTATCCCGGTCATTCTCGTCAATGCCGAGATCAACCAGGAAGGTCTTGCCAAGGCGCAGCTCGTTTCCAACAACGCGCAAGGGGCAGCGCTTGGTGCCGAAACCTGGATCTCGATGGTCGGTGAAAAGGGCACCTATGTGGAGCTGTTCGGCAACCCCGCAGACAACAATGCCGCGACCCGCTCTAACGGCTACGAAACCGTCATTACCCAGTATCCGGACATGAAGAAGGTCGGCAGGGAAGTGGCCAACTGGGATCGCACCCAGGGCTACCAGAAGATGCAGTCCCTGCTTCAGGCCAACCCGAACATCAACGGCGTTATCGCCGGCAATGACGAAATGGCGCTGGGTGCGATTGCAGCGCTGAAGGAAGCCGGCAAGCTCGACAAGGTCAAGGTCGGCGGCTTCGACGGTTCGCCGGATGCGGTTGCCGCCATCAAGTCCGGCGAGATGCAGTATACGGTGCTCCAGCCGGTTGCCGTCTTCTCGGCCGAAGCCGTGAAGCAGGCCGATTCCTTCATCAAGACGGGCAAGACCGGCGCTGCCACCGAAAAGCAGCTCTTCGATTGCCTGCTGATCACCAAGGACAACGTCGACAAGTATACCGGCCCGTTCACGCTCTCGCAGTAAACGGATACGATCTATCCGGGGCCGCACTCGCTGCGGCCCCGACCTCCCGCGATTTCAGCTCTTCTTTGCGCGGAAGATCATTCCAACCGGTGGCGCCCCGCTGAAGACGTGCTAGATGTCGATTGCACCAGAGGCGCGTATGGCGTGCGGATGTTCCCTGTGAGCGAGCAGCGGTGCGACAGACCGGAGCCATGGAGATGTGCGTTCACCAGTTCGCGCGGTTCTCCGGGAGATGTGGGCAATAAGCATGCGCGACCAACAGGAACGTCCTCTCGAGCGCCTGATGGGCGAGGAGATTTCCAGCGATAGCCGCCAAGCCCGCCAGATCGCTCGAAGGCAGCTGGTGGCCGAGGCCGTGATGGCTGAGGGCACGATGCGCATCGAGGATCTGACCGAGCGGTTTGGCATCAGTCTGATGACCGCTCACCGCGATCTCGATGAGTTGGTGAGCCGCGGCCTGCTCCGCAAGACACGCGGCATTGTCTCAGCGGCACCGACAAGCCTCATCGAATCCAGTGACGTCTATCGATCCACGCGGCAGGCATCCGAAAAGCGCGCCATTGCTGCTGCTGCTGCCGAGTTTATCCAGCCGGGGCAGGCGATCTTCTTTGATGATTCCACGACCGTTTTGCAAATGGTGCCGCATCTTTCAGCGCGCGTGCCGCTCACGGCGATTACCAATTCCATCACGATGATCAATGCCCTGCGTGAGGTGAGCGACCTGACGCTGCTCTGTCTTGGCGGGCAGTTCCAGAACTGGTGCAATGCCTTCATGGGACCCGTGACCACCAACGAGATCCGCCGCCTGCGCCCCGATCAGGTGTTTCTCTCCGTATCCGCCATCAGTGAAGACATGCTGTTTCACCAGTCTCCGGATATGGTGGACATCAAGCGGGCCATGTTCGAATGCGCCTCGCGCCGCATCCTGCTGGTCGACCATACCAAATTCGAGCGGCGCGCGCTGCATGCCATGGGATCGCTGGATGAATTCGACGTGGTCATCGTCGACAGAGCCACGCCTCCGCGCACCATCGAGCGGCTGCGCGCGCGGGGCATCAATCTCGTAGTTGCCGCACCAAACGGCAATGCGGATGATACAAAGAGTGATTTGTAACAGTACATCTTGTGAAGTTAACAGTAGAGTGCCCGTTCTAACGAAGCGGGCCGTCTGCCCGTGCGGGCCGGGCGCCTGACATCTCACGCATTGCGCCGGCCAGACAAGCGGATCTTCGACCACGCGATGCATTTTTTCGGAGCTTCCGATGCCCTGTCTGCTTGGGATCGACAATGGCCTCACCGTCACCAAGGCGGTTGTCTTCGATGAGACGGGTGCCGTCCTGTCGGTGGCGCGGCGACGTATTCCCCAGATCATGACAAAAGCCCGCCATGTCGAGCGCGATATGGCAGGCCTCTGGGCGGCAACCGCCGAGGCCATTTCGGACGCGATTGCCGAAAGCGGCCGGCCGGCATCCGGGATCGCAGCGGTGGCCGCAACCGCTCATGGCGACGGGCTCTACCTTCTGGACCGCGACGGCAATCCGCTCGGCCACGGCATCCTGTCTCTCGACAGCCGCGCCGGCGACATCGTTGCCCACTGGGATGGCGATGGCACGGCAGAGGCGGCGCTGGCCTTGAGCGGCCAGCGGCCGCATGCATCCGCGCCGGCATCACTTCTGGCCCATATCCGAGAGGATGAACCTGAGCGGTTTGGTGCCATCGGAACGGCGTTTGCCTGCAAGGACTGGCTGCGTTACTGCCTGACCGGCACGATCGGCACGGACCTGACGGAAGCCAGCACTTCCTTCACCGAAGTAGCGTCGCAGGCCTACGCGCCTGACATCCTCGAGCTCTACGGCCTCGGCGCGCTTTCCGGCGCTCTGCCGGAGGTGGCGCTGCCGGATGCGGTGATCGGTGGCGTGACACCGCAGGCAGCGGCTTTGACCGGGCTTGTCGCCGGAACGCCTGTTGTCGCCGGCCTGCATGATGTCACGGCCTCGTCGCTCGGCATCGGCGGTTATGGCGTGGGTCAGGTGGCAGTGGTGGCCGGCACCTATTCCATCAACGAGACTGTCTCGACGCGCCCCGTGGTCGATGCCCGCTGGTTCTGCCGAAACGGGTTGAGGTTCGGCCAGTGGAACAATATGGCGATTTCGCCGGCGTCTGCGGCAAACTATGACTGGTTCCTCGACCGCCTGTGTAAATCCGACCAGAAGGCGGCAGAGGTCGAGGGTGCTTCCATCCATGAGCGTCTCGGCCGCGAAATCGGTGAAGCAATCGAGCGTCCCTCGACGGTGCTGTTTCACCCCTACCTGTTCGGCTCTCCGCATGGATCGACGGCCAGCGCCGGATTCCTCGGCCTGCGCGGTTGGCACGGCCGGGCCGACATGCTGCGGGCGGTGATCGAGGGTATTGCCTTCAACCATCGGGTTCATGTGGGCGACCTGCGCCAGGGTTTTGAGATGAAGACGGCAAAGCTGACGGGCGGCATCTCCCGCAATCCGCTTTTTGCGCAGTTGTTTGCCGATGTGCTTGGGATGACGGTGACCGTCACGGACACCGAAGAGGCCGCAGCCTGGGGAGCCGCACTCTGTGCTGGCTCCGGTATCGGGCTTTTTTCCTCCCCGACGGATGATCCGCGAGATCTGGCCTCCATCGGCCACGACTACCATCCCGACCCTGTACGGCAAAGGGCGCTCGACGAGCGGTATGGCCTGCATAGCGATCTGGCGAAGGCGCTTGCGCCGCTCTGGCCCCGTATCGAAGCCTTCGGATCGGAGGGCGCGGAATGACCGCTGATACCCGCCGCGAGGCCATCGCCGCTTATGTGATTGAACGCGGCGAAGCCCGTATCGACGATCTCGTGACAGAATTCGGCGTCTCGCGCATGACGATCCATCGGCACGTGGAGGACCTGGCAAGGCAGGGCGTGTTGCGCAAGCTGCATGGTGCCGTCAGCGCCCAGCCGTCAGGCGTCTATGAGAGCCTGTTCAGCTTCCGCAAGACCCGCTCGCTTGCCGCCAAGGCGGCGCTGGCCAGGGCTGCGGTTGGCGAGATCGAGCCGGGGAGCGTGATCCTCATCGATGATTCCACCACCGTCAACGCGCTCGCGCCGCATATCACGGAGGTGAGGCCGCTCACCGTCGTCACCAACAGCCTTGATCTTTCGGAACGGCTGAGTGGGGTTGATGAGGTGAAGCTGATTTGTCTCGGTGGCGAATATCACCCGACCTATCACGCCTTTATCGGCCATCTCTGCGAAAGCGCCTTGTCGCGCCTGCGCGTCAATCTCTTGATATGCTCGGCGTCGGCGATCAGCGGCACCTCTGCTATGATCCAGGATCCGCTCGTCGTGCGCGTCAAGCAGGCGATGATGGCTTCCGCCGTGCGCAAGGTTCTGCTGGTGGATTCGGAGAAATTCGACCGGGTGGCGCTGCACCTTTTTGCCGATCTCAAAGAGTTCGACGTGGTTTACGTCGATGATCGCCTTCCCGTAAAAACAGCCGATGCCCTACGGGCGGCCGGTGTTAGCCTCAAGCTGGTGACGGAAAATGACTGATATTGAAGACGTGGACGTTCTGATCCTAGGCGCTGGCATCAATGGAGCCGGGGTGTTTCGCGATCTCTGCGAGCAGGGGCTGACCTGCGTCATCTCCGACAAGGCCGATTTCGGTTCCGGCACCTCGGCGGCCCCTTCGCGTCTCATCCATGGCGGCATCAAATATCTTGAGACGGGCGAGTTTCGCCTTGTCGCGCAGTCGACGCTGGAGCGCAATCTTCTCCTCAAGAACGCGCCGCATTGCGTCAGCCGCCTGCCGACAGTGATCCCCATCTTCTCCTGGTTCAAAGGAATTCCGGCAGCACTTCGCACGCTCTTCGGCTCTACAACGGCGCCGCGAAGCCGTGGCGCGGTGCTGATGAAGATTGGTCTCGCGCTTTACGATTTCTATGGCTCGCGTCATCGCATGATGCCGCGCCATTCGCTGTGGAGCAAGGCGCGGGCACTCGCCACCATTCCGGCGCTCACGCCGCGCATTGTGGCGGCCGGCCTCTATTATGACGCCAAGATCAGTCATCCGGAACGGTTGGTCCTGGAATTGATCGAGGATGGCCTGCGGGCAAGTCCTTCGTCACGTGCCCTAAATTATACGCGGATCGGTGGCACGGATGGGCAGGCCGTGGTCCTCGTCGATGAGGACGGGAACGAGCAGCCTATTCGCCCACGCCTCGTCATCAATGCCGCCGGCCCCTGGATCGACCGGGTGAATGAAGATCTGGGTGTAACCTCCCGCCTGATCGGCGGCACCAAGGGGTCCCACATTCTTCTCGATCATCCGGATCTCATCGAAACGCTCGGCGGGCGGATGATCTACTTCGAGGCGGATGACGGGCGCATCTGCCTCGTGTTCGATTATCTCGGCAAGGCGCTGGTCGGCTCGACAGATATTCGCGACGACGACCCGGATCAGGTCACCTGCAGCGATGCCGAGATCGATTACCTGTTGCAGAGCCTCAACGGCCTGTTGCCGGGTCTTTCCTTCGACCGCAGCCAGATCGTCTATACCTATGCCGGCATCCGCCCGCTCCCGGCCTCCGATAGCACGGCCCCCGGCCTCATCAGCCGCGATCATTCGGCACCGGTCATCGAGCCGGAGGGGGAGAGACCGTGGCCGATTGTCTCACTCGTCGGCGGCAAGTGGACGACATTTCGCGGCTTTGCCGAGGAAGTGACCGACATGGTTCTGGTCCGGCTTCAGCAGACGCGCCGCATCAGCACGCAAAGCTTGGCCATTGGAGGAGGACGCGGTTTTCCGCGCGAGAACGAGCGGGTCAAGTGGCTGGACATGGCCTGCTCAAGGACCGGCGTGGATCAGGCTCGCGCCGACACGCTGCTATCGCGTTATGGCACGACGGCGCTTGCCATTCTGGAAGCCGAAGGGAATACGCCCACCATGCTGGCGGATGCACCGGATTATTCATTTGATGAATTGGCCTGGATTACGGGCCATGAGCAGGTGGCGCATCTGGACGATCTTGTGCTGCGCCGCACGGCGCTTGCCATCACCGGCCGCCTCAGCGGACGCGATCTAGATGCGATGGCAGATCGCATGGCGGCGCAGAAAGACTGGAACCCGGAGCGTCTTGCGGTGGAACTTCGCGCCACCAAGGCAAGACTTGCCGCGCGTCACGGGTTTTCGTTTGCTTGAGCAGCTCGGCGACTCCGCCGGTCGCACTGGCCTCAAACCGGTATATTCAAGACCAGCCGAATACGTTTCGTGCCGAGACGGCAGCGATGGGTTGTTTTGTTTCCAACCGCGTCAGGCGGCAATACAACGAAAACCCAGTACTCTCTCTTTTATCCAGAATAACACGTCCTGCGCGTATTTATTTAGGTATTCAGAAGCGCTTTTTCCTCGAACCGATTGCCGCGTTTTTTGTATCCATCGCGGTCATGGGATTGATGCAGATTTTGGTATGAACTCAATCTGTTAGACTGCAAGCCTACGAGAGTTTCGAAGTTCGCTTTTAGGGACTTGCATATGGATAAGCTCCAGTCTGTTAGCCTGCGCCGAGGGAAAGCAGACTAAATTTTCGATGGAGGCTCCTGTCCGGAGCAGGGTCACCAAGCCGCGCGCGATCAATCGGGCTTCCCTCCAAAGCATCTTCCTAGTGTCTAAGAGGAGATAGCGCCGAAAAGCTTGGTCCTTGCCCGATGTCCCAACACTCCAACTAGACACATGGCCTAAGAATTGCGTGTGACCGGGAGATAGTGAGCCGGGAGACGTCATTGGCAGTTTACGCGCCCATCCAATGCATCGTGATTGCGCTGAGCTGCATCGGAATGAGAGCGATCAGCGCATTTTCGCGCCATGATAGGACCAAAGCACTTGTGTTGCCGGTCATTGCCGTACGCGATCTCGAAGTAAGGCAAACCCTGATCTTCGTGAGCAACAGGAGTGCGTCTTTGCTCCGGGGTCGGGGGGCTGCGTCAAGCGTGGGCCGCTTGCATCTCGCATGCCATTGCTCTGTTGCCCCGGCATGAGCAGATCAAAAATCACCACGGACCTGACGATCCTGGTCATCGACGAGAACGCCATCCGGGGTTCGATCATCGAAGAGGGTTTGAACGAGGCGGGGCACCTGAATGTCAGGGTCATCCATGAGATGCAGGGCGTGGCGCGGCTGATCGAGACGATGGATCCGGATGTCATCATCATTGATATCGAAAATCCAAATCGTGACATGATGGAGCACATGTTCCAGCTCACCCGCATGATTTCGCGGCCAATTGCCATGTTCGTGGACAGATCCGATACGGCGGCGATCGAGGCTGCTGTTGATGCCGGGGTTTCCGCCTATGTGGTCGACGGGCTGAAGAAGGAGAGGATCAAGCCGATCCTCGATATGGCGGTGAGCCGCTTCAATGCCTTCAGCCGGTTGCAGCGCGAACTCGCCGAGGCACGCAGTGCGCTTGAAGAGCGCAAGGTCATCGAGCGGGCAAAGGGCATTTTGATGAAGATGCGGGGGATGAGCGAAGAACAGGCATACGCGCTGCTACGCCAGACGGCGATGAACGAGAAGAAGAAGCTGGCAGACATCGCGCAAAGCGTCGTCACGGCTGCAGGAATGCTGCTTTGAGCGCGGCATCGATCGGAGAATGCTGGTGAGTGATCGTGTTTCCACGCAATCGGGCGACAGCGCCGTCAAAGCGCCGTCGCGTGTCCGCGGCAAGGAGCAGAGGCTTCTGCGCGCGGGATACATCCCTTTGATGGATGCCGCGATCCTGATCGTTGCAGCCGAGCTCGGCTTTGCGGAGAAAGAGGGACTGCGTCTCGAACTGGTACGGGATGTCACCTGGGCCAATGTGCGGGACCGGCTGGCGTTTCGTCAGTTCGACATTGCCCATATGCTGTCGCCGATGCCGGTCGCCTCCATGCTGGGGCTGGGATCCAATCCTTCGCCGACGATCACACCCTTTTCGCTTGGCCGCGGCGGCAATGCCATCACGCTGTCGGCGCGGATCTTCGAGCGGATGAAGTCGTTGACGGGGCTTGCCGATGATGCGGGCGCGCTTGCCAATGCGAAGGCTCTCGCGGCTCTACTCGCCGACATGCGCTCCCGCGGCGAAGCCATGCCGACGCTTGGCATGACCTATCCGTTTTCCTCGCACAATTACGAGTTCCGCTACTGGCTGGCAGCTGGCGGCATCAATCCGGACCGCGACGTCAAGCTGGTCGTGGTGCCGCCGCCGCTGACATCCGATGCGCTTTCGGCAGGCGCGATCGATGGATTTTGCGTCGGTGCGCCCTGGAACATGATCGCCTCTGAACGCGGGACTGGCAGGATCGTCGCGGCCAAGCAGGACATATGGCCTCTGGCGCCGGAGAAAGTGCTGGGCATGCGGCCGGAATGGGCTGAGACCAATGCCGATACGGTGTCGCGCCTCATTATTGCGCTCGACAGGGCGGCGCGGTGGTGCGACGACGCCCAGAATCACAACGAACTCGCAGAGATCCTCAGCGCTCCCGATTATATCGCCGCGCCAACGAGCATTATTCGAAGCGTCTTGAGCGGAGAGTTCAATCTGGATGCGCAGGGTACGACGCGAGTCGTTCCCGACTATTTTCTCTACCATGGCAAGGCGGCAAACTATCCGCGGCCGGACCAGGCAAGCTGGATCTATAGCCAGATGATACGCTGGGGGCAGGCTGATTTCAGCGAAGAAGGCATGGCACGGGTCAGGAGCGCCTTCCGGCCCGACCTCTACGAGATGGCGCTGGGCGCAAACGCGGCCACCCCGGATGAGCCGGGCGAACGAAGTGCATCGGGATATGATGGCTTCATGGACGGGGAGATTTTCGACCCTCGTGATGTGCAGGCCTATGCGGAGCGTTTTGCGGTTCGCTCGACGTCGTCAGGCGACGACGTGACCGAAGCGTAATCGCGCGCGGTGCGCAAAGCTGAGGCATCTGCATCGAAAGTCAGGCTTCATAACGTGCAGCGCCGCTTGCCCTGCAATCGGCTACGCGTTCGGCAACTGTCCGTAAATGCAAACTAATCGTTCCCGTTGATGGCCTTATTTCGATCTGGCACGATGTTTGCTTGTATCTAACTGTCCGCGGTCAATGGCGATCGCAGGACAGATGAGCGCCCGATCAGGCGCAAATACCCATCCGACACCGACGTCGCATGCTCCCTTGCCGTCCGGCGCTTATCGCCCGGACCCGGCAGACGGGCACGCGGCGTTTTTTTGTTTCCGGATCTCCGTCACACCAGAGGGGCACAACGCTATGACGAAGACTACAGGAATGAACATCAACCGCCGGCAGATCCTGAAGATCAGTTCTGCCGTTGCTCTGGCAAGTGCTGTGCGCGCCGCATTTCCGTCCGGCGCCTTCGCCGCCTCGGCAGGTCCGGAAGTCAGCGGCCTCAAGATCGGCTACATCGCGCTGACCGACGCCGCGCCGCTGATCATTGCGCAGGAAAAGGGCCTGTTTGCCAAGCATGGCCTGCCGGATGTGGAAGTGCTCAAACAGGCATCCTGGGGCGCGACGCGCGACAATCTCGTGCTCGGCGGTGCCGCCAACGGCATCGACGGTGCGCATATCCTCACCCCGTTGCCCTATCTCATGTCCACCGGCAAGGTGACCCAGAACAACGTACCGGTGCCAATGTCGATCGTTGCCCGCCTCAACCTCGACAGCCAAGGCATTTCGGTTGCCAAGGAATATGCCGGGACCGGGGTCCAGCTCGATGCTTCCAAGCTGCGGGAGGCGTTTGCCGCCAAGAAGGCTGCCGGCAGCGAGATCAAGGTCGCCATGACATTTCCCGGCGGCACCCATGATCTCTGGATCCGCTACTGGCTTGCCGCCGGCGGCATCGATCCGGACAAGGACGTGTCGACGATCGTGGTGCCGCCGCCGCAGATGGTGGCGAACATGAAGGTCGGCAACATGGACGCCTTCTGCGTCGGCGAGCCTTGGAACGAGCAGCTCGTCAACCAGGGTATCGGCTTCACTGCCTGCACCACCGGCGAGATGTGGAAAGGTCATCCGGAAAAAGCGCTCGGGCTTCGCTCCGACTGGATCGAGAAGAACCCGAATGCCGCGCGTGCGCTGATGATGGCCGTCATGGAAGCCCAGATGTGGGCCGACAGCATGGACAACAAGGAAGAGATGGCCGCCATTCTTGGCAAGCGCCAGTGGTTCAACGTCCCGCCGAAGGATGTCGCCGGCCGCCTCAAGGGCACCATCAACTACGGCAACGGGCGCCTTGTCGAGAATACCGGGCTGGAGATGAAGTTCTGGAAGGACCATGCCTCCTATCCGTTCAAGAGCCACGACGCCTGGTTCCTCACCGAGAACGTCCGCTGGGGCAAGTTCGCACCCGATACCGACATCAAGGCGCTGGTCGACAAGGTCAACCGCGAGGACATCTGGCGCGCGGCAGCAGCCGATCTGGGCATTGCTGCCGCCGACATTCCGGCGTCGAGCTCGCGTGGAAAAGAGACCTTCTTCGACGGCAAGGTCTTCGATCCGGAAAACCCGAAGGCCTATCTCGAGAGCCTGACGATCAAGGCAAGTGCCTGAAGCAGCGGCCCTTCACGCGGCAGCGTATGGGGGGCCTGTCTTGTCCAGAACGAACATCACTTGAAGGGATCACCATGACTGCAACAGCCCGCAAGTCAGACCAGGCAACAACGCCAAAAACGCCGGCGGCGTCGGAGAAAAGCGCGACCGTTGTCATGATGGTCCAGCCCCCAGCCCGCAAGCTCGCCATCCGGCATGCCGCCACTGCCGTCTGTCGCAACGTACTGCCGCCGCTGGTGGTGCTGATCGCGCTCCTCGCCATCTGGCAGATCGCCTGCTCCGGTGCTGGCGCTACTTTGCCACCGCCATCGCAGGTCTGGATCGACAGCTATGACCTGATCGCCCATCCGTTCTTCGATTTCGGGCCGCAGGACATAGGTCTTGCCTGGCGCGTGCTGATCTCGCTTCAGCGTGTCGCGATCGGCTTCGGGCTTGCAGCAGTGGTCGGCGTCTTCCTTGGCGCCCTTGTCGGGCAGTCGGTCTGGGCCATGCGCGGCCTCGACCCGATCTTCCAGATCCTGCGCACTGTTCCACCACTCGCCTGGCTGCCGCTCTCGCTCGCCGCCTTCCAGAATTCCAATCCGTCGGCGATCTTCGTGATCTTCATCACCTCGATCTGGCCTGTGATCATCAACACCGCCGTCGGCGTGCGCAACATACCGGACGACTATCGCAACATCGCCCGGGTCCTGCGCCTCAATCAGCTCGAATTCTTCATCCGCATCATGGTGCCGGCGGCAGCCCCTTACATCTTTACCGGCCTTCGCATCGGCATCGGCCTGTCGTGGCTTGCCATCGTGGCCGCGGAAATGCTGACCGGCGGCGTCGGCATCGGCTTCTTCATCTGGGATGCGTGGAACTCCTCGCGCCTCACCGACATCATCGTGGCGCTCGCCTATATCGGCGTGACCGGCTTTGTCCTCGACAAGCTGGTGGGCCTGCTCGGCTCGATCGTCACCCGCGGCACCGCCAGGAATTGAGGAGACGGCCATGAGCGCCTACCTGAAAATCGATCACGTCGACAAGAACTTCGAACGCGCCGGCACAACAACAGAGGTGCTGAAGGACATCTCGCTCACCATCGACAAGGGCGAGTTCGTCTCCATCATCGGCCATTCCGGTTGTGGCAAGTCGACCCTGCTGAACCTGATCGCCGGCTTGACGCGGGTTTCCACCGGTGCCGTCCTGCTCGAAAACGTAGAGGTCAATGCGCCGGGCCCGGAACGCGCCGTCGTTTTCCAGAACCATTCGCTGCTGCCCTGGCTGACCGTCTATGAAAACGTCAATCTTGCGGTCTCCAAGGTCTTTGCCGGCAGGAAGACGCGGGCCGAAAAGCATGACTGGGTGATGCGCAACCTCGATCTCGTCCAGATGGCGCATGCCAAGGACAAGCGCCCTTCCGAAATTTCCGGCGGTATGAAGCAGCGCGTCGGGATTGCCCGCGCGCTCGCCATGGAACCGAAGATCCTCCTGCTCGACGAACCGTTCGGTGCGCTCGATGCGCTCACGCGTGCCCATCTGCAGGATGCGGTGATGGAGATCCATTCCCGCCTCGGCAACACGATGATCATGATCACCCATGACGTCGACGAGGCCGTGCTCCTCTCCGATCGCATCGTCATGATGACCAACGGTCCGGCCGCCCGCATCGGCGAAGTGCTGGATGTGCCCATCCCGCGGGTGCGCGACCGCATCGCGCTCGCGGCCGACCGAACCTACCTCAAGTCCCGCGAAGCCGTGCTGAAGTTCCTCTACGAACGTCACCGCTTCGTCGAAGCTGCGGAGTAACCGACATGACGGAAAAGCTCGTTATCATCGGCAACGGCATGGCGCCCGGTCGCATGCTGGAAGAACTGTTCGAAAGGGCCCCCGGTCGTTTCGACGTGACCATCTTCAACGCCGAACCGCGCGTCAACTATGACCGCATCATGCTCTCGCCGGTTCTGTCCGGCGAAAAGTGCTACGACGACATCGTCATCCACAATGACCATTGGTACGCCACCCATGGCGTGACACTGTATAAGGGTGCAAGGGTCACTGAGATCGACCGCCAGGCGAAGACGGTCACCTCGGCCAACGGCATCACCGCAGCCTATGACAAGCTTGTCATCGCCACCGGCTCTCTCCCGTTCATCATCCCGGTTCCGGGTCACCAAGTGCCGGGCGTTCTCGCCTACCGCGATCTCGCCGATGTCGAGAAGATGGTCGAGATTGCGGGCGCCAAGGGCCGCGCCATCGTCATCGGCGCCGGGCTGCTGGGCTTGGAGGCTGCTTACGGGCTGAAGCGGCAGGGCATGGAGGTGACCGTCATTCACCTCAACCCGACCATCATGGACCGTCAGCTCGATCCGCCGGCCGCCTATCTGCTCGAAAAGGCGCTCACCGAACGCGGCATCGACATCATCACCAAGGCCAATACCAAGCGGATCCTTGGCACCGACAAGGTCGAGGGTATCGAGCTGGATGACGGCCGCGTCATCACCGGCGATATGGTGATCATGGCCGTCGGCATCCGCCCGGCCTCGAGCCTTGCCAAGGATGCCGGCATCGCCGTCAACCGCGGCATCGTCGTCGACGACGGGATGATGACCTCTGACCCGAACGTCTTTTCGCTCGGCGAATGCGCCGAACATCGCGGCATCTGCTATGGGCTCGTTGCGCCCCTTTATGAGGCCGCAAGGGTTCTTGCTGATCGCCTCATCGGCGGTACCAGCGAATATCATGGCTCTGTCGTCAACACGAAGCTCAAAGTCACCGGCATCAACCTGTTTTCGGCAGGCGATTTTGCCGAAGCGCCGGACCGCGAGGAAATCGTGCTGCGCGATGCGTCCGCCGGCATCTACAAGCGGCTGGTCCTGAAGGACAATCGCATCATCGGCGCGGTACTCTACGGCGAGACGGCGGATGGCTCTTGGTTCTTCGACCTGATGAAACGCGGGACCGATATCTCGCAAATGCGCGACACCCTGATATTCGGCCAGTCCTACCAGGGAGGGTCTCCGCTGGACCCTATGGCGGCCGTTGCAGCCTTGCCGGATGATGCGGAAATCTGCGGCTGCAACGGCGTCTGTAAGGGCAAGATCACCACGACCATCACCGGCAAGGGTCTGACCTCGCTGGATGACGTCCGCGCCCACACAAAGGCATCCGCATCCTGCGGCTCCTGCACTGGCCTCGTCGAGCAGCTGATGGCGCTGACGCTGGGCGATGCTTACAATCCGGCCGCCGTCACGCCAATGTGCACCTGCACCGAACTTGGCCATGACGACGTCCGCCGCCTAATCAAGGCCAAGGGTCTGAAGACCATTCCCGCGGTCATGCAGGAACTGGAATGGAAGACCTCCTGCGGCTGCGCCAAGTGCCGGCCTGCGCTCAACTACTATCTCGTCTGCGACTGGCCGGACGAATATGCCGACGACTACCAGTCGCGCTATATCAACGAGCGTGTGCACGCCAACATCCAGAAGGATGGCACCTATTCGGTCGTGCCGCGCATGTGGGGCGGTGTAACGAACGCCGCGGAACTGCGCGCCATCGCCGATGTCGTCGACAAGTTCGAAATACCGATGGTGAAGGTGACCGGCGGCCAGCGCATCGATTTGCTCGGCATCGAGAAGGAAGATCTGCCGGCCGTCTGGGCCGACCTCGGCAAGGCCGGATTCATCTCGGGTCAGGCCTATGCCAAAGGCTTGCGCACGGTAAAAACCTGCGTCGGTTCCGACTGGTGCCGCTTCGGCACGCAGGATTCGACCGGGTTCGGCATCCGCGTCGAGAAGTTCATGTGGGGCTCGTGGACACCGGCCAAACTGAAACTTGCCGTCTCCGGCTGTCCACGCAACTGCGCCGAAGCCACCTGCAAGGATATCGGAGTGATCTGCGTCGACAGCGGTTTCGAGATCCATTTCGCCGGTGCCGCCGGTCTCGACATCAAGGGCACGGATGTCCTGGGTCTGGTGAAAACCGAGGATGAGGCGCTGGAGCATATCGTGGCGCTCACCCAGATGTATCGGGAGCAGGGCCGTTACCTTGAGCGCATCTACAAATGGGCCAAACGCATCGGCCATGACGAGATCCGCCGCCAGATCATGGGCGATCCCGAAAAACGCCGTGCCTATTACGACCGCTTCGTCTTCTCCCAGACATTCGCCCAGGTCGACCCCTGGTCGGAGCGTGTCTCGGGCAAGGACAAGCACGAGTTCAAGCCCATGGCGACCATCAGCTACAACCAGGCAGCGGAGTGAGGCGATGAACAGCAACTGGATGACGATCGGTCGAATCGACGACATTCCGCTGCGCGGGGCGCGTTGCGTAAAGACGCCGCAGGGCAAGGTTGCCGTGTTTCGCACGGCCGAAAACGAGGTCTTTGCAATCGAGGACCGTTGCCCGCACAAGGGCGGTCCGCTCTCCCAGGGCATCGTCCATGGCAAGGCCGTGACCTGCCCCTTGCACAACTGGGTGATCTCGCTTGAGAGCGGCCGCGCACTCGGCGCCGACGAAGGCTCCGTCGCGACACTGCCGCTGCGCAACACGGACGGCGAATTGTCCATCCTCCTGGAGAGGCGGCTGGAAGCGGCCGAGTAAACACCCCCATCCTGCATATTCCCAAGGAGGCGATGATGCTGTCAAAATCAGACGTGACCGAGATGATCTACGAGAAGAAGCGGCAGGCCGGCCTGAGCTGGGCCTCGATTGCCGAAGGGATCGGCATGAGCGAGGTATTTGTTACCTCGGCCTGCCTTGGAATGAATGCGCTGCCACGCGTGAAGGCCGATCTTCTGGTGCGCGATCTCGGTCTGCCCCAGGAATGTGCTGTCGTCCTGGCGGAGTTCCCGACCAAGGTCTGGGGTCGCGATATCCCTACCGATCCCTGCATCTACCGGCTCTACGAGATCGTTGGAGTTTACGGCGAGACCCTGAAAGAGCTCATCCAGGAGAAATGCGGTAACGGCATCATGAGCGCCATCGATTTTGACATGGTGGTGGAGAAGGTTGCCAATCCGAAGGGCGACCGCATTGAGATCCGCATGAGCGGAAAATATCTCGGTTACAATAGTTGGTGAGATGCGGGAAGCCACCATGTCCGGTGTAACCAAGACGACCTGCCCCTATTGCGGTGTCGGCTGCGGCGTGATCGCCGCAGTCGACGACGAGGGCAAGATCAGCGTGTCGGGCGATCCTGACCATCCCGCCAGTTACGGAAGGCTTTGTTCGAAAGGCTCGGCGCTGGCCGAAACGCTGGATATGGACGGTCGCGCACTTTACCCTCGAGTTCATGGCGAAAGAGCCGGCTGGGACGAAGCGCTCGATCTCGTTGCCGCAAATTTTCAGCGGGCCATCGGCAATCATGGCCCGGATTCCGTTGCCTTCTATGTTTCCGGGCAGATGTTGACCGAAGATTATTATGTCGCCAACAAGCTGATGAAGGGGTTTATCGGCTCCGCCAACATAGACACCAACTCACGCCTGTGCATGGCCTCGTCCGTTGCCGGTCATCGCCGCGCCTTCGGCGCCGATACCGTCCCGGCCTGCTATGAGGACCTGGAGCTGGCGGATCTCGTGGTCCTGGTCGGCTCCAACATGGCCTGGTGCCATCCTGTCCTTTACCAGCGTCTGGCGGCGGCCAAGGCTGCCCGGCCTTCCATGAAGGTGGTGGTGATCGACCCGCGCAAAACCGCGACCAGCGACATCGCCGATCTGCATCTGGCCGTGGCCGCCGATGGCGACATAGCCCTGTTCAACGGCCTGCTCACCTATCTGTCCGAGACCGGAGCGGTGGACGAAAACTACGTGTCAAGGCACACATCCGGGTTCCCCGAAGCGTTGATGGCAGCGGCACCTGGCTCTGTTTCTGACCTTTCGGTGGCGACGGGCGTGTCCGGCATGCTCAGCCGTCAGTTCTACCGTCTCTTCGGACAAACCGAGAAGGTCGTCACCTGCTACAGCCAGGGCGTCAACCAGTCTGCCGTCGGCACGGACAAGGTCAATGCCATCATCAACTGCCATCTCGCAACCGGCCGGATCGGTCGGCCTGGAATGGGACCGCTGTCGCTGACCGGCCAGCCGAACGCCATGGGCGGACGCGAAGTCGGCGGCCTCGCCAACATGCTGGCGGCCCACATGGCGATCGAGAACCCGGTGCATAGGGATCGGGTGCAGCGCTTCTGGAGTTCACCCACCATCGCCGACAGACCCGGCCTGAAGGCCGTCGACATGTTCGAGGCGGTGGCAGACGGTCGGATCAAGGCGATCTGGATCATGTCGACCAATCCTGTCGTTTCCATGCCCGATGCCGATGCGGTCAAGGCGGCCCTCAAGGCATGCCCCTTCGTGGTGGTCTCGGACATCCAGCAGGATACCGATACGGCCCGTCTCGCCCATGTCCTGCTTCCGGCCACCGGCTGGGGCGAAAAATCCGGCACGGTGACGAATTCAGAGCGTCGGATCTCCCGGCAGAGACCGTTCCTATCTGAGCCGGGCGAGGCCCGCGCCGACTGGTGGCAGATGGCTGAGGTGGCTAAGCGTATGGGGTTCGGCCCGGCTTTCGATTACGGCGCTCCGGGCGAGATCTTCGCCGAGCACGCGGCCCTATCCGCCTTCGAGAACGAGGGCGAGCGCGATTTCGACATCGGCGCCCATGCCGCAATCAGCCACAGCGCTTATGAGGAGCTCCAGCCATTCCAGTGGCCTTCGCGTTGTGACGGTTCAACGCTTGCCCGTTTCTTTGCCGATGGTGGTTTCTTCACTGCCGATCGAAGGGCTCGTCTCGTACCGGTCGCGACGCCTGCGCTGGAAAAGACGGGTGCCTGTTTTCCCTTCACCCTCAATACGGGCCGGATCCGCGATCACTGGCATACGATGACGCGCACGGGAAAGAGTGCCCGGCTCTCCGCCCATATCGCGGAGCCCTTCTGCGAGATCCATCCGGCGGACGCGGCGAACGTCGGTATCGGCGATGCCGACCTCGTGCATGTCGAAGGCGAAAACGGCAGGTCGATCATCGTGCGCGCCCTGTTGACTGAACGGCAGATGCGGGGGTCGGTCTTCGTTCCCATGCACTGGACCGGCGAGACGGCGCCGAGTGCCCGCGTCGATACGCTTGTCCCACCCCGCGTCGATCCGGTTTCCGGCCAGCCTGCCTTGAAGATGGCGCGCGTTTCTGTCGCCCGCCACGAGGCGCAGGCGCATGGCTTTCTGGTGACGGCGAAGCGTCCGCTCGTTCTCCCGTTTGCCTATTGGGCGATCGCGAGAACCGAAGGCGGTTACCGACTGGAATTTGCAGGTGACCAGCCCGCCGATGGCTGGGAGGACTGGTTGCGGCGCAGCTTGCAACTCGACGACCGCCAGGACTTCTCCGGTTACCTCGACCGGCAGGCCGGGGATCACCGCCTGCTCGCCTTTGGCGGAGAGCATCTGCTGGCAGCCTTGTTCGTGTCATCTGAACCGGTCAGCGTATCGCGGCAATGGGCGGTCGAGCAGCTGAAGGAGCGGCATCTGGACAGCCGCACCCGTTCCATGCTCATAGCCGGCCGTCCGGCAGCGGGGCGACCGGACAAGGGCGCGATCGTCTGCTCTTGTTTTTCGGTCGGTATCAATGAGATTAGTGCCGCCGCCCATCGCGGTTGCCGGTCTGTGGAAGCTGTCGGCCTAGCCTTGAATGCCGGAACCAATTGCGGCTCCTGCCGCCCCGAAATCAGGAGGATCCTGGATGCGACGCAAGCCCTTGCAGCAGAGTGACGGAAACGAGCGCATCGCAGCACTTGCCAAGCTGCCGGTCTTCTGGAACCTTACGGGCAAGCGGGCGGTCATGGCGGGCGGATCGGATGGCGCCGCCTGGAAGGCAGAGCTTCTGCAAGCCTGCGGTGCCGAGGTGGAGCTGTACTGCGAAACCGCCGAGCTCGGCGACACGATGAAGGCGCTGGTCGAGCGGACCGGGCTGACGCATCATGACCATCCCTGGCATTGCGGTATCTTCGCCGGGGCATCGCTGGCGCTCGCCGACTGCGAGACCGATGCCGAGGCGCAGGCCTTCTACTGCGCGGCGCGCGCGGCCGGCATCCCCGTCAATGTGATCGACAAGCCTGCCTATTGCCAGTTCCAGTTCGGCTCGATCGTCAACCGGTCGCCGGTGATCGTGTCGATCTCGACGGATGGAGCGGCACCGATCCTGGCCCAGGCAATCCGCCAGCGGATCGAAACACTGCTGCCGCCGGCGCTGAAGCACTGGGCAAGCCTTGCGCAGTCGCTGCGGGAGGCGGTCAACCGCCGGCTGTCGCCAGGTCCGGCAAGACGCCTTTTCTGGGAGCGTTTCGTTGCCCGAAGCCTCTCGACCAACGAGCCACCAGCGCAAGATACCGCGGACCGGTTGCTCGCCACCGCCGAGCAGATCGCTTCGGTTCCGAGTTTGGGATCGGTGACACTGGTCGGGGCAGGGCCGGGAGATGCCGAACTGCTTACGCTCAAGGCCATGCGGGCGCTGCAGGCCGCCGATGTCATCCTGTTCGATGATCTTGTCTCGCCGGAGGTGCTGGAACTGGCGAGGCGTGAGGCGAAGCGGTTCCTCGTCGGCAAGAGAGGCGGGCGAGAGAGCTGTCGCCAGGATGACATCAACGACATGATGGTGCGGTTCGCAAAGGACGGCAAACGCGTTGTCCGGCTTAAATCCGGTGATCCTATGATCTTCGGGCGGGCTGGCGAAGAAATCGCCCGGCTGCAAAGCGAGGGCATTGCGGTAGACGTGGTGCCGGGCATCACCGCAGCGTCGGCCATGGCCGCGTCGCTGAAGACATCGCTCACCAACCGCGACCACGCCCAGCAGGTCCGCTTCGTCACGGCCCATTCGCGGGATCATGAACTGCCCCAGACCGTCGACTGGGCCTCGCTCGCCAAACCCAACCAGACCTCGGTGTTCTACATGGGCGGCAGAATGGCAAGCCAGATCGAGCAGAGATTGATGGACAATGGGATGACAGCTGACACGCCCGTCGTCGTGGTTTCCTCCGTCAGCCGCACGCACGAACATCGCTGGGCTGGTCCGCTCGCAAGACTTGGCTATGCCATGCGCACGATCGGCGTCGAGGAGCCTGTGCTGATCGGGGTCGGAGAGGTGTTCGGCGCGGTTGCCGGAGAACACGATCAGGAAGGGCAGCAGCATCGGGTTGGAAGCGTTTAAGCGATGCTGAGTGACGTCGCTGGGAGGGAGCGGCAAACAAAGGATAGGCCCTGAATGCGCCGAGACTTGCAAAAGTTGCTACATTCTACTTCCGTGCGCCACGTGGCAGTAACTTCAATGGCCTGCCGCGACGCCGGCCGGTGTCATTCGTCTTTGCAACCACCGCAATGTCTGAAAACTGACGCACGATCGGATTTGGCTTGACCTAGCTCCGCCCTCTGATGCGATTTCGACGAAGACTCACGTTCGGCACGGATTTCTGGTGAATAGTGCGTCGATCTGAGGCGCGTTTTGAGAAAACAATTGCCAGAGGAGCATGGCCAGAACGAACATCACATTCCAGGCAATCACCACGTCCGAGAGGAAGTGGCCTCCGAACATCACTCGGTTGAATGAGAAGGCTGCCGCGACAATGCCGACCGGTGCGAGATAAGTTGTCCGGTGTCTGGGGGTGACGAACACGACAAGTGTGAGCAGCGCAAAGGCGCTTGCGGCCTCTCCCGAGATAAAGGAACAATTCCTGACACATTGGTCGGTGAGCTGCCACGGAGGGGTAAAGATCGCACTGCCGCCGAATTCGTCGAGTGCTCTTGGACGCGCCCTCCCGACCAGCATCTTGATGACTTGAACGCCCAGCCCCGGACCTGCTGCAAAGAACGTCAGCACGAATAACAACTTATGCGGTGCGGCTGAGTATTTCGGGTTCCTGAGGAAAGGACTTGCAAGCAAAAGCACGATTGCAAACCCGATCACGACCCAAGGCAGAAGCCTGTTGAGGTCACGAAACGCAATGAGGAAACTGTATTCCTCGAAAGCGAAGCCCGCGATGGGATCCCAGAAATAACGACTGACGATCAGGTCGATTTCCGGCACAGTCGCAAAGATCAGCGATACAAAACCCAAAAGCATAAGCGCCTCTGGAAGCAAACGGTGTGCTTCGTCTTCAACGGTCTTCGGATTTGCTTTCTGAGCGTGGTTGAGATCAGTTACGTCCATGGGTGGTTCCTCTGTGAGGACCACGTTCTCTCGCCGGATTATCAAGATTTGACCGAGAACCGGAGAAGAGCATGTCAAAGTCAGAGAGTTTGACGATGATCTCATCGCTCGTGCTGGTCGTCGAGGACGACCAAGAGATTGCTTCCCTTATTGAAAAATATCTCGCAAGAGCCGGCTACAGGACGGTAAAGGCTTCGACAGGCCTTACGGCTCTCACCCATGTCCAGAGATTGCAGCCCGACCTGATCCTGCTCGATATCGGCCTGCCTGACATCGATGGCTTCGATCTTCTGGCGAGGGTCCGGGCAAATTCGAGCGTGCCGGTCATCTTCCTGTCGGCGATGGATGACAGTACCGACAAGTTGCTCGGCCTGAAGCTCGGCGCCGATGACTATGTCACCAAACCGTTCAACCCGCAGGAAGTCGTGGCGCGGGTGGGCGCTGTCCTCAAGCGCACCAGAGGCGTTGGCGCTCATGAGGTTGTCCGGCACGACGGGGTCGAGGTTCAGCTGGAGTCCCACATCGCGATTGCCTCGACGGACAAAGGCCGGGTCGAACTGCCGCTGACCGCAACGGAGTTTCGCCTTCTCGTCTGTTTCGTCCGGTCGCCGTTCAAGACCTTCGAAAGAGCATCCTTGCTGGATGCGTGCATGCCCGAAAGCGATGCGCTCGATCGAACCGTCGATACGCATATCGCCAACCTCAGGCGAAAGCTGGCGAGTTGCGGCCTGGACGGCTTTATCGTTGCCGTGCGCGGGATAGGCTATCGTTTCGCGAGGTCGACAGGTGTCTAGACCGGCTCTATCAACACTGACGGCGGCTCTGGTTTCCGTCATTCAACTGATGACCATCGCGCTCCTCTATATCCTGACCGACTGGTATATCGATCATGCCGAATTATCGGCACTGGACGCGCTGCCCCCCGATGCGAAACGTGCCTGGGTCAGCATCAACAATGGCGAGATCCCCGCACCGAGCGATCTCGCGGCACTCGCGCCGCTCTATCCGACACTGGAAGAGGCGACCGAGGCGTCCCCTGTCGAGGGTGTTTTAGGTTTCGGATTTCTGCTGATCGTGTTTACCAGCGGCATTGGCGTCGTCCTGGCCTACCGGCTCGTCGCGCCGCTCACCCGCCTGACGGCCGCAGCCGAAAAGATCCGGCAGGGCGATTTTCAGGTCACGGTCGAACCGGGCGCAACCAAGGAAGTCGAAACGCTTGCGATCACCATCAATCGCATGGCGAGCGAGTTGCTTGCATTGGAGACCCGCCTGAAATTCAACACGCGCGCGGTGGCCCACGAACTGCGCACACCACTGACGGTGCTGCAGGGCAATCTGCAAGGCATGACTGACGGCGTCATTCCCGTCAGCGAAGACCAGTTGCGTGCGCTCTTGGCGCAGACACGGGGCATGTCGCGGCTGGTGGACCAGCTGAACACGCTCTCACTGGCAGGCACGATCGACTTTGTGACCGCGACCACGGCGACCGACCTGGCCTTGCATGCTTCGGAGACGGTGACCCTGTTCCAGATCTCCGCAGGCGGTGATGTCAATTTCCGAACCTACCTTGCGCCCGCACCGGCAATGATCGATCCGGACCGTTTCCGCCAGGCTATCCTCGCTCTTCTGGAAAACGCACGGCGATACGCGGGCGATTTCGGGCCGATCGATGTTCACACTGGGGTGGATGACACGGGGCGGTCGTTCATTTCTGTCCAGGACAAGGGTCCAGGACTACCAGACTATGCGCAGCACTCCTCTTTCGACATGTTCTGGAGAAGCGAGAGGCTCAGCGGTCGTGGCACAAGCGGTTCAGGGCTTGGTCTGACGATCGTCAAAGCGATTGCGGAAGGCCACAATGCCCGCTTGGAGGTCGGAAACAATCCTGACGGTGGCGCATACGCCAAGGTTACATTTGAGGTCGCGTAGACCTAAGCGATCCCGAGGACGCTCCAACTGAAATGGAGGCGAACAGCGCCGGCCTGTCGCACCGGGTAAGAATCTACCGCTCCTGACCGACAGCGGAAATGCCTCCGCCTTGCGCCTCAAATTCGGTCGTCAAGCACTGCATTGCTCAGTTCAGACTGTTGGCCTAGCTTCGTGGCGTCGTCACGTCGTCGGTGTGCATCGTCCATCCTGTTGAACGCAGCTTCCGGGATGGGCCCGCTGTTCGCACAATCCCGTATTCGCTACTTCCCTGAAATAGGAGTGGAGCGTCGTCTGAAGCGCTCATAGCGCTCCATCAGGGACAAATTCCACGCAAGTGGCAATGACGAGGAGACGTTTCATGGCTGGAAGCGGCAAAGCAACGGGCGCTGTCCTGATCGGCCTGGCGCACGCCCATGCCGAAGCGCCACCGGTCGACGTGATCATCGTCGGAGGTGGGTCCGCCGGAGCGGTGCTTGCGACGCGCCTCAGCGCCGATCCTCATCGCACCATACTGTTGCTGGAAGCGGGGCCTGATTTCGCGCCGAGCGCCTATCCGCAGAGCCTGACCGATGCCGGCACTGTGGGGACTCCGGATTTCGATTGGCACTATCACAGCGACGACACGACAAAGCTCGGCCATGACATTCCATTGCCGCGGGGCAGGGTCGTCGGTGGCAGTTCCGCCGTCAATGGTACGGTCGCCATGCGGGCACGGCCGTCCGACTTCGCACGCTGGGCGGCGCGCGGGATCGAAGGTTGGTCCTGGAACGATGTGTCGGCCGCTTACAAGGCTTTGGAAAACACCCCGACCGGCGACGATACCCTGCATGGTCGATCCGGCCCCTTTCCGGTCCGGCAGCGAACCCTCGAGGAACTGACCGCGTCCTCTCGCGGCTTCGTTCACGCCGCGTGGGCCTTGGGTCTGGCTGACGTTTCGGATTTTAACAGCGCGGCTGCGGACGGGGCAGGGGCCTATCCGCTCAACGTCGTCGACGAGAGGAGGATGAATACCGGCATCGTCTATCTCACCGAGGAGGTTCGCGCCCGCCCGAACCTCACCATCCGCGGCGAGACAGAAGTGGATCACGTTGTCTTCAGCGGCAATCGGGCCACCGGCGTCCGGCTGGTGACGGGAGAGGTTTTGACCGGCGGCGAGATCATCCTGTCGGGCGGGGCGTTCGGAAGCCCGGCCATGCTGCTGCGCTCCGGCATCGGGCCTGCCGGCGATCTCCGCGCGCTGGAGATCCCTGTTCTGGCGGATCTGCCGGTCGGATCCCGTCTCCAGGACCATCCGTTCTTTTACAACGTCTACGCACTGAAGGCCTCCGACAGGGCGATGAGCCCCGCAGCCGGTGCGCTTGTCTGGACGGGCTCATCGTCCGCAACCGACGGCGATCTCGACCTCCAGATATCCGCGACCCACTTCATCGACCCGAAGGCGAGCCCGACGGGCGGCGCGATCGTTCTCGCGGCTGCGGTGACGCTGCCAAAGTCGGTCGGCAGCTTCCGCCTGGCCTCGCGAGACCCACGCGTTGCGCCGCGCATCCACTACAATTTCTTCGACGACCCGAGCGATCTCGACAGGATGGTGGAGGCGGTCAAGCTGTCCCGCGAAATCGGCAGAACCGCTCCTTTCGTGGGCATGGTTGATCACGAGATGGCCCCGGGAGACGGCGTGCACAGCGACGCGGACCTGCGCGCCAACATCATCGCCAACATTGCGGCCTACCAGCATCCGACCTCAACGGTTCCAATGGGCATCGACACCGACGAGACCGCCGTTGCCGATGCCTTCGGGCGCGTGCGCGGCACCGAGAACCTCCGCGTCGTCGACGCCTCCATCCTGCCAGACATCCCATCGGTCCCGACCAACGTCACCACCATCATGGTCGTCGAGCGGATCGCCGCGCGCATCCTCGCCTGATCGATCGGACCGAACGGTCAAGCCGACGGTCTCGCCCATCATCGCCCACATACGAAGGAGCATTCTCATGACATCTCTTATAGGCAAGGTGGCGCTGATCACCGGTGCATCGCGCGGCATCGGCCGGGCGATCGGTGAACGGCTTGGCCGCGAGGGCGCAACGGTCGCGATCAATTATCGCAGCCGTCCGGAGGAAGCGGCGGAAGCGGTGCGGGCCGTCGAGGAGGCCGGCGGCGTGGCGCATCCCTTCCAGGCCGATGTGGCCGATATGGCGGACATCCGGCGGCTGTTTGACGAGGTCGATACGGCCTTCGGAAGCCTCGACATCGTCGTTGCCAATGCCGGGCTGCCGTTCATTGGCGTGCCGGTCGTCGACGTCCGGGAAGAGGATTTTGACCGAATTTTTGGTCTCAATGCCAAGGGCTCGTTCTTCGTGCTCCAGGAGGCGGCCAAGCGGGTGCGGGACGGCGGAAGGATCATCGACATCTCGACCTCGACCACCGCGTTCACGGCACAGGGCATGGGCCTGCACGCGGCCTCGAAGGCCGGATCGAAGCTGATCGTCGAGGTTCTGGCGATAGAGCTGGGTCACCGCGGGATTACCGTCAACTCGGTCATGCCCGGCGCAACCAACACCGAGTTCATCAAGGATGCGCCGCAGGAAGAGCGTGACCGGATTGCGGCCGGCTCGCCGCTCGGACGCCTTGGTGAACCCGACGAGATCGCCGATGTCGTCGCCTTCCTAGCTTCCGACCAGGCACGCTGGCTGACGGGGCAGCATGTTCTGGCCAACGGTGGAGCACGGGTATGAGCAAGAGCTATGTCGCCGTCTATACCGCGACCCTTGCGGCAAGCCCGGAACGGATCTGGTCCGTCGTTCGCGATTTCGCAGCGGTCGCCTCGTGGAACCCGATTGCCCGTGAAAGCCGTCTGCTCGCCGACGGAGAACGGGAGCTGGTCACGACCGACGGGACGACCGTCCGCGAGCGGCTGATCAACCGCGACGACGGGGCGCGTCATCTTACCTACCAGATGGTGACGTTACCGATCCCAGTCAGCGAGCAGACGAACCAGATCCAGGTTCGTCCCGGCGTGAGCGCCGATGAAGCCAGCATCCGCTTCGAGGCGTCGTTCGTCCCGGTGAATGGCGTCGATTCGGAGGTGGTGATGGGGATCAACCTCTCGGCGTTTGCGGCGGCATCTAGAGGGCTGGCCCATCATCTCGGGGTTGCGCTTGTCAGGGCGTCTCTCTAATGCTGGTCGTGGTCTCCTTGGAATTGGCCCATAAAAAACGGCCTTTGGCGGTCTTTGCGCCGATCTCGTGGAGGGACTGAACCCGTGCTCGACCTCAATGATTTCCGTACCTTCGTCCAGGTCGTCGACAGCGGCGGCCTGACAGCTGCAAGCCGCAGCACAGGCGTTGCAAAGTCGACCCTCAGCCATCGGCTGCAGCAGCTTGAAGCTGCCCTCGGCGTCCGGCTGATCAATCGAACGTCACGGGTGCAGACGCTGACCGAAGCGGGCACTCTCTTCTATCGCCACGCGCTTGTTATGCTTCAAAACGCCGAGATCGCCGAGAACTCGGTGCGCCAGAGGCTGGAGGAGCCGACGGGGGTCATCAAGTTCACGACGGCAATCGCGACCTCGGTCTATGTCCTACGGCAGATCATACCGCAGTTCGCGATCGACCACCCGAAAATCCAGCTCGTCCAGCACACGGGCGACGAGCAGACGGACATCGTCGGCGGCGCTTTCGATCTCGCGATCCGGGCTCACGAGGGGCAGATGACCGATTCGGCACTGGTGCAGCGGACGCTCTCTCCGGCGCCCTGGTTCATTTTCGCAGCGCCGAGCTATATCGAGCGTCGTGGCGAACCGAAGACACCGGACGAGCTTTCAGAACATGACCTTCTGGCGATGCACCGTCCCGGGCAGGCAACGGTGTGGAAGCTCAGCCATCCCGTGATTGGCGACCGGGTGCTTTCCGTCCAGCCACGCATGGCGGGCAACGACCTGATCATGCTGAAACAGGCTGCGGCAGACGGCATCGGGATCGCGGCGCTTCCCGGTTACATCTGCCGGGAAGACGTGGCTGAGGGCAGATTGCAGAGGGTCATGCCGGAATGGCTGGCCGGCAAGGCGGAGATCACCGCCGTCCTGCCGTTCCGGGATTATGTGCTGCCATCGGTGCGTGCGTTTCTCGACTATCTCATCATCGAGCTGCCGAAAGTGGTCAATCCGGATTCTGATCCCGTTTGATCCGCCTTTTCGTCAGCATTCTCATTTGGAGCCTTTATGTTTGAACCTAAGCCGCTGCACTTCGTGACCCTTCTCGGAAGCCTGCGTCATAAATCCTACAATGCTGCAATCGCTCGCTCCCTGCCGTCTCTCGCCCCCGAGGGCGTGACCATCACGGCACTCGGCTCGGTCGGCACGTTCCCGCTTTATGACGAGGATGTGCAGGCGGCAGGGTTCCCTGCGGAGGTGACGGCGATGGGTGAGGCGATCCGTCTCGCCGACGGCGTAATCATCGTCACGCCCGAGTACAACTACTCGGTCCCGGGTGGCATCAAGAACGCCCTGGACTGGCTTTCGCGCCTGCCGAACCAGCCGTTTTCCGGCAAGCCGGTGGCCATCCAAACGGCGTCAGCCGGTATGCTCGGCGGCGCCCGGGCTCAGTACCATCTCCGACAGATCCTCGTTTATCTGGATGCCGCCGTTCTCAACAAGCCGGAGGTCATGATCGGGCATGTCGCGGCCAAGGTGCACAGCGAAACGCTGGAACTGACCGACGCCGAAACCCGTCACTTCCTGGAAAAACAGGTTTCGGCCTTCGTGCACTTTGCGCAAAGGTACCGAGTCTCAGGCTGAACGCCGCCTGCAACGCGTGCGGATAACCGACGGACCAGGCGCCTTTTGGCTCAGTAGGTCGGAACCCGCATTTTCGTCGCCTTGTCCTCCGGCGGATACGGAAAGGCCGCCTCGGCAACCGTCGCTTTGAGAAACGACCTTTTGCTCAGGCCGAGAGGCGTGGCTTCACCTCGCGGCCGAGCATTTCGATCGACCGCAGCATCGCCGGCTGGTCGCTCGCCGCGGAGCTCATCTGGAACGTCAGCCGGTCGATGCCGCCGAGGTCTTCGGACGTCTGCCGGATCTTTGCCGCCACCGTATCGGGATCACCGACGAGGAACGCGCCGCCGGGCCGAACCAGGTTGTCGAACTGCGCGCGCGTCGACGGTGCCCAGCCACGCTCGAGGCCGATCTTGGTGAACATCGCCTGCCAGCCGGGGAAGAAGCGATCCTCCGCCTCGCGGTCCGTCTCGGCCACGAAGCCGAGCGCATGAATGCCGACGCGCAGTGCTTCGGGCGCGTGCCCGGCGCGTGCTCCGGCCTCCCGGTAGAGATTGACCAGCGATCGAAACCGCCGGAATTCCCCGCCAATGATCGCCACCATCAGCGGAAGACCGAGGATTCCGGCACGGGCGAAGGATTGCGGCGTGCCGCCAACCCCGAGCCATATGGGCATCTTCGGCTGGGCAGGACGTGGGTAGACACCCTGGCCGTCGAGTGGCGCCCGAAACCGGCCGGACCATGTCACATTGGTCTCGTCGCGCAGGGCAAGCAGCAGTTCCAGCTTTTCCTCCGACAGGGCATCGTAGTCGTTGAGGTCGAGACCGAACAGCGGATAGGCCTCGATCGAGGATCCCCGACCGACGACGATTTCAGCCCGTCCCCGCGAGATGAGGTCCAGCGTCGCGAACTCCTGGAAGACGCGGACGGGATCTGCGGCGCCAAGCACCGTTACCGCGCTGGTCAGCCGGATCGACTTCGTCCGCGCGGCGGCGGCGGCAAGGATGACGGCCGGTGCGCTGTCGAGATAGTCGCCGCGGTGGTGCTCCCCAATGCCGAATACGTCTAGGCCGGACGTATCGGCCATCTCGATCTCGTCGAGCAGGAAACCCATGCGATCCATGGCGCTGACACCCTTGACGGTTGCCGCAAAACTGTCAATTCCGATTTCCAAAACCATAGTTCCTTCATTTGCAGTCGATCGCCGGTGATGCGCTCGTTTTAAGTCATGGGCTCCGGCATCAGAAGGGACACGAGCAGGACGCTAAGTCCAGCACGTTGGACAGAGGTAAACGCCGCAAGCGCCATGTCAGAGGGATTTCGCGGCTGTCGCCGATAGCTCTTCCAGATCGAGGTCCCGCTCCAGGTCATGCAGCGTTTCGTCACTGATCTGGTGGGCGCGATGAAGGCGCACGAGTTCGGCCCGGCCGGCCCTTACCGCCTCGAGGACGAGGTCGTAGTGGGCCGTGATCTCGTCTACGAAAGTGTCTTCATCGTCCGCGTTCTGGAATGCCTGGTCGGCGCGCCGCTGGAAGCCCTCGAGCAATCGCGGGTGGGCAAGCGTTCCGTCGTCGGTACAGGCCTGCGACCGGACGGCGACGAGCTGGGCTGCTGCGACCGCCGCTTCCGCCTGTGCAAGGCTCAATGCCGGGCGCACGCCCCGATCAGACAGGTTCGCCGCGCGGATAACCAGCCCAAGCGTCGTCCCCTGGAGAAGAACAGTGACGAGAATGGCGGCGAAAGCTGCGACCAGCATGAGGTCGCGACCTGGCATTGTTTCGGGGACGGTCAGGGCAACAGCGAGGGTGACCACGCCACGCATGCCCGCCCAACTCATCACCGTCGCGGCCCTCGGGCCAAGCGGGTCGTCGATGGGAAATCCGATCCGGTTGAGCAGCGCAAGAACGGCGTCACAGCCGAAGATCCAGACGAAACGCGCCAGCGTCATCGCGACGATCACGCCCACGACCGGAACCGCCATGGTGGCAAGGACAGTCTCGAATCCCCCGACGCGTTCCAGCACGCCACGCAGCGAAAGACCGATGAGGATGAAGATCATGGCCTCCATCAGGAACACCATGACGTGCCAGAAGGCGCCGGCGCGGATGCGAACGCTCGCGGTAAAGACGACGTGCTGGTACCAGCCGAAAACCAGGCCCGCGGTGACTGTGGAGATGACGCCCGAGACGTGGACCGCTTCGCCAGCCAGATAGGCGGCCCAGCCGAGGATCAGGGAGGCGAGGATCATCAGGGTCTCGTCGCCCAGCCGCCGGAGGAGGAAGGTCCAGGCCCCACCCACGACGGCGCCGACCACGACGCCGCCAATCGCCAGGAAGCCGAACTCGCGGCTCGCATCCACGGCATCAAAACTTCCCGTCAAGGCTGCCGCGACAGCGAAGCGGAAAAGCACCAAGCCGCTGGCGTCGTTCAGGAGGCTTTCACCCTCGAGAAGCGTTGTCAGCCTGCGGGGAAGCTTCACGCGCTGCAGAACCGCCCGTGCCGAGACGGCATCCGGTGGCGAAACAATGGCGCCAAGGGCGAAACAGGCGGCCCAGGGCAGCGCCGGGACCAGCCAGTGGACAACAAGTCCCACCACCAGGGTGGTGAAGACGACCGCGCCGATGGCCAGCGACAGAATGCCGGCGCTGTGGCGGCGGAAGGCGGCAAGCGCGGTATAATAGGCCCCGTCCATCAGGAGCGGCGGCAGGAAAAGCACGAGAACCAGCTCGGGATCCAGCTCGATCACCGGCAGTCCGGGAAGGAAGGCCAGGGCCCCGCCGCCGACGAGAAGGGCGACAGAAGGCGGAAGCTTGGCGCGTTCGGCAAACCAGTGCAGGGCGAGGATCGCGAGAAGCAGGGTGAAAACCAGTTCGAACGTTTCGGCCGGATGCATCTCTCTCTCCCCAAGGTGCCAATCTCTCTGATGGCGGCATACCTCCAGAGTATAGGGCCAGTCGCCCAAAATTTACGGTGTCTAACAGATCAATGGATGTGCATTGCTGCTCCTGCACCCGTAGGTATTCGAACAGCTGCTTAAGGCAGTTACTCTGAGCATTTGCGACATAGCAAGAACGGCCGCCTGATCCCAACGCTGCTGATGAACCGACCATGTGGTTCGTCGCGGGCATGCAGACCAAAAGATAGGATGGGTCGCGATAGCGGGCCACACCTGATCAAGTTCGCGGTGCCTCAGGCGGGTTGGATGCCGGCTGACGTCCTGATCGATGGGCCGTCAGCCTTGTTGTGTGCAGTCGAGGGATCAGCGGGCGATGAAGCCGCCGTTGATGAAGAGGGTCTGCGCGGTGACCCAACTGCCGCCTGGGCTGACCAGGAACTCGATCAGCGGCGTGATCTCGTCGATTTCACCGAGCCGGTTCTGCGGGCTCATGCCGGAGAGGAAGGCCTTCGATTCCGCGCTTTCCACCGGGTAGAAGAAGGAGGTGTTGAGCGGGCCGGGTGCTACGGTGTTGACGGTGATGCCCCGGTGGCCGATCTCTTTGGCAAGCGCGCGCGTGAAGTGTTCGAGCGGCGCCTTGGAGCCCGCATAGATCGCGTATAGCCCGGTCGTTGCCGCCTGCAGCGTCGTGCCGATGTTGATGATACGGCCGTTGTCGGCGATCCTTTTTGCGGCTTCCTGCATGCAGAAGAACGCCGCCTTGCTGTTGATTGCGAAGCTCTGGTCGAAGTCGGCCTCGGTGATCTCGACAAATGGCTTCTTGACCACCTTGCCGACCGTGTTCACCACGATGTCGAGCTGGCCGAACGACTTGTCGACCGCGTCGAACAATCTCGCGACATCGGCGACCTGGGTCAGGTCGGCGCTGAACAGGAGGGGTTCGGCACCGTGATGCTTGATCTCGGCGGCAGTTTCTTCCGCTTCGCCGCGGGAGGCCTCGCCGTGATAGTGGACGGCCACGCCGCGGCAGCCGTTGCGCGCCAGCATGACGGCATAGGCCCGACCCTGGTTGCGCGTTGCACCCATCACCACTGCAACCTGGCCGTCGTTATTTTTGATCATGTCGCTGGTCGTCATTGTCTTTCTCCTTGTTGATGATCAAGGAATAGGCGACATGGAGGGGGTGCGGCTTTCAGGATACGCGCATCGTTGTTAGTAAATCCGCACGCTGGACGGGAAACAGCCATGTCAGATGCCATTCCGCCCGAAGCACCGCATGTCGCCACTGCCGACACGCCGGTGCCGAACTGGGGTCGGCTCGTCCGGTCCGATTTCGGGACGGCGGCGTGGAACCGGCGGAACGCAGGCGAGATCAGCCAGTCGATCCCCCATCATCTCGTGCTCTTGTCGTTCAAGCCCTTCAGCAACCGCGAGTCACGCCTTGGCGGGACGCGGATCCGCACCGCCTCGGCTGCGAGCGGATGCTGTGAAATCGTTCCGGCAGGCGCAGACTACTGGGCGCGCTGGCATGAGCCCAAGGAAGTGGCGGCATTCTCGCTGTCGCAGCCATGGCTTGACGGTCTCGCCCAGTCCGACCTCGACCTGCCGGCCGCAACCGTCGTCGCGGATGCCTTGCCGGTCGTCGACCGGCGTGTCGGGTTGATCGGTGGCATGCTGCGCGACGAACTGCGTTCAGGCACGCATGGCACGATGGCCGGCCTCGAGCTCGACTCGCTTCTCAACCTGCTTGGCATCCACCTCATCCGGCAATACGGCGTAGCCCGGCCCCAGAAGGATCTGGGTGGGCTGTCTGATCGGCAGTTCCGACAGGTGCGCGATCACATGCAGGCGCATCTCACACTGGGTGTCAGGCTCGAGGACCTGGCCTCGCTGGTCGGGCTTTCGTCGAGCCAGCTGCTTCGCTCGTTCAGGCGTCGAACGGGCACGAGCCCGCACCAGTACTTCACCCGACTTCGCCTCGACGAGGCCCGTGCACTGATTGTCAACGGACCGCTGCCACTGGCAGAGATCGCGCTTACCTGCGGCTTCTCCAGCCAAAGCCACCTGACGACCATCATGCGCCGGGAAGACGGCCTCACCCCCGGCGCGCTGCGGGTGTGATGAGGTCCGGATTATTGAGGTTTCCGACGGTCTCATGCTTTTCAATTCAGCCGGTGAACGGCCGAAGTTCGCGGCGCAGGTTCTAACGATCTCGGGCAAGCCAGCGGGACGATCGTGTTGATCGGCTCCAGCGCGGGCGACATCGGGACCAAAGGATATGGCGTTTACGGAGCCACAACGACTGATGTGCGCTCCTTCACCCGCACCTGGGCCAACGGGTTTGCTCCGAAAGGCATCCGTGTCAACGTCGTAAGCTGTGGCCCAAACGATACGGCCTTGATGGCCGCAGCCCCGCAAGAGGTCCGGGATGAGCTTCTCCGGTATGATCCCGCTAGGGCGCATGGGCCGGCCAGACGACGCTGCCCATGCCGTCCTACCGGGAGCGTGGATCAAGCGCGTCGCGCAGACCGTCGCCGAGCAGGTTGAACGACAGTACGGTCATGAAGATTGCCATGCCCGGCCATAGCGCCATCCAGGGAGCGTTGCTCATAAACCGTTGGGCAGAATTCAGCATGGAGCCCCAGGATGGTGCCGGCGGCTGTAAGCCGAGGCCGAGGAAGGACATGCTGGCTTCGGCGATAATCGCGGATGCGATCGTCAGGGTCGCCTGTACCATCAACTGGGGAAGAATATTCGGCAGGATATGGCGAACCGCGATCCGCCAACGTGGGTTGCCGACGGCACTTGCGGCTTCGATATACTCTTCGGCCCGGATCGAAAGAACCTGACCCCGGGTCAGTCGGATAAAGAGCGGCATGGCGGTGATGCCGATTGCGAGCATCGCATTCGTCAGGCTTGGACCGAGAAAGGCGGCCAGTGCGATTGCAAGGATCAGGAACGGACAGGCGAGCATGGCATCCGTAAACCGGCTGATAAAGCCATCGACCACGCCGCCGAGAAAACCTGCCGCAAGCCCGAGGGGCACGCCGATTGCCATCGCGATCCCGACCGAGGTGAGTCCTGCCAGCAACGAAGCGCGGGTGCCCCAGATGATGCGGGAAAGTATGTCGCGGCCAGCCTCGTCCGTGCCGAACAGATGCGCCATTGACGGTGCCTTGCGAACCGCCGTCCAGCTCTGGGATGCCGGATCGTAGGGTGCAAGCAGGGGGGCAAGAATGGCGACAAACACGACGAACATCACCACGAAAAGGCCGACGAGCGCGCTTTTGCGCTTCGACAGGCGTCGCCACAGGCGACCTTGGAAAAAGTTCGTGACGGAGCTGATCTTGGGGGAGACAGCAGGTTTGGTCGTTGCGATCGTTGGCACGGTCAGCCTCTCAGTCTCGGGTTAACAAGGATATACCCGATGTCGGCCAGCAGGTTGAGGGTGATGTAGAACAGCGAGGTGACAAGCACCACGCCTTGGACCACAGGATAATCGCGCGTGAAGACCGCATCGACGATCAGCTTCCCGAAGCCGGGGATCGTAAAGATCTGTTCCGTCAGCACGGCGCCGGATAGCAGGGCGCCGAACTCCAGCGCACCGAGCGTGATGATAGGCGTCAGCGCGTTACGCATTGCGTGCTTAAATACGACGACCCACTCGCTTAGACCTTTGGCCCGGGCGGTGCGGACATAGTCGCTTTCCAGCGCCTGCAGCATGGCGCCGCGGGTATGGCGCATGATGACGCCGGCGATCCCGGTGCCCAGAACGAAGGCGGGCATGATCGTCGTCATAAGGTTCATCTTCAGGTCTTCCCACGGGCTGACGAAGCCGGAGGCAGGAAGCCAGCCAAGGTACACCGAGAAGAACATGATCAGCATGATGCCAAGCCAGAAATTCGGAAGCGAGATGCCGGCCAGCGAGACGACATTGGTGGCGTAATCGACCGGAGTGTTCTGGCGCAGCGCCGAAATTACACCTCCGGTAATGCCAAACACCAAAGCAAGGACAATTCCCATCACGGCGAGCTGCAGTGTCACGGGCAGCTTCAGAAGGATAAGTTCGAGAACCGGGCGATTATGGCGCATGGATTGCCCAAGGTCACCGGTAAGGACGCCCTTCACCCAGTAGAGATATTGCACGAGCAAGGGCTGATCGAGATGATACTGGGCGCGGATTGCGGCAAGCGTCGCTTCATCCGGACTTTCTCCCGCAAGCACAAGCGCCGGGTCACCAGGAAGCAGATGCTGGAGCGAGAAGATGATCAGCGACAGCAAGACGATGGTCGGAATGAGCTGCAGCAGACGACGTGCAAGAAGCGAGGTCAAGGGTTTAGCCTCCGGTCACGGTTGAGGAGGGCGTGGTCGTCATCCGGGCTGCAGCCATCGCTTCGAAGGCTGCAAAAAGCTTTTCCAGCTTCGGATCGCGAGGTTCGCGGGTGATCTCGGCCGTATCGAGTTCGGGTAGCTCTCGCCAGAAGGCGCACGCATTCGCATGGCCGCTTGCCTCAACATCGAGCTCCATGCTGACCGCCCTGCATTCGGGTCGCGCGTGGGGACACCGCGTATGCAGCCTGCAACCTTGCGGAGGCGACATCGGGCTTGGCAGATCGCCATGCAGGCGCGCTTCCTTCGAACGCTGCTGGCTGGGCGGGGCGGCGACCGGAATGGCAGACAGCAACGCCCGGGTATAGGGATGGCGCGGGGTCGCGAAGATTTCGTCCGACGTCCCGATCTCGACGATCTTGCCGAGATACATGACCGCAACGCGGTCGGCGATGTGTTTCACGACGCTCAGATCGTGCGAAATAAAGATGAACGCCAGACCCAATCGGTTCTGCAGGCTCTTCAGAAGGTTCAGGACCTGCGCCTGGATCGACACGTCGAGGGCAGACACGGCCTCGTCGCAGATGATTGCCTTCGGTTCGGAGGCAAGCGCACGCGCAATCACCACGCGCTGACGCTGGCCGCCGGAGAATTCATGCGGATATCGGCTGGCCTGCTCTGGACGAAGGCCGACCATTTCGAGCAGTTCCGCAACCCGTCGAGCCCGCTCGTTTGGCGGCACGATATCGTGCAGCATCAGCGGTTCGCCGATTGTCTGGGCAATCGTCATGCGCGGATTGAGCGAAGCGTAAGGGTCCTGGAAGATCAACTGCACATGCCGCCGCTGCCGGCGCATCGCCGCATGGCTGATGTTGGTGATATCCTGACCATCGATCAGGACCTGACCGTCGGTCGGCTGGATGAGGCGCATCAACAACCGGCCGAGCGTCGACTTCCCGCAACCGGATTCGCCGACGATTGCCAGCGTCTCGCCGGGCATCAGGGACAACGACACGTCGTCGACAGCGCCGACGGACGCCAAGGGCCGGCCGAAGACGCTGCGTTTGACGACGAAGTTCTTGCCAAGGTGACGCGCCTCGATGATCGGCGTCTTGGCTTTCAAGAGGGCTTCACTCATGGGACGAGGTCCTGCAATGGCGCACGCCAGCAGCGGCTGAGGTGACCTGGGGATATTTCCATCAGGGTGGGCATCTCGGCGCATTTGTCGATGCTAAACGGACATCGCGCCCGAAACCGGCAGCCGGACGGTGGGTTGGCCATGTCCGGGACCGTGCCGGTGATGGCGACAAGCTGTTCTCGCTTCTCGTCCAGACGCGGCAACGATCCGAGAAGACCAACGGTGTAAGGATGCTGGGGAAAGGTGAAGAGGTCTTCGACCGAGCATTGCTCGACAACCTGACCGGCATACATGACGATCACGTCGTCGCAGGATTCCGCGACAACGCCAAGATCATGGGTGATGAGAACGATGGCAGTTCCGGTCTTCTGCCGCAGTTCCCCCATCAGTTCGAGGACCTGGGCCTGGATTGTCACGTCCAGCGCCGTCGTGGGTTCGTCGGCGATCAACAGTTCCGGCTCGCAGGCAAGCGCCATGGCAATCATCACGCGCTGGCGCATGCCACCGGAAAGATTGTGCGGATACTGGCGGTAACGCGTTTCCGGTGATGGGATACGAACCAGCTTCAGCATGGCGATGCCGCGCTCTGTCGCCTCTTTCTTCGAAATCTGTCGGTGACGCAGGATGACTTCGTTGATTTGCTCGCCGACCGTATAGGACGGATTGAGAGAGGTCATAGGCTCTTGGAAGATCATTCCCATCCGGTTGCCGCGCAGGCTGCGCATACCGCTCGTCGTTTCCTCGAGCAACTCGCGACCGGCGAAATTGATGCTGCCGGACACGCGTGCTGTGTGTTCGGGGAGGAGGCGCATGACGGCCAGGGAGGTCACGCTCTTGCCGCTGCCGGACTCGCCGACGATCGCGAGCGTGCGCCCTTTTCGAACGTCAAAACTCACGCCGTCGACGGCAGTGACGGTACGCGTGTCGTCTTCAAAGACGACACGCAGATCATCGACCCGCAGCACCAAGGCCGCGTGGTCGTCAGCCCGATCCGATCGGGCTGACTTGTCTTGGATGAGATCAGATGAGGTGCTCATTACAGCCTTAAGCCATCAATTCTTCCGGCTCACACCACTCAGGCGGATGATGCCATCCGGAGCGGGCGCAAGGCCGGTGATGTTGGAATTGTGCGCGAAGATCCACTGCGAATGATACATGTAGACGATCGGAAGGTCCTTCTGGAGGATCGCGATTGCCTTGCTGTATTCTGCCTTGCGGGTCTCGACGTCTCCCGATGCGCGGGCTTTCGCCAGGATCGCGTCGAGTTCCTCGTTGCAGTAATGCGCGTCATTGGTCGGAGCACCGCAGGACAGCATCGGCGTGATGTTGAGGTCTGGATCGACGCGTCCGCTCCAGCCGACGAGATGCGATTGGAACTTGCCCTGGCGAGCAACGTCGAGCAGTGTCATCAGCTCAGTCGGCTTGATCGAGACGTTAATTCCGACTTCGGCAACCATCGCTTGGATGAGCTGGGCAACCTGCTGACGTTCGGCATCGGTGGGCACTAGAAGTTCAAGATCGACGGATTCGACGCCGGCTTCCTGCATCTTCTTTTTGGCAGCGTCCAGATCCCGCTGCGGAATTGGGAAGTTCTTATCGTAGTACTGATTGGAAGGCGGGAACGGCTGGTTGCCGATGCTCGCCTGACCATCGAATACGACATCGCTGATGGCCTGGCGGTCGATTGCAAGGCTGAACGCCTCGCGGATTGCTGCCTTCTTGCCGGCATCGAGGTTAGCCCCCTCGCCACCAATGCTGAATGTCACGCCGTAATATCCAAGTCCGACGACCGGCTCCACGGCCAACGATGAATCCGCCTTCACGGCTTCGACTTCGGTGGCAGCGAGCCGTTCGATCAGATCGAGCTGGCCGGAACGAAGGTTGAGCAGCCGCACGTTGGAGTCGGGCATGCCGCGATAGACGAGTCGGTCGAAGTGGTATTTGTCGGCGTTGTAGTATTTTGGGAATTTCGCAAGGACAATGCGGTCCTGGATCACGCGTTCGGCGAAGGTGTAGGGGCCTGAACAGACCGGAGCATCGGTGAACTTCTCACCGAGCTTTTCAGCTGCAGTCGGGCTAACGATCATGCCCGCGCGGTCGCTGAGCGCTGCCAGCAGTGGTACCGATGGCTGTTTCAGGTTGATCTGGACGGTTGTCGGATCGACTACGTCGACGGTGCTGATGGAGCTGATTTCAGGTTTGCGGCGCGAGAACTTAGCATTGAGAGCCCGCTCGAGATTGTACTTGATTGCGGCAGCGTCGACCTTGGTTCCGTCGTGAAAGACGGCATCGTCGCGCAGTTTTAGCGTCAGCGTCTTGCTGTCGTCACCCCATTTCCAGCTGGCAGCCAGCATCGGGATGATCTCACCCTTCTCATCGATATCGACGATCTTGTCACACAGCGACTGAAGAACGTGGCGACCAACGAAGCTCCAGTTGGTTGCGGGGTCGAGCGTATCCGGATCGTCCTGAAGGCCAATATTGAGCGTCGATTGTGCGGCCGCTGGGGCAGCTGTCGCTTGAATGCCTGCGAGCGCCAGTGTGGCGGCCAGTGCGAGATAGTGTGGTTTCATCGCTATTCCCTCTCTTATTCGAAAAGTCTCATTCATCGGGCAACGGCGTAGCCCTGTACGCCCCGCGGATTGGCGCCGGCCTTTACGAGTTGAACGTCACCGTCCATTTCGCGGGCAACTGCCGACAGACGCCCTTCCGACCATGCGTCGCCCACTGTGATCTTGTGTCCGAGTGCTGCCAGATCCTCGCAGACCGTGTTGGAGAAGCGCGATTCAAGCGTCACCGCACCGAGGCTGATTTCTCGCGGCCAGAAGGAGCTCGGCAGGTGATCGGTATGGAATGACGGAGCATCGATCGCCTCCTGCAGGTTCATTCCCTTGTGCAAGTGGCGCAGCAGCATGATCAACTGCCACTGGTCCTGCTGATCTCCGCCCGGAGTTCCCAACGCCATGTAGGGCTTGCCATCGCGGAAGACGGTGGTGGGCGTTAAGGTCGTGCGGGGTCTTGTCGATGGCATCAGCGACGAGTTGAGACCCTCCTCCAACCAGAACATCTGGCCGCGGGTCGTGAGGCTGAAGCCGAGACCTGGAATGACGGGGCTCGATTGGAACCACCCGCCGGACGGCGTGGCAGAAACCATGTTGCCCCATCGGTCGATCGTGCTGACTTGCACGGTATCGCCGCGCTGAGCACCCTCGCGGGTCAGCGCCGGTTCGCCCTGCCGGTCATTGGGCAACGGCTGCTCGCGCGCGACCGTCGGCTCGCCGCCGCCGAGCCCCGGCTGCATAATTGTACCCACAGCGCGCAGGGGCGGCAGGTTGGGGTTGCGACCGTCAGGCGAGCCTGGACGCACCTCAAGAGATGCAGAGCGACCAATCAGAGCGCGACGGATGTCGGCGTAATCTGCAGACAGGAGTGTCGCCATCGGCACGTCGACGCTATCGCCGTACCAGGCCTCGCGATCGGACATGGCAAGCTTTGCGGTTTCAATAACGAGATGCACGAACTCTGCGCCCATCGGGTCAAGGTCCGCGATGTCGGTTCCCTTGAGGATCTGCAACATCTGCAAGAGGACCGGCCCTTGAGACCAAGGTCCGCATTTGAACACTTCACAATCGCCGTAAGTTACCGACACCGGCTTCTCGATCGATGGCGTATAGTCTGCCATGTCCTGCGCTGTGATCAGGCCCTTGTGTCGTCGGCCTGAGACATCCCATACTTCCTGCGTTTCGCAGAACTGCTCGATCTGTTCGGCAACCGGTCCGCGATACCAGAAATCCAGGGCGGCATTGATCCTCGCCTCGCGGCTGCCGGCCGATTTCGTCTGATCGAGGATCAGTTGGTACATGTCTGCAATGTGCGGGTTGCGAAAGAGCTTGCCCGACTGGGGCAGGGCACCGCCTGGCAGATAGACGGCGGCCGATGTTGGCCAGTGCGTCTGAAACAGCTCCTGCATCGATGCGATCGTGTTTGCGATGCGCGGCACCAGCGGGTGACCAGTCCTTGCATAGTAGATCGCCGGGGCAAGAACCTCCTCGAGTTCAGCCTGTCCGTAGTCCCGCAAAAGCGTCAGCCACGCGCCAAAAGCGCCCGGGATACAGGCTGCGAGAAGCCCTGTCCCGGGAATGATGTCCAGACCAAGTTCCTTGAAATACTGAATGGTCGCCTTCGCAGGAGATGGGCCCTGACCGGAAATGACAACCGGAGCATCGGCGCCCGCTGGGGTGACGATAATGGGAACTTCGCCGCCGGGGCCGTTCAGGTGCGGCTCCACCACCTGCAGTACGAAACCAGCTGCCACGGCCGCATCGAACGCCGTGTGCCCTTTTTCGAGAATAGACATACCAACGGTCGAAGCCAGCCAGTGCGTCGACGAAACTGCCCCAAAGGTGCCGCGCAGTTCCGGTCGGGTGGTAAATGTCATTTGCTTCACTCACTCCTCGTGTGAAGGCGGCAGCGGAGACAGGACCATTGTCTATCTCCACGCAAATTGCCTCCAACGTCCCTTTGGGATACAATCCCGTCCTCTGTGGACACATTGTATATTATTCGGGCGCATGGCAAGTCAGTTGTGTAATTTACTTTCGTCGCGATAGGATGGTGTGTGACCTTGTGGGGAAGGAAACCTATGCTGGATGGACGGACGCCACTGAAAAAAGCTCGTAGCGATGTTATCGCCGACCAGCTGGAAGAAGCTGTGATCACAGGGGAAATTGCTGCTGGATCGCGGCTCGACGAGAACTCTCTCGCGGTCCAGTTCCAGGTGTCTCGCACGCCCGTCCGTGAGGCTCTTCGCATCCTGTGCGGCCGGGGACTGGCCGAGCGGGAAGCATTCAAGGGCGTCATTGTCACCCAGATTTCCACGGAGCGCATCGACGAAATGTTCGAGGCCATGGCGGAACTGGAAGCGACATGCGGCAGGCTGTCGTCCCAGCGCATGACGATGCGCGAACGGGCTGAGCTGGAAGCCATGCATCGTGAGATGAACGGCCTCGCACAGGATGGAGACCACGTTGGCTACAACGCCGTCAACACGGAGTTTCACAGCCTGCTGTTTCAGGGTTGCCACAACAGGGATCTGATCAGTGCAGCGCAAACGCTGCGGTTGAAGCTTGCACCCTTCCGGAAATATCAGCTGAAGGACGTAGGGCGTCTGAAACGATCGTGTGACGAGCATCAGCAAATCGTTGACGCGGTTCTCGAGCAGGATGCGAAAGCCGCCGAAAACGCGCTGAGGCGGCATCTGGTCTCGGCCGCGCAAGAGGTTTTGGTCAGGCGTCAGCAGCAGAAGGTAAAGACCATCCAGGACAATGATCCGCTGGATAATAAGGAGGCTCATGATGACGCAGGATGATGAAAAACAGGCCATCCGCGACGTCATTGGCGTTATGCAACAAGCGTGGAATACCGGCAACTTTCATGGCTACATGGCTGGCTTTGCCAACCCGGATGTCGTCTTTGTTTCCCGCGGCCGCGTCCAGAAGGATTGGCAGGCGACGCTCGACCATTACATCAGCGATTATGGCGGGTCCGAGGGCTCGCAAGGTCTGCTGACCTTTTCCAATATCCGCATCGAAATTCTGTGCGACGACGCAGCCCAGCTCATCAGCAACTACCAGCTGATCCGCCCAGCGGGAAATCAGACGGGAGTGAACACGCGGCTGATGCGCAAGCGCGAAGGAAGGTGGCTGATCGCCCTCAACCACGTTTCGCAGATCGAGATGTAATATATGGCGTATGCTTGTTCGCTCAGTCGACTTGTTGTCGCGACCGATCTGACATCAAGGGATAACAGGCAAGCTTTGCTATTGCCGACTGGGTTGCTGATCGTCAGGCGCGCGCCCATGGTAGCCGTCGGATCTAAACCTATGCAGCGGGATGGCTGATGCGCGTTTTTCTTGTTCGCCACGGCGAATCCCTCGGTAACCTCGACGAACGGGCTTACAGCCAGTTTGGAGATCACAACGTACCGCTGACGCAGTGGGGACATCGCCAGGCCGCCGAAGCCGGGGCTGTGATCGCGGCCTATATGTCCGGCCTGACCGGGCGGGGGGTGCAAACGCTGCGCGTATGGTACTCACCGTTCCTGCGGACACGGCAAAGCAAGGACGCGCTCCTTGAAGCCTTGCCTGTCGAACGCATTGGCAAGGTGCGCGAGGACTATCTGTTGCGGGAGCAGGATTTCGGCCTCTTTACTGAAATCTATGACCACGCCGAGCGGAAGCAAAAGTTTCCCGACGAATTCGAGAAGTGGGCGAGACTGCGTAGCAACAGCGGTAAATTCTACGCCCGGCCGCCAGATGGTGAAAGCCGCGCCGATGTTGCACAGCGCATGCGGTTGTTCCTGCAGACGATCATGCACGAGGCCCGACACGGCCACGACAACGTGGTGATCGTCGGCCATGGTGTCACCAACCGAGCCTTCGAGATGAATTTTCTGCAGCATCCTGTCGACTGGTTCGAACGTTCGGACAATCCCGGGAATGCTGACATCACTCTGATCGAGGGAACGCGCGAAATGGGATACACCTCGACGCTGTTGCACCAGGCGACCGACCGTCAGCCTGGTCAGAACGATCTGCGACAGGCGTATGGCGCAGAGCTAACGATCAGGCCAGAGCCGGAGGCGTGAAATGCCTTGACCAAACTGGACCTCGTTTTTGCCGGCGATAGATATCAAGCTGAGTATGGGTATCCCGATAACACCCGCCGAATGACACTGCAGATCGATAACCGGGCTCGCTTGTCGGGTACCTCGAGCGATGGCTGGTTCCGTTCAACGTCCCGCAAATCAGCGATGGTGACGTACTGATGCCGGTGGCGGAGAAGACCAGCTGACAATCGACTAATCGCTATTTTGGGCACTTGCCTTTGATATCAATTGTCATCGATGAGATTCTAGGCACGGTAACCAAGCCTCAATACGTTTTCTCTATAAGGATCGGTATCGTCCTACCATTGAGCCTTGGCAGTTTTCCTGCAGCTCATTCAGCAAGATATCGAGGCCTACGTGAGGTTTTTTGGAAATTTGAAAATAAGGACGCGGGTCGTTCTCGTAGCGTCGATCCCGACCATTGCGTTGATCGCTGCTGTCGTACAGGACAATATGAAGCGCCTTGAGCAGGCTTCGGAAGCGCAATCTGTCGCCGAAATTTCTTCGATGGCGCCCGTTATTGGCTCAGCCATCCATGAAATCCAGAAGGAGCGCGGTGCTTCCGCTGGTTTCGTCGGTGCCAAGGGCCTCGGTGAGTTCGGGTCGCTCCTGGAGAAGCAGCGTCTCGCAGCGGATGCAGCACTCGCCAGTTTCAAGGCCTTGAACCTGACGACGAGCGAAGCTCCGGGTGGCCCTGAATTGCAGCAGCTTGCGCTCTCGGCCCAAGCCAAGCTCGACCAGCTCAAGACAATGCGTGACGAGGTTACGGCGTTAAAGGCAGGCGTGCCTGATATTGCGTCCTATTTCGAGGATACGATAGGTAGCCTCATCAAACTGATCGGATCCATGAGTTCGCTCACCAGCGACAGCACGATCTCAAACCGGATTGTTGCCTACTCGGCTCTTCTGCAGGGTAAGGAACGCGCTGGTCAGGAACGCATGATCGGCACTGCAGCATTCGCGGCCGGTAGTTTCTCGCCGGAAGGATATCAGCAGTTCGTGAAGTTTGGCGTCATGCAGAACGTCTACTTTGCGGATTTCAACAGCTATGCAGGCGCACCGCAGCGTGCCGCGCTTCAGACGGCCCTTGCGAGTGATGCCGGTCAGCTTGTCGAGAAGCAGCGCAGCGTCGCGCTGAAGGCTCCGTTCGGCGGACAGATGGGTGGAATTTCCGGTGAAGACTGGTATAAGGCTTCGACCAACCGCATCAACGCGCTGAAGACAGTGGAAGACCAGACCGGTCTGGAGCTAAAGGATTATGCGTCCGCTTCGGCTGCGGTTCAGCACAGGAATTTCCTGATTTCGGTCTTCACCTCGCTGGGCGTTCTGGCGGTCGTTGCTGTTCTCGCGACCATCGTCACCCGCTCCATCACCCGTCCCGTCACGCGGATCGTGCAGACGATGCGTGAGCTCGCGGCCGGCAACGCACAGGCTGAAATCGATGCCATTGCAGATCGAAGCGAAATCGGCGACATGGTCAAGTCTGTTGCCGTCTTCAAGCAGAACGCGCAGGACACCTTGCGCATGGAAGCGGAAGCGCAGGCTAACCGTTCGATGTCCGAACGTCAGCGCCTCGAGCAGCACGAGCGTCAGGCGGAAGAAGCAGCCGAAGTGCAGTTCGCAGTCGATACGCTCGCCGTTGGCCTCGGTGCCATGGCGAATGGCAAGCTGAACCATCGGATCGACCAGGCGTTTGCAGAACGCCTCGACAAGATCCGCGTCGACTTTAACGGTGCGATCGAGCGTCTCGAAGATGCGATCGTGGACGTCAGCGGCAACGCGCAGGCGATCTCGGCCGGTTCGAACCAGATCCGCTCCGCGGCTGACGACCTTGCAAGGCGCACCGAACAGCAGGCAGCATCTGTCGAGGAGACCGCAGCAGCCCTTGAGCAGATCACCACCACGGTTGCCGACACGACGCGTCGCGCAGAAGAAGCAGGTCGCCTGGTCAGTGAAACGCGCAAGAACGCCGAGCACTCGGGCCTCGTGGTGACAAACGCAATCAACGCAATGAATGCGATCGAAGCGTCATCCAACGAGATCTCCACCATCATCGGCGTCATCGACGAAATCGCGTTCCAGACCAATCTTCTGGCACTGAATGCGGGCGTGGAAGCGGCCCGGGCAGGTGACGCCGGCAAGGGCTTTGCAGTCGTCGCGCAGGAAGTTCGCGAACTTGCGCAACGGTCCGCAAGCGCCGCCAAGGACATCAAGAGCCTGATCGCCAAATCCGGTGAACATGTCAGAAGCGGCGTTTCCCTTGTCGGCGAAACGGGCGAGGCGCTTGGGCAGATCGTCGATCAGGTCAAGGCAATCAGCGTGAACGTCTTCTCGATCGTGGAAGCTTCGCGCGAACAGTCTACGGGTATCAAGGAAATCAACCATGCCGTCTCGTTGATGGATCAGGGGACGCAGCAGAATGCCGCTATGGTGGAAGAATCCACCGCAGCGAGCCATTCTCTCGCGAGAGAAGCCGAAACGCTCTTCCAGCTCGTTGGTATGTTCGAGACAGGATCAGTGGCAGGTGGCATTCACCACTCGCATCAATCCGGCGACGCTCCAGCTCCTTCGAACCGGTTGATGACCCGAGTGACCTCGTCCTTCTCCAGACGCGTGGCATAAGCTTCACGGCATCCCGGCTAACCTCCCAAAGCACACGCAGAGAGTGAACCGTAAAAGCCGCCGAAGAAATCCTTTCGGCGGCTTTTGTATGAGGCTGATCCGTGCTGGTTGGTGAAAAGAAGCTTCCAGCTGTCACGACATCTTTCGCTTGATCTGCAGCCGCCAAGACACCCCCACCAGCCACGTGCTCGTGTCATCGTGGCCGCGATGGACGAAGTGACAGTGAGAGACGCGTTCCTCAAACATCTTCTCATGCTCGCGCAAGATTTCGGCCAACGTCCCCAATCTTCAGCGAGATGCCGTCCCGTCGAAGGTTTCTCGCATCGCCTTGAGGATCACGACCGCGGAGGCAGCGCCCGGGTCGATATGGCCAAGCGAGCGTTCGCCCAGTCTTGCGGCGCGACCACGAAGCGCGATCATGGATTGCGTTGCTTTGGCGCCCAATTCTCCCGCTTCGCAGGCCGAGGACCAAATGTGTCCGGGTTCGCCGGATCTCGCCTCCGCCGCATCGGCTGCCGGCATCCAGGCATCGAGCATGGTCTTGTCTCCGCGCATTCCTTTGCCCCGCTGCTGAATGCCGGTTGTGATGGCTCTCAGCATCGCGACCTGGCCAGCGGCATCGAGAGGTCGATGTGCGTTCATACGATCGGATGCATGGAGAAAGCCGGTCGCATAGAGCGGGCCCGTGGATGCGCCTACCGCATCGAGAAACGTGGTCGCAGCAGCCGCCATGACTTCGGCGGCAGTCATGCTGTCGAGATCGCTCCGCGACAATTCACTCGCAACAGCGCTGAAGCCAAGCGACATCGTGATGCCGTGATCGGCGTCTCCGATCGCCTCATCAAGCTCGGTCAGGAAATCCTTCTCCTTGGCCATCGCATCGGAGATCTTGTTGAACATTCGGCTGAGTAAGCGCGCATCGTTTCCGTGCACCATTTCCCTCCAACTGTTGCACTGTGCCATTGAAAGCCCTGCCTTACCCTATTTTCAACGCCGCAGTGTCGCAGGGATGATGGAGCAGAGTAGTCAGATCGTCATCAAGATGAAGGATTGAGATCGAGGCGCCGACCATATCCAATGATGTGCAGTAGTGGCCAATCCAGTTTGCTTCGATCTCGATGCCCTTGGCCTTCAGCCTCTGCTCGACACGCCTGAACAGAATATAGAGCTCCATCAATGGCGTTGCACCGAAGGAGTTCACCAGCACGGCGACACGGCTGCCTGCGACCGCCCCCATCTCGTGAAATATGCGATCGATAATCTTGTCCGCAATCGCGTCGGCATTCTCGATCTTCTCGCGACTGACACCCCGTTCGCCATGGATGCCGATGCCGAACTCCATCTCGTCTTCCCCGATCTCGAAACTCGGACGGCGCGTCTGCGGCATAGAGCCGGCTTCGAGTGCGACACCCAGCGTGAATGTGCGGGAGTTGGCCTTGCGTGTCAGTGCTTCGCACGCGTCGAGCGAGTGACCGCGGTCGCAGGCTGCACCGGCGATCTTGAAGGTAAAGAAATTGCCGGCGACACCGCGTCGGCCGTCCCGGTCTTCCATGGAGGACGAGGCGACATCATCGGTGGTCAGGACCGTGCGCACCGCGATGCCCTCGGCCTCGGCCATTTCTGCCGCCATCTCAAAGTTCATGACGTCCCCGGCATAGTTGCCGTAGACGAAAAGCACACCGGCATCACCCGAAGCGGCCCGGGCGCAATGCAGGATCGGCATCGGCGGCGGGGAGGAAAAGACATTGCCGACGGCGACCGCATCCGCCAGCCCCTTTCCCACATAGCCGAGAAAGCAGGGTTCATGACCGGAGCCGCCGCCGATGACAAGACCGACCTTGCCGGGCCGCGGACCTTCCCTGGCAATCAACGCCCGGTTGGATTTTCCGGCGGGCATCAGATGTTTCTGATGCGCCCGCACGACGCCTTGCAGCATTTCCTCAACCACATGATCCGGATCATTGAGGAACTTCTTCACGCGATTGCGCGTCCGCGTCCCTGTCACTTGGGTAGACGGGCTTTCCGAGCGAGGGCGCTGCGCTAGCATCTGGTCGATCACGGTCACGCCGTCGGCATTCAGAATACCCCGTCCGGTCGCCGCATCGGTGATCAGCACGTTGACATAGCCGCCGCGCAGGGCAGCGAGGATCGCCGGCACCTTGTCGAATCCTCCGGCCGCAGCAACGCGGAGGCCGACCGATTTGAGCATGTCGAGTGACATGCCGATCAGGCGCTCGTCCAGCGGCCCTGCCACCGGACGCCCCTGGCCGTCGATGAAGCGGCCAGAGACGGCGCCGACGGCGCCCTTGGCGAGATAATCCTGCAGCGCCACGTCTTCGAAAAAGCCGCTTGTGTGAATGGTCGAATTCGGCCTCAGTGACGAGATGCCAAAAAGCGCCTTGTTGGCACGCGACAGCATGCCGAACTGATCGGCCACCAGCGGCTCTTCTAACAGAGCGTCACGCATCGTTCGAGACGAGAGGATGGCGGGGGCGGATATGTTGACGAGCCTGCCGCCAACGGCCCCGGCGACAGCCGCTGCGCAAAGCTCCGGCGTATAGGAAAAGCTTGCCCGTGTTCCGCCCGCCGCCTGAATGACCGTGACATCCTGCAATCCGGGAACATGGGCAGCTTCGCCGATCGCAAGCATTGTGCGCCCCCAGGAAACGGCGACCGTATCGCCCGACTTGATCAGACGCTGCAATGCCTGGCCGCCGGCAGCACCGATCCGTTCGATCAGCGATTTGCCGGTTTCTTCGCTGGGGACGACAAGACAGTCGACGAGCCCGAAATGCCGCTTGAGTTCGCGCGCGATGGTCAGTGACGCAAGCCGGGCGGGTTCGATGGCGATGTTGACGATGCCGCGCTCACGCGCCTCTGCGAGATAGTTGTTCACCGTGGCGCGCGACACACCCATCGTGGCAGCAATATCGCCTTGGGTAAGACCATCCTCGTAATAAAGCCAGCAGGCCCAGACGAGGGGGTCGTCGCCATATCTCAGAGACATGCCCTCGCGGGCGTGTTCGACATCGTTGGTGCCGATCATCGCATTGCCGGACTGCTGTGTCTTCACTGGTGTCAATCCGAAACGTGCTCCGACAGTCGATACGGGGCCGAGCTATCCGGACCGCCGGAATTTTTTAGGACAATTTATCGACGTTGGCTTCTTATTTCTGGAATTAAGCGGCGACCTGCCCGCAAAGGCAGGTCGCCCGGTCCTGGGAGGGGTTTGCTGAGTTCAGGGCGCCTGCAACTTGCCTGTCACGCCCTTCGCGATTTCCTTGAGGATCAAGGCGCATGACGTGGCACCGGCATCGAGAACGCCAAGCGAGCGTTCGCCGAGACGGCTGGCGCGCCCGATCTTCGCGACGAGGTCGATGGTGGAATCACGTCCGTTGTCGGCGGCTTCGGTCATCGCCGCCAGCGCGTCAGCAAAGGACTGTCCGCCTGCGACCGTGCTGTCGAACGCTTCGATGGCTGGCACGAACGCGTCGATCAGCGTCTTGTCGCCAACCTTGGCAGAACCGATCGACTGAATGCCGGCAAGGCCCATATGAAGCATTGTCGAGAAGAGGCGAGCGTCAACGACATCCTTTCCTTCGAGCGTTTCTGCGAACTCGGTGAACATCACGCCGTAAAGCGGACCCATAGAGCCGCCAATCTCCGTCATCAACACAGTGCCGAGCGTATCGAAGGCTTCGGCCAGCGACACGTCTTGGGTCTTGAGGCGCTCGGACGTCATGCCGAAGCCCTTGGCCATGTTGACGCCGTGGTCACCATCACCGATCTTGCCGTCGATCTCACTGAGATAGGCGCGGTTTTCGATGATGCGGTCGGCGATCGCAATCACGATATCGCCCGCGTGGGCATTGAGGAAAGTCTGCATCGCCAGGTCCTTAAAGCAGCATGGTGCAGCGCGTCTCGAGATCGAGAAGCGGCTTAGTTTCGTCGTCGAGCGCCATGACCGTCAGGGTCGCTCCCACCATTTCGAGCGACGTGAAATAGTTGCCGATGAAGGTCTTGTAGACCTTCAGGCCACGTGCGGAAATCTCGGTTTCGATCGTATCGTTGAGGATGTAGAGTTCGTTGAGCGGCGTCGCGCCGAGGCCTGACACGAGCACGGCGACTTCGACGCCGGCCGGCAGGTCATGATCGTCGAGCACGATCTTCACCATGTCCCTTGCAACGTCTTCGGCTTTTTTGAGCGGTTCGACCCGCACCCCAGGCTCGCCATGGTGGCCGATGCCGACTTCCATCGTGCCGGGCTCGATCTGGAAATTGGGATGGCCGACGGCGGGAAGTGTGCAGGGGCCAAGGCCGACCCCGATCGACCGGCAGTTGTCGATCGCCTTCTGCGCGACGGCGCGAACCTCCTCGAGCGAACCGCCCTGGCTGGCCTTGGCGCTGCCGATCTTCCACATGAAGATCTCACCGGCGACCCCGCGGCGCTTCTCCCGCTCGGACAGGGGAGCCGAGCAGACGTCGTCGTTGGCGACGACCGTCAAAACCTCGATTCCTTCCTTGGTGGCAAGCTTGGTTGCCATCTTCACGTTCATGTTGTCGCCGGCATAATTGCCGTAAAGGCACACCACTCCTGCGCCTCCATTCGCCTCGCGGAATGCGTCAGAGAAGCTCTTGGCCGTCGGCGAGGAGAAGAGTTCGCCAACGGCGACCGCATCCAGCATGTTCTTGCCGGTGTAGCCCATGAAGGCGGGTTCATGACCCGAACCGCCGCCGGTGACGATGCCGACCTTGCCTTTGACGGGGGCATTCTTCGCCACGACGACACGTGGGTTTTCCGCAAGCCGGACGATATCGGAATGGGCCTTGACGAAGCCCTTGACCGTATCTTCGACGACAAGATCAGGATTATTGACGAAACGCTGCATGGTTTGTCCTCAGAGAATTGTGTAACCGCCGTCGATCAGGAGATCGGCGCCGTTGATCATGTCCGCACCATTGGAGACAAGAAAGACTGCCGCTGCGGCGATTTCCTGCGGGTAGGCGAAACGGCCGATCGGGATACGCTTCTTCGCATTTTCACCCTTTTCGCCGGCCCAAGCCTTCTTTCCGAGTTCCGTCAGCACGACTGTTGGCGAAATGGTATTCACGCAGATACCGTATTTTCCCCACTCGGCCGCGAAGGTCTTCGACATGCCGATGACGCCGAATTTGGAGGCGCAGTAGGCGACGTGCTCCTCGATTGCGACGGTGCCCGCCTGCGAGGCGAGATTGACGATCTTGCCGCCCTTGCCAGCGGCGATCATCGCCCTTCCGACTGCCTGCGTGAAGAGAAAAGTGCCCTTCAGGTTGATGTCGATCGTCTTATCCCAGTAATCGAGCGACAGATCCTCGGCCGGAGCGAGGAAGACGACCCCCGCGCTGCTGACGGCTATATCGATGTGGCCGAAGGTGTCGAGGACGCCCGCGATCGCCTTCTCGACGGAAGATGCCTGCGAGACATCGCAGACGAAGGATTTCGATGCGCCACCGAGTTCGGCCGCTTTTGCTGCGGCCAGTTCGGCATTGAGGTCAAGCACGGCGACGGTCGCGCCCTTTTCGGTCAGCGCGTCGCAGACGGCAGCGCCGATGCCGGATGCGGCGCCGGTGACGACGGCAATCTTGCCGTTCAGGGGGAAATTCAGGTCGATCTGGGGAGCGGTATCACTCATGTCTTCAAGCCTTTGCGACGGAGACGGGAGGGGCGGCGGTCACCGCCCCTTCCTTGGATCGAAAACGAAAAGTATCAGTTACGGGACTCGAGCAGCTTGTCGGCGTTTTCTTTCGTGACAGGCGTCCAAGGCACGAGGTAGTCCTTCTCGGCGCCATCCGCCCACTTCATGTCCGGATACTGGGTCCAGATCTTCGATTCGGGCTTGTAGTCCTTGTTGGCGGCCTTGATGGCGACGTCGAGAGCGCCCTGAGCCTGGGCGTTGGCGTCCTGCAGGATGGAAGCCATCTCGCCGCGCTTCACCGAGTTGATCGCATCCGTCACGCCATCGACGCCGGCAATCGCGAAGTCTTCAACCTTCAGACCTGCAGCCTTGATTGCCTCGATCGCACCGAGTGCCATTTCGTCGTTCTGGCCGATGATGCCATTGATCTGGCCCGGATGGGATGTCAGCCAGTTTTCCATCAGGGTCTGAGCTTCGGCGCGCGACCAGTTGCCGGTCTGCTTTTCGAGAACCTTTACGTCCGGGCAGGCAGCGAGTGCCTTTTCATTGCCTTCCAGGCGCTGGATCTGGCCGGACTGGCCGATCGGGCCTTCGATGATGACGAGATTGCCCTTGCAGCCCATCTTGTCCAAGACTGCCTTGGCTTCGAGCTCGCCGGCTTCCACGTCGTTCGAGCCGACATAGGATGTGAGGAGATCGGAATTGACGCGGGCATTGGAGCCGACAACGGGGATGCCGGCATCATGGGCCATCTGCACAGCGGTCGCGCCGGCCTCGATATCCATCGGCACGAAGATGATCGCGTCGAATTTCTGTGTGATCATCGTGTTGAACTGTTCCTGCTGGACCAGCGCGTCATATCGGCCATCGAACACCGTGACATCGACCTTGCCGCTCTTGACGGCCGGATGTTCCTTCAGAGCCGCCGACCAGATCTGCATGAATTCAGCATTGAGACCATAGGTGGTCGCGCCAATCTTGAGCTTCTTGTCCTGCGCCATTGCGGGTGCCGAAAGCATCGCCGCACTGGCGACGAGAGCAAGCAAAAGTTTCTTCATTTTCTTCTCCTCCACGGAATGTCCGGTCGCCGTTTTGACGCGCGGTACATGTCGGACCGTTTCGCGATCCGAATTGTTCTGGGGTCAGGCCCCTTGATTGCGTTTTTGATCCAGCATGACCGCACCGACGATCAGCGCCCCTTTGAGGACCTGCTGGTAGTAAGATTCGATGCCGAGCAGATCGAGACCGTTGTTCATGACGCCGATAATGAGCGCGCCGATCAGGGTTCCCGTGACGCGACCGACACCACCCGAGAGGCTGGTACCGCCGATGACCACGGCCGCGATGGCGTCGAGCTCGTAGGCAACACCGGCCTGCGGCAGGCCGGAGCCCGTGCGAGCGGCAAGGATCATACCGGCAAGACCCGCAAGTGCTCCCGAGATGCAGTACACGGCGAACTTGATGCGGGTGACGTTGATTCCTGAAGTCACGGCGGCATGCGGGTTGCCGCCGACGGCGTAGATATAGCGGCCAAAGCGCGTGCGGTTGAGAACCCACCAAGAGGCAATGAAGACGACGGCGAGAACGACGACCGGCATCGGGATGCCGATAATGTTGCCGGTTCCAAGCCAGCGAAAATCCGGGATAAGCGCCGGGACAGGTCTGCCGCCGCCATAGATCAGCGTCATGCCGCGTGCCGCCGACAGCATGCCGAGGGTGGCAACGAAGGCGGGGACGGAGAAGCGCGAGACGATTACACCGACGACCATGCCGCATGCGAGACCGACGAGAATGCCCGCCGCGAACGCGACGAATGCCGGATAGGGGCCGCCCGCAACGCCGGCGGTCGCTGAAGTCGTCGCAAGGCTCGCGGCCACCATACCAGCGAGCGCTACGACCGAGCCGACGGAGAGGTCGATGCCCCGGGTCAGGATGACGAATGTCATGCCGATCGCCAGCACCCCATTGATAGATGTCTGTAGAAGCACGTTCGAGATATTGCCGGCGGTGAGGAAGTACTCGTTGGAGACCGACAGGATGAATGCCAGGAGCAGGAAGGCGAGAAAGATGCCGTATTCCTGGATGAGCAACTTGCGGTTATCCGAACCGAACCATGCGGCTGCCGGCTTGTTTTCTGTGGCGGACACTGTTCTTACCTCTTCCCATGCCGATCGAATCTTGAAAATGCGCGTCTGGCCCAGTGACCCGGGCCCGTCACGTAGAAAGGTGCACCAACGCCTGCGCGTCTGTCTCCGCGCGCGGATAGATGCCAGTCGAGCGACCGTTGCGCATGACGAGGATGCGGTCGGACATGCCCAGCACTTCGTCGATTTCCGATGAAATCATCACTACGGTTCCACCGGCCTCGGCGAATTCGCAGATGATGCGATAGATCTCGCGCTTGGCGCCGACATCGACGCCACGCGTCGGTTCATCGAGCAGAAGCACCTTGGGATTGCGCAGGAACCACTTGCCCAGGACGACCTTTTGCTGATTGCCGCCTGACAGGCCCGAGACCGGCATCGTGTCGCGGGCCGCCTTGATCGCAAATCTTTCGATCATGTTCCGGCTGGCAGCCTGCTCGCCGCGGCGACGCATGACGAAATTGGGGCTGAGTTCCGGCAGGCTGGCAAGCGCAATGTTGCCTCTGACGCTATCGGTCAGATTGAGCCCGGTCAGCTTGCGGTCCTCGGTAACGAAAGCGAGCCCGTGCTCCATCGCGTCAGCCGGCTTGCTGACCTTGACCGGCGCGCCATCGATCCTGATTTCGCCGCTATCGAGACGATCGAGACCAAAGATGCAGTTGAAAATTTCCGACCGGCCGGATCCCATAAGTCCGTAGATCCCGAAGATCTCACCCTTGCAAACCGAAAACGAAATGTCGTCGATCTTGCCGGCGGCTGTCAGCCCCGTAACCTGTAGGCCATCCGCTTCCGTCGGCGTGTTGGTCTTGATATATTCCTCGCCCAGTTCCCGACCGACGATCATCTTGATCAGGCTCGGCCTGTCGATATCAGCCAAGTCACCCGAGCCGATATAGGAGCCGTCGCGGAACACCGTGTAGGCATCCGCGATCTGGAAGATTTCTGACAGGCGGTGCGAGACGTAGACGATACCCTTGCCGGCGGCCTTCAGCCGTTCAATCGTTTTGAAGAGCTGCTGCGCTTCCTTTTCGCCGATTGCCGATGTCGGCTCGTCCATGAAGATGACTTCCGCATCGTGGCTGAGCGCCTTGGCGATCTCGACCAGTTGCATCTGCGCAACCGAAAGGTTCATCATGAACTGAGTGGGACGGATCTGGAATTCGAGCTGATCCAGCAACCGCTGGGCGTTACGGTTCATCGTCTTGAAGTCGACGCCGCCGAAGCGCCCGGAGGGTTCGCGACCAAGATAGATGTTTTCCGCCACGGTCATATGAGGGACAGAGCTCAGTTCCTGTTCGATGATCGCGATGCCGGAGGCGAGCGCTTCGGCTGGGCCTGAAAAATCGACGTCCTGACCGCGACGGCGAATGGAGCCGGCATCGCGCTTGTAAATGCCCATGAGGATTTTGAGGAAGGTCGACTTTCCGGCGCCGTTGCCGCCACACAGCGCGTGCACCGAGCCCGGCTTCAGCTGAAAGCGACCCTCACGCAATGCGGCAACGCCGCCGAAGGACTTCTTCAGTCCTTCCACCTCAAGCAGATATTCCACGCTAATTTCCTCCGATGATCCTTCCGCTCGATGAGCGTCGGACCAATCACTGTCTGGGTTAACCGCCCTCCAGCGGCCAGCACGTGACATTTGTCAGATAGTTTTCGACAAATGTCAACATGCCTTCATTGTAGGCTGAAGGTGTCCCTATGGTGAGCAAAAATCCTGTTTTTATCGTTTTAAAACAAACGGAAGGACTGCTTGGTGGGGAGAGCGAGACCTTGGGGGCGAAGGGGCGATACGCGCAAGAAAGAAGCGATAGCTGCTGAAAATCTCACCAAACAGCACTTTTCTTTTTCAAACCGGTCGCTATTCCTAGGTCAACCGATGCGCCGAATTTGGCGCCCATCGAGCAAAAGGATCCGATGATGAAAGCCTTGGTACTGGAAGAAAAGGGCGTTCTCGCCCTTCGAGACATTGACCTGCCGCTGGCGGTCGGAGCTTCGGAACTGAAGATCAAGATTCACACGGTTGGCGTCTGCGGCAGCGACGTACACTACTACACGCACGGCGCAATCGGACCGTACGTGCTGCGTGAGCCAATGGTTCTGGGACATGAGGCGGCAGGCACGGTGATCGAGGTCGGCTCGGCCGTTTCCGGTTTCAAGGTTGGAGACCGGGTGTGCATGGAACCGGGAATACCGGACCTCTCGTCGCGCGCATCCAAGCTCGGCATCTATAACGTCGATCCCAGCGTCCGGTTCTGGGCAACGCCGCCGATCCATGGCGTTTTGACATCCGAAGTTGTCCATCCCGCGGCGTTCACCTACAAGCTTCCCGACAACGTGTCCTTCGCCGAAGGCGCGATGGTGGAGCCATTTGCCATTGGCATGCAGGCTGCAGCGCGTGCCCGCATCGCCCCCGGCGATGTTGCGGCGGTGATCGGAAGCGGCCCGATCGGGATCATGGTCGCTCTGGCGGCGCTCGCTGGTGGGTGCAGCCGCGTGTTCATTTCCGATTTCAGCGCACCGAAACTCGCCATCGCTGCCCAGTATTCCGGTATCACCCCTGTCAATATCGGGGAGGAAAGCTTCGCCGAGGTCATCGCACGGGAAACCGACGGCTGGGGCGCCGATGTTGTTTTCGAAGCCAGCGGCAGCCCGAAGGCCTATGACGGGATATTCGACCTCGTTCGCCCGGGTGGAGCGATCGTGATGGTCGGCCTGCCGGTGGACAAGGTTTCGTTCGACGTGGCAGGCGCGATCTCGAAGGAAATCCGAATAGAGACGGTCTTCCGCTACGCCAATATCTTCGACCGGGCGCTGCAGCTGATTGCATCCGGCAAGGTGGACCTTAATCCGCTGATTACCGAGACTTTCCCTTTCGACAAGAGCATTGAGGCCTTTGAGAGGGCAGCAGCCGGCAACCCGTCAGACGTCAAGCTGCAGATCCTTCTGGGTGACGCCGCGGTTTAGGAAAATCCGATCAGTTCTGAAGGCCGGTGGCCGGGAAAGCATGGGATCGTCACGCGAGATCATGCCGTCCCGGCCGCGGCTTTTGCGATGTGACGGTAGGACCACCTGGACATCCCAACGATAGACCTGTCTTTTCGGTGCCAATTGATCGTGAGTGCGGAGGCCGGCCTTAAAGCCGACCTCCGGTTTTGTTACTTGCCCGAGGCCTGGGCAGAGTACATGTAGCTGTCATAGCTGTATTCGGCGACGCGGAACCACTCGAAGGACTCGTCCCTGAACTTCTTCCAGCCCGGATAGATCTTTGCCCATGCCGGGTGCTTGGCGCTATATTCCGCGTAGAGTTCGAACGTCGTCTTGTAGGCTGCATCCATGACATCGCGTGGCAGCGGTCGCAGTTTGACGCCCTTGCCGACGAGCGAACGGATCGCTGCGGTGTTCTTCACATCGTAGAGTGCCTGCATGTTGATGTTCGCCGCCTTGCAGGCGGCATCGAGTGCGGCCTTGTAGGCGGGAGGCAGACCCTCATACTGTGCCTTGTTGATGAAGAAGTGGATCGTCAGGCCACCTTCCCAATAGGCCGGATAGTAGTAGTTCGGCGCAATCTGATAGAAGCCGAGGCGTTCGTCGTCATAGGGGCCGATCCACTCGGCCGCGTCGATTGTTCCGCGCTCGAGAGCCGGATAGATATCGCCCCCCGGTAGCTGCTGCGGCACCACGCCGAGCCGAGACATCACTTCGCCGGCGACACCGGCGATGCGCATCTTGACGCCCTTGAGGTCGGCGACGCCCTTGATCTCCTTGCGGAACCATCCACCCATCTGGGCACCGGTGGCCCCGCCGGGGATGCCAACCACGCCATAGGCAGAGAGAAACTCGTTATAGGCCTCGTTGCCGCCGCCGTGGTAAAGCCAGGCGTTCTGCTGACGACCATTGAGACCGAAGGGGATGGTCGAGCCGATCGCAAATGTCGGATCCTTGCCGGTGAAATAGTATCCGCAGGTATGAGCGATCTCGACGGTGTTCGCTTTCACCGCATCGATCGCCTGCGGTCCGGGTACGAGTTCGCCGGCCTGAAACACCTGAATTTGGAATTTCCCGTCGGTGATCTTCGACAGTGTCTCCGCCATGACGGTTGCGCCGCCGTAAATCGTGTCGAGGTTGTTCGGGAAGCCCGAAGTCAGGCGCCATTTGATGCTCGGCAGTTCTTGGGCAACCGCCGGTGCGGCGAGTGCGGTCGCGGCGACTGTTGCCGCCCCTCCGACTGCGCCTTTCGTCAGGAAATTGCGTCTGTTGATGGTTTCCGTCATTGCGTTTCCTCCTCCTCAGGTTCGGCAGTATCGAACGCACGCTGTGCGATCAAAGCGTGTGTCTAGTTTTTCGGTGCGCCGAAGCTTGGCGTCGGGGAACCGAAATCTGGTGCAGGGATATCAACGGCCGGGGCGGCGGGATCGCCGGAAGACTGCTCCGGTGCGCCGAAAGGCTGGGTCGGTGTTCCAAACGGGTTAGCGCCATCGGCACCCGGCATCGGTACGTTGAGCTCAATCGTCGATGGATCGACGACGGCAGATCCTGATTTGTAGTGGGTCACGAGACCCGGAAAGACGATGACGACGACGACCATGACGAGCTGGATCGCCAGGTAGGGCAGGGAGCCCATGTAGATCTGGCCGGATGTGACCGGCTGGATTGTCGCACCGGTGATGCGATCCTTGTAGGCCCGTGTCGGAGCGACGGAGCGCAGGTAAAACAGCGAGAACCCGAACGGCGGATGCATGAACGACGTCTGCATGTTGATCGCCAGCATCACGCCGAACCAGATCAGGTCGATGCCGAGCGCATCGGCAACCGGTGCCAGCAGCGGGATGATGATGAAGGCCAGCTCGAAATAATCGAGAAAGAAGGCCAGGAAGAATACGAGCAGATTGGCAACGATCAGGAAGCCGATCTCGCCGCCCGGGATCGACGTCATCAGGTGCTCTACCCAGACGTGACCGTCGACACCGTAGAAGGTCAGCGAAAACACGCGCGCGCCGAGCAAGATGAAGATCACGAAGGAGGACAGTTTCGCCGTCGCGTAAAGGGCCGACTTGACCATCGCCAGCGTAAGCTTGCGATTAAAGGCTGCAAGAAGCAGAGCACCGACTGCGCCCATCGCGCCGCCTTCGGTCGGCGTCGCAAGGCCGATAAAGATTGTGCCGAGAACGAGGAAGATCAGCACGAGCGGCGGCACGAGCGAGGTGATGACCTTGGCCACAAGCTTCCAGCCACGAAGCGATCGCGCCTCGATGGGAAGAGCCGGCACGCTTGCCGGACGCAGAAAGGACATCAGGATGATGTAGCCGGTATAGGCAGCAACCAGCATGAGACCGGGCACGAGTGCGCCCTTGTACATGTCGCCGACCGACCGGCCGAGCTGGTCGGCCAGAATGATCAGCACGAGGCTGGGCGGAATAATCTGGGCAAGCGTTCCCGACGCTGCGATCGTGCCGGCCGCGACCCGTCGGTCGTAACCATATCGCAGCATGATCGGCAGGGAGATCAGGCCCATCGAGATGACGGAGGCCGCAACGACGCCTGTGGTGGCTGCAAGGATGGCGCCCACGAAGATGACCGCGAAGGCGAGCCCGCCGCGGATCGGGCCGAACAGCTGGCCGATCGTATCGAGCAGATCCTCGGCCATTCCGCTTCGTTCGAGAATCAGCCCCATGAAGGTGAAGAAAGGAATGGCGAGCAGCGTCTCGTTCGACATCTGCCCGAAGATGCGGTCAGGGATCGCTCCGAACAGGTTGATGGGCAAAAGGCCCATTTCGATGCCGATGAAACCGAAGACAAAGCCGACAAAGGCGAGTGCGAAGGCAACCGGATAACCAAGCAGCAACACGACGATCAGTGATAGAAACATGATCGGCGCGAGATTTTCCGCAAAGAATGCAAACATATGAGCGTATCCTGCTACGAATTAGAGCGCTTGCGCTTCGGCGTCGGCGAGAGCGACGGCGTCGGGCATCGCACCGCTGAGGATCGCTAGCCGTTTAATCAGTTCCGACAGTCCCTGTAGTGCCAGCAGTCCGAACCCAATCGGGATCATGGCCCAGACTGGCCACAGCACCAGGCCACCGGTATTGTTGGAGACCTCTCCGCTCACATATTTGGCGATGACGATCGGCCAGGACAGGTAGATGGTGACGAGGCAGAACGGCATCAGGAAGAAGATTGTCCCGAACACCTCGATCCAAAGCTGCGCCCGTCTGGGGAGCTGACCATAGACCAGATCGACCTTGACGTGCTCGCTGCTCAGCAATGTCCAGGCCGCCGCCAACAGGAAGGCTGCGGAGAAAAGGTACCATTGCGCCTCGAGCCAGGCATTTGAGCTGAGATTGAAGACTTTTCGGGTCACTGCGTTGATGGCGCTGATCAGCACTGCCGCCAACAAAAGCCATGAAACGGCTTTACCGAAAAGCGTGTTCATCGCGTCGATAGCGCGCGACACGGCGAGTAGACCAGACATTACAAACCCTCCCAGGCAAGCTGCCCGAAGGCAGCTGTCCCATGCACTACTATCGCCGCAAATCACACGCGACAAGAGCATTATGACAAGAGGCCAATCTAGCGGTCTGGGAAAAGGCTTCGATACACGTTGCTATGGGCTGGAACAGACAGTGACGCAGGGAGCGCAAACGTCCCCGCTGATTCTCGATTTCGACGCTTATTCTTTTCGCATGCAGGGTGAACGCGTGACGCGCATGACGAGCGATTTTTGTCGCCAAATCAGTGACTTTGAGAAAAGAGACCTGGTTGCATCCGCCGTCGCTTCGGGCGACAATCGACGGATAGTGCACCGACGGCAAGCAAACGGGCGCCTAGGGCGCCCGTCGCAATACAGATCCGGAGCGGCCTTATTCGGCCACAACCGTCTTTCCGCCTTCCCACTTGTAGACGGAAAAGCTCTGCGAGCTTAGATCGCCGGTTTCACCGTAGGTCAGTTCGCCAATGGCAGTCTTGATACCGGTGCCATCCTTGAGCGCGGCAGCAACTGCCTCAGCGTCGTCGGTGCTGCCAGCCTTGGCGATGCCGGCGGCGATGACCTCGACGGCTGCATAGGCGTTGAGGGTAAAGGCTTCGGCGGGGATCTTCTTTGCAATGAGCGCATCGGCCGCGGCCTTGCTGTCTGCATTCTTCAGCGCGTCGGCAGCGTTGGTGAAGATCGTGCCGTTGGCTGCGTCGCCGCCCGTGGTGATGAACTCGCTATTGGAAAGGCCGTCACCCGCGATCAGCTGCACATTCATGCCGGCATCCTTCATCTGGCGCACCAGAAGGCCTGCTTCCGGGTGATAGCCGCCGAAATAGAGGACTTCGGTGCCTTCCGACTTCAGGCGTGTCACCAGCGCGCTAAAATCCTTGTCGCCCGCCGTCAGCGCGTCGTTGAAGACTTCCGTGATGCCGGCCGCATTCAGCGATGCCTTGAAGGCATCGGCGAGACCCTTGCCATACTGCCCCTTGTCGTTGAGGATCGCGATCTTCTTGTCCTTGAATTTCTCGACCACGAATTTTGCTGCAACGTCCGCCTGCTGGTCGTCCCGGCCGCAGGTGCGAAACACGGTGGAAAGGCCACGCGCGGTCAGTTCCGGCGAAGTGGCTGTCGGGGTAACCATCAGTGCACCGTTTTCGGCAAACGCGACCGAGGCGGGGATAGAGACGCCCGATGTGACAGGGCCAACCACGAAACGGATATCGTCGGCAATCAGCTGATTGGCGGCAGATACGCCCTGTTTGGGTTCGCCGGCATCGTCGACAATTTTGAGCACGAGCTTCTCGCCGTTGACGCCGCCCTTCTTGTTGATTTCCTCGACCGCTGTTTCAGCGCCGTTCTTGATCTGCGCGCCGATCGCAGCAACCGGGCCGGTCAGCGGCGCGATGAGGCCGACCGTGATGTCGGCGTAGGCAAGCGGGGCGAATGCGAGTGTGGCAGCGAGTGCCGCAGTGATTGTCTTCAATGTCATGTCAGTCTCCTGGGATGCGGACCTCCCGACCCGCGTGCTAATCGTGCGCCGAACCCGCTCAAACCGTCGGCAATGCCATGACTGGTGGAAGAGGGAGGGCGCGTCCGTCCGCGCGTGGCCATATTAGCTTCTCCGTGCGTCCGACAATTTTCCTAGAAATATTGGGCCGGTGACGCAAGAAGATAACCGGAAGCAGTGACCTCTTGATTGAATAATTCACGGCTTCTTGTGGGGACGTAATGGGCCGCTGCAGCCGTGCCTTTTCATGCCGGCAACTCCCACGACGGAACCAACCCATGATTCGAGCAGCCGTCCATGGCGCCCCGCCGGCGATCAGGCGGATACGTGTCTTTCTCCACACTGCGCCGCGGTCCGAAGACGACGACGGTGGGCATATTGCTGAGAGTGGCGACTCAGATGCTGAAAGCGGCTCCGATCAGCGCCCTTGTGTAATCGGCTTTCGGGGCGTCAAAGATCGCGTCCGTATCGCCTTCCTCAACAATCTTTCCGTTGTTCATGACGATCACATGATCCGCGATGGCCCTGACCACGGCAAGGTCGTGGCTGATGAAGACGTAGGAAAGGTTGTGGTCGGACTGCAGCTTGCGCAACAGGTCGATCACCTGTCCCTGCACGGACCGGTCGAGTGCCGAGGTCGGTTCGTCGAGGATAACCACACGCGGCTTGAGGATCATCGCGCGGGCAATCGCGATGCGCTGGCGCTGACCGCCGGAAAATTCGTGCGGGTAGCGATTGCGCGCCTGGGGATCGAGCCCGACTTCGGTCAGGGCGGCGATCGCGCGCCGGTCTCGATCCGCCTTGTTTAGCGAAGGCTCGTGGACGAGCAGACCTTCGGTGATGATCTCGCCGACTGTCTGACGCGGCGAGAGAGACCCAAAGGGATCCTGGAAGACGAGCTGCATCTCCTTGCGCAGGGACCGCATCTGCCGACGGTCGAAGCCGGAGATGTCGGTCTTGTCGAAGCGGTAATGACCATTGCTGTGGAGAAGCCGGAGCAGCGCGCGCCCAAGCGTCGATTTCCCCGAGCCGGACTCACCAACGATACCGATCGTCTGGCCCTGCCTGAGCTTGACGGTGACGCCGTCGACGGCCCGGAAACTCTTTGGACCCTTCGAAAAAAGTCCGCGGCCGATCGGAAAATCGACCGTGACATCGCGTCCCTCCAGGATGATCGGCGCGTTTTCCGCCGGCGGTTGCTTGCGACCCTGCGGTTCGGCATCGATCAGCATGCGGGTATAGGCGGAAGTCGGAGCCTCGAAGATCTGTGATGTGGCTCCCTGTTCCACCACTTCGCCGCGCCGCATGACGACGACACGTTCGGCAAAATGCCGGACAATGCCGAGATCGTGGGTGATCAGCACAATCGCCATGCCGAAACGCTCCTGGAGCGAGCGCAGCAGCTTCAATATTTGCGCCTGGACCGTCACATCAAGCGCCGTCGTCGGCTCGTCGGCGATCAGGACGTCGGGTTCGTTGGCAAGCGCCATGGCGATCATGACGCGCTGCCGCTGGCCGCCGGACAGTTCATGCGGGTAACTGTCAATGCGGCGGGCGGGATCGGGAATGCCGACCAGTTCCAAGAGTTCCAGCACGCGGCTGCGGGCCGCTTTCCGGCTGCCGCCGCGGTGGTAGACGATCGGTTCGGCGATCTGGCGGCCGATCGTGTAAAGCGGATCGAGCGAGGTCATCGGCTCCTGAAAGATCATCGTGATCTTGGCACCGCGGATCTTGTTGAGCTCGTTATTTCGCAGTCCGACCAGTTCCTTGCCCCGATAGGCGGCGGAGCCAGTGACGGTGCCGTTTCCAGCGAGCAGGCCCATAATGCCCATCATCGTCTGGCTCTTGCCGGAGCCGCTTTCGCCGACGACGGCGAGCGTCTCGCCGGCACGGACATCGAAGCCGATGCCCTTGACCGCATTGACCGTGCCATCCGGCGTCGTAAAATTCACTTTCAGGTCGCGGATCGAGAGAATGGTGTCTTTTTGATCGGTCATGTCAACGATCCTTCGGGTCGAGCGCGTCGCGCAGGCCGTCGCCGATAAAGTTCAACGAAAACAGCGTTGCCACGAAGAAGATGGAGGGAAAGATCAGGAGCCAGGGTGCCGACTGGATATTGTTGGCGCCTTCCGAAATCAGAGCGCCCCAGCTGGTCAGTGGCGCCTGAACCCCGAGCCCGAGGAAAGACAGAAAGCTTTCCAGGAGGATTACCTTCGGAACCACGACGGTGACGAAGACGATCACCGGTCCGATCGTGTTCGGGATGATATGCCGGCGGATAATTTGCCAGTCGCTCAGGCCGAGCGCTTGGGCAGCGCCCACGAATTCCCGGCGCTTCAGCGCCAGCGTCTGGCCTCGCACGATGCGCGCCATGTCGAGCCATTCCACAGCACCGATCACCAGGAAGATCAGGATGAAGGAACGACCGAAGAAGACGACCAGGACGACGACAAGAAAGACGAATGGCAGAGAATAGAGGATCTCGACGAAGCGCATCATGACATTGTCGACACGGCCGCCAAGATAACCCGCGGTCGCGCCGTAGAGCACGCCGATGCCAAGCGAGACGAGGCTGGCCAGCACGCCGACGGCAATCGAGATCTGGCCGCCGAGCATGACACGGGCAAGCAGGTCGCGGCCGTTCGGATCCGTGCCGAACAGGAAGTATTCCCGGCTGACATTCCCTTCGACCTTGAGAACGCGCCCGTCTTTTTCGGTCGCCACTACCTTGGTGTCGTCGAACTCGTTGGCACGGTCGAAATAACGCGTAGTGCGTGGGTCGATCGGATCCTCGGCGCTGATGGTCGCGGAAAAGATCTGGCCCGTCACCTCGAACGCGTCGAGGTTGACGCGGGCGCGAGTCGCGACGCCTTGCATGGCGCCCTCCAGCGATGCCTCGTCTGGCCGCGGCTCGAGACTTGGCGCCACCGTCACATAGGAAGAAAAGACCTGGTCATAGCTATGAGGCACAAAAAGTGGGCCGAGATAGGAAAAGAGCGCGATCAGAACGAGCATCACGCAGCCGCCCATCGCCGCCTTGTTGCGACGGAAGCGGATGGCGGCAAGCTGGAAAAGACTGCGGCTTGTGCTCTGGGGCGGGGTGGAAGGCGGATCGTTGGCGATATCAGTCATGACGGACCCTCGGATCGAGCAGGCCGTAGAGAAGGTCGACCAGGAGATTGAAGACGATAACAAAGATGGCGATCAGGACGACGGTGCCCATGACCAGCGTATAGTCACGATTGAGCGCGCCGAGCACGAAATAACGGCCGACGCCCGGAATGGTGAAGATGGTCTCGACGACGGCCGAGCCGGTCATCAATGCGGCGGCACAGGGTGCGAGATAGGAGACGACCGGCAGCATGGCGCCGCGCATGGCATGCGTGATGACGACGATCCTTGCCGGAAGGCCATAAGCGCGCGCGGTGCGGATATGGTCGGCATGCAGCGCCTCGATCATCGATCCGCGCGTCAGCCTGGCGAAAACGGCAAGCTGCGGCAGCGCCAGTGCGATCATCGGCAGGAGCAGGAACGAGAACGAACCATCTCCCCAGCCACCGGCCGGCAACAGCGCAAGAAGAATTGCGAAAATCAGCGTCAAAACCGGGCCGACGACGAAATTCGGGATCGTCGTACCCATCGTCGCGAGCGTCATGATGGAAAAATCGAGCACGCTGTTCTGGCGCAGGGCCGCGATCGTGCCGAGCGTCACGCCGCCAATCAGGGCCAGAAGCAGAGCGTAGAAACCGAGTTCAATGGAGTAGGGAAGGCCTTTTCCGATCAGTTCCGCGACGGTGTTGTCCTTGTAGATATAGCTTGGACCGAAATCACCCTGCACGGCATTGCCGATATAGGTGAGATATTGACGCCATAACGGCTGGTCTAGCTGGTAGGTCCGCATGATGTTTTCCATCGTTGCGGGTGGCAGCGGACGTTCCAGGTTGAAGGGACCGCCCGGAGCAAAACGCATCAGGAAGAAGGAAATCGTCACGACGATGAACAGCGTCGGGACGGCGCTCGCGAGGCGGCGCAGGATAAAAGACAGCATGCAGTAGTCTCCTGCGGGATGGCGTCCGAAACGCTGTCGGACGCCATCCCGTGTCGATTATTCGGAAACGCTCAGGAAGCGGCTCAGGTGTTCATTGGCAGCATTGTCCTGCCAGCCCTTGATGCGGTCCGAAACAAGCCACAGATCGGCCTGGGTCAGGAAGGGAGCAATCGGCTGGTCGCGCATCAGGATTGTTTCCGCCTCATGCATGATCTTCGATCGCGCAGCCGGATCCGTTTCCGCATACGACTTCTTCATCAGATCGTCGAATTCCTTGCTCTCGTAATGCCCGTAATTGAAGGTCTTGTTGGTCGAGAGGTTCAAGGCGAGGAAGTTTTCCGGATCGGCATAATCGGCAACCCAGCCGGCACGTGCCACGTTGAACTTGCCGCCTTCCTGGAGATAGGCGTAGTGCGAGGAGACATCGAGATTGCTCATCGTCACCTTGGCACCGAACGTGTTTTTCCACATGTCGGCAACGGCGGTGGCGACACGTTCGTGGTTCGGGTTGGTGTTGTAGCGGACCTCGATATTGAGCGGCTTGCCGCCTTCACCGTAACCGGCTTCCTTCATCAGTTCGATCGCCTTGTCTTCGCGGTCGAGCTGGGAAAGTTCTGCGAAATCGGCCTTGGCGGGTTCGCCATAGTTCGCCATGCCCGGCGGCACCAGCGAATAGGCGGGAAGCTGCGACCCGCTATAGATCTTCTTGGCCAGGAAATCGCGGTCGACGGCCATGGACAGGGCCTGGCGGACACGAACGTCGTTGAAGGGAGCCTCGCGGCCATCGAAGACGTAATAATAGGTTGCAAGCGTCGGCGACACGTGCACCTGGTCCTTGTAGGCCGAGCGCAGCCGCTCGATCTGGTCGGCGGAGAAGTTATAGACGAGATCCATTTCCTTCGCCTCGAAGCGGCGGACGGATGCGGCCTGGTCGTCGATCGGGTAGAAGATCACCTTGTCGAGCTTGACGTTGGCGGCATCCCAGAAATTGGGGTTCTTTTGGACAACGAGGCTGTCGTTCGGCACATGGCTGACGAGCTGGAAGGCCCCGTTCGACACCATCGTGCCTGGCTTGACGAAATCGGCGCCGTTCTTCTCAAGGCTTGCCTTGGAGACAGGCAGGGCAGTCTGGTGAGCAAGAAGTTCAAGGAAGAAGGGGGTCGGGCGCTCGAGGGTGATCTCGAACGTCTTGTCATCGACGGCCTTGATGCCGAGTTCCTTCGGATCGGCCTTGCCGGTGTTGACCATTTCCGCGTTCTTGATCGGGTAGAGGATGTTAGCATATTTCGCGGCGGTCTTCGGATCTTCCACGCGCTTGAACGAGAATTCGAAATCCTGCGCCGTGACGGGCGAGCCATCGGACCACTTGGCATTCTCGCGCAGCTTAAACGTGTATGTCAGTCCGTCGTCGGAGACCTTCCACGACTCCGCTGCACCCGGTACAATCTTGCCCGCAGCGTCGTAGATCGTCAGACCTTCATAAAGATCCTTCAGGATGAAGGCTTCGATATTGATCGAGGTCTGGGCCTGATCGAGCGTCTGCGGTTCGCCGGAATTGCCACGATGAAGCACCGTTTCAGCAAATGCCGGTGCCCCGGCCAGCAGAGTTGATCCGAGCAAAGCGACTGCAGCCGCACGCATGAGACGAGATGACATACCGTTATCCTCCTGGTTTTCCGTCCGATTGGGCGAGTGAATGCCAGAAATATCGGAACCGCAAGGCTTTTTTGCTCTCGACTCAAATGCGGAGTGTATATCCGCGCGCCTCGACTAACCTCATAATTGCAGGGTCCTGTAGAGGCGATAGCCGGGGTATCCTGACCTTGCATCCGCGCCAGACCGTGAATCGAGAGAGCAGCGACATTTTACGTTCAGGTAAACCGAGCAGCGAATACCATGGTGTCGCGATCAGGGTGCCTGGAGTAATTTTATTGCAGGACCGCAAATGAAAGCAGTTCCCACCGATCCATCTCGATACAATCAGGGAGGGCATGGTTGGGCATCATCGGACTGCCATATGCGCCTCTCGCAATATGACGATCCGGCACCCCATCAGCGGCTCTCAAACATCGGGGACGGTGTAGCGTCGGCTATCACGGGCAACGAGCCGATGAGGCAAAGCGTCACGAATCTGCACGCTCCGCGGCTCATCCCTTCAACAAAGCGCTTCGGCCAAGCATGCGGGAGGTCGCGCCTAGTGGCGCTTTCTTCTGGAGATCTTGTTGCCGTGTGGACCGCTGACGACCGGCGTCCTGTCCCGATTTTCGGTGACCAGGGTTCGCCACCGGTCGAGACGATCGCCTGCAAGTTCGCCGCTTGCGACTGCAGCCTGAACGGCACATCCGGGTTCGTGGACATGGCTGCAATCGCGAAACCGGCACTGCGATGCCAGTTCGGCGATATCGGAAAAGAAGACATCGATACCGTCGGCAACATCACTTACATACAGCGTCCGGATCCCGGGTGTATCGATCACCCATCCGCCACCCGGTAGCGCGTGCAGCGATCGTGCCGTCGTGGTGTGTCTGCCCTGCGAGTCGTATTCCCGGATCGTGCCGGTCTTCTGTGTGTCCGACTGAGACCCGACGAGCGAGTTGACCAGGGTTGATTTCCCAACGCCCGACGATCCCACGAGCGCGCAGGTCTGTCCCTCGCCGCACCACGGCGCCAGGAGTTCGCGTGCCTCTACCGAGCGTCCGTTCAGGAGGATAACGGGCAGGCCAGGCTGCAGTCCCTGCGCCTGGACCCGGAAGACGTCAGCGTCTTCGGTCGTGTCCGCCTTTGTCAGGACGATCACCGGGTTGCTCCCGGCTTGTTCGGCCAGGATCAGATACCGTTCCAACCTTGAAAGGTTGAATTCGGCGTTGCAGGACGTCACGATGAACAGGGTATCGACGTTGGCAGCAACCAGTTGCGGGATCGTGTCGTTCCCCGCACGTCGTTGAAAGAGAGTTTTCCGTTCGAGACGGCGAACCAGCATGCCGCTGATCGGGTCGGCGAGGATCCAATCGCCGACCGCGAAATCGGCTGTGTTGGCGTTGGCTGGGAGCTCGAGGGCGGCCGGACCACCGGCATCAATAGCCTCCACGCGCGACCGGTGGACGGAGGCAATGCGCCGCGGCGCGAGTTCGTCTTCATCGGATGTGAGCTGATCCGAAAAGAAGTCCGACCAACCAAGTCGTTTAAGCGCTGTCATGTGAAGGGGGTCGATCAAAGGAAGGTCGCAATCTTTGGAGCTGTTAGGGTTGGACGGGGCCTGTTGGCTTCGGTTTCCCTTGGCTGCGCGAGAAGTTTGGCCGAAAAGAGTCTATGAGCGTCGGTGCGTCGCGGACGGAGGCAAGTTCTTTTGGACGCTGGCATACACAACCATCCTCTTCAGACTGTATGCGCGGGGCAGTTGGCGGACAAGCCCTAACGAACCTCGTCGTGCGGGACGGGTCTGCAGAGCAGGTCAAAACTAAAGGTTGACTTGGCGGCCCTTCGTCTCTATCTTTGGTTTATCGATCTTTTGCTTGCTGAACTTTGGTTACCGCGCGATTGGCACCGCGCTCTGAACGAACTTCCCTCTCAAAATCAATCGTTACACTCATCCGTTCGGCTTCGGTCCTACGGTCACTCAACATTGCTTTGAAAGGGTTCATCATGACCACAGGCACAGTAAAATGGTTTAATTCCACCAAGGGTTTCGGCTTCATCGAGCCTGACAACGGCGGCGCTGACGCGTTCGTCCACATCTCTGCCGTCGAGCGCGCGGGAATGCGCGAAATCGTAGAAGGCCAGAAGCTTGGCTACGAACTCGAGCGCGACGCGAAGTCGGGCAAGATGTCGGCCTGCAACCTTCAGGCTGCCTAATCGTACCTGGTTTCGTCCTTGACCACGGATGTACTGGCACCGACGACACCAAGTTATCTGAGAGGCCGGGCTTATAGCCTGGCCTTTTTTGTTGGCTCGCTCAAAGCAGGCTCAACCACAGGAAAATCCATGACACAGACCCATTCGAAATCCAGACAGCAGGCCGAGATTGCCTTCGGCAACACGCAGACGCAGTTCTTTGCCCGAAATCACGCCGTCGCGGAAATGGACTCCCTCGTTGCGGCGCGCGAGACGAAAACACAAAGGCTGCGGCAGGCACGCCTCGCGAAGGATGCCGACGACATCGCCAAGGCATCCGCAGGCCTGATCGCAATGCGCGCCCGCAAGTCCGACCTTTAAGGATGCCATCTTGATGGACCAGAACACCGAGTGGACATCCGGTCAGCTGCGACGCGCGATCAAGGCGGCAGGCGTGGCGCTGTGGACCTGGAACGTCGATACGGACGCGTTCACGATGGACCAGCGTGGATATGCACTATGGGATTTGGAGGTCGATGGCGTCCTGTCCTTTGAGGACCTGTCGGCCAAGGTCCATCCGGCCGACCGCGATCGTGTCAGGGCAGCGTTCTCGGCAACACGTGCCGTCGTTGGACCTTACGAGATCGACTTCAGGATCATGAGCGATGTTGAAGTTCGCTGGATCTCAGCACGCGGTCAGGGGAGCGATGAGGATATTCTGGCTCGGCAGATGACCGGCATCTTTCTCGATGTCACAGGCCGCAAGCAGGCTGAAGAAGGGCATGAGCTTCTCGCCGGAGAAATGAGCCACCGGGTCAAGAACCTGCTCGCCATCGCGTCAGGGCTGACGCAGATGACATCCCGGTCCTCGAGTTCGATCGCCGATATGACCTCACAGCTCACTCTAAGGCTAACCGCTCTCGGCCGTGCTCACGACCTTGTCCGGCCTTTACCTGGCGGGCAGGGCAAGGCCGCTCTTCTCGGTGACCTGATCACGATCTTGCTCTCCCCCTATGACGAGACGGCGGCGTTTGCTGGCCGTATTCGGGTAGCAGTTCCAAGGATGGGCGTGGGAGAGGCGGCAGCCACAGGCCTCTCGCTGGTGATCCACGAACTCGCCACGAATTCACTGAAATACGGCGCCCTGTCAGTCGGCACCGGAACACTGGATGTGTCCGGATCGGTCGAGGAGAACAATCTGATGGTGACCTGGATCGAGCAGGGCGGGCCCGAGGTTGTCTTCCCACAGGGCCCGGCCGGCTACGGTAGCAGAATGCTGGACCGTACCATGTCCGCTCACCTTGGAGGAACGATCTCCTATAACTGGACACCGGACGGAGCGCTGGTCACGCTTATCATCAACACGAGCCGGCTTGCCTCTTGACCGCTTGGAAAAGGCCTCGGCCGCAAGCCCGCGCCGGAAACTCCTACGGGCTGACGCGCAGCCGTGTTGTCGTTGAACGTCTGCGCGGTCGCTCTTTTGCCGGTGAATAAGTTAGCGTCCGCTTGTACCGGAAACATGGGTAGATGAAGCGCGCTGATCAGCGCTTTTCGACATCGACTCGAAGCGTGCAACGATCAGATCAAGGTCATACGGCTTCGAGAAGAATTGTGCCGAAGACGGCAAGTCGATCTCACCGGGCGTGATGCGACCGGAGGCAACCACGATCCCGGCGTGAGGGAACCGAGCGGCGACTTCGTGGGCAAGGTCCACACCCGTCAGAAGGCCGGGCATCTGGATATCTGTGAACAAGAAGTGAATGGTCCCGTCATCGATCTTGTCCAGGGCCTCGTCCACCGTGCCGGCCTCTATGACCTCGAACCCCGCATCCTCCAGGGCGTCTGTGACCGTCATCCGGATCAACACCTCGTCGTCCACCACGAGTACTTTGCGCATGTCCCACTCCCTGCATGTGGCCCTACAACAGACCGACGCGGTTATCGTTCCAAAAAACGCAGTGGGTATCAGACAACTGCATTGGCCTTTCCGGCTAGTGCGTTGGATTGCAGTGGCAGTGGCAGTGCCAGCTTTCGGTGAGTAGCAAGTAGATGGCAGTATCCTTTGGTCTGCTTCGGGTGTGGGGACAATCTTCTTGTAGCCGATGGGCTATCGGCGGCGCTTTCAACACCACGGCTGTGACCGAAGCGGCCGCCCAGGGGTACGGCGCAAACATGTTGGTCATTGCGCTGCCAGCCGCCGACCACAAGACAGGAATGCACCCTACCGGACATCTGAACACACGGTTGTATTCAGATGTGCGGCGTGGTTCGGCGCACGTACGTCGCGCGCCTTGCTGCAACGCGCAGGATCCATGTCACGAGACGGTACCGGCTCCACGAAGCCGGTGTCCGGATCTTCTCGGCCATGTACGGACGTGATTTCGCGGCTGAGAACGATCTTCTCAACGCGCTTGATCTAGACGTAATGTCATTGGATGAATTAAAGACCCTTTGCCAAAACGGGTTTGCACCCTTGGCCGCGTGACCATCGTAAGCCTTCGATCTTTGCTTCACCGTCCGGCAAACGGACCGAGCAGCTTAAGGTCGAGGCAGGGGAGGTAGGAGCGTCAACGCGCTTCTCCTGTCCCATACCCGAACTTCTCAAAGCCGCGACGCGGATGCGTCGGAGGCAAACAAGGTTGCATTCACAATGAGCAACGCATTCCTCGCACATCTCTCCACCGAACTTGCGGGTCTGAGGTCTTCGGGTCTCTACAAGACCGAGCGGGTGATCGTTTCCAAACAGGCCGGCGAGATCGAAGTCGCATCTGGTCGCAAGGTTTTGAATTTTTGCGCCAACAATTACCTTGGCCTTGCCGACAACGCCGAACTGGTGGAGGCCGGCAAGAACGCGCTGGATCGTTACGGCTACGGCATGGCATCTGTGCGTTTCATCTGCGGGACGCAGGAAGAGCACAAGCAGCTCGAAGACCGGATTTCGAAGTTTCTGGGATTGGAGGATACGATCCTCTATTCGTCCTGCTTTGATGCCAATGGTGGATTGTTCGAGACGCTTCTCGGCGAGGAGGACGCGATCATATCGGACGCACTCAACCACGCTTCGATCATCGACGGGGTGCGCCTCTCCAAGGCGAAACGTTTCCGCTACGCCAATAACGACATGGCGGCGCTGGAGGAGGAACTGAAAAAGGCCGAAGGCAGCCGGTTCAAGATGATCGCCACAGACGGCGTGTTTTCGATGGACGGCATCATCGCCAATCTTGCGGGCGTCTGCGACCTTGCCGAGAAATATGGCGCCATGGTCATGGTCGATGACAGCCATGCCGTCGGCTTCGTCGGCAAGCACGGTCGCGGCTCGGCGGAACATTGCGGCGTCGAGGGCAGGGTGGATATCATCACCGGCACGCTCGGCAAGGCGCTCGGCGGTGCATCCGGCGGCTATACGTCCGGCAAGAAGGAAGTGGTCGACTGGCTGCGCCAGCGCTCGCGTCCCTATCTGTTTTCCAACACCCTCGCTCCGGTGATTGCGAGCGCCTCGCTGAAGGTGTTTGACCTGATCGACAATGGTGACGCATTGCGCGCCCGGCTAGAAGCCAATTCCCGCCTCTTCCGCGATGAAATGAGCAAGCTTGGGTTCACGTTGGCGGGCGAGGGGCATCCGATCATTCCCGTTATGCTCGGCGATGCGTCGCTGGCGCAGGACATGGCGGCGAGGATGCTGGAAAAGGGTGTCTACGTCGTCGGCTTCGCCTTCCCGGTCGTACCGAAAGGCCAGGCGCGTATCCGCACCCAGATGTCTGCGGCGCATAGTGAGGACGATGTGCGCCGGGCCATTGCGGCGTTCGAAGAGGTCGGCAGGGAACTGCGCGTGATCGAGTAGATGCCCGGCCCGAACCGATCCAACTCATTGACAGGAATTTTTCGATGACCAACATGATGCGCGCCCTCGTCAAGTCGAAAGCCGAAACCGGTCTCTGGATGGAGCATATCCCTGTTCCGGACCCCGGCCCCAACGACGTGCTGATCCGGGTGAAGAAGTCCGCGATATGCGGCACCGACGTTCATATCTGGAACTGGGACAGTTGGGCCCAAAAAACCATCCCGGTGCCGATGGTCGTCGGCCACGAGTTCTGCGGGGAGATCGCGCAGGTGGGCTCTGCGGTCACCAAGGTCCAGGTCGGCGCGCGCGTCTCCGGCGAGGGGCATATCGTTTGCGGCAAGTGCCGCAACTGCCGCGCGGGGCGCGGACACCTTTGCCGCAACACGTTGGGCGTGGGTGTCCACCGGCCCGGATCTTTTGCCGAATTTGTCTGCATTCCCGAAGACAATGTCGTGCCGATCCCGGATGATGTGCCGGACGAGATTGCCGCGATCTTCGATCCGTTCGGCAACGCCGTGCACACCGCTCTCTCCTTCGATCTGGTCGGCGAGGACGTCCTGGTGACCGGAGCCGGTCCGATCGGCATCATGGGTGCGATGGTTGCCAAGCGCTCCGGCGCCCGCAAGGTCGTGATCACCGACATCAACCCGGTGCGCCTGGCACTTGCCGAAAAGCTCGGCATCGACCACGTCGTCGATGCGTCCAAGGCAAACCTGTCGGACGTGATGAAGCGCATCGGTATGACCGAGGGCTTCGATGTCGGTTTGGAAATGTCGGGCGCGGCCCCCGCCTTCCGCGACATGATCGACAAGATGAACAATGGCGGCAAGATTGCCATTCTCGGCATCGCGCCGACCGGGTTCGAGATCGACTGGAACAAGGTGATCTTCAAGATGCTCGATCTCAAGGGCATCTACGGGCGGGAAATGTTCGAGACCTGGTACAAGATGATCGCCTTCGTGCAGGGCGGCCTCGACCTTTCGCCTCTCATTACCCATCGCATCGGCATCGACTCCTTCAGAGACGGGTTCGAGGCCATGCGCTCCGGCAATTCCGGAAAGGTCGTCATGGACTGGTGAAGCCAACATGAGGTCCAACAAAAAGCCGACCGATGGGGGCAATACGATGTCGATCAAGACTATAGGGCAGGCGAAGCTCTTCTGCTCAGGCCCTTTCGGATTATGACCATCTTGCCGGAACAGGGAGCAAAGGAAAACTGGAACCGTCGGATGGTCTTCCTGGCGCTTCCCATCATTCTCGCAAATCTGGCTCAGCCGATCCTGTCACTTGTCGATACGATGGTGGCGGGACATCTCCCGGGGTCTTTCTTTCTCGGCGGGGTAGCGCTGAGCGGCGTGCTGTTCAATTTCCTTTTCTGGAGTTTCAGTTTTCTGCGCATGGCAACGACCGGTCTGGTCTCCCAGGCGTGGGGTGCCAAAGATAGCACGCTCATGCGCATGCATCTGTTTCGGGCGCTGCTTATCGCCGCTGCCGGCGGTGCCGTGATCATCCTGCTGCAAAAGCCGATCATCGAGATCGGACTCGGATTCCTCGGCGGCAGTGAAGCGGTCTACCGGAGCGCGTCGGATTATGCATTCGCCAGAATCTGGTCAGCGCCTGCGACGCTCGGAAATTTTGTCCTTGTCGGCTACCTTCTCGGTTGCCAGCGCGTGATGATCTCACTGGCGCTACAAGTCGCCCTTAATATCGTCAACTTGCTCGCAACTCTCACGCTGGTTCTTGTTTTCGACTGGGGTGTCGCCGGCATAGGGGCGGGGACCGCCGTTGCCGAATGGGTGGCCTTGATCGCAGGCCTCTTCATCATCAAGCCATTCGGTGCGCATCCCGCAGTGCGGATGAAAGAGCTGCTGGACGGGTTGGCACTTCGACGGCTGGTCGCGGTCAACCGGGACATCTTTCTGCGAAGCTTCTTCCTTCTGCTCTGTTTCGGCTGGTTTGCCCGCAGCGGTGCCAAGGAAGGCGACACGATCCTCGCCGCCAATGCCATCCTTCTCAACCTCCACGGCTTTACATCCTATGGGTTGGACGGGTTTGCGAATGCCACTGAAACCCTTGTCGGTTCAGTCATCGGTGCGCGGCAAAAAAAGGCGCTCGCCCAAGTGATCAAGGCCGCGTTTGTGTGGTCGGGTCTGGTGGCGTTTCTGTTTTCGGTCGTTTACGCCTTCGCTGGCTCATCGATCGTCTCGCTCCTCACCGATCAGGAAGATGTTCGTACCGCCGCCATTGCCCTGCTTCCCTTCCTGATCGCGTTGCCGCTCGTTTCCGTGACCAGCTTCATGCTTGATGGCATCATGATCGGAGCCATGCGCGCCCGCGATATGCGCAACAGCATGATCATCTCCACCTGCATCTTCATCGCCACCGCTTATGGTCTGCAGCAGATCTGGGGAAATGAAGGGTTGTGGACAGCGATGATGATCCTGATGATAGCGCGTGCGGTAACGCTCGGCTTGAAACTGAAAGAGACATTTGCGCAGGTGTAGCGGCAATTTGCACAGCGCTCATAGCGGCGAAAACGACAAGGGGCGCAGTACGGTGTGCTGTCCTTCATACCCACCGACGAACCTCAACGGATCAGCGTGACGTGGAAGCAGGGCAAGAGGACCTTCTGTCGAACCGGAAAACGGCTCGAGCAGCGCGACCGCATCAGGCGGCGCATGGTCGGTCACCAATCCTGCACAGTCAGGGGCAAACAAGGGCGTGCCTGCGGGCCGTGGGCCATGCTGCCGGTGACGGTCGGCGACGGCCGTGTCGAAAACGGGTGATCCGCGCCCAAGCGTCGCCAGATAGTTATGCTGCTGCAACACCATCGGGAAAGCCTGGGGGATGAAGCCGTTTACCCAAGCCTCTTCATTCGAGAGTGCGGCGCGGCATGCTTCGCGTTCAGCCCAGTCCGCATAGGTCCAGAGATGGTGGATCACGTTCAGAGGGCCGGTTTCCGCCTGCCAGTAGCCGAGAAGCGGCAGGTGCCGTGTCACAAGCGGAAGCCCGAGGTCTGCAAGCAGTGCGAGGTACTCGCCGGTTGCGCCCGGCTTTAGCTGATAGGTTCGCCATTCGTGGATCATCACCGTCTCCCGTCGCGCAAGTCTGGCACGCCGGACCGCCCGCGAACATGGATAAGGCATGCAAGAGATTGGACAATTGAGCCTATCAGCTGTCGTGTCGTGCCGCCTGTTTGCGATAGGTCCCCGGAGAGATCCCGACACGCTGGGTAAAGAAGCGGTTGAAATAGGCGGGGTCGTCGAAACCGGTCATATGTGCCACCTGCGCGACGCTGCTCTCGGTATAGACGAGGTAGCGCTTGGCTTCCATCAACAGCCGCTCGTAGAGCAGGTCCGACGCGGTCTTGCCGGCGCGCGCCTTGCAGGCAGCATTGAGCCGCGCCTGCGTCGCCGCCAGCTCTTTCGCGTAGAAGGTCAAGGATCGCTCCGTCCGGAAGTGGCGCTCCAAAAGGGCCCTGTAGCGCAAAAGCAGATCATAACCCCGGTCTGGCGTGGATATACCGGTCTCGTCATGGGTGATGTTAAGCCTCAGCACGATCACGAGCAGCCGCATGTAGTGTGCCATCATCGATATGCGCCGGCCGGGTGCCGACCAGATGAATTCCCGATGCAGCCAGTGAAACGTGTCGACGACGGCCGGAATGCTGACGCCGGTTCCTTCGATCGGGTAGACTGCCGGTCTCGATGCAGCCGTTTCGAGCCGCGGGTCCGAGCTCGACGCTGCCTTCAGGCAACCGAGTGCGGCCGTCACCACGTAGCCGTCAGTCCCCGGATCAAAATCGATCTGGTGCACGATACCGGCTGGAACAACCATGATCGCAGGCGCGGGTATGAATGAGATCTGATCCTCCATGCGGATCGTTCCACCCCCCTCTCTGACCAGCAGAACCTGCATATGGTCCGGATGGGCATGCGGACGAATTCTCCAATCGTTTGGCCCGCTGCGGTCACGCAGGGGTTCAATATGCAGGAAGTCCAGATCGACGTCGGCACCCTGATCGCCATAGAGATAGTAAAGCGGAATGCCGCCTGCGGCCAAGCTTCCCATGTGTCCTCCTCATTATCTCCCTGGCAAATAGTGCAACAATTGCGCGACGGCGTCCATTGGTCATCCCCGGTATGCGGGTTAGCAAGATCTCCATCAAACGCGACCGGGAGAAGCGGATGGAGCCGAAGAGGGAGGAGGGGCACGTCTGTGACGTGCTGGTCGTCGGATCGGGCGCGGGAGGGCTTGCCACCGCGATCACGGCGAGGAAACACGGCCTGTCCGTGATCGTGATCGAGAAGGAGCCTGTGTTCGGAGGCACGACGGCGTTTTCGGGTGGCGTGCTGTGGATACCCGGAAACCGGCACGGGAAATCGAACAACCCGAGCGATACGCGCGACGCGGCGCGCCGTTACCTCAAGGCCGAGACCGGGAACTGGTTCGACGCGCAAACGATCGACGCGTTTCTCGAGGCCGGTCCGAAAATGCTCGACTGGTTCGAACGCGAGACGGTGGTGAAATTCGTCCCCACGCTTTACCCGGACTATCACCCGACGGTGGATGGCGGCGTCGATGTCGGGCGCTCGGTGCTGGCGGCGCCTTTCGACAGCAGCGTGCTCGGCAGCGATCTTGCCCGGCTGCGGCCGCCGCTCGGCTCGATCACGTTCATGGGCATGATGTTCAACTCGTCCAATGCCGATATCAGGCATTTCTTCAACGCCACCAAATCGCTGACCTCGTTTTCCTACGTGATGAAACGCCTTGTCGCGCATGCCGGCGAGGTTGTGCGTCACGGCCGCGGCGTCCAGGTCACGAGCGGCAACGCGCTGGCAGCGCGGCTGGCCGCAGCCTGTCTCGATCTCGATATTCCGATCCTGACCGATACGCCGGCGCTAAGGATGACCAAGGACGGTGGTCGTATCACCGGTGTCGAGGTCGGTGGCGCGTCACCCGGCCGTATCGTCGCCCGGCGGGGAGTAGTCCTTGCTTGCGGAGGATATGCGCAGGATCTCGCGAGGCGAGCCGGGATCTACGCCCATCTCAAGGCAGGCGGTGAGCATTTTTCGCCGGTACCGGAGGGCAATACCGGCGACGGCATCCGTCTCGGCGAAGAGGCAGGCGGCGCATTTGATGCCGAATTCGCCCAGCCGGCTGCCTGGATGCCGATCAGCCGTGTGCCAGGCATAGGCTATTTTCCGCATCTGCTCGATCGCTACAAGCCGGGCATGATTGCCGTTCTGTCCAATGGCCGGCGATTTACCAATGAGAGCGAGAGCTACCACGATGTCGGCGCTGCCATGGTTGCGGTGGGCGAGGGGGGCGCGTGGCTGATTTGCGACCATCGGGCGATCCGCAAGTATGGTCTTGGCCACGCAAAGCCCGCGCCGGTGCCGCTTCTGCCGTGGCTGAGAAACGGCTACCTCAAGAAGGGAAAGACACTTGCCGATCTCGCCAAGGTCTGCGGGATCGATGCGACCGGTCTGGTGGCGACCGTGGCCGAATTCAACCGGGGCGCCAGGCACGGACGGGACGAACAGTTCCATCGCGGCGAGACCACCTTCAACCGATACCTTGCCGATCCCGACCACAAGCCCAACCCTTCGGTTGCGCCTCTCGAGCATGGGCCGTTCTACGCCGTCCGGCTAGAAATCGGCGACCTCGGAACGTTCGACGGACTGAAAACCACAGTGGAGGGCTCGGTCGTCGATCGGGATGGCCGGGTGATCGATGGCCTGTTTGCGGTCGGTAACGACCGGGCCTCGATCATGGGCGGCAATTATCCCGGTGCCGGGATCACGCTCGGCCCGGCGATGACATTCGGCTGGATCACCGGGCGCTATCTCGCAGGGATCGCACCGGCGGCGACGGGGGAGGGAGACGCGGCATGAGCTGGCTTGGACTGGAGGGAAAGACGGCCGTCATCACCGGCGCCGGAGGCGGCATCGGTCAGGGGCTGGCGCGCGCCTTCGCTGCGGAAGGTGTGCGGGTCGTGCTGCTCGACCGTGACGAGGCGCAGACGGCGTCGCTCGCTGCCGAACTGGGTATGGGTAGTTTCTCGCTCAAGTGTGATGTGTCGCGGGCAGACGACGTTGCCGCAGCGGCGGATGCGGTCGAGGCGCTGGGAGGCGCTGATATCCTGATCAACAACGCCGGAATCCTGCGGCCCGGCCCGCTCGAAAGCGTCTCCGAGGCCGACTGGTCGGCGATGCTTTCCGTCAACCTTACGGGTTATCTCGTCACCGCTCAGGCGTTCGGTCGCGGCATGATGTCCCGCGGACAAGGTGCCTTGGTGCATGTGGCGAGCATCTCGGGCAGCTACCCTCAACCTGCAAGCGGCGCCTATTCCGCGTCGAAGGCAGCAATCCTGATGCTGTCGCGCCAGCTTGCCTATGAATGGGGACCGAAGGGCATCCGCTCGAATACGTTGAGCCCGGGACTGGTGCGCACGGCGCTTTCCGAAACCTTCTACGCCGATCCGCAGGTCAAGGCCCGGCGCGAAGCCATGGTCCCCATCCGCCGTATCGCAAGCCCTGAAGATCTGGCAGATGCGGCTTTGTTCCTCGCCTCGCCGCGCGCATCCTACATCACGGGACAGGACATCCTCGTCGATGGGGGGCTGTCGCAATCGCTGATGGGACTGGTACCGAGGCCTGGTTATGCGTGAAGCCCTCGTCACCGGCGGCGCCGACGGGATCGGCCTGGCAATTGCCCGAGCGCTTGCTCAAAGCGGCCACCGCATCACCATCGCCGATATCGACGGCGATAAGGCTGCTGAGCGGGCGTCTGAGCTGGGCGATGTCCATCGCGGCATGGCGTGCGATGTGACCGACGAGGCGCAGGTGGCCGCGGTAGCTGGTTCGGCTCCGTTCAGTGTGCTGGTCAACAATGCCGGGATCGGCGACAGCCACCTGCCAACGCTGGAGCAGGGGATCGAGGCTTTCCGGAGGGTGCTCGATGTGCATCTGGCCGGCACGTTTCTGATGTCGCGGGAAGTGGCGCGTGGCATGGTCGCGCGGGGCGATGGCGCAATCGTCAACCTGTCCTCGATTGCCGGACTGACCGGTCTTCCCAAGCGCAATGCCTATGGTGCTGCCAAGGCCGGGATTGTTGCCATGACGCGGGCGATGGCCTGCGAGTGGGCTGGGCGTGGTGTGCGGGTCAATGCCGTTGCGCCGGCTTTCGTGCAGACGGCGCTCGTGGAAAAGCTGGCGGCCGCAGGCCGGATCGATCTGCCAACGCTTCGCCGCCGCACGCCGATCGGGCGGCTGATCATGGCCGAGGAGGTAGCTGCCGCCGTGAATTTTCTAGCCTCTCCAGCGGCATCGGCGATCACCGGCGTGGTGCTGCCGGTCGACGGCGGCTGGACCGCGTTCGGTGATTTCGGCGACGCGTCCCCTTGAGAACGCGTCGCCGAAAAGGTTATGCGATCGCGAGGATCGATCAGGCGGCATCCTCGATGTGACCGCCGAGAAACAGCTGGCCGACACGCGGATCATTGAGCAGCTTATCCGACTTGTCGAACATACGCGTCTGGCCGAGTTCCAGCACCAGCCCGTAATCGGACATGGCGAGCGCCGCCTTGGCATTCTGTTCGACCATCAGGATCGTTACGCCCTGGTCGCGCAGGCGGGTCAGCGTCTGGAACACCTCCTGCACGAGATTGGGGGACAGGCCGATCGACGGTTCGTCGATCAGGATCAGCTTCGGATCGAGCAGCAGCGCGCGGGCGATCTCAAGCTGTTTCTGCTGGCCGCCGGAGAGCTCGATCGCCTTCTGGTCCTTGCGCTGGCGCAGCATGGGGAACTGGTCCATGACCTGTTCCATCCGCATTTTCACCCGCGCCTGATCCTTGGCGGTGATGCCGCCGAGTTCGAGATTGTGCAGCACGGACAGTTGCGGCACGACATTGCGGCCCTGCGGCACGTAGGTGACGCCGCGGGCAATCATGTCGGCCGGGCGCTTGCGCGTCACGTCCTCGCCTTCCAGGTGGATGGAGCCGGAATTGATGTCGAGCAAACCGAAGATCGCCTTGAACACCGTGGATTTGCCAGCGCCGTTCGGACCGATCACCGTGGTGATGGAAGCTTTCGGTATGCTGAAAGACGTCCCGTTGAGAATTGTGATGCGGCCGTAACCGCCATTGAGGTTTTTCACTTCCAGCATGTCAGCCTCCGAGATACGCGTCGATGACCAATTGGTTCGCCCGGATTTCGTCCGGGGTCCCCTCGGCGATGATCTCGCCCTGCGCCAGCACGATGACGCGGGTGCAGAGCGACATGACGAATTCCATATTGTGTTCGATCACCACGAAGGTTGTGCCGTGTTCGCGGTTGTAGGTGATCAGCCGGTCCTTGAGGTGCCCAAGCATGGTCAGGTTGACGCCGCCGGCCGGCTCGTCGAGAAGTACGATGCCGGGTCCCGCCATGAAGGCCATGGCCGCATCGACCAGCTTTTGCTGGCCGTAGGAAAGCGAGCCCGCCGGCGTATCGCGGTAAGGCGTCAACCGGAAGAACTCGATCAGCTGTTCGGCTTTTTCCGTCAGTCCGGCGTCCGATTCGCCGAACAGGCGCGACAGCATCGAGCCTTCATGCTCCTGGCCGGCAACGATGATATTGTCGAGCACCGTCATGTTGGGGAAGACCGAAAGCTGCTGGAAGGTGCGGCCGACACCCATCAGAGACAGGTCGGCAGGCCTTACGCCGTCGGTGGACTTGCCGTTGATCTGGCAGTGACCCTCGGTCGGCTTCGACTGGCCGAGAATGCAGTTGAACAGCGTCGATTTGCCAGATCCGTTCGGGCCAATCAAACCAAGAATTTCGCCTTTGTGCACGTCGAAGCTGACCTGGTGGACGGCACGGATGCCGCCGAACCGTTTCGAGATGTTGTGAACCGAAAGAATGACCTCCTGGGCCGCCGCATTCATAGCTGGACTCCCTGTTTGAGATCGCGGCGGGCCTCATGCTTGGGCCGGAACCTTTCCGCGAGTTTCTTGCCGGCCCCGATCAGGCCGGTTGGCGAAAACACCATCAGGACGATCACCAGCGTCGAGTAGATGATCAGGTAATAGCCTTCCGTGAAGCGCAGCAGTTCCGGCAGGAGAATCACCACGGCGGCACCCAGCATCGGGCCGAAGAAGAAGCCCGAACCGCCGACCACCACCATCAGCAGGATTTTCAGGGAATGGATCAGTGCAAAGCTGCTGGGCTCGATGAACTGCACCAGCGGTGCCTGCAGCGCGCCGGCAAGACCGCCGAACGCAGAGCCGATGGCAAAGGCGAGCAGTGTCTGGCGTCGAACCTTAAGGCCGAGGCTTTCGGCGCGGATTGGATTTTCCCGCAGCGCCCTGAAGGCTCGCCCCCAGGGAGAGCGCAGGATCCACCACATGGCGCCGGCGGAAACGATGAAACACACCAGCGTGAAATAGTAAAAGGCGATGTTGCTGTCGGTGGTGATACCGAAAAACGACGGCCGAGGCATGCCCACAAGGCCGAACGACCCGCCGGTTATCTCTTCCTCGTTGCGCAGCACGAGGAACAACAGCGTGTTGAAGGCAAGCGTGACGAAGGCGAGGAAGTGGTGCTGAACCCGCAGCGCGGGGTAGCCGAGCAGCAAGCCGACCGCGAAGCTTGCTGCGATCGACACGATCACGGCCAGTCCCCAGTGAATGCCGTTGAGTGTCATCAGCGCGGTGATGTAGGCGCCGATGCCCATGAAGGCGGCCTGCGCCAGGCTGACTTGGCCGGCATAACCGAGCGTCAGGTTGAGACCCATGGCGGTGATCGAGAAAATCAGCCACGAGGCCAGCGTGTAGACAATGTAGTTGCCCTGGCCGATCGGAGCGGCGACGAGGGCAGCAATACCCAGCAGAAGCAGAAACGGTTTCAGGCGGATCATACGGTTCTCCCTTCCGAGGTGCCGAGCAGGCCCTGCGGACGCAAGAGGATGATGGCGATCAGCAGCAGAAGCGGCATGGCCGAGCGGTACTGGGCGGAGATGTAGACGGCTGACAGATTGTCGATCACGCCGATCAGCAGACCGCCGACCAGGGCGCCGCGGATCTGGTTGAACCCGCCGACGATGGCGGCGATGAAGGCGACGAGGCCGAGCGTTTCACCATTGGAAAACTTGGCGAGATAGATCGGCGAGATCAGCACCGAGGCCACGGTGGCAAGGCCGGCATTGATCAGAAATGTATAGAGCACCATGCGCTTGACGTTGACGCCGAGGATTTCGGCGACCGCCGGATTCTGGGCGCTGGCCTGCATGCATCGGCCGGTCCGTGTTCGATTGAGAAACAGCTGCAGGCTGCCGATGGCGAGCATCGAGACAACGAGATTGCCGATATCCTGCATAGAAACGCTGGCGCCAGCGATCTCGTAGACCGTCTGCGGAAAGATCGCAGGGAAGGGCTGGGCGGTCGCGCCGTAAAATTCCTTGACGCTTTCCTTCATCAGGAGGCCGAGCGAAATGGTGGCGATGACCAGCGGCAGCGTTCCGTGCGGCAGCATCGGTTCGACGATCAGCCGCTTGAAGGCCACGCCGAGAATAAGAAGCGACAGCGCGAGCGCCAGCGCCACGGAGGGCCATAGCGGCAGGCCAAACACTGTCATACCAACCAGCACGAAAAAGGCTGGCAGCATGACGAACTCGCCTTGGGCAAAGTTGATGGTTTGCGATGCCTGCCACAACAGGGTGAAGCCGACTGCCGCAAGGGCGTAGATGGAGCCGGCGGCGAGACCGGAGACAATAATCTGGATAAACTCGGCCATGGGGTCGTCCTCACGGGCTGGTAATCGGCGTGACGTGCAGGATTGATGACGACGTGCCGGCGGCGCGAACCGCCGGCACTTGTCTCGTCATGCGATCGGCATCAGTTCGGCGGCAGCACCGCCTGGACCACCTGTTTGCCGTTCTCGACTTTCACGACAAAGCTTTCGCGCGACATCTCGCCGGTGTCGTCCCAACTCACATCCATCAGGACGCCGGGATGATCCTTGGCGGTCAGCTTGAGACCGTGCAGCTTTTCCGCGATGGCCTTGCTGTCCGGCTTGCCGACCATTTCCGTGACGTATTTCAGCGTCCAGGCGGCGGTGTAGCCTTTGATGGCATTGTGGTCGGGCGTGTACTTGAACTTCGTCTTGAAGCGCTCGACCATTTCCTTGACGGCGGGGATATCGGCATCGGGCGTCAGGCCGACATGGCCCATAGCGCCGTTGGCAGCATCGCCGGCAAGTTCGATGACCTTGTGGCCGATCAGAGTAGTTTCGCCGAGAAGCGGTTTGTTCAGGCCTTGCTTGCGGGCTTCGCGCAGGAAGCGGGCGCTTTCTTCCTCGGTGTAATAGATGAAGAAGGCTTCGGCCGTGGAGCCCTTCAGCTTCAGCACGTCGGCGGAGAAGTCAGCCTGCGCCTGTTCAGACGGCACATCGACGACGACCTCGATATTGGCAGCCTTCATCGCATCGACGAAAGCCTTGTGGCCGCCCTTGCCGAATTCGGTATTGGCCCAAGCGACGCCGACCTTTTTCAGACCCATCGTCTCGGACATGTATTTGGCAAGTTTCGGCACGCCCTTTTGCGAGCCGAAGGCGGTGCGGAAGATGTAGGGGTTTTTCATGGCGACGATGGACGGGGCCTCGGAGCCGGTGAACTGCGGAATGCCGGCCTGACGCGCGACCAGCATGTTGACCACGGTTGATGACGAGAACACCGTTCCCATGATCGCGTAGATGCCGTCGTCGATACCCTTCTGCACCATGGCGCGCGAAACCTGCGGGTCGGTCTGGCTGTCATATTCCAGAACCTTGACCGGCTCCTTGAGGATGCCGCCCTGCGCATTGATTTCCTCAAAGCCCATCTTCACGCCATCGCGGAAGTTGGTGCCGGCCGCGGCACCGGGTCCGGACAACTCGACGATCGAGCCGACCTTCAGTTCGGCAAGCGCCGGCATTGCGCCGAGCGCCAGTACCATTGCAGTCGTGGTGATTAGTTTTCTGATCATGACCTTCCTCCTTGGCTGATCGATATTTCCGTCCCGGCGGCCAGGTCTCCTCCCTTGTCGCCGTATCCCTCCTGCCCGTGCGTAAAGCCGGGCCTGCGGTGTCTTCGTCTCGATCGCCTAGGCGTCGATCGTGCGTGTCCCCATCAACAGATCGGCCAGCAGCACGGCCTGGGCGTCGAACATGCCTGACCCGGACATGGTGCCGCAGCCCTTGTCGCGGGCAGCAGCAATCAGCGGCGGCACGGCCGGTCGCGTCACGACGTCCGAGACGAACTGGTCTGAGGTCAGAAGATCCGTCTGCACCGGCAGGGGATCGGTCTCCCGCATGCCAAGTGGCGTGGCATTGGCGACCAGTGCAAAACCGCGTGGATCTGTTGAGCCTATCCGCGCACGACCCGGAAATGCCTTGTTCAACTGCGCGATCAACGCATCGCGTTTGTGCGTGTCGAGATCGTGCAGGGCCAGTTCCGAGGCGCCGCGCGCCAGGATTTCGTAGGCGATGGCCGCTCCGGCGCCGCCGGTACCCACCAGAAGCGCAGACTTGCCGGCGATCTCGAAGCCTTGGGCCGCGATACCGTCAAGGCAGCCGTGTCCGTCGGTCGCGTCGCCCACCCAGTCGTCGCCATCGCGGATCATGATGTTGACGGCGCCGGATGCCTTTGCGCGGGCCGATATGCGGGCGCAGAATTCGAGGCAGGGGACTTTGTGCGGTACCGTGACAATGATGCCCGCGACATTGCGCATGCTCTTTGCCTGCGACAGCCAGCCGGCCAGGTCTTCGGGGAGAATATGGACCGGTGCGACGATGCCGTTAAAGCCGCGATCGGCCATGATCTGGCTGAGCGAAGCGGGCGATTTCACCTGTCCGATCGGATGGCCGATGATCGGGAAGAGCTTGGTCTCCCCATCGACCTTTATATGTATACTCACGCCTTCCTCCCCTCGGCATGCGATCCGACCCTTGTCCGGTCGTTCTCAAGCTCGACAAAAACATAGGCCCCGTCATCGGCAAATGGACGATGGGGGCGAAACGTTGGACTATTCAACACCGGCGGTCTCCTTCAGTTCGGCCAAGGCCCGGGCGATGCCGTTGCTGACGGTCGTGACAGGCTGATTGCCGAGGAGGTGTGGCACCGGGTCCGACGCCAAATTGGCGGGAATACGCAAGGGCGGCCCGCTGATCCGGATCTCGTTCCAGCCGGACTGGTGCCTGAGTTCGGCGACAAAATCGGTCATCTCCACCGTATCGCCGACCATTGTCAGAACGGTCGCTCCTTCCAGCGGCACTGTCATCGCGGTCGACAACATCTGTGCCACGTCGTCCACGTAGACGAAGCCGACGCGGCCGGAAAAACGGATTTCAGCCGGTTCGTGGCGCACGGCGGCTCCAAGCGCGATCGACGGACCAGCCGCGATGCCAGCGCTTTCGCCGGGACCGTAGACGATGTAGGGGCGAAGGCCGAGGCTCGGGATGCCGTGGTCGAGCAGATAGGCCCGCGCCATGCCTTCGACCGCAAGCTTTGTCGCCCCATAGACCGTCATCGGCCTTGGATTGACGGCATCGTCGAGTCCAAACACGCCGGCCGAACTCAGATAGGCAATCGGTAGGCGCTTTGCCTTTGCCGCCTCGAACACGTTGATGCTGCCTAGAAGATTGACGCGCGTGCCGAGCGCCGGGCTGCGGGCACAATCGACCGTCATCAGGCCGACGAGATGGACAGTTCCGTTGCATCCATCGGCAGCTTTCGCCACCGCGGCGGCATCGGTGATGTCGCCCGAGACGATCTCGACGCCATCCATGACGGATAGTCGTTCCGGCTTGGGAGCCAGGTCGAAGATCCGGACCCGGTGCCCGGCCGCCTGCAATGCCCTGACGGTTCGCAGGCCGACGAAGCCGGTTCCGCCGGTCACAAGGACGAGGCTCATGCAGCCTCTCCCTTGCGAGCAGCGACGGCGCGGCGGGCTGCATGACGGGCGGCGATGGCCCCGAACACGATCGCCGGGCCAACAGTGATGCCTGGGCCGGGATAGACCCCGCCCATGATCGACTGCAAATCGTTGCCGCAGGCGTAAAGGCCTGAGATCGCCGATCCGTCGCGCCGCAGAAGCTGGGCATTTTCGTCGCCGACCAGGCCTATGGCCGAGCCGATATCGCCAGGCCAGAGTTTGACGGCATAATAGGGAGCCGTCTCGAGCGGCCCGAGCGTCGGATTGGGCCCATGCGTCGGATCGCCATTGGCCTTTTCGTAGACGGTGGTGCCGCGGGCGAAATCGGCGTCCGTGCCGGTCCTTGCATAGGCGTTCATTCTGGCCACGCTGTCGTTCAGGCCGGCAGCGTCGATGCCGAGCTTTCTGGCGAGTTCGTCGAGCGTCGCAGCCTCGGTCAGGTAGCCATCGGCAAGATAGGGGGCAATGTTCGCACCACCGGGCCGGATCATCCCCATGCCGTATTTCTTCAGCGCCGCAGCGTCGGCAATCAGATAGGTGGGCACATGGCTGCCGTCCTTGTTCGCCGCATACATGGCCGACACGAACAGGTGGTAGCTGGTGCTTTCGTTGACAAAGCGACGACCGTCGCGGCCAACCGAGATGATGCCGGGTTTGGAACGGTCGAAGACGAAATGCGGAAAAACCGCCATCGAGCCATCGGCGCGCTTGCGATGCGAGACCGGCGCCCAGAAGCACGGCTGCGCCGCCGTGTCGCCGTGATAGGCGCCCGCGGTAAAGGCGAGATCATGCAGCGTGCCCGTATGACCAGGCGCCGACGGGCTGAATTCGGGCAGTGGTTGCGGCAACTTGTCTGCACGCATGGTCGGGTGACGGGCAAAGCCGCCGGAGGCGAGGATCAAACCGCCCGTGACGTGAATCTGCCGTTCGGTATCCTTCTGACGGAGTGTCACGCCTGTTACGCCTTGAGGCCCGGTCGTGAAGGCCAATGCCTCGGTTTCGGTTAGGATGGTGACCCCAAGCTTGCGCGCGGCAAGCAGCATCCTGCCGATGAGAGCATTGCCCATCACCAGCCGCGTTCCGCGGCCATGGCGGATCTTGTCCAGGTAGTAATGTCCGATCAGTCGAGCCGAGTAAGCGGTCGACTTCGCCGATTTGCCGATTTTCATCAGATGGGCGATGTCGTCACGGTCCACCATGAGGCCGCCGAGAATGGTAAATTCCGGGATGGGCGGACGGATGAGATGCAGGTCTTTCCCGAGCGCCGATGCATCGAACGGCAAAGGTTCGAGAGCCCGCCCGAAGGACGTGGCGCCCTCCAGCTCGTAAAGATAGTCGGGGTGAAAAGGGCGCGCACGGAATTTGACGTCCGTTTTGTCTTCCAGCGCATCGACCACACCTTTCCCGGCTGCAACAAACGCATCGCGCACGGATTTGGAGCTGTGGTTGCCGACAGCGCGATCGAGAAAGCCCGAAACCTTATCGCGGCTGTCGTCGGCACCCATGGCCTGCGCGTGACGGGTAAGCGGGATCCATGTAGTCGCGGCGGAATAGGAGGTCGTGCCGCCGAGATATTCGGTGCGCTCGACCAAAAGGACACGTGCGCCTTCCATCGCGGCAAAGATGGCGGCCGACATGCCGCCTGCGCCAGCTCCCAGTACGACGACATCGTAATCTGGCCCGACTTTCGTCAGTGCATGTTGCATGTGGCAATCCTCCCAAAAGACGAGACAGGCCAATCTTCTGTGGCCACCATCACAAATTATGGAATGACATTCAAGAATAAAAACTAGTTCCATTTTTTTCGTCTGTCTGATACCTCATATCTCCGTTCTGGGAGGATCTGGATGAGAAGTGTAATCGACATTGCTGTGATTGGAGCCGGTGCCATCGGCCGCACGCATATCGATACGCTGGCTGGAATGCCGCGTTTTCGCCTGACCTCGATCGTCGACCCGATGCCGGCGGGAGCTGTTCTCGCTGCCTCGCTCGGCATTCCCTGTCTTCCTTCCGCAGAGGCGTTGATCGATTCGGGTCTCGCTCAAGCGGCGATCGTTGCTACGCCGAACGAGACGCATCTTCCCGTATCCGAAGCCCTGTTGCGGGCCGGAATTCCGGTGCTTTTGGAAAAGCCGGTTGCCGAAAGCCTGGCTTCGGCGCTGAGGCTGATCGCGATTGCCGACGAGACCGGTCTGCCGCTTCTGATCGGCCATCACCGTCGCCATAACCCGATCATCCGCGCAGCCCATGCGGCGATTCATGCCGGCCGGATTGGCGATCTGGTGATGGCGACCGTGACCTGTTCGCTTGCCAAGCCGGCCGGATACTTCGAGGCCGCGTGGCGCAGAACTCCGGGCGCCGGCGGGCCACTGCTGATCAACATGGTCCACGAAATCGATCTGCTGCGGCATTTCTTCGGCGAGATTGCGCAGGTCCAGGCGATCGCCAGCCATGCGCGCCGCGGTTTTGCCGTCGAGGATACGGCGGCGGTCAATCTCTCCTTTGTCGATGGCGGGATCGCGACCCTGTGCATTTCCGATACCGCGGTCGGCCCCTGGGCTTGGGACCTGACAGCGGCGGAAAATCCGGCACGCTTTCCAGCTCATCCGGTAACCGCCCATCATTATGCCGGCAGCAAAGCTGGCCTCTCGCTGCCCGATCTGACGCTCTGGGAACCGAAGGGCGAGCCGGACTGGACTGAGAAGTTGCGACCGACAGTACTCGATGTCATCCAGGCCGACCCCTACGAGCGCCAGCTTTCCCATTTTGCCGATCTGATGGACGGGTCAGGCACGCCGATCGTGTCAGTACGGGACGCGACGGCCAACCTGATCGTGCTCGATGCGATCCGCACGGCAGCCGATACCGGACAGTCCGTCACAGTTGACCTTTCACCGCTCGAAAGCCTTAGTGGAACCGTGTTCAACAACGGAATGGGTCCATGAGCAGCGTTCTCGGAAAATCCCTCGCCATCATCGAACTGCTGGTCAATCATCCGGCCGGCCTCACCGTGTCGGCGATCGCCAGCGAAATCGATCAGCCGGCAAGCGGCGTACACCGGACTTTGCAGGAGCTCGCGCGGCTAGGTTATGTGCGCCAGGCGCAGGCGCAGGGCGATTACGCCCTGACCATCAAGCTGCCGGCCATGGGCGTCGGGTTTCTCGGCCGTGCCGGCATTACGGATGTGGCGCAGCCGGTGCTCGACGAACTGGCGGCGCATTCCGGCGAGTTGATCCGGCTTTCCGTCATCGATGGCGACCGTCTGACCTGGGTGGCGGTGGCGCAGGGGGCAACACGTGGCCTCCGTTACGATCCGGGCCAGGAACAGGGCGTTGTCGTGCATCTGGCGAGTTCCGCCGGCGGTAAGGCGTGGCTTTCGTCGATGAGTGATGAAGAGGCGCTGTCGCTTGTCTCTGGCCAAGGGCTTTTGCGACAGGCGGAAGGCACGGGACCGAACGCCCCGCGCAGCCTTACGCTGCTGTTGGAACAACTGGCTGAGGCCCGCGCCCTCGGTTACGCGACGGCGGTGGATAGCTATATCGCCGGCATGGCGGCTATGGCCGTTCCGGTCCGGTATCACGGCCATGGTCAGGTGCTCGGATGTCTCTCGATCGCCGGCCCGGCCGTGCGGATGACGGCGGAGCGGATGGCGGTGCTCGCACCCCGGCTCCAGGCCGCGGCCATCGAACTTGGCGAGGCAGCCTCGGGATCGCAATATTTTCAGGCAGTCGTGAAGGCGGTTGAGCCGGCCAGAGGAATGGAACGAAAGACCGCGTAGCAACGCGCCGTTCCACTGTCTTGTCCGGGCATGTACGTAAGGCGGGGATGGATGGAACGGCAATCTGTGAACACCATGACCTGTGATGTTCTCGTCATCGGTTCCGGCGCTGCCGGGCTCGCGGCGGCGGTGACGGCAGCGCACTACGGCTGCAAGGTCATCGTCGCTGAAAAGGCTTCTGTTTTCGGCGGTACATCGGCTTGGTCGGGCGGCTGGCTCTGGATACCCCGCAATCCTCTGGCGCGGGCTGCCGGAATAGACGAACCACCGGAGGGCCCCCGCGGATACCTGCGCAGCGAACTCGGCAACCGTTACGGTGATCCGCGCGTCGCGGCCTTCCTGGACAATGGTCCGGAAATGGTTTCCTTCTTCCAGGATCATACGGAGGTCCGCTGGGTGGACGGCAATCGCGTGCCGGATTTCCACGACACGCCCGGTGCTCTGAAGGGTGGCCGGTCGGTGACGGCAGCTCCGTATGACGGGCGGCGGCTCGGGCCATGGATCGACAAGCTCCGCCCGCCGCTCGACGTCGCCAGCCTCTGGGGCATGGGGCTCGCAAGTGGTGCCGACATCGGACATTTCTTCAAGGCAACCCGCAAGCCGCGTTCGGGGCTCTACGCAGCGGGCCGTCTCGTCCGGCATCTCCGCGATCTTGCCCTGCACCGGCGCGGCATGCATCTCGTCAACGGCAATGCTCTTGTTGCACGCTTGTTGCGATCAGCGCTCGATCTCGGCGTTTCGATGATGGAACAGGCGCCGGTAAAAGAGCTGTTGCGGAATGGCGATCGGGTCGTCGGCGCGCGGCTGGGCACCGACGGTGGCGATACGATCGTTCATGCGGCGCGGGGCGTCGTGCTGGCGACCGGTGGTTTTCCGCATGACCGCGACCGTCTGACTGCGCTTGCCGGATCGGCCGGCGGCGGCGAGGGACATTTCTCGGCAGCACCCCGCAGCAATACGGGCGACGGATTGCGGCTGGGGGAAACCGTCGGCGCCACCGTTTCGGCAGATCTCGCATCGGCCATGGCGTTGGCGCCGGTGTCGCTGGTGACACGGCCGGATGGCAGCGTGGCACATTTCCCGCACCTGATCGAACGCGCCAAACCCGGCATCATCGCCGTCACCGCGTCGGGCAGACGGTTCGTCAACGAGGCGGACAGTTATCACGACTTTACCAAGGCGCTGCTCGATGCGACGCCGCAGGCAAGCGCGCCCGTTGCCTGGCTGATCGCAGACCACAAGGCACAGCGGCGCTGGGGCCTCGGATGGGCAAAGCCGTTTCCCTTTCCTCTCGGCCCGGCGATCCGATCGGGTTACCTCAAAAAAGGTCGAACGCTGGCCGAGCTTGCCGCGGTCTGTGGCATTCCCGAAGCGGCACTCAATGACACGGTCGCGACTTTCAATCGACATGCCGAGCGCGGCGAAGACCCCGAATTCGGGCGCGGCCAGTCCGCCTACAACCGGGTCCAGGGCGATGCCGACCACGGGCCCAATCCATCGCTTGCACCGCTTGCCCATGGGCCGTTTTACGCGGTGAAGATCGTGCCCGGATCGCTCGGAAGCTTCGCCGGATTACGCACCGATCCGCAGGCCCGGGTTCTGGATGCGGGCGGCGAGGCGATCCCCGGTCTGTTTGCCGTCGGCAACGACATGACGTCGATCATGGGCGGCAATTACCCGTCCGGCGGCATCACACTCGGTCCGGGCATGACGTTCGGATACATCGCCGGTCGCGTTCTATCCGGCCAGTCCGTCACGGTATCCGACACACTTTCACAGGAGGAAATGCAATGAGCCTTTATGAACTCGCGACGCTCGACACGGTGATCTTTGGCGCCGGCAAGGCAACGCCTGGGATCGAAGCCTGGGTGGCCGCAGGCGAGGGGCGCCTCTGCGGAGCCTGGGGCACCGATATCGGCTCGCTGAACCGTATCTTCCTGCTGCGCGCCTTCGACAGTCTCGATAGTCTCTACGGCGAGCGCGAGCGGGCGTTGCGTAGCGACAACCCCTTCGGCTGCGTCGAGCAACTGGTTTCGCTCAGCATGGAAAGCTACCGGGCGCTGGAATTCCTGGCTCCCGTCGAGGCGGGCACGTTCGGTCCCGTCTATGAATTCCGCACCTATCACACCCGGATCAACGGCATCACGCCGACCGCGGAAAAATGGGCCGATGCGGTGCCCGCGCGCGAGGCCTATTCGAAGCTCACCGTTGCCATGTACGGGCTCGACGGCAGGCCGCGGCTCACCCAGATCTGGCCCTATGCCAGCCTTGCCGCCCGCACAGAGGCACGCGGGAAGTCGGTCACCGACGGAAAATGGCCACCGAAGGGCGGGCCGGACTGGTTGACACCTGAAATGACCAGCCAGATCGCCATGCCGCTGCCCTTCTCGCCGCTGAAGTGAAGGCGTCGATCGGGCAGGCCATCATCGCGACGGCCTGGTACGATACGTCTGGACGTCATCCTACCGCTCTCCGTGTCCAGCGAGCGTTGCTTTTCTGCGTGAAGGCGGACCGGGATCAGTCCTATAGATTGGCCGTATAATCCATTGCTCAAACGCCTGCGGGTGCGCTTAAAGAGACCCCAAGATCTACGGAGGATTTCATGCGCACCCAAGTCGCCATCATCGGTTCAGGCCCGTCGGGTCTCCTGCTTGGCCAATTGCTGACCAATGCCGGTATCGACAACGTCATTCTTGACAGGGTGAGCAAGGACTACATTCTTGGCCGGGTGCGGGCGGGCGTGCTGGAGGAGGGCATGGTCAGCATGATGGAGCGTGCCGGCGCGGCGGACAGGATGCACCGGGACGGCCTGCCGCATGACGGGTTCTCGCTTGCCTTCGACGGCCGCGACCACCGTATAGACCTGTTCGGGCTGACCGGAAAGCGCGTGCTGGTTTACGGCCAGACCGAAGTCACCCGCGACCTGATGGATCAGCGCGAAGCCTCCGGCGCAACCACGATCTATAGTGCCGAAAACGTAGCGCCGCATGACTTCGATGGAACGAACCCGTACGTGACATTCGAAAGAGAGGGCGTCAGCCACCGGATCGACTGCGATTTCATCGCCGGCTGCGACGGTTACCACGGCATCAGCCGTAAATCGGTGCCGGAGCACAGTCTCACGACGTTCGAACGGGTCTATCCGTTCGGCTGGCTCGGGATCCTGGCGGATGTGCCGCCGGTCAGCCACGAACTGATCTACGCCAATCACAGCCGCGGTTTCGCACTGTGTTCGATGCGCTCGGCCAGCCGCAGCCGCTACTATATCCAGTGCGGACTGGACGAGAAGATCGAGGATTGGTCGGATGAGCGCTTCTACGACGAACTGCGTCGGCGGCTGCCGGCGGAGCATGCGGAAAGCATGGTCGTCGGCCCCTCATTCGAAAAATCGATCGCGCCGTTGCGGTCCTTCGTTGCCGAGCCGATGCGGATCGGCCGCCTGTTCCTGGTCGGCGATGCCGCCCATATCGTGCCCCCGACCGGCGCCAAGGGGTTGAACCTTGCAACCAGTGACGTGTTCTACCTGTTCGAAGGTCTGCAGGAGTATTTCTCAGAGAAATCAGCCGCGGCAATCGACGCCTATTCGATGCGAGCCCTCAAACGGGTATGGGGCGCCGTGCGCTTCTCCTGGTCGATGACGACGATGATGCACCGCTTTCCCGAAGCCGGCGAGTTCGACCGGAAAATCCAGGAAGCGGAACTCAATTACCTCGTAGGCTCGAAGGCTGCCGCAACAGCACTCGCCGAAAACTATGTCGGCATTCCCTATTAGGCTCCGTCGGAAAGAGTTGTAGGCCGAAGCTGCGGAGCGGCCGCCATACACGCCGATCGCGATCATTGCCCATCGCAAACGTGATAATATGTTGTATTCGTCGACATGCGTCATACACTTGGCAGGATGGTTGGGCGTTCCTGATCGTCGGCATCCGCAATATCGGTTGTGTGTCCCACTGAATATTTTATGTTGAAGTGACAGCAGACGAGAACGATCGATTGGTAGATACGCACGACAGTCCTTTCACCACTCAGAAATCGGTACATCGGCGGAAAGCGTGCAGCGCTTGTGCCAACTGCGATGTGCGCACAATGGCTGTTTGTGCTGCGTTGGCTGACGAGGAACTTTCCGAACTCGACAAGATCATGACCTCTCGGCATCTTGCTCCCAACGAGATGCTTGTGAGTGAAGGCGACCCTTTGCATCGGACCTACAGCCTTACTGCAGGCATGTTGCGACTATCGATCGCGCTCCCCGATGGACGCCGCCAGATCACCGGCTTTCTGCTGCCGGGCGACTATCTTGGCCTGGCGGATGAGGACGTCCATTCCTCCACGGCGGAAGCGATTGGTTCAGTCCAGCTCTGTTCGTTCTCGACGCGCGAAATGCATGCGCTGATGGAACGCTACCCCAAGCTGAAGGACCGGCTGCATTCCTTTACCCGCTCGGCGCTTCGCGAGGCCCGTGATAATCAGATGATCCTCGGGCGCCTGGCGCCGGTCGAAAAGCTTGCGAGCTTTCTTCTGGCGCTGTCTGCAAGGGCTGCGGAGCATAAGCTTTCCGCCAATCCTCTGTCACTGCCAATGTCGCGGACCGACATAGCGGACTATCTTGGGCTGACGATCGAAACCGTCAGCCGCTCCTTCACCAAGCTGCGCAATACTGGCATGATCCGGCTACCCGATTCGCAAACCGTCGAACTGATCGACATGTCTGCGTTGGAGGCCGTTGCAGGCATCAACGTTCACTGATCTTCGCGCAGACGTCCGTCCGTCAGATGGAGGATGCGGTCAACGATCCCGAACGGCAAGTGCGCATGGCTGATGAGGAGGACGGTTCGTCCCACCGTCGCGTTCCTGAGATCACTGAAGAACGAGAGTTCGGTTTCCCGGTCGAGACCGCTGGTCGGCTCATCGAGAACGAGGATCTCCGCCTTGGACAGAAGTGTGCGGGCGAGGCAAAGCCGCCGTGCCTGTCCGACGGAGAGTGTATGACCGGCTTCTCCGACCGGCATTTCCAGACCGGCAGGCAGACTGCGCACAAAATCGGCGAGACGCGCCTTGCCGAGAGCGAACCAGCATTCGTCATCGCTCGCTCCGTTGCAGCCGATCCTCAGATTGTCACCGATCGTGCCGATGAAGACCGGCGCGTTCTGTTCGAGAAGGGCGATCCTGGCGTGAAGATCGGACTGCGCGATGTCGCGGATATCCGTACCCGCAACGCGCACGGCTCCCGCGATGGGATCAGCGAGGCGCATGAGAAGGGCGCCGAGTGTGGATTTTCCGGCGCCGCTTTCCCCCATGATGGCGACGCTGCTTCCGGCGTCCACCGTCAGATCGAGGTTCCGTAGGACAGGCCGCCGCGGATCGTAGCCGAAGGTCAGGCCTTCGATTGAGATACTTCCCCCGGCGGGAAGGGCTGCCGGGTGGAGCGTATCGACGACAACAGGTGGTGTCTCCGCCAGTCTCCTCAGTCGCTCCGCCGCAGCGATCGCGCTACCGAACTTTGCGACCTGACGGGTGACGGCCGCCGTTGCCTCGAAGCTCCCGAGCGAGGCGAGAAGAAGGCCGACGAGAATAGGGCCGCTGATCAGGCCACGTTCCAGAGCCGTCAGCCCGGTCAGCAATGTGCAGACGACTGCAAGTCCTCCCAGGACGGCGATTGCTGCTGACGCCGATGCCGAGGCACGGGCGAGACGCAGCCTCGTCCTTGAAAGATCTGCAGCGATTGCATCGGAGCGTGCCCGCATCCGATCGGCAGCACCGAATGCAGTCAGATCGGCGTGGCCGTCGACCATGTCGAACGCCGCCACACGCAGTTCGGTCGAGAGGTCTATGATCCGGGCGCCCAGCCGGCGCGTTCCGCTTGAAAGGAGAATCGGAACGACAAACAGAGCTGTCGCCATGACGACCGCATATACGATAACAGCTGCCGGCAGCATGACGGACAGGAAAACGGTCACTGCCGTTGCTGTGAGTACACCCGTCACGAGCGGACCGGCTGCGACGATGAACACACTGTCGAGCGCATCCACGTCTGCCGTTAGCCGTGAAACCGCATCGCCTTTGCGGAGCGCTTTGCTGGCTTGATGCACGCCGGGACCGAGGCGTCTGAACAGCCATTCTCTGATGTCGGCCAGTACTCGAAGCGTCGTGTCGTGACCGACGAGCTTTTCGCCGTAGCGCGACAGGATGCGCAGCATCGACAGTCCTCGGACAGCAGCCGACGGACCGAAAAGATTGAAGCTCATGGCAGCGGTGGTCAGGAATGCCGCGGTCAGGAACCAGCCGGACAGGCCCAGCAGAGCAACGCCCGCGAGAAGGGTCGCCAGCGAAAGCCAAAGCGCAATAGCGAAGCCTGCCAGATGGCGCCGAAACAGCGGGTGAAAAGACAGAAGCGCTCTCATGCGGCAAACTCCCGACCAGAGGAAACAACAGACAGGGTCGGCTTCATTGGCAAGAGATGTCCGTTCTCGAACCGCAATGTCGCATCCATGCGGGACGCGACTGTCATCGAATGCGTGGCAATGATCATCGTCCGTCCATGGGCGAAACCCTGGAGGCGATCGAGCACGGTCGCTTCCGTTTCGGGATCGAGATGCGCGGTCGGCTCGTCAAGCAGGATGATGGACGGATCGGTGAGATAGAGGCGGGCCAGGCCGACGCGATGCGCCTCGCCGCCCGACAGACCGAGACCGCCTTCTCCGATGCCGGTGGCAAGGCCGTCCGGAAGGCCATCGCTGAACGTCGTGACCAGGGCCAGATCGGCCGCGCGGCGGATCTCGTCGTCGCTGGCGCCGGGATGGGCAAGGCGGATATTGTCGGCGATCGTGCCGTGAAAGAGATGCGGTTTCTGACTGACGAAGGTCAGCATCCGGCGGAGCTCGCGCTCATCGATGTCGTCAAGCCGGTGATTGCTGAACTCGATTGTGCCCTCAGTGCGCGCAAGCCTTGCCAGCACATTCAGCAGCGTCGACTTGCCGATGCCACTGCGGCCGACGAGGGCGATATGCTGGCCAGCCGGGATGGAAAGTCTGCTCGATGTGAGCAGAATGGAGCAACCGTCCGGCGTTTTGATGCTGAAATTGGTGGCGAGGATCGGGACCGCGGAGGAGACAAGCCGCACCGGTGCCGGAGGGATGATCACAGCCACGGGCATGGGAAGCTCGCCGAATTGCCGCACGATCTCTGCGACCGCCCCCTTGGCATGGGCGCGGTCGTGGTAATGTGCGGCGAGCGATCTAAGCGGAAGATAAACTTCCGGAGCCAGCAGCAGACAGAAGAGCCCGGATTGGAGCGACAACTGCGTACCCGGCAGGTCGACCATGCCGAGATAGCTGAGGCCGACGTAAAGTGCGACGCCGGCAACGCCAAGCGCTGCGAAAAATTCGAGCACTGCCGATGACAGGAACGCGATGCGCAGCACGCGCAGCGTCCGCCGGCGAAGCTGGTCTGTCGCCTCGTGCATGGCTCCAGCCTCGATCTCCATTCGTCCGAACAGCTTCAGCGTGAGGAGACCGCCGAGACGGTCGGCGAAATACTCCGACAGCCGCGACAGCGCATTGGCCTGTGCATCGCTTGCGGCCTGTGCCCCGAAGCCGACCAGTGCCATGAACAGCGGGATCAACGGCGCAGTGAACAGAAACAGCAACCCGACCACCCAGTCGAACGGCATGACGGCCGCGGCAAAGATGATAGGGAGCAGCGCGGCCTGGATGGTTGCGGGCAGGAACCGCGAAAAGAATCCCTCCAGAGCCTCGACCTGATCGACGACCGTGCTCGCAAGCGCGCCGGACGACCGGTCTTGTCTCCAGTCCGGACCAGGGGCAAGCAGCCGCGTGGTCAGGCTGTCGCGCACCGTTCGCTTGATCTTTTCGGCGGCGAGCGATCCCGCCCATTCGGCAGCAAAGGCAAGCGCGATCCGGAGAGCAAGGAGGGAGGCGAAACCGAAGATCTGCGGCCAGAGCTGGTCTAAGGGAACGCCATCCTCGATCGCCCGGCCAAGCACCTGCGACAAAAGCAGCACCTGCCCGATCAGCAGCAGGCCGGAGACTATAGGGAGTGCGACCGCGATGCCGAGGGCGATGCCGCCGTGTCGGCGCAGGGCGGAAAGCGCTTTCCGGTCGCCGCCATCTTCACCCATTTCCTGCTCGTCTGTGCTTGTGGTCATCGGTTTCCGCACTGCCCTGATCGTCGTGGGACTATCTAATCCGGCATGCAGGAGGGCTCATTGATTGCAATCAATGCACGGGGCCCGTGCGGTGGATTATGCCGCTTTCAGACCGGGGATTTCGAACCGGAAAACCTGAAAACAGGCGGGTAGACAAATGATCGACTTTACGGTTGTCGACCTTTCGCGACTGCAGTTCGCGGCGACGGCAATGTACCACTTCCTCTTTGTTCCGTTGACCTTAGGGCTGTCGTTTCTGATGGCCATCATGGAAAGCGTCTATGTGATGACCGGGCGCGAAATCTGGCGGCGCATGACGCTCTTCTGGGGCACGCTGTTCGGCATCAACTTTGCGCTGGGCGTCGCAACCGGCATCGTCATGGAGTTCCAGTTCGGCATGAACTGGAGCTATTACAGCCACTATGTCGGCGATATCTTCGGGGCGCCCCTGGCGATCGAGGGCCTGATGGCCTTCTTCCTGGAAGCCACGTTTATCGGCATCTTCTTCTTTGGCTGGGACAGGCTTTCCAAAGTCGGCCATCTGGCCGTGACCTGGCTCGTGGCGCTCGGCGCCAACTTCTCGGCCCTGTGGATCCTGATCGCCAACGGCTGGATGCAGAACCCCGTCGGCTCGACCTTCAATCCCGATACCATGCGCATGGAAATCACCGATTTCGCCGCTGTCATCTTTAATCCCGTGGCGCAGGCAAAGTTCGTCCACACGGTCAGCGCCGGCTATGTCACCGGCTCCATGTTCGTCATGGCGATCAGCGCCTGGTTCCTGCTGCGGGGACGCCATCTGGATCTAGCCAAGCGGTCGATGGCGGTCGCTGCGAGCTTCGGCCTCGCCTCGGCTCTTTCCGTCGTCGTCCTTGGTGACGAGAGCGGCTATGTCGCGACCGAGCACCAGCAGATGAAGATCGCTGCGATGGAAAGCATGTGGGAAACAGAACCGGCCCCTGCCGGCCTCAATGTCTTTGCCATCCCGGGCGTCCGCGAGAACAGCTATGAGGTGAAAATCCCTTACGTCCTTGGCCTCATCACCACGCGATCACTCTCCACCGAAGTGCCCGGCATTCTGCCCTTGGTCGAGCGTGCGGAAGTCCGCATCCGCAACGGCATGACCGCCTATGCGGCGCTGGACCAGATCCGCGCCGACCGCAACAATGCCGCTGCCCGCCAGACCTTTGCCGATACGTGGCGTGACCTCGGTTATGCACTCCTGTTGAAGCGTTACGTCGATGACGTGCCGGCCGCGACCGAAGAACAGATCGAAAAGGCCGCCTGGGATACGGTGCCGGACGTGCCGACGCTGTTCTGGAGCTTCCGGTTCATGGTCGCGATCGGCCTCTACCTGATCGTCTTCTTTGCGGTGGCTTTCTATCTGGCCTCCCGCCACAGGCTTGGTGAAAACCGCGTGCTTCTGTGGATCGCCCTGTTCAGCCTGCCGCTGCCATGGGTTGCCATCGAATTCGGCTGGCTCGTTGCCGAATACGGGCGTCAGCCCTGGGTGGTCGAGGGAGTGCTGCCGACTTTCTATGCCGCGTCGGGCCTAACCCTCGTGGATCTGGCGATCAGCCTCGGCTTCTTCCTCACGGTCTACACGACGCTTGCCGTCATCATGGTTCTGCTGATGCTCAAAATCATCAAGGCAGGTCCGAGCGAAAGAAACGTGCTGATCGACGGCATTCGCGGATCGGCAGTGGTTCCCGAACGCGCCGCTGCTGCGCCGCAACGCTGACCCTCTCATTCGAAAGCAAGGTCCATGTCCCATTTACCTCTCGATTATGAAACATTGCGGATCATCTGGTGGCTGCTGCTCGGCGTCCTCCTGATCGGCTTTGCCATCGCCGACGGCTACGATCTCGGCGTTGGCGCCCTCCTGCCATTTGCGGCCAAGACGGACGAGGAGCGGCGCATCCTGCTCAACCTGATTGGGCCGACCTGGGAAGGGAACCAGGTCTGGCTCGTTCTGGGCGGCGGCGCCATCTTTGCCGCTTGGCCGGCGCTCTACGCGGCTTCTTTCTCCGGCTTCTACCTTGCCATGATCGCCATCCTGCTGGCCCTCATCCTCCGGCCGGTCGGTTTCAAGTTCCGCGGCAAGGTCAAGGATCCGCGCTGGAGAAGCACCTGGGACTGGGCGCTTTTCATCGGCGGTTTCGTGCCGGCGCTGATCTTCGGTGTAGCGGTCGGTAACGTGCTGCTCGGCGTACCTTTCGGCCTCGATGGCACGATGAGGGCCCATTACGACGGGAATTTCTTCGGTCTTCTTCGGCCATTTGCCCTGGTCGCTGGCCTCACCAGCCTGTCGATGCTGGTCATGCACGGAGCCGTGGTCATTGCCATGCGCTGCTCGGGGCCGGTCGCCGAACGCGCGACGCGCTTTGGCCGGATGGCGGCCGCAGCCACCGTCGCCCTGTTCGCGCTCGCCGGCTTGTGGGTCGCCTTCGGCATGGACGGCTATGTCGTCACCAGTATTCAGGAAGCTGCCGGTCCATCCAATCCGCTGGCGAAAACCGTCGTCACGCAGGCTGGAGCATGGCTCAACAACTACCATGCATATCCCTGGATGATCATTGCGCCGGTTCTCGGTTTCGTCGGGTCGCTCGTCGCCCTGGCAGGACTTGGCAGCCGCCGGTTCAAGATCGCACTCGCTGGATCGAGCCTTGCCATCTTCGGCATCATCTCGACCGCCGGCCTGTCGCTGTTTCCCTTTCTTCTGCCGTCCTCGATCGATCCGGCCGTGAGCCTGACGGTCTGGGACGCGTCATCCAGCCACCTCACCCTGTTCATCATGCTGCTGGCGACCGTCGTCTTCCTGCCGATCGTGCTCGCCTACACGGCCTGGGTCTACCACGTGATGCGCGGTCCAGTGAACGCGGCCTCGATCGGTCGCAATCCGAACGCTTACTGAAGGAGATCATTTATGTGGTATTTTTCCTGGATCCTCGGCGTCGGCCTCGCCTGCGTCTTTGCCATCCTCAACGCCATGTGGTTCGAGATGAAGGAAGACCGGCGCCTCTCGGCGCTTCCGGACCCCTCAAACAAGCCAAAACGCAGCTCCGTCGGAGATCCGGCCGCATGAAACCGGATATGGTCGAGCGTCTCGCGGAAATGCCGGTTCCACGATACACATCCTACCCCACCGCCGCGGATTTCAGCGAGGCGGTGGGGCCCAAGGAACAGGCCGCCTGGCTCGGCCAACTTGATCCGGCCGAACCGGTCTCTGTCTATCTGCACGTTCCCTATTGCCGGCAGCTTTGCCACTATTGCGGTTGCCATGCCAAGGCGGTTCGGAAGGCCGAGCCGGTCGAGGACTACCGGACCACGCTGGAGGCAGAGATCGCGCTGGTTGCCGCTCACCTGCCAGCCCGGCTGAAGATCGGCCGCATCGCCTGGGGCGGCGGCACGCCCTCCATTCTGGGCGAGGCAGGCTTGAGCTCCGTTCTCGGTATGCTTAAGAAGCATTTCGACCTGGAAGACGACTACGAGCATTCGATCGAACTCGACCCGCGGATGCTCGGGCGCGATCTCTGCCAAGCGCTCGGCCGGCTCGGGATCAACCGCGCCAGTCTCGGCGTCCAGGATCTCGACACCGTTGTGCAACAGGCAATCGGGCGGGAGCAGCCGGAAGAAAAGGTGGCCGCCGCCGTCCGCGACCTGCGCGACGCCGGCATTTCACGCATCAATTTCGATTTGATCTATGGTCTGCCGAACCAAACCCAGGAAAGCTTGCTGACGACCTGCCGTTCCGTCGTGGACCTTAATCCGGATCGCATCGCCTTTTATGGATACGCCCATCTACCATCACGAAGGGCCAACCAGCGCCTGATCGATAGCGCATCGCTTCCTGGACCCGTCGAGCGTTTGCAGCAGGCAAGCGCGATCGCGTCTTTCTTCATTGGCGAGGGCTATCAGGCGATCGGCATCGATCATTTTGCCACGCCTTCCGATCGACTGGCGGCTGCCGCAAGAGAAGGTCGGCTCCACCGCAATTTTCAAGGCTACACGGACGACGATCGCCCGACCCTGCTGGGGTTCGGGTGCTCTTCCATCTCGCGGCTCCCCGGTGGCTACACGCAGTCGGAATCCGGTATCGAGGCTTACAAACGCCATATCGCGGAGGGGTCTCTACCCACGCGACGCGGCCACGCCTTTGTCGAGGACGATCATGAACGCGCGACAATCATCGAACGCCTGATGTGCGATTTCTCCGTCGATCTGGGACAGAATGCCGCCGGTTATGCCGACGAACTGGCCTTGCTGCGACCGTTCGCTCTGAGCGGTCTGTTGACGGTGCGGGCGAACCGCATCTCGATGACGGCAAAGGGGAGACCCTATGTTCGCACGGTTTCGGCGATCTTTGACCGGTTCAGAAGCCAGGGGCAAAATCTGTTCAGCCCGAGCGTATGAACGTCACCACTGAACGTCATCACTGACATAATGAATTTGAGGATTTCGGCTTGAGGAGCGGAAAGCGCGCCCTCACGAAAGGCAGACGGGATGAATATAAGAGAACTTGATTATCAGGAGTGCATGGCATTCCTTTCAAAAACCCGGATGGGGAGATTGTCCTGCGTCCTCGAAGGCCGCCCGTACACGGTTCCGATTTCTTTCATCATCGAGGACGACTGGTTCTACAGCTTCTCGCTCGAGGGCAAGAAGATCTCGTGGATGCGCGAGAATAACTCCGTCTGCATTCTGGCAGACGAAATCTCCAGTCCGCAACAATGGCGGACCGTTATCGCGAATGGGCAGTTCAAGGAATTCGATCAGGCTGCCGAATGGGCGAAGTATGCGCGTGCATGGTCTCTTCTGCAGTCCAGCAACGCAACCTATTGGTTGCCTGGAGGACTGAAAACAGCAGCGGCCGGGGTGCAAAACAAACCCGTCTACTATGGAATTCGGATCGAAAGCGTCTTGGGGAGAGAGGCTTATCTTTCGAGCGAGAGCGAACGTGTGCCCGGCATGCATCCGCATTGATGCGCGCGATGTCGCCCGGCTCACGCGCCAGCCGGGCGACATCAAAGCCGTCCGGCTTCGGCTGCCGCCAGACTTAGACGCGCGCTACTCTGCGGGGTGCTGCTTGCGCGTGTGGAACCGCGCTTTCAGCCAGACCAAAAGATCATCCAGGAATGTGAACACGACCGGGATGACCAGCAAGCTCAGGAAGGTCGAGGTGATCAGCCCGCCGATCACCACGATGCCCATCGGCTGGCGGAAGCTTGAATCGCCGGATACGAGGCTGAGTGCGGCGGGCAGCATGCCGCCCGCCATGGCGATCGTCGTCATCACGATCGGCCGCGCTCGCTTGTGACAGGCATCCACCAGAGCGTCATAGCGGGACATGCCGGCGCGCCGCGCCTCGATCGCGTATTCGACGAGCAGGATCGAGTTTTTCGACACGATGCCCATCAGAAGCAGCAGGCCGATGACCGCAGGCATCGAGAAGCTTGTTCCCGTCAGCACCAGTGGCAAGAGCGCGCCGCCGAGAGCCAGCGGCAAGGCCATCAGGATCGTGACCGGCTGCAGGAAGTCATGGAAAAGCAGGACCAGCACCGCGTAGACGCAGAAGATGCCGATCGCCATCGCCAATCCGAAACTGCTGAACAGCTCGCTCTGGCGCTTCAACTCTCCCTGCTCGACGAATTTCACGCCCTGCGGCAGGTTCTTGTAGCCGGGAAGCTGCGCTGCCTCGTTCGTCACTTCCGAAAGGCTCCGGCCGTTGAGCTCGATCGTGAGCGAGACGTTGCGCGACCGGTCGAGCCGGTCGATCTGGCTGGGGCTAGAGCCTAGCGATATGTCGGCGATGGCGCCGAGCGCGACATTGCCGTCCTTGCCCTCGACCGGGATGAGCGACAGCGCATCCAGCGATTGCCGGCTCGCCGTGTCGAGCATGACCCGGATGGGGACCTGGCGTTCCGGCAGGTTGAGCTTCGACAGGGCCGCATCATAGGCGCCGGCCGTTGCGACCCGAATGGCGTCGGCGATCGCCTTCGAGGTCACACCCAGAGATGCGGCTTCCGCGAGATTAGGGCGGATGGTGATCTCCGGTGATTGGGTCGCGGCCGACGAGGTCACGTTGCCGATGCCGGGTAGCGTGCGCAGATCGGATTCGAGGCTGGCGGCCGCTTTTTCCAGTAGGTCGGAATCGTCGCCGGCCAGCGTCAGCGTCAGCTGCGTACCATTGCCGCCGGATCCGATCTCAAGACGGACGCCGGGCAAGGTTTCCAGCGCCTTGCGCAAATCCGCTTCGATCTGAGATTGCTTGACGTCGCGGTCGTCGATCGACGTGAGGTTGACGACGAGCGTCGCACTGTTGGTGCTGGCATTCGAGGTGCTGTTCATCCCGCCTGTGGAGGCCGTGCCCGTTGCCTGGAAAACCGAGGTGACGTGGTCGACGCCGGCAATGACCGCGGACGCCTTTCGCGCCGCTTCGTCGGTCGATTCAATTGTGGAGCTCGGAGGCGTCGTGATCGTGACCTGGGTCTGGCTGCTATCGGAAGCCGGAAAGAACCCGGTCGACAGATGGCTGAGCAGCAGGATCGTGAAGGCCAGAAAGCCGACCGTGCCGAGCACTGGTATCCAGCGCCGACGAAGCGCGCCTTTGACGGCCCAGAGGTAGGACCGCATCAGGCGACCGTCGCCTTCGTGTGTTTTGCCGCTCGGCTTCATGATGTAGGCCGCCATCATCGGCGTCACCAGGCGCGCGACGAGAAGCGAGGCCAACACGGCGACAGAGGCCGTGATGCCGAATTGCTTGAAAATGATGCCGGGAATACCGCCCATGAAGGCTGTCGGCAGGAACACGGCGACCAGGGTGAAGGTGGTGGCGATCACGGCGAGGCCGATCTCATCGGCCGCTTCCATGGCCGCATCCATGGGGCTTTTCCCCATGTTGAGATGTCGCTCGATATTCTCGATCTCGACGATCGCATCGTCGACCAAAATCCCGACCACAAGAGACAGCGCCAGAAGCGTGATCGTGTTCAGTGTATAGTCGAGGAGATACATCACGAGGAACGTCGGGATGATCGACAAGGGCAAGGCAACAGCGGCCAAAAGCGTTGCCCGCCAGTCACGCAGGAAGAGCCAGACCACGAAGATCGCGATCAACGCGCCCTCATAGACCATATGCATCGATGATTCGTAGTTCTGCTCGATCGGGACGATCGTGTTGTAGGCCTCTTCGATCGTCACTTGCGGATTTTCTGCCGCGAACGACTTCATCTGTTCGCGGATACTGTCCGTGACGGCGACGTCCGAGTAGCCCTTGGACCGCTTGATCTGCGCGGCAATGACCGGCTTGCCGTTGATATAGGCAAGCGAGCTGAGATCGCTGTGGGAATCGGTGACCGTGCCGAGTTCGTCCAGCCGAACCCAGTTTCCCGCCGGCAATGGTATCGGCAGTGCGCGGAGCTGTTCGACGCTGCCGACGGCCGCCAGCGTTCGGACAGACTGGCTTTCGCCGCCGATCCGCCCCTTGCCGCCCGACAGGTCAGACTGCACTGAATCGAGCTGCCCGTTGACGTCGTTTGCAGACAGACCGAGGCCATCGAGCAGATTGGCGTTGAGTTCGACGCGGACCTCCCGGTCGACGCCACCCAGGCGCCCGACTTCGCCGACGCCTTCGACAGCCATCAGGGCACGCGACATATTGTTGTCGATGAACCAAGAGAGTTCCGCCGCATCCAGCGTGTCTGACCGCACCACATAGGTAATCAGCGGCGATGCATTCAGCGACTGTTTGGAAACCGTCGGTGCGTTCATTTCTTCCGGCAAGTCGTCCTGCGCCTGATCGACGGCGCTCTTTACCTCGTCGAGTGCCTCTTGCGTGTTCTTTCCAACTTCGAAGGCGACGGAAATGCTGACGGAACCATCGGTGACCGTCGTGGTCACGGAATCGAGCCGCGTCAGTCCCGTCAGTTCGTCTTCGATCTTGCGGGCGACCTCGGTCTCAAGCTGTGAGGCTGCGGCCCCGTCGAGCGACGCACTGATCTCGATCGTCGGAAGATCCATGTCGGGAAAGTTCTGGATGTCGAGACGGTTGAACGCCCACAGGCCGCAGGCCGTCAGCAGGACGAACAGCAGGATTGGCGGAACGGGATTGCGGATGGACCAGGAGGAAAAATTCACTTCGTCGCCTCCGTCTCGGCTGCGGCGACCGTATCGACCACCCGCACCACGGAACCGTCCGCAAGAAACGCGCCGCCGGAGACGACGACTTCCTCGGTCGTGTCGATCCCCGATACGATCTCGACCCGGTCGCCTTGCCGCCGGCCGGTCTCGACACGCTTGCGGGTTACCGTCGGCTGATCGGTCGCGTTGAGGACGAATGCGTAGGAAAAGCCGTCCCTCAGGGTGACTGCCGTTGCCGGAACTGTCAGCGCATCGGTGGCGCTGAATTCGAAATTGCCGCTGACGAGAATGCCGGTCTTCGGTTGTGGCATTCCGACTGCGGGCTGCAGGGCGACATAGACAGTGACCCGACCGCTGGCGGTCGAGCTCGTGGGCGAGACAAGCCGCACCTCGCCACGGACATCGCCGAGCGGCGTCGGAATGACCGCTTTGGTGCCTTCCTTGACATCGGCCAGCCGCTTGACCGGCAGCTCCGCCTGCCACTCGATGCGGTTCTGGCGGATCAGCTTGAACAGTTCGTCGCCGGCGGTCACCACCTTGCCAAGCGACGCGGACCGTTCAGAGATTACGCCATCGTCGTTCGCGTAGACGTTCGTGCGGTCAAGGGTCAGCTGCGCGGATGCCAGCGCGGCCTTCGACGACGCAAGGGCTGCTTTCGACTTGCGCTCCGTGATCAGATATTCCGTCGTCTGCTGGGCGGAGATCGCACCGGAGCCGGTCAGCCCGCGGGCGCGGTCGGCATTCGCGACCGCCTGATCGAGATCGGCCTTTGCCTGCTCGACGCTTGCCTGCTGTTGCTCGAGCTCGGCCTGCGCGGTTTCGGCGTCGAATTGCACCAGCAACTCGCCTTTTTTTACCGTCGCTCCCACATCCGCATTGATGCCGATGATCCGCAATCCGCTGACTTCGGCGGAGATCACCGCTTCATGCCAGGCCGCAAGGCGCCCGCTTGCCGGAATGAGCACCGGCCACTGGGAAACCTCCGGTTTCGTCACGCTGACCGTGAGGGCGGCCGCGGCGGCGGTCGTCTGCGTCGCGTCCTGTGCCCGGCCTGCCGGGGTGAAAGCGAGACAGACGACGCAGGCAAGCGCCATCGTCGTGAGCGGGTGTGATGTTTTAAGCATTAGTTGAGTTCCCGTGCAGAAGAGGCAGCGGCGGTCGGAATGGACCAGCCTCCGCCAAGCGCTTTGTAGAGGGCGATCCAGTATTGGACGGCGTCGCGCCTAATTTCGATGAGAGTGATGGCCGCCGATTGCGCCGATCGGCGAGCTTCTTCGCGGTCGAGAATGCTGACGCCTCCGGACGCCCAGTTCTGGTCGACCGCGCGAAAATAGCGCTGATAGTTGTCGGCAGCGCTTTTTGCGTCGGCAATCCGCCGAAGCGCCGTATCGACCCGCAACATCGCCGTCTCGACTTCGGCAACGGCGCCAAGCACGCCAGACTTATAGTTCGCAACCGCGATATCGTAGTCGGCAACCGCACTGCGCACAGCCGCCCGTCGTGCTCCGCCATCCAGCAACGGCACCGACAGCGCCGGTCCGAAGGACCAGGGAACGGATCGGCCGGTCACGGTGGACTGGCTGATCGAGATTGATCCGCTGAGGCTGAGGCTGGGGTAAAGATCGGCCTTCGCCGCGCCGACGTCCGAAATCGTTGCGGCGACTTCAGCCTCCAGCGCATTGACGTCGGGCCTCTGTCGCAGGACGTCAGCAGGCACGGCAGTGATCCGCACCGCAGTTGGCTGCGGAATACGCCGTTTGCCCTGATCGAGTAGCCGGCGGACCGCCGGTTCGTCGCCGCCCGTCAATTGTGTGATCGATTTGATCAGGATCTCGCACTCGCCGCGCTGGGCCGTCAGGCTTGACGAGGAGGCAGCAGCGCTTGCCCGTGCCAGCGCCAGGTCAGCTGTGGACGTAAAGCCTGACTGTGCCGACCGTTCCGTGGCGCGGATGGTGGCCGTCTGCGATGCAAGCTCGTCGCGGTAGAGGCGCTCCAGTTCGCGGCAGGCGCGGTACTGGACATAGTCGTCGCCCACTTCGGCGGCAATCGAAACGCGGGCATCGTGCCAGGACCAGACCTCGCCAGCGGCCCGCGATGCAGCGGCGCGCACCTGCTTCTTGGTCTTGCCGAACAGATCGACTTCCCAGGCGGAATCAAGCCCACCGCTTTTTGTCGTCCCGGCGGTCAGCCTGTTATTGTCGTTACCCTTATTGCCCTCACGGCTCGCCGATGCAGAGCCGTCGAGCGATGGGAAAAGCCCTGACGCGGTGCTGTCGAGCGTGGCGCGCGCCTTGTCGATATTCGCCACCGCTTGCTCGATGGTCGGGTTTTTGCGGTCCGCCATGTACAACAAGGCGTCCAGCGAGGGATCCTTGAAGCTTGCCCACCAGGTCACGAGATCGGCTGTTCGACCGCCATGCGGAAGCGTCGCGTGCCAGAAGGCGGCAACAGCCGGCGTCGCCTGCTTGAGAGTGCCAAGGCTCGTGCAGCCGGTAAGCAAGGCCGCGACGGCCAGAACTGGTAGAACTGAAGAAAGAGTGCTGCGCATCGATTGGACACCGCCTTAACTGAAGGCCGCAGTATAGGGATCGCGATGTTAATGTCGGTCAAGAGCAGGTTAAGTTAGGTAAAACTGCTGTCTTCGCAGCCTCAAGGTCGTAAAGCTGAAGTTATCGAAGGAGCAAGAGCAGGGCATGACCAAGCTACTATTGATCGATGACGATGCCGAGCTGACCAACCTGCTGGGCGAGTATCTGACAGAGGAAGGCTTCGCCGTCGAAACGACTGCGGATGGTCGCGTCGGCGTGGCCGAGGCCATGTCGTCCTCGACCGATCTGATTGTTCTCGACATCATGATGCCGCGGATGAACGGCATCGAGGTTCTGCGCAAGATCCGGCAGGTGAGCGATGTGCCGGTGCTGATGCTGACGGCACGGGGAGACGATATCGACCGCATCGCCGGCCTCAATCTCGGAGCCGATGATTACGTCTCAAAACCCTGTTCGCCGGGGGAACTGGCTGCGCGCATTCGCGCCATCCTGCGCCGCTCGGGCCGAACCGAGCGGGACGGCACCGTCAATGAGATCAGGACGGGCGAACTGGTGCTTTATCCGTCGAACCGCAGGGCGATGTGGCGGGCGGCACCCCTGGAACTGACCGGAACCGAGTTCAGCCTGCTGGAAGTGCTTGCCCGCTCCTCCGGCCAGCTCGTCTCCAAGCAGGAGATATCGTTGCGGGCGTTTGCCAAGCCGCTCACCGCGTTCGATCGCCGGATCGACGTCCACATCAGCAGCATCCGGCAGAAACTCGGCGCCCGCCCGGATGGGCAGCCCTGGATCCAGGCCGTGCGCGGCCGTGGCTACCAGTTGCTGGAAGGCTGACCATGCATCGCCTGTTCTGGAAATTCTTCACCGTCGTCTGGTTGGCCATGGCCGGCTCGATTGCGATCCTGTTTGCGATCAGCACGCTGTTCCAATCACCGTTCGAGGAGGAGGTTGCTGGCCGGGAACTTAGCCTGACGCTGGAGACCGCAGCCCAGGTGCTCCAGTCGGATGGCCTGGAGGCGACGGCCAGGCTGGTGGCGGCGGTTCGGCGGACCGGTCGCGACATCCCGGTTACCGTCACGACCGACGGGCCGGCGATCGATTGTGCCGAACAAAATGAGGAGGCGCTCGTTCGGACCGCCGTGCGCGACGGAGAGTGTTATCGCCTGGAAATTGCCGGCGCAGCGCCGAGCATGATGGCTAAAACCTGGCCTCGGGCTGTTCCGTGGCTGGCAGCCCTTCTGGCGGCAGCAGCTGCGGCCTATTGGCTCGCCCGCTATTTCATTACCCCGGTCGAGCAGCTGCGCTATGGGCTGCGCTCGCTTGCCAGGGGAGAACTGGACGTGCGGATCGCCCACAAGATCGGCGCCAAACGCGACGAGATCGCGTCGCTGGCGCACGATCTGGATATCACCGCTGCCCGGTTGCAGGAGCTCCAGATGGCTCAGCAGCAGCTGTTCCACGATATTTCGCACGAACTGCGCTCGCCTTTATCGCGTCTGCAAGCTGCTATCGGCGTTTTGCAACAGAACCCCGTACGGCTGGCGGTGATGATCGAGCGGATGAGCCGCGAGGTCGAGCGGCTCGACGAACTGGTCGGCGAAATCCTCACTCTCGCCCGGCTGTCGGATCGCGATACACCGAGGTTCGAGCGGCAGACGCTCGACCTTGTCGATCTCCTGCGTGAGATTGTGGACGATGCCGGCTTCGAGGGACAGGCACGCGGGGTAACCGTCCAGTATGAGGGCGTCGACACATTCGTGGCTTCCGTCAACGGCGAGCTGATCTACCGCGCGCTGGAAAATGTGATCCGCAACGCCATTACCCACACGGGACCAAGCACCGCTGTCCGTGTGACGTCCAAGGTCTTGGACCGGAAGCTGATCGTGACCGTCGAGGACGACGGCGAGGGTGTGCCGGAGACGGAACTGGAGGCGATCTTCAAGCCGTTTTCGCAAAGTTCAACCGTCACCACCCGTTCCGGCTTCGGCCTTGGGCTTGCCATTACCCGGCGTGCGGCGGAATGGCACGGCGGGGGCGCAAAGGCAGAAAACAGACCGGCCGGTGGTCTGTCCGTCCAAATCACAATTCCGACCTGTGCTGCCCCACGAAAGCTTGTGGCAGCAAATTAATCGCCCATCGCGGTTCGGCCTTGGCAAATCGGTGCCGCCGACTACTTCACCCGGGAGTCGACAACGACAAGGAGACACACAGGATGACCGCCATTCGCCGCATCGTCTTGGCAAGCCGACCGACCGGTCAGCCCGAGGCTGAGAATTTCCGCATCGAGAATTTCGAACTCCCGGAAGCAGCAGAAGGAGAGGTCACCTTGCGATGCCTCTATCTTTCGCTCGACCCTTACATGCGCGGTCGCATGAGCGACGCAAAGTCTTATGCAGCGCCCGTTCCCATTGATGGCGTTATGGAAGGCGAAACGATCTGCGAAGTGGTGAAGTCGCGCCACACAGCCTTTTCGCCCGGCGATAGCGTTCGTGCTCGGACCGGATGGACGACCAATGCGGTTGTCCACGGAGATACCCTGACGCGTGTCGAAACGCACGGCGCAACGCTGACGACGGCACTCGGCGTGCTGGGAATGCCAGGCTCCACCGCCTGGAGCGGAATGAAGTTCATCGGGAAGCCTAAGCAAGGCGAGACCGTCGTTGTCGCCGCTGCCTCCGGGCCTGTCGGTTCGCTGGTCGGCCAGCTTGCGAAACTTGCCGGGGCGAGGGCAGTCGGGATTGCCGGTGGACCGGACAAATGTGCGTATGTGAAAGATGGCCTCGGCTTTGACGCCGTTGTCGATCACCGCTCGAAAGATTTTGCGTCCGATCTCGCTGCTGCATGCCCTGACGGCGTCGATGTCTATTTCGAAAATGTCGGCGGGCACGTTTGGGACGCCGTCCTGCCGCTGCTGAACCAGTTTGCCCGTGTCCCCGTCTGCGGGCTTGTCGCGCACTACAATGGCGCCGGATCTGCGGAAACGGACAGGCTTCCGATCACCATGTCGGCGGTTCTGAGGCGCAGCCTTCTCATCCGCGGCTTCATCCAGACTGAATTCATCAGCCACTTTGGAGACTTCCTCGATGAGGTCGGCCCGCGCGTCGCGTCCGGCGACATAAAGTATCGGGAAGATATCGTTGACGGCCTCGAACGTGCGCCCGAGGCTTTCATCGGCATGCTCACCGGCGGCAATTTTGGAAAGCTGATCGTGAAAATCGCTGACTGACTGGCTCAAGCAGCCTAATCCGGCCATGAATTCGCCGTGTGTAACAAAGACCAGACCCCGGACCGTGGCAACACCGTCCGGGGCCTGCAAATCCTGGCCTGCCTCGGATCTCTCCGCTTGAATGATGCACTCGCGTTCCGGTCGACTGGCCAGGTGGTGCAGGCGAATTTAGCGTGGATTTCAGCCAGTTGAGTTCGGCAACATTTCGTGGCATCAACCGGCACCATTCACCTTTCGAAAGTCGCTGGTTACGATGCAGTATTCCGTATTGACGCGGCGATGGATCTCGGCTGCGATTATCGCGATCGTGTCCGCTCAGCTCGTTGCCTGTGCCAACAGGCCTTCGGCCTCTGTTCTCGATCCGGTCGCGGTCAACCCGGCATCCAGCCGTCAGCTTACCGTCCTTACTGCGACGAACCGGTCGCGGGACGGCGACGGATACTCGTCCCGCCGTAACGCAGATCCGGCCTTCGAAACGTTCACGGTCGCAATCCCGCCCTCGCACCGGCCGCCGAAGATCGAATGGCCTGTCGGTAGACCCGACGCGTCGACGGACATGGTTGTTTCCGAAAGACGCTCTCTCGACCAAAAACAGTTTCTGGCGTTGGCGGACGCGCCCAACAAGGATGGGGCGGTTGGCATCTTTGTCCACGGGTATAACTATACGTTCCAGGAGGGTCTGTACCGGCTCGCGCAGGTCGCCGCCGATTCCAAGACGGATGGAAAACCCGTCCTTTTCTCCTGGCCGTCGCAGGGATCCCTTGCCGGATATCTCGCGGATCGTGACGCGGCCCTGGCTTCGCGTGACACCCTGGTCTGGCTCGTCAAATCGATGGCAGCCAAACGCGATGTGAAACGGGTCATCCTGTTCGGGCACAGCATCGGCGGCTTCCTGATCATGGAAACGCTTCGCCAGCTGAAGCTGGAAGGCCGCGGTGACGTCCTCGACAAGTTGGTCGTCGTGCTCGCGGCTCCAGACATTGACGACGATCTGTTCAGGTCGCAGCTGGAGGTCGTCGGTCGGATGCGTACCCCCATCACGCTGTTTGTTTCCAAGGACGACAAGGCGCTCAAGATCTCCAGTTTCATCAGCGGGGAGAAGCCGCGCGCGGGATCGCTCAATGTCGATAGCCCTTCGGTGCGCGACGCAGCCTTGCGCTATGGTCTGCGGATCATCGACATCTCGTCGGTCAAGGCAGCAGATGGGGTCGGGCACGACCGGTACGCCAATCTCGCACAACTGGGTCCGCAGCTTGCGCAGGCGGGTGGCGGGGCGGTTTCGGTGCCGGAGGCGGGCGCCTTCGTCTTCGACGTCGCGGCATCGGTCATTTCAAGTCCGTTCAGATTGGCAGGCGCGGTCGTCGGCGGGCGCTGAGCTTGCGGTTTCTGGAGAAAGACCAGGGAAGAATGCTTGATCCTTCTCTCTCATTCTTGTGTCCGTGCGTGGTCGCACTTGTCGATTGTCACCCTATGTTGCGTGTGTTGAACCGAGAGACACCGATTTGCGCCGAGCATTCCACTTCCTCGCCCTGACGGGCGTTTTCATCGTCATTCTACTCGTCTCGGCGTGGTCATCGCTGGCACTGTGGTACCGTCTGCCATTGCCGCTCCCGGCAAGAGCGGTGTTCGCTGCGCTGTTTGCCGCTCTCGGTGTCTGGACCATCGTCTCTGTGATCCGCCACCGATGGCGGGCTCCGACGGGCGTGTTCTCGGTGGCCTTCGCGATCGTGCTTTCGTGGTGGTTCACGCTCGCGCCCCCAGCGGTAGGAGACTGGTCGCCGGACGTTGCGCGACAGGTCACCGGAACGATTTCGGGCGACACGTTGACCCTGAACGGTGTGCGGGACTTTACCTGGAGAAGCGATACCGATTTCACCGAAAACTGGGAAACAAAGACGTATGATCTAAAGACGCTGACGTCGGTTGATCTCTTCATGTCCTACTGGTCGGGACCGCTGATGGGCCACATGCTGGTCAGCTTCGGCTTCTCGAATGGCGAGCACGTCGCCTGGTCCGTCGAGGTCCGCCGCAAGCGCGGAGGCGCGTTTTCGCCGATCGCGGATCTCTTCAAGAGCAATCCGCTTGTGATCGTCGCGGCAGAGGAGCGGGATATCATCGGGGTTCGTACGATCGTGCGCGGCGAGGACGTCCAGCTCTACCGGGTGAACGTCTTGCCGCAGACAGCACGCAACCTCCTGGTCGCCTATGTCGAGGATGCAAACAAGCTGTCCCGCCAGCCGCAGTGGTACAACTCGCTGATGACGAACTGCACGACTGCGGTTGTGGCCATCGTCAGAACGCTTGGAGGCACGGTCCCTCTCGACTGGCGGCTGTATGTGAACGGCTATCTACCCGAATACGCCTACGATCAGGGCATCCTCGACACTGGGTCCCCGATGGCGGTGCTCAGGAAGCAGTCCCATATTGCCGAGAAAGCCAAGGCGGCGGGCATGTCCGAGGACTTTTCAGAGGCGATCAGGCGAGATCGGGTAACCGAACCGCCTGCAACGAACTAGGCGCAGCTACCGGGAGCCTGTCATCTTACGACGTATAGGCGTTAAGCGTCTGCCAGACATCATAGGCCGAGATCACCGTCTCCATCTGCGCCGTATGGCCCGTGACGAAATCGTCGCCGTAGATAGTCTCGTCAGGATATTCGGTGATCAGCGTCAGCGGTACGGTATGGCGATCGTCAATCGACGACAGGCACGGGAAGCCGTTGATGATGCGGAAGCCCGTCTCGCCGGCATGGGTTTCGTAGAGTGCGATCTGGCGATTGTTGTAGTCGAGAATGCCTGGAATTGCGCCGAGATGCCGGGTGACGTGGTCGAGGATGGCTTCCGCCTGCTGCGTCCAGCCGGCGTGGTGGCGCATGATCAGGAAGAAACCCTTCGGCAGCGTCCACATGCCAAAACCGCGCGGCACGTAGCCGGATAGCGGCCGCGTCCATTCGTGCGATGGATAGCCGTGCAGGTTGATATGCAGCTGTGCGCCGCTCAATTCCTGCGCTGTGAAACGGATAGCTTTTTCGTTGAGATGCTGGCCGGAATTTTCCGCCGTCCGGTATTCAAGATCGTCGCCGAGCGCGGTGTAGCGGGCGGCGTGGTGCATGTGGCGCGGGTTATCGACCCGCAGGCGCTGGTGCAGCGCGTAGCCGTCCGGGTTCTCGATCGGCGAGATGGTGAAATGAGCACCGGCACGCTGCTTCAGCGCACGGGCAGCGCGGATGGCACCGACAATGCCGGTCGTCTCGTTCGGATGCTGGCCGCCGCTGATCATGACCGCCGTGTCGCTGCCTCTGACGTATCGCGCCGAGAGAACGCGGCCGGAGCGCGACCGGGCATCGAATTCCTCTCCACCGATGTCCGACAGCAGTCTCGACATCTGCGCAACGGCCGGTGGTTCGCTGGCCGTATCGATTTCCTGTTCGGGGCCATCCCTAAAACCTGTGCTCAACGGCCGGGTCTCGACACGAACGCTGATCTCGCCGTTGCTGCGCACCATCTCCGGCACGATCTGGCCGGGCTTCAGGCCACGGTCGCCAAGCGGACGTCCGGATTTCTTCTGGAAGAATTCCAGCAGCGAGAAATAGAAATCCTCGTGCAGGGCCTCGCGGAGGCTGACGACCTCGTCGCCAACCGCCAGCGGCATGTCTTCCGCCGGATGGGAAACGGCGATGTTGAGTTCTTCGAAATAGGGTTCTTCGTTGCCCCAGTCGTGGTTTGCGATCGCGTCGATTGCGAGGCTGAACAGGCGCTCGTAATCCGTTTTCAGGCGCTCGCCGGTCGCGCCATCGCGGCTGATCCAGCCGGTCGGGGAGAGATTGGTTTCCCCGACCGCATCGGTATGCACGCGGTTCGGTGCCTGAACCTTCAGCGTTTCCGTCTGGCCGTTGCGGGTGAGCGCGACGTCATAGACCAGTTCGTCATCTTCCCGCGCGATGAACGCGATATCAGCGTCTCCGACAAGTGCCGCAAGCGGATAGGCTTCGAGCCGGAAACGGTTGGCCGGGGCGTCGGCATGAACCGGATAACGCACCTCGATCGCTGTGACGCCTTGACAGTCGATCTCTTCCAGAAACGCAAACAGAAGCGGCTTGTAGGCACTGCGGATGCGGGCGGTGACGCCTCTGTACTTCAACGCCTGTTCGGCGGCACGACGGCTCGTCGTGTCGTCGAATGTCCAGGTCTCGATGGACTGCCCGGGCGTCGCGCTTGCAACCAGCGTGTCGAGCGTACGCTCCAGTTTGGTTTCAAAGATCGAAGTCATGACGCTTAACCCTTGTGAATGCCGTGCTGCTTATCGGGACGTGCGGCCGGTCGGATCGAGGCTGTCGCGCAGCCAGTCTCCGAGAAGGTTGAGCCCGAGCACCGTGAGCAGGATCGCAAGACCCGGGAAGACGCTGACCCACCATGCAGTCTGCAGATAGGTTCGGCCATCGGCGAGCATGCCGCCCCAGCTTGGAATGGTGGGATCGACGCCGAGGCCGAGGAAGGTCAGGCTGCTTTCGAGCAGAATGTTGTTGGCGACATTGAGCGTCATCAGAACGATCACCGGTCCGATCAGGTTCGGCAGCAGGTGCTGGATGATGATGCGCCAGTCCTTCACCCCGATCGCGCGGGCCGACAGGACGAACTCACGCTCCCTCAGCGTCAGCACCGAGCCGCGCACCAGACGGGCATACTGCACCCATTGCGACACGATCAGAAGGATGATCGTGTTGGTCAGGCTTCCGCCGACGATGGCGATGAATGTGATAGCGAGCAGAATGAACGGCATCGCGAGCTGCAGGTCGGCAAAACGCATCACCAGCATGTCCCAGAAACCGCGGTAATAGCCGGCGATCAGGCCTACCAGCACGCCGAAGACGACGGCGCCGATGACGGAGGTGAAGCCTACCAGAAGCGATATCTTGCCGCCGGCAACAACACGGGCCAGCACGTCGCGGCCCAGCGGATCGGTTCCGAACGGGTGAGCGGCGGTCGCAAAGGGTTTGGCGAGCCGCGCCATCAGGTCGATCTTGTCGGCACCGCCCGGAAACAGCACGTCGGAAAACAGCACTGCAAGGCAGATGACGACGGTCAGGACCGTGCCGAGAACGAATTCAAGGCTCGCGAAGCGCCAGCGGCTAGAGGTTTTGGTTGCCATTGCCGGTTACTCCGTGCGGATGCGGGGATCGACGAGGCCATAGGCGATGTCGACCAGAAGGTTGATGCCGACGATCATCAGCGACAGAACGGTGATGACGGCCTGAAGCACGGGAAAGTCGCGGGCGCCGACGGCGTCGAAGGCAAGCGTGCCCAGTCCCGGCCAGTTGAAGACACGCTCGATGACGACGATGCCGCCGAGCAGGCCACCGAACTGCAGGCCGAAATAGGTGATCAGCGGAATGGCGCAGTTGCGCAGCGCGTGCTTGTAGAGAACCTTGCTCTCGCTCAAGCCTTTGGCGCGCGCGACCATGATGTATTGCGACTGCAGCGTTTCCAGCATCGACGTGCGGACAAGACGCACATTCGTCGCAGTCAGGATCACGCCCATGGTGACGGCCGGCATGACATAGCTCGAAAAGCCCGACATGCCGCTTGGCGGCAGCCAGCCGAGAGTGATCGAAAACAGCAGGACGAGCATGGTGGCGAGCCAGAAATTCGGAAACGACAGGCCGATCAGCGAGAAGATGCGGATCGCCTGATCGGCGGCCTTGCCGCGCGACGTCGCGGCCTTGATGCCGAGCGGGATCGACAGCGCGATCGACACGAACATCGAGATGAAGGCGAGCAGCAGTGTCGCCGGCAGGGCATTGCCGATCAGCATCGAGACCGACGTACCGCCGGAAAAACTGCGGCCGAAGTCGAGCGTGACCAGCCCCTTCATGAACGTCCAGTACTGGACGAGGAACGGCTGGTCGGTTCCGAGCGCTGCGCGAATGCGCGCCAGATCGTCTTCCGTCATGCTGCCGCCGCCCTGGAACATCGTGACGGCCGGATCACCGGTGAGGCGAATGGCGAACGAGACGATGAGCGTGATGGCGATGACGACGAAAATCGCCTGTAGCAATCGCTTGATGAGGAAACCGGCCACTGTGTTGTCCTTAAGGAGAAGTTCGGCCCCGCCCGGGTTGGCCCGGGCGGGGTGGCTTTTCAGATGACTATTCGACGGTGACGTCGGTCAGCTTCAGGCGGTTGTCCGGGGGCGCGATGAAGCCCTTGACCCGCTTGTTGATGCCGAAGATGGCGTTGCTGTTGTAGAGCGGCAGTTCGAGCGCGCGTTCCGACGCATAGGCGCCGACTTCGCGGAGGATCTTTTCGCGGGCCGCACGGTCGGTCAGTGGACGCTGCGATTCCAGCAGCTTGTCCAGCTTTTCGTCCTTGTCGTACGGGTTCCACTTTTCGCCCGAGTGGTACATCGAGTAGGCGGTGTTGTCGTAGTCGAAGGTCCAGCCGCCCCACTTCTGCTGGAACATCGCGCCGGTCTTGCCCTGCGGGATGATGTCGTTCAGCAACACGTTGGTCTCATAAGGCTTGATGGTGGCGGTGATGCCGACCATCGACAGGTAGCTCGAAATGACCTGCGCCACTTCGTTCATCGTCGCATCATTGCCGCGGATATCGATCTGCAGCGTCGCACCAGCCTTCACGCCGGCCTCTGCCAGCAGCTTCTTGGCACCGGCCGGATCATAAGGGATTGCCTTGAGATCAGGATCGAAGCCGAAGGAAAGCGCGCTCTGGAAGCTGGTGATCTCGGAGGCCTGGCCGGCGAGGATCGACTTGACGATCGTGCCCCGATCGACAGCCATGATGATCGCCTTGCGCACTTTTGGGTCGGCAGTGATGCCGTCGCGGGTGTTGAAGCGCAGCGCGTCGACGGTCGGGCCGGGAACGGAAACGATTTCCAGCTTGTTGTCGCCTTCGATGACCGGCAGCATGCCGATCGGAATGGTCGGCGGGATCACCAGATCGACGCGGCCAGCCTGCAGTTCGGCAACAGCGGTTGCCGGCTCAGCGATAAATCGGAACTGGAGTTCCGACAGTTTCGGCGCGCCGCCCCAATAGTCGGCATTGGCTTCGAGCTTGATGTCGACCTTCGGCTGGTAGGACACGAACTTGAACGCGCCCGTGCCGATCGGGTTGAGGTTGAAATTGTCCTCACCCTTTTCCTGGATGTATTTCGGCGGAACGATCATCGCGCCGTAACCGGCGAGCTTGGTCAGAAGAACCGGATCGGCAGCCTTGAGCTTCAGGTCGACCGTATAGTCGTCGATGACGTCGATGCTCTCGATCGAGATGTAGTTCGAACGCTGCGGTCCCTTGGCACCCTGTTCGCCGAGAAGGCGCTCGAAGGTGAACTTGACGGCGGCTGCGTTGAAGGGCTCGCCGTTGTGGAACTTCACATTCTGGCGCAGCTTGAAGCGAATCCGCTTTCCTTCGTCGAGTTCTTCCCAGGATTCAGCGAGACCCGGAACCAGCTTCAGGTCCGGACCACGATAGGTCAGTCCGTCGAAGATGTTGGTGGCAACGGCTGCCCACTGCACGAGAAACGTATCGATCGGATCCCAGCTGCCCGGATCCTGTGGGCTCGAAATGGTCAGCTTTCCGGCAGCGAAGGCGGGCGCCGACGCGAAAGCTGTCGAGAGCGCAAGCGCCACTGCGGTCGCCTTCAGTCCCCGTTTGATTGTTGTCATTGATCTGTTCCTCTTCAGATGGTTGCGATTGTGTCGCTGGTTTCAGGCGCTCTTCGCGACGAAGTGGCCTGGATTGATTTCCTCGTGCACGAGGATGGCGGGCTCGTCACCGACGCGCCTCACCGGATTGGGAATTTCGCCCTCGATCATCGCCGACTGGCGGGCAACGGTCGGATCGGCGACCGGTACCGCGGACAGAAGGCGACGGGTGTAGTCGTGGGCAGGCGTCTCGAAAACCTGGCGCCGTGAGCCAAGTTCCATGATCTGGCCGAGAAAGAGAACGGCGACGCGGTGGCTCATCTTCTCGACGACGGCCATGTCATGGCTGATGAACAGGTAGGCGAGACCGCGTTCGGCCTGCAGGTCCATGAACAGGTTGATGATCTGCGCCTGGATCGACACGTCGAGCGCCGACAGAGCCTCGTCGGCGATGATCAGCTTTGGATCGGAGGCGAGCGCGCGGGCAATACAGACGCGCTGCCGCTGGCCGCCGGAAAACTCGTGCGGATAACGGGTTGCGACATCGGAGGTGAGGCCGACACGCTCCAGCAGTTCGTCGACGCGGCGGCGGACGGCCTTGGCATCGGAGATCAGGCTGTGGGTGTTGATCGGCTCTGCGATCGAGAAGCCGACGGTCTTGCGCGGATCGAGCGAGGCGAACGGGTCCTGGAAGATGTACTGGACATCCTGGCGCAGGCGGAAACGTTCGGCAGCCGACATCGACGAGAAGGTTCGGCCGTTGAAGGCGATGTCGCCGGACATGGCAGACTGAAGCTGCTGGATCGTCCGGCCGATCGTCGACTTGCCCGATCCGCTTTCGCCAACCAGTGCCAGCGTCTCACCGGGGTTGATGTCGAAACTCACTTTCTGCACGGCGCTCAAGCGATGGGTGGCCTTGCCGAACAGGTTTTTCTTGATGTCGAAGCGGACGTAGAGATCCTTGACCGACAGGAGCGGCGTTGCGCCATTCTTGACCGTGTCCTGGATCCGCTCCTCGCCGACGACGGTCGGCTTGCCATCCTGCAAAATGGTCAGCGGCAGACGCTTGGGGAAAGCCTCTCCCGTCATGCTGCCGAGCTTCGGCACGGCGGAAAGCAGGGCCTGGGTATAGGGGTGCTGCGGGTTGGCGAAGATCTCGCGAACCGGGCCTTCCTCGACTTTCTTACCCTTCCACATGACGACGACATGGTCTGCCATTTCGGCAACGACGCCCATGTCATGGGTGATGAACACCATGCCCATGCCGAGGGTCTTCTGCAGATCGCGCATGATGTTGAGGATCTGCGCCTGGATGGTGACATCAAGCGCAGTCGTCGGCTCGTCGGCAATCAGCAGCTTCGGGCGGCAGGCAAGCGCCATCGCGATCATCACACGCTGCCGCATGCCACCGGAAAGCTGGTGCGGATAGCGGGTCAGAAGTTCTTCAGAGTCGGGCAGTCGCACCATGTCGAGCAGCCGGCCGGCCTCAGTCAGGGCCGCGCTCTTGCTCATCTTCTCGTGCAGGACAAGCACTTCGCAGATCTGGTCGCCGATGGTGAAGACCGGGTTGAGCGAGGTCATCGGCTCCTGGAAGATCATGGCGATCTCCTTGCCGCGGACCGACCGCATCTCTTTCTGACTAGCTTGCAACAGGTCGCGGCCGTTGAACATGATACGACCGGACGCATAATTCGCACCCATCATGTCGGCGAGACGCATGGTCGACAGCGAGGTCACCGACTTGCCCGAACCGGACTCGCCGACGACCGCGACCGTCTGGCCGGCCTCGACGGTAAAGGATAGGTCGTCGACGACGCGGCTTTCGCCGAATTCGACGCTCAGGCGTTCGACCGACAGGAGCGGCTTGCTGTTTTCGGTCATGCTCATGTCCGCGTCTCCGTCTTGCTAGTGGTTCCGGGGTCGTCCGGGGCGATACGGGCAATGACTGCGCCGGCAGTCTGGGAGGATCCGGCCTTTGCCAGTAGGCTGATGATACCGTTAACAGGTGCGGTGACGGCGGTTTCCATCTTCATCACGTCCATCATGGCAACAACCTCGCCTTCACGGACGGCTGCGCCATCCTCGACATTCCATTGCACGAGCAGGCCTGGAACCGAGGCGCGAACAGCGCCGGCATCATTCTCGGCAGCGTCCGGTCCGGCGCTCGATGCCGTCGCAGGCATCTGGCCTAGCAGGCGAAGGAAATTATCGGGAATGCCGATCTCGACACGTTTGCCGTCGATCTCGACATGGCCGCGAAGAAGCCCGCTGGCGGATGCCGGGGCAGGGCGGGCAGCGTCTTCGAGCGTCTCGGCGAAATCCGTTTCGATCCAGCGCGTGTGAACGCGGAAGTCCGTGCTCGAGAAATCCGCATGATCGAGCACCGCACGGTGGAACGGCAGGACGGACGGCACGCCTTCGATCGTGAATTCGCTGAGCGCGCGGCGGGCACGGGCAATGGCCTGATCGCGCGTCGCACCCCAGACGACGAGCTTTGCAGCCAGCGAGTCGAACATCGGCGGAATGACCGAACCCGTCGTGACGCCGCTATCGAGACGTACGCCCGGCCCCGATGGCGCCGTGAAATTCGAGATCTCGCCGGCGGACGGCAGGAAGCCGCGACCGGGATCTTCCATATTGATGCGGAATTCGATCGCGTGGCCACGCGGCTCCGGCATCGTGGTCACGCTGATCGGCAGGCCTTCGGCAATGCGGAACTGTTCGATGACGAGGTCGAGACCGGTAGTCTCTTCGGTGATCGGATGTTCCACCTGCAGGCGGGTATTCACCTCGAGGAAGGAGATGACGCCATCGGCGCTGAGCAGGAATTCGACTGTGCCGGCACCGGTATAGCCAGCCTCTGCGCAGATATCGCGCGAGGCCGCGTGGATCTTTTCGCGCTGCTCGTCCGAGAGGAACGGTGCGGGGGCTTCCTCGACGAGCTTCTGGTTGCGGCGCTGCAGCGAGCAATCGCGAGTGCCGACGACAACCACATTGCCGTGGCTGTCGGCCAGAACCTGAGCTTCGATATGTCTTGGGCGGTCCAGGAACTGCTCGACGTAGCACTCACCACGACCGAAGGCCGCGACCGCTTCGCGCGTAGCCGATGAGAACAGTTCTTCGACCTCATCGAGATCGCGCGCGATCTTCATTCCGCGTCCGCCACCGCCATGCGCCGCCTTGATGGCGATCGGCATGCCGAATTGGCGTGCGAAAGCTAAGGCCTCGGCAGGCGAGGTGATTGCGCCGTCGCTACCGGCAACCAGCGGCGCGCCGACCTTCTGCGCGATCGCGCGGGCCTGGAGCTTGTCGCCGAGCGCTTCGATCACGTGAGGGGCAGGGCCGATCCAGATCAGCCCGGCATCGATGACAGCCTTTGCGAATTCAGCGCGCTCGGAGAGAAAGCCATATCCCGGATGCACGGCGTCGGCGCCGGAGCGCTTTGCGACCGCGATCAGCTTCTCGATGTCGAGGTAGGTTTCCCGGGCCGTGGCACCGTTCAGGGAATAGGCTTCGTCTGCCTGAGCCACGAACATCGCATCGGCATCGGCGTCCGCATAGACGGCAACCGAGGTCAGGCCGTAATCCTTGCAGGCCCGAATGATCCGCACCGCGATCTCGCCGCGGTTAGCTATCAGAACCTTCTTCATGGGTATTTTCCTAGGATGGACCGGGGAGCGAAGGCGCTGATCGCGTTGAAACGGATCCTTGCTCCGACAGGGATCTGGCCGGCGAGATCGAGATGATGGCGGGCGACATTGGCAATGACCGGATAACCGCCGGTCAGCGGATGATCGGCAAGAAACAGGACCGGCTGACCGCTTGCCGGCACCTGAAGCGCCCCGCGCACGGTCGCCTCACTCGGCAACTCGCCATGGTTCTGGCGCTCCAGCGCTTCGCCTGAAAGACGGATGCCGACTCGACTCGATTGCGGTGTCACCGACCATTCCTGGGAAAGGAAGTTCTCGACGGCGCTTTGTGTGAACCAGTCTGTGCGCGGCCCCATGACCACGTCGAGCACGACGGTTTCGCCTGCGACCGGCATGTCGAACGCCGGTAGTTCTGACGCAGCAACAGTCGATCCGGGCGCCGGCGGGAGAATTCCGATAACGGCGCCCGCGCCAAGTGCTGCAGGCCCGATCTGCGCCAGGGTATCCGTCGCCGCGCTGCCGAGAACCGGCGTCACGTCAAAGCCGCCTCGCATCGCCAGATAGGAGCGCATGCCGGCCGGAGGCTGTCCGAGAGAAACGATGTCGCCGTCATCGAGCGCGATCGCCTCGCCATGGGCTACCGACAGCTTTTGGCCAAAGGTGGTGACAATCGTGATCGGCGCCAGCGCACCCGTCACCGCCATCACGCCGCGGCCGCGCATGCGAAAACGGAAGCCGCCAAGGGAGATCTCCAGCGCCGGCGTGCCGAGCGGATTGCCGACGAGGCGGTTGGCGGCCTTGAAACTGCTGCGATCGACTGCGCCAGATACGCTGATGCCCTGGTTTGCTTGACCAGCGCGGCCGAGATCCTGAAACAGGACCGGCAGGCCGACGGCCAGAACCTCGATTGCGCAGTTTGAATAGCTTGCCGCAACAGGAGCAGTCGCAGTTTTCGCAGGGGCCGAAACTTCGTAGGCTTTGTCGGCCGCCATATCGCGAAAACGCACGCGACTTCCCGGCTGGAGAAGCGAGGCGGGTGCGCGATCGATATCGAACATGGCAAGCGGCGTCGTGCCGATCAGCTGCCAGCCGCCTGGGCTGGTCTTGGGATAGATGCCGCTGAATTCTCCGGCAAGGCCGACGGCGCCGGCTGGAACCCGTGTCCGGGGCGATTTGCGTCGGGGTACGTTAAGCCGCGGATCGCCGCCGGAGAGATAGGCGAAACCGGGCGCGAAACCGGTAAAGGCTGCGACATACTCACTTTCGCCGTGCAGGCGAATGACGTCCGCGACGCTCAGGCTGAGGATGCCAGCAACTTCGCCAAGATCCTCGCCATCGTAGCGAACCGGGATTTCGACGAGCGGGCCGGAAGCCGCCTTGCGCTCGCCCCCGGCGAGTGCAGCGACCGCATCCGTCAGGGCTTCGTTGGAGATCACGCCCGGATCGAAGGCAATCAGCAGCGTGCGGGCTGCCGGAATGATCTCGCGGATACCGTCGACTGGGTTGGTATCCAGCGCATCGAACAGCGCCAGCGCCTCACCGAGCTCGGCCAATTCGACAAGAACACTGTCGTCGCGCACGGGTAGAAAGCGCATGGATGTATCACGAGGCATGGACGGGGGAGCGATATGCATGCCGGGTTATACGGCCGGCGCGAAGGGCTGGACGGCATGGCCGGATTCTTCCAGAAGCGCGCGCAGCCGCTCCGCGATCGCGACTGCTCCGGGGCTGTCGCCATGCACGCAGATCGACTGGGCATCGATCTGCGTCATCGTGCCGTCGATGGCCTCGATCACACCGTCGCGGACCATGCGCAGCATCCGCTGGGCCACGAGTTCGGGATCATGCAGGACCGAGCCTTTTTCGCGGCGGGAGACAAGGTTGCCTTCCGGCGTATAGGCGCGATCGGCAAAGGCCTCGGCAACAACCGTCAGGCCGGCCGTGCGAGCCTGCTCGACCAGCTGCGAACCGGCCAGAGCCATCAACACCAGCGAGGGATCGATGGCCCGGATTGCCGCGATGACGTCGGCTGCCTGCCGCGCGTCGATGGCAATCGTATTGTAGAGCGCACCATGCGGCTTCACATAGGTAACGCGGGTGCCGGCAGCCTTGGCCAAGCCCTGCAAGGCGCCGATCTGATAGATCACGTCGCCAATCAGTTCTTCGCTCGAAGGATCCATGTTGCGACGGCCAAAGCCTGCCAGATCGCGATAGCCGACATGCGCACCAATCGCCACGCCACGTTCTGCGGCGGCCTTCACTGTCTTGAGAATCCCTGCCGGATCGCCGGCGTGGAAACCACAGGCGACGTTGGCGCTGCTCACCACGTCGAGCATGGCGGAATCGTCACCCATCTTCCAGGCGCCGAAGCTCTCGCCCAAGTCACTGTTGATGTCGATGGTCAGCATACTGTCCGCGCGCCCTCATCCTCGTTGACTAGACGCTAACAAAGGCGAACAATGCTGTCCAGAGTGTTGAACAATTTTTATATGTTGCTCTACAGTTAGGCAAATGCGCAATAATGATGCGTCACCCGCGTTTTGCACGGTTTAGTGGACAATGCGGGTTCGAGTTCGGCTCATTTCGCTTGTGACGGGGTTCGAAGCGCTTTACCGAAAATTGAGACGAGATCCGGAGCGAGGGGCAAAGGCTTGGCTGAACGCAAACTGCAAGGCGCTGATAAAGGCGTGCTTTCTGTTCCAGACGGCAACGGTCCAGTGATTGCGCGTCCGGGCGAGCCGGTGCAGACGCTTGCCGAAAGCGTTGCCAGTCGTATCCGCGATCAGGTTATCTCCGGCAGGCTTACCCCCGGCAGCCATCTTTCCGAACTGACGCTCAGCGACGAGATGCAGGTATCACGCAACACGTTGCGCGAAGTATTCCGCATTCTGACCAAGGAAGGGCTGCTGCGATACGAAGCCAATCGGGGCGTTTTCGTTTCGACGCCCAGCATGGCGACAATCATCGATATCTACCGCGTCCGGCGGGTCATCGAATGCTCGGCAATTGCCAATGCGCATCCGCGCCATCCGGGCGTTGCGAAAATGCGGGCGGCCGTCGAGGCTGCGGCACTCTCGCGGGAGACGAAGGACTGGTTGAGCGTCGGTACTGCCGATATCGCATTCCATTCCGCCGTCGTCGAACTCGCGGACAGTTCACGCCTTTCGGCCTTCTACGCACAGATATCGCTGGAACTGCGGCTCGTCTTCGGCCTACTGCGCGATCCGGAGCTGCTGCATGGTCCGTTCATCGACCAGAACCTCGAGATCCTCACCGAACTGGAAGCGGGTCGCGCGCAGGAAGCATCCATCATGCTCGAGGCCTACCTCCTGCGCGCCGAACGGCTCATTCTGGGCGCCTATGCGCGCGTGACGAAGTAACGCTTTAGTCTTCGAATTCGACCATCACGCCGGGCTTCACCATGCTGGCCAGTTCCTCGGCATCCCAGTTCGTGAGACGCACACAACCGTGCGAACCCGCCTTATCGATCAGCGACGGCTCTGGTGTTCCGTGAATGCCATAGGTCGGCTCAGACAGATCGATCCAAACCGTTCCGACCGGATTGTTGGCACCGCTCGGGAGTGTGAGCTTGGACTTGTTTTGTCCCTGCTGGAAGTTGATTTTCGGATTGTATTCATAGGTCGGGTTACGGGCGACGCCGTTGACCTTATGCTTGCCGGAGGGCGAAGGGTTGTCCTCGCTCCCGATCGTGGCCGGATAAACCGCGATGATAGCATCCTGATCGTCGTAAGCGACCAGCTGTCCTTCCTTGCGGCGAGCTTCTATCCGTTTGACGACGCCGGCCCGGGGCGCGCCAATGTTAGCGACCAAGATGGTTTCCCCGGCCTCAAATTTCGCCGATGGGTTCAGCGCATGCACGAGGTCCACGTCCATATGGAACCGCTCGGCGAGCTTTTCAGCGACGCTGGTAAAGCCAAGATGCTCCATCTTCGCCTGTTCGGCATAGTCCTTCGGAATCTCGGCGACGATGTCTGCAGCATCATCGGGATCGATCTGGTATGGACCGATGACATGCTGATCGTCTGCCAGACGGGTAACCACGTCGGTGTCGACTTTCCCGTCGACTGGAAGGCTCTGCAGAGCTTCGAAACCAGCGACAGCCTTGCGAACATTGTTTCCGTCCAGGCCGTCGATCACGCCCGGGGAAGCGCCGGCGCGATCGAGGAGAACCTGAAGGTGAATGATCGCGGGATCCGGGGCAGGCTTCTCCTGCTGCTGGACTGGCTCTGGCGGAACAGAAGCAATATTCGCGTTATTGACCGCCTCAGCGGTCAATTCCTGCGCTTGCGCGGCTCCGAATGTGATTGAGGATAGAAGCGAGACGAGCAGGATTTTGTTTTTCATGGCGTTAGAAGGCGTGAGTCCGACCGAAGTTCCGTCCATTTAGAAATTCTGGTCGGGCAAGCGGCTTAGACAGCCAGAGAACGCGCCAGCCGTTATCCTGACGACGGGTTTACAGCCCGCGAATATCGAGCCGTCCCGACTTCTGCATGTCTTCGAACCAGCGCTTTTCGGCGCCCCAGGCATGACCGTCCCAGCCTTCGAACGAAAAGCCCGCTACGATCACAGGCGGTGCATCTTCCGGGCGATCGAGGAGGGTTTCGAACGCATAGACAAAGCCCGAGCTCAAGGCTGCGTCCGGCGCCGCGCCACGTGCCTCCAGCTCCTGTCGGGCCTGATCGTGAACGGATTGCTCGATATAGCGCACGCGTTTTCCGATGCCCTCCAGCAACGACGTGAGCTCCAAGGCGCCGCATTCGTCGCCGGGATCCGAACTCGGCGGAAAAACCAAGGTAATCAGTGCGGCTTTCGTCACCGCGGGGCGATTGGTGAACTCCGGGTCGGCCAGCCATTCGGTCGCCTGTCCGCCGCGGCTGACGAGAACCAGTTCGGAGATCTCCGTCCCCGAGACGTCCATGAACCCCGCGGTATTGTTAAAGCGGGTGACCCAGTCACAGCGATCCGTCATCTGCCCGGCATCGACGAAGTCAGGAGAGTTGCCGATGATCGCGATATGGCTTTCGTCTCGGATGTTTGTCTCGTCCTTCACGGTTTTGCCTTTCCAGACTTGGCTATTGCCTGCCGGTAGAGCGCCATGGTCTCGCGACCGAGATAGGGTCTATCGAAACGGCCGGCGGCCAGCACGGCGCGGTAATGCAGTTGTTCGCGCAACTGTGGCGACTGGATAAGGGATCGCAATGAGGCTGCGATGTCCTGGGGAAGCGTTCGTTCCGCGAGTAGCCCGGCTCCGGTCGCTCCGACGAATTCCCGCGCGCTCGGATCTTCAGCCGATGCGACCACGGGCCGCCCGAACGCAATCGCCTCCTGGTAAACCAGTCCGAAGCTTTCGTATCGCGACGGTGCCGCAACGATATGAGCCTGCCGATAGAGGTCGTGCAGCATTTCGTCGGGTTGGCGGCCCAGGGCGGTTACCCGTTCGCGCGCATGAGCGCTCATCTGCGACGGCAGATCGACGGACGGCACGCCGAGCAGATTGACGTGAAACGGAGGAAGTGTTCCGGAAGCGACTTCGGCGGCCAGAAGCTCTACCGCGCCCATCAGCTCTGCAAAACCCTTGCGCTGTTCCGCACGTCCGACGAACAGGATTCTGACAGGTTCCTCTCCAGCCGGGTAGGGCGATGACTGTGCCGTCTTCAGCAATTCAGGCGGCAGCGAGAGACCGATCGTCCGATGCGGTATTTGGCTATCGATCTTATAGAGGTCGACGATCCGTCGACCGTGTTCGTCCGTGTTGGAGATCAGCCCGGCGCTCGACCCCGCCTGCTTCTTTTCCAGCAAGTCCGCAGCAGCCGCGTCCAGCTTGTCGCGAACCGGCAGCTCAGCCATCCTGCTCCAGGCAGCGGGCGTCGAATTGCGCGTCACAAGCGCAAATCCGTGCCGACCCGTCAGCAAACTCGCTGGCGCGTACCAGTTGGTTGCTTCCACCACGTCGAAGGGCTTTGCCGCATGATCACGCAAAACGGCCTGCCGGAACCGCAGCGGTGCGGCGGCGTGACCGATCGCAGCCCATTTGCGCAGGCGGCCGATACGGGATTGATCCGGGATATCACAACCGACGACGCGAACGCCGTCTATGTCCTGAGCTCCCGAGCGATCGAGCGTAAAGACAGTCACGTCGCAGCCCTCGCCAGAGAGCGCCATAGCGATCTCCCTGGCCGCCGTCGAAAGTCCGCTTGGAGACGGCGGGTAGTCCCAGGCGAGAAGCGCTGTCCGCATCACGACTTCAGCATCCTCTTGTATATCTCGATATAGTCCCGCGCCATGCGGTCTGCGGTAAAGCGCTCCTCGAACCGGGCGCGGATGCCGCGGCGATCGAGGCTCGCGACTTTGTTGACCGCTTCGACTGCCTGCGCTTCGTTCTCAACGATAAAGCCGGTGACACCGTCTTCGACCACTTCGGAGACCGAACCCTTGTTCCATGCAATCACGGGCGTACCGCAGGCCATGGCCTCGATCATGACCAAACCGAACGGTTCCGGCCAGTCGATTGGAAACAGCAGCGCTGTCGCACCGCGGAGCAGCTCGCTCTTGGCCGCATCACCGACCGGGCCGACATACTCGACACCATCGCCAAGCTTCGGCCGGACATAGGTGTCGAAATAGAGAGGATTGCCGACGTCAACCGTACCGGCGAGCTTGATGGGGTGACCGCACTCGACCGCAACGTCGATTGCCTTGTCCGGCCGCTTCTGGTCGGTCATGCGCCCGATGAAGGCGAGATAGGAACCGGGCTCAAAGGAGGGCTCGAAGCGGTCTCCGTCGACGCCGTGAAGGACGACGCCGGCGCGGTTGGCTTCTGGGATCCCACGTTGCTGGGACGCTGAGATGGCCGCGACCGGCAGGTCGGGGAAGGCATTGAAGAACAGCTTCCGGTCAAGCTCGTCGACGCGCCAATGGATCGTTGTCAGCGATTTCGAGCGCTGATCGCCCAACAGGGTCGCGTGAAAGAACTCGCCGTGGAAATGCAGGATGTCAAACTCGGCGAGCCGCTGGCGAACCTCATCCAACGTCACGCTTTCGAGCACTGCCGGTATCGAAGGCGGCACGGTGCCGTGTTCGCTCTCCAGAAACTGCAAGCTCGGCAGGGACCCGATCCGGGTGACCGGCGTGGTGCTGTCGGATGCCGCAAACAGGGTAACCTCACAACCCTGGCGTTGCATCGCTACGCAGAGATCGTGGATCACACGCTCCGTTCCGCCATGATCGCGGGGAGGAACGGGGAAGATACTTGGTGCAACCTGCGCAACCCTTATCGGCTTCGGGAGTTCCGGTGCGCATTCTAGCATTTTGTATCCTTGTTGCTCAGAAAGGTTGTGTATGTTCGTTCTTCATGTTGCACTTCAAGGGTGTCTGCGCGGAAATAATGTCGAGTATGGGCTAACGGCCGATACCGGCGGGCATATCCGCTACTTGATGGATCTTGTCGGCGCCTGTGAAGCCTCTGACACCGACTCCAAAATAGTGATCGCAACGCGTGCCTTCGAAGGCCACGGCGAGGACTATCAGCGGCCTTCCGAGGCCGTGAGCCCCCAGATTTCGATTGTACGGTTGCGTACCAACCGCCCCGATTATGTCAGTAAAGAGGATATGCATGCAGAGGTTGCATCCTTCAGCGACGCGCTGATCGCGCACCTTCGCGAACATGGGCTTCCTGACATTGTCCATGCGCATTACGCGGATGCTGCGGTCGTCGCTGCGCGGATCAAAACGGAGTTGGGCATCCCTTTCGTTTTCACGGGGCATTCGCTCGGCAGGGTGAAAATTTCGGCCATGCCGGAAATCGCATCGGATGCATCCATGACGCATCGTCTTGCGGCGGAAGAATGCGCGCTTGAAGAGGCGTCCCTGATCATTGCGTCCTCGCGCGACGAGGCTGAGCTGCAGTACAAAGGATATGACAACTACGACGCCGGCAAAATCCGCGTGCTTCCGCCCGGCAGCGACCTAGATGCTTTTCAGGGCGCCCAGTCATCGGAAACTGTCGAGGTCCAGCTCGCTCGTTTCCTCGCTGAACCGGAAAAGCCTGTCTTGCTTGCCATCGCGCGCCCGGTCACCAAAAAGAACTTGATCGGGCTTGTACGGGCCTACGGAAAATCGCCAGCGCTCCAGGAAGCTGCGAACCTTGTGATCCTCGCCGGCAACCGCTGCGAAATCGACGAGCTCGAACCGGATCTCGCGGACAACCTGCGCGAAATCCTTCATCTCGTCGATACCTACGATCTGTACGGCAAGATCGCCTATCCGAAGATGCATCAACCGGATTTGGTGCCAGCCTATTATGCCTATGCTCGCGATCGCGGTGGCATTTTCGTCAATCCGGCACTCAACGAACCGTTCGGATTGACGCTCCTGGAAGCCTCGGCCGTTGGTCTGCCTTTGATCGCGACAGACAGCGGCGGCCCCAATGATATCGTCGAGACCTGCGGCAACGGTGTCTTGATAGACCCGCGCGACGAGGACGGTCTTGCTTCCGCGGCGCTGAAAATCCTGGGCTGCTCGGAAACGTGGCAGACTTACTCCAAGGCCGGCGAACGTGCTGTCGCCTGTTATGACTGGGCACGACATACCGAACGGTATCACGGCCTGCTCTCGGAGCTGATCGACAAGCCCGCAGCCAAGACGGAAAAGCCCTCGCAGCTACTGATCAGCGACATCGACAACACTCTGGTGGGATCGGTTCCGCATCTTCATGCCTTTGGCAATTGGCGGCGACAGCAGAGTGGATTGTCTTTCGGGGTCGCGACCGGTCGTTCCTTCCACAGCGCCATGGCCATTCTCGAACAGGAGGATGTGCCGAGGCCGGAAGTCATGATCACCTCGGTCGGATCCGAGATCTATCACCTGAGCGAGAACGGCGTCTCCTACGAGTATGACCGGCATTGGGCCGAGCGCATCGCCGAGAACTGGGACCGAAGCGGCATCGAGAGAGTTCTGCGCAAGGCAGGCTTCCTCACCCCGCAGGCGTCACTCGAACAGCGCGATTTCAAGCTCAGCTATTTCAGTGACGGCTCGAGCTCCGTCGTGGCACGCATCAAGGAACTGCTGGAAAAGGCAGGTTTGCGCGCGTCGGTGATCCACAGCCATCGACGGTACCTCGACGTCCTGCCGCTCAAGGCATCGAAGGGTACGGCCGTTGACTACGTCCGTCGTGGTGCTGGACTGTCTGAAAACATGGTGTTCGTCGCCGGCGATTCCGGCAACGATATCGAGATGCTTCAGGCCATCCCGCAGTCGATCATCGTCGCCAACTACTCGGATGGACTGGCCACGCTTCCTGCACTCAGCCATTCCTATATCGCCTCAGAAACCCATGCGGCAGGCATCATCGAAGGTGTTCTCCACTTCCGCAGACAGGCGGAGGCTGAATGTCTCTCAGTGTCCTGACCCTGGTTCGTGGCCGCGAGCGACATCTCGCCAACCTGATGCGCAGCCTTGGGGAGCAGTCGTGCCTTCCGACGGAACTCGTGATCGCCTGGATGCAGCCAGAGCCTTTCGAGGATCTGCCGAGCCTGCCGTTTCCGGTCAAGCACGTGTTCGTCGAGGGAGAGGACTTGCCGCTTGCTAAGGCGCGGAACGCGGCGGCAAACGCGGCGTCGGGGGACACGCTCATGTTTCTCGATGTTGACTGCATCGCGTCGCCAACGGTTGTTGAATCCTACTCTGCCGCCTTGAACGAGCATGACGGTATCTGTCTGAGCGAAGTTCTGTATCTGCCGGCAGAAGTGACCGATTTCCGGGGAGACTACGGTGTGCTCGACGAGCTCGGCAAACCGCATGTCTCCAAGCCTCGGTTTCCTGAATTCGGCCGTGTCGAGCAGGAACCGGATGGCGGCCAGCTTTGGGGCCTGTCCTTCGCGCTGCGAAAACGCACGTGGCAAGCGATCGGCGGTATGGATGAGCGCTTCGTCGGTTATGGCGGGGAAGAAACCGACTTCGCCGCATCGGCAGAGCAAGCCGGAGTGAAGACCTACCGGGTGGGTGGCGCGCGCGTCTACCACCAGCATCACCCGGTCCTCATACCGCCTCTGCACAACTTCGACCCGATCCTTCGCAATGCCCGCCTCTTTCAGGAAAAGCATGGCCGCTGGTGCATGGGCTACTGGCTTGGCCAGTTCCGCGAGGCGGGGCTGATCCGATGGGAGGAGGATGGCGATGCGCTGGACGTCCTGCGCTTTCCGGACCCGACTGAAATTGAGGCCGCGCGACAGCCCGGTACCGTTCTGTATTCATAGGAATTATCGAGTATGAAAAAGCCAATCGCGTTTTTCGCCCATCATCAGGGCCGCGGACATGCCAACCGTATTATGGCCATTGCCGAGCATTTCAGCCAGGACAGGCAGGTCTCTGTTCTGACGGCCGGGCCGGACTATTTCGAGTCCGTAAGCTCAAGCGTCGAGGTCGTCGCGCTGCCGAACATGATCGGCGAAACGGTCCCGACCGCGCGGCTGTTCGATGAGCCTACACCATCGGTCATGCACTGCGTTCCCTTGGGCCTGCCGTCGATGCGGAAAACGATGCGCACCATCGTCGAGCATCTCGACGACCGCGATATTGGTCTGTTTGTCGTGGACGTGTCGTCGGAGATCGGAATGTTGGGTCGGATCTGCTCCACCCCAACGGTTCAGATGCGCCTCCACGGCGACCGCAACGACGTCGGTCATATCGGATCCTACGAAGCGATGGTCGGCATTCTGGCGCCGTTCGACGAGCGTATGGAGCAGCAGGACTATCCGCGCCATCTTCGCGACAAGACGTTCTATACGGGTGGTCTTTGCACCACCCGCGATCAGGTTCTGTCCCGTGCAGAGGCACGCCAGAGACTTGGGCTGCCCTCTGATCAGAAGATCGTGCTGGTCATGACAGGTGGCGGCGGCAGCGGCACGCCCTATGCGCCGCTGACGATTGCCGCACGGGCCGTCCCGGATGCGCTGTGGCTCGTCGCCGGTCCTGTTCTGCGGGAAGGCCATGAGACGGATTTCCCCAATTTGAAGGAACTCGGCTGGGTCGACAACGTCACGGACCATATCGCAGCGGCCGATATCGTTGTGGCCTCCGCTGGCGACAACACGGTTCATGAGATTGCGCGTGCGGCCCGGAAATTCGTGGTGATGCCCGAATGGCGGTATTTTTCCGAACAGCATCGCAAGGCATCCGAGCTCGTCCGACTTGGCGCAGCGGTTTCCGCTCCATACTGGCCGGGAGATTACGAGGGATGGCGGGGGCTTCTGCAGCGTGCCGAAGAGCTCGACACGGAAGCACTTGCAACTCTGCACGAGCCGGCCGCTGCGGCCAGGGCCGCAAACTGGCTGGAAGAGCTCTGCGACCAGCTCTGGATGGGTGATGCGCGGCGTATTGCAAGCCCGATGCTCAAGGTCGTCTGATCATGGTCACGTTGACGACCGTCCTGCGCTCCGGGGGGCGCTACGAGCCGATCTGGGTGGAACGCCTTGCCCGCGGGGCGAGGCGGCATATTGCGGGCCTTGATCGCATCGTCTGTATCACGGATTTCGATGAGGCAATGGACGGTGTCGAGACCGTCAAATTTCGCCACGACTGGCCGAAGTGGTGGTCGAAATTCGAGGCTTTCCGTCCCGAGCTCTCCGACGATGTCAACATACTCTGCGACCTGGACACGATCTTCATGTCCTCGGCCAGCGAGCTTGCATCAAAAGGCGATGCCGTTGTGATGGAGGATCATTTCCTGAAGTCTCGAGCGTCGACCGCGTTGATGCGCTGGAACAAAGACGATTTCTCGTTTCTGTACGAGCGGTTCAAACGCGATCCGGATCACTGGATTGCGCCGGGCAGTTGCGGAACCGTTCCCAACTCCGTGCACGGCGACCAGGTCGTGGTCGACCATTTCCTACGCGACCAGCAACCGTTCCCGGGCTTCATCCAAAACGAGTATCCTGATCTACTCGATTTCTACGATCCGGTTCGCAAGAACAGCGGACCGGTACTGATCTTCATTGGGGATTCCAAGCCCGACAACGCGACGGCCGACGTCAAGGACGCATGGCTGAACAGCTAGCACTGTCGGGAAGTGCTAGCTGCTGCCACCTCAGACTGTGAGCACCGCCCCGATTTGAGCCATTGACGCATCCATCTTCAGCACAAGTCCTGTGGGATTATATGCGACATCAACAGATCCCATCGAGCCCAGGCTCGACTTGATCAGTTTTGATCCGAAACCCTTATGCTCTGGAACGGCGACGATGGGTCCGTCCACTTCGATCCAACTAAACTGAAGCCTTTTCTCGCCACCCTGTGGCACGACAGACCACTCGATATCGATATGGCCAACCTCGTTGGAAAGCGCACCGTATTTGACGGCGTTGGTCATCAGCTCGTGAAGTACCAGGCCGAAGGACATGGCAGCCTGGGGTCCGAGCATGACGGTCGTCCCACGAACCTTGATGCGGTCGCTGTCCTGCATCCCGATATTGCAGACAGTGTTGGCCACCACATCGCGCAATTCGGCTCCGCGCCAATCCTCTTGCGTCAGCATGTCATGCGCTTTGGAAAGAGCGGAGAGGCGCGACTGGATCTTGTCGCGCGCATCGTCCACCGTCTGGGCATTGCGCAAAGACTGGGTGGTGATGGCCTGCACCACGGCAAGCGTGTTTTTGACCCGGTGCGCGAGTTCGTGCATCAGCAGCTTTTGCGTTTCTTCGGCCTGCTTACGCTCGGTGATTTCGACAGATGCACCCGAAAAACGCACGGGCTCGCCGGAAGAGTCGCGGATAAGACGGCCCTTTGCGTGGACCCAGCGAACACCGCCACCTGGCTGGATGATGCGGTATTCGTTATCGAAGGTCGACTGTCCCTCGAACAACCGCCCCAGTTCCGCTTCGAACGCTGGCATGTCGTCGGGATGGAAATTCCGGGTGTATTCCTCAAGCGGCGCGCCGGCGGCTGCGCGACCCGGTTCTACCGTATAGATTTCGGCGAAGTTGGGGTCGGCATAGATCAGGTTCGTCTTCAGATCCCAATCCCAGATGCCGACCATTGTCGATGCGCCGAGAGCAAGCTGCAGGCGCTCTTCGCTTCGTGAAAGCTTGTCCTGCATGGATTTGAGCTCGGTGATATCGAGCGATACGCCGCACATCGCGACGGCCTGCCCCCGGTCATCGTGGACGAGCTGGCCACGCGCGAGCACCCAGGCCACAACACCGTCGGGACGGATGACGCGGTACTGGACATCGTAGTCCGAGCTTCCTGCCAGGGTTTCCTCCACCGCGGCTTGCATGCGGGGCAAGTCGTCGGGATGGATAGCGCTCTGCAGATCGTCATAGCTGAGGGACTGGTCCCTGTGACGACCGAAGTTTTCCCGGCACACGTCAGAGGTCTGGAGTGCCATCGTCGCGAGGTCGAGCTCCCAATACCCGAGGCTTCCAGCCTCGAGAGTTTCCTTCATCCGGCGCTCGGAGCGAATAGCTGCCTGTTCCGCCTTTTTCGTTCCTGTGATGTCGCGGGAGATGGACAGGATCCGATCGGGCTTGCCGTCTCCTCCAAGGATTGGGGAAACTTTCACTTCCCACCAACGCGAGTTTCCTTTGGCCGTTTCCGCCGTCCCGACAAAGCTACAGCTCCGTCCGGAGCGCGCAGCCTCAAGCGCTTCGCGCGCTGCCGCGTTCCCGTCGTCTTTCCAGAAATCAGGCCAAGGACAGTTGCGGATGGTTTCGAAATCGTCGATTTCCATGACGCGCATGCCGCCAGCGCTCATGAACGTAATGTTGCCGGCGAGGTCGATAACCTTGATACAGTCGTCGCTCGCGGACAGGATTTCCGCCATGAGAGCAACGTCCATCGTGTTTGCCAATGCGACTTCGTGCGGTCGCTGGGATACCGTGTTCATTGTGTATCCGATCGCAAGCGTATGGATATCCGTGTCGAAGTCATTGTCGGCCGTTTCTGAACTGCGAGTGCAAGGTAGCCGCGAGACGGCAGTGGGTGAATGTTGCGGGGAGTTCCCGGTAGTTCAATCAGTCTCAGTCACGGTGCAGGCGGCGCGACGATAATGCTGGGTGGAACGCTCAACCCGATGTCGCCGCGCAGAAGTCGCGCGATGTATTCGAGAGCATTCTTCAAGCCGTTCATCGTATACGGCTTTTCGATTACACCGATTGCACCCACGAAATCTTCCGGAATGCGCTTCAGGTTTCCGGTGATGAATACGTACGGGATCCCCCGGTCGGCAAGGTGCCGCCCGACCTCGAGTCCGGTCGGGCCATCGGTCAGATGCACATCGACAAAGGCAAATTCCGGTATCTGGCCTTCCAGAATGGCCAGCGCCTTTTTCCGGTTCATGGCCTGACCGATTACAGAATGGCCCGCCGCCTCGACTTCTTCTTCGAGCTCAAGCGCCAGAAGGGCCTCGTCTTCAACGATCATGATTTTCAAGCTATGCTCCATATCAGCTATCTAGCGGCAAGATGATGCGGACAGTGGTTCGCCGACCCTCTACCTCACGTTCGATCTCGGCCTCGACCTGACGGCAGCACGTCTCCAGCATCAGCCGTCCGAATTCGTTATCCTCTTCGTCGACGTCGACCGGATCGGCCGTATCGCGGACTTCGATGATGAAATGCCCGTTTGGACGATTGACCACGAGGTGGATCTCTCCACCGCCCACGCTCAATCCGCGTCGGACCGCATCGCCAATGAGTTCATTGACGATCAGAGACAGTGGGGAGGCCTTGGCGGCGGGCACAAGAACCGGTGACAGATCCATGGTGATCCGGATATCGTCGCGCCCGAGCGATCCCACAAGGTCGACAACGTGATCGCGGGCAAAGTCGGCGACATCGAAGCGACCGACGTCGTTCGACATGAAGAGCTTGCGTTGCACCGTGCTGAGGGCCTCGACACGGTTGAGAACCGACAAAAGCGTATGCCGGACCGTTTCGTCCCGTGTTTTCCTGGCCTTGAGTTTCACGATCGAAGCGATGGTCAGCAGGTTGTTCTTGACGCGGTGGTCGACCTCGTGGACGAGGGTCGTCTTTGCATCGAGGGCCTGGGTGAGTTCTGCTGTTCGGGCAGCGACCTCCGCCTCGGCTCTCCGACGCGCCGAAGCCGACTGCATCTCCAACGTCTTGTCGTCCGTGAAATCAAGCTGCGACGCGAAGTAGTAGAGCGGATCGCCCTGATCGTCGAACACAGGGCTGATGAAAAGAGCGTTCCAAAATGTCGAGCCGTCTTTCCGGTGGTTGACGATATCGATCGCGATCGACCTCTGGTCCCTGATCGCTTCCCTTATCTTCTGAACTGCCGATGGGTCGGTCTCGGGTCCTTGCAAAAACCGGCAGTTGCGTCCCACCAGTTCGTCCGCCGGATATCCGGTCAGGTCACTAAAGGCCTTGTTGGAAAAGATGATCGGATTGTCGTACTGGCGCGGATCCGTGATGATCATCGGCATCCGGGTTGCTTTGAATGCTGCGGAGAAGGGATCCTTGGAAGAATGCTCTGCAAGAAGCTTGTCCCCGGCGTCCTGTGCCCCCCTTTTCGCCGAGATCGAGTCGTTCATGAGCATGCCTAATTTACAATTTGCTTTCCAACGCGTGCTCTTGGCTAAATGTTCCGCGCGGTAAAGCCACACGACGGTTTGGGTGCTTTGTGTCACGCGGCCGCTTCAGACGCCGCATCTAAACAGCGCACAGATCTTGATCGTCGTGCGGGATATTACCGGGACAACACCAAAGACCGATGCAGCGGAAACGAGCACTCGGCTGACAACCATCTCATATGATCGGTTCGCGCCGATATTCCTGAGCGCCTCTCGCTTGCTGATCAGGCGATTTTCAGTAAGTGTAAATAACTGTAAATAAACGTAAATGTCAGATCCCTGATAGGAACCGCATGGAGCCTTTGCTGTTGTTCGCTTGCTATCAAAGGAGCTGACATTGAAATACTCTGCATACCTCGCGACAGGATTGGTCGGCATACTCGTGCTGACCGGGATCTCCACTGCCAATGCCCAGATGATGGGGGCGAAGCCGCTTTCCAGGGGTGACGTTCAGCTTGTCCAGAAGCAACAGGGCAAACAGCATATGCTCAAGGGCCACCGCGGTATGAAGGAACGCCGTCAGGGCTACCGGCGCCACAGCGACGGCTACTGGTACCGCCCGCAGCATTCGCGTCTGAGGCTCCAAAGAAAAAGCCAGGCCGATCGGACAAAGCTCCGTCACCGGTCAGAAAATTCTAGGAGAGAACGCGGCTCATGGGCACTCATCCTCAGGCCGTCAACGAGGTAGTGCCGCGTATTGTGCATAGCTGCACTGCAACATGCTGCCTTTCTACATTCGGATAAATGGAATATCCAGGCTTCCAACGAAGCAATGCACCTCCTCCCGCAGAGCTTCGTGTTCCAGGCGACCACTCCTCCCAATGGGCGTCTGGCAGAACAGCGGCACTCCTCCTCCCAGCCGTTGTTCGATCTTTTCGAAAAGCCTGCCGCACCTCCTCCCGCGGCAGGCTTTTTCGTTTTCGGCGAGCCACAAGGCACGTTCGACTGGCCGGCACTTTGGCGCTGCAGCGTGCGCTTTGTGGCAAACAGGGATGTGAACGAGGGCCATGCGGTTCTTCTTTGAGGTTCACCTGTAGTTTTCGACAACCTTATGCCGTACCGAGCGTTTCGATCCTTTACCGACGTCGTCCAGGGAGAAGCGCGTGCCGCAGGAATTTCGTTTTGAGATGCTAGCTAAGTTCGGCTATGCCGCGCGAGGTGTCGTTTTTCTTCTGGTTGCGGCGTTGGCGCTGTTTTCGAGCTTCGGCGGCGGTCGCCCCGAAAGCAAGTCGGCCATATCGTCGTTGCTGGATCAGCCGTTCGGCAAGGTGTGGGTCGGGATAATCGGCATCGGGCTTTTCTGTTTTGTGGCCTGGCGGCTTGCCCAGGCTCTGGCCGACAGTGACGGACATGGCAGCGATGCCAAAGGAATGGTCATTCGAGCAAGCCTTCTCGGCAGCGCCGTGACCTATGTCGGTCTCGGGATCTACGCAATCGGGCTTTCGGTCTTCTCGGGCGGCGGAGGCGGTGGTTCTGGAGAGAAGGGCCTGGCGACATGGATCATGTCCCAACCTTTCGGCTCCTACCTCGCCATCATCGCCGGCATTGGACTGTTCGCAGGAGGTGTCGTTACCATGATAAAGGGCCTGACGCGGAAATTCGAGAAGTATATCAGCATCCCGAGCAACGCCAGCTGGCTCACTTATGTCTGTGTATACGGTCTCGTCGCCCGCGGTGTCGTCTTTGCCGTTGTCGGCATCCTGTTTGCCTATGCCGGCTTCAAGGTCGATCCTGATCAAGCTGGCGGCATGGCTGACGCGATGGACTGGTTGAGCGAGCTGCCGGGCGGTGCGACCATCTTCATCGTCATCGCAGCCGGGCTCGCAGCGTTCGGTATCTATAACCTTGTCGCCGCAAGATACCGGACAGTCCGTGGCCCCTCCATGGCAGACGTCAAGCGCACTGTCAGCCGGCCCTTCAACTAGCCGATCGGGACCGTTGACTGGGATCCTGAACTCAGCTGGTCATCGAAATCGCGACCATCATAAACGCGTGAGGGGGTGGGAACGGTCCGTTCCCACCCCCTCATTTGCTATATCCGGCATGCCACGAAAGCAGTGACACGCAGGGCTATTTATTGCGTTAGGCGAGCATGCGCACCTTGGGTTCGCGATCCCAGTACCGCTTTGCAGCGGCCTTCAGGAAGCCGTCCATCCCGACAACACCGTCATCGGTTTCGACGCCGGCTTTCTGCAGCAGTGGCTGGGCCTCGTTCGTATGGCCAATAGCCTTGAGGTGGCCGAACGCATCCATCACCCACTGGACCGCTGCGGCTTCTCGGGTCAGCATGTCGCTGCCTTCCTTCGAGAGGAGAACCGCGACCGCGTCGAAGAGCTGTGACGGCGAACCGGCGAGCTGACCATCGGCTTTCGTTACGTTGCCGTCGGACAGTTTTGCCTTTCCGATCTTAGGCGCAACGACGAATGCGGTGGCGCCAGCCTGGCTGATGGCGTTCTTCAGATCACTCAATGCCTTCGCATCGGTGCCATCAGCAATAAGGATGCCGATCTTTCGACCCTTGACCGTCTCGACCATGTTCTTCTGGATCGACAGGGCTGGCGACGGATCGAGATCGACCGGTTCCCGTGCAGCCGGATTGGCAGCCGGAAGGTCGATTCCGAGACCATCGGCGACCCGCTGCGCCAACTCCTCGTCAACGTTCAGGAGATTACCAATAACGCGCGGCGGAACGTGATCGAACTCGACCTTGGAAAGCTCGAACACGAAAGACGACGCGATATGCGCTTGCTCGGACGCTGTCTGAGACTTCCAGAACATTCGTGCCTGGCTGTAATGGTCGGCAAAGAGCTCGGCGCGGACCCGCAGCTTGTCGCCCTGTTCCTGATCACCTGTCGCCCGTTCGAACGACCGGAAGCCAGTTGCGGGACACTCGCGTGGGCCGCCTTCTTCTCCAGCCATTGAGAGGCTGTTGGGTTCGTAATTGGCACGACCCTTCGGAACGCTCATCTGCATCATGCCGTCACGCTGGAAATTCTGCATGGGGCACTTCGGCGCGTTGATCGGCAGCTGATGGAAATTGGCCGTGCCGAGACGCGATTTCTGGGTATCCAGATAGGAGAACAACCGGCCTTGCAAAAGCGGATCGTTGGAGAAGTCGATTCCCGGGACGACGTTCGACGGCAGGAAAGCCACCTGTTCCGTTTCGGCGAAGAAGTTATCGGGGTTGCGATCAAGCACAAGCCGACCGACGATCTTGACCGGCAAAATCTCTTCCGGGATGATCTTGGTGGAGTCGAGCACGTCGTAGGGGAGCTTGCTTGCGAATTCCTCGTCGAAAAGCTGAACGCCGAGCTCCCATTCCGGAAAGTCACCACTGTCGATGGCTTCCCAGAGATCGCGACGGTGGTAGTCGTTGTCGGCGGCCTGAAGCTTGAGCGCCTCATCCCAGATCGTCGACTGAACGCCGAGCTTCGGCTTCCAGTGGAACTTCACGAAGGTCGACTTGCCCTCTTCGTTGACGAAGCGGAACGTATGAATGCCAAAGCCCTGCATCATGCGCAGCGAGCGCGGAATGCCACGGTCCGACATGGCCCATAGAAGCATGTGGGTGGTCTCAGGCATCAGCGACGCGAAATCCCAGAAGGTACCGTGCGCGCTGCCGGCCTGCGGATAGGCGCGGTCAGCTTCCATTTTCACCGAGTGAATGAGATCGGGAAACTTGATTGCATCCTGGATAAAGAAGACCGGAATGTTGTTGCCGACCAGATCCCAGTTGCCTTCCTGCGTGTAGAATTTGACGGCGAAGCCGCGAACGTCGCGAGGGGTATCGACAGAGCCAGCGCCGCCTGCAACGGTCGAGAAGCGGACGAAAACCGGAACCTTGTCCCCTACACGCTGAAACACGTCGGCTTTTGTCACGTCACTGAGGGATTCCGTGAGCTCGAAGTAACCGTGTGCGGCAGAGCCTCTGGCATGCACGATGCGCTCAGGGATGCGTTCGTGGTCGAAATGAAAGATTTTCTCGCGGAGAACGAAGTCCTCAAGCAGGCTCGGACCGCGATTGCCGGATTTCAGACTGTTCTGATTGTCGGAGATCCGAACGCCGTGGTTTGTCGTCAGGTGGGCCTGAGCAGGATGCGAGCCATCGGACGGAACATGCTGGTGGGTCTCGCCGCCTTCACCGCGGTCCGTATCGTATGTCGTCGGGTCAGCCATTGGATGGTCCTTTGCTCGAATTCAATCAAGCAACAGATATGCCCGCGCGACGCTGCGGCAAGCGTCCGTCGGAGAGATTATCCAAGGGATTACTTTCAAAGCTGCAGGTCAGGCACCGGAGGTGGCTGTGGGCTGAGCTCCCGAGAGTGGTCAGTAAAGGTGTCTCGTAGTCCGCTGTGCCTGCATTAGTGGCCTGACCGGCGTTCGAGGAGGCGCTGCGGTGACGCCGGTCCGGCCGGGAGAGATGCCTATCCCGCGCAAAACTTTCCCGATTGCTCTCTTAGCAAGGCAAGCCCTTGCTCTGTCACGAGGTTCATCCTCGGGTTGCCGCGGCGCCCCGCGAAAAGGTCCGGATACTGGGATGACGTAACAAGTCTCACTTCCGTTCGCGGCAGCTTCTGCAGGTGAACACTTGCACCCTTACGCGCAATATCGACGCCCAGCGCACGAAGCGCGTCAGGTGCCGCGATCCAAATGGTGCCGCTGATGTTCAGCATCCGGATGGTGTGTCCATGGCAGGTCACGGTGTTCATCGTCCGTCCTCAGCCGTCGCGACGTCAGCCAGGCCGTCGCTCGAAATCGCAACGACGACGGCTTTCGACGGAGAAACAGGTGTATCTCCAACCGCTCCGAAAAATCCTGACAGCATCCGTAAATCCTTCGTGAACCACCGATTATGTGCATTGCACAAAACTAGACGCCGGTTATATACGTGCCCGACTGTATGTAAACTATTCTTGTGCGGAGCACTCGATGCCTAAGGCGTTGCGATCTATCCTGACCATCACTTGCCTCCTCGCCCTCGTCGGGTGCCAGAAGGAAGAAGCCGCAGCACCTCCGGCGCCGCCTCCATCGCCCGTTGGCGTGGTGACGGTGCAGCCCGAGACCTTGCCGATTACCAGCGATCTGCCCGGCCGTATCGCTCCGACCCGTCTCGCCGAGGTGCGCCCGCGTATCTCCGGGATCATCGTCGAGCGCGTCTTCGAACAGGGATCCATCGTCAAGGCGGGCGACGTGCTTTACCGCATCGACCCGGCACCGTTCCAGGTTCAGGTCGACAGCGCGCAGGCCACGCTTCGGAGTGCGCAGGCAGCGCAGATGCAGGCTCGCCAGACCGCCGATCGTCAGACCCAGCTCAGCAAATCGAACGTCGCCACTCGCCAGGACCTCGATACCGCGATCTCTGCACTGGCGCAGGCGGACGCTCAAGTCGCCGTCGCCCAGGCCGGCCTTGCCCAGGCCGAGCTCAGCCTGCAATACGCCAATGTCACGGCACCGATCAGCGGCCGCATCGGCCGTGCGCTGATCACGGAAGGCGCCCTGGTCAGCTCGACTGGCTCTGAAAACCTCGCGACCATCCAGCAGCTCGACCCGATCTATGCGGACTTCACCCAACCGGCCGCCGATCTGATCCGCCTGCGCAAGGCGCTGCAGGACGGCAAGCTGATGACGGGACCGAACGAGGCGAACGCCTATCTCATGCTCGACGACGGCACCAAATACCCGGAAACGGGCCGTTTGCTGTTTTCGGAAGCAGCGGTCGATGAAACCACTGGGCAGGTGACCCTGCGCGGTGAATTCCCCAATACCAATGGGGATCTCCTCCCGGGCATGTATGTCCGCGTGCAGATCGAGGAAGGTCTGGAGCGCGACGCCTTCGCCGTGCCGCAGCAGGCCCTGCAGCGCGATTCCGGCGGCCAGGCGAGCGTGCTCGTGGTCGGCGCCGAAGACAAGGTCGAGCAGCGCCGCGTCACCGTAGGCCGCGCGCTTGGCGAACGCTGGGTCATCTCGCAGGGCCTGAAGGCCGGCGACCGCGTGATTGCCGAGGGGTTCCAGAAGACGGCCCCCGGCGCCACCGTCAAGCCTGAGCCCTGGTCCGCGGACAAGCCGGCGACCGAGCAATCGACGCAGGGCGACGCCAAGGCTGCTCCTGCAGAGCCGGCGAAGAAGTAAGGACCAGGTTACATGGCAAGTTTCTTCATCGACCGGCCGATCTTCGCCTGGGTCGTCGCAATCTTCATCATGCTCGCAGGCGTGCTGACAATTCCGATGCTGCCGATCGCGCAGTATCCGAATGTCGCGCCGCCGCAGATCACCGTCTCCACCAACTATCCCGGCGCTTCGCCAGACGATATCTACCAAGGCGTGACGCGTCCGATCGAAGAAGAACTGAACGGCGTTCCCGGGCTGATCTATTTCGAATCGACGTCTGAATCGTCGGGCCGCGTGTCCATCAACGTCACCTTCGCACCCGGTACGAATATCGGCGAAGCGCAGGTCGAGGTGCAGAACCGCATCGCCCGCGCCGAACCCCGCCTCCCGGGTGCCGTCACATCGCAGGGCGTGCGCGTCGAGCAGGCAGGCACATCGTTCCTGATGGTCGTGTCGCTGACCTCCACGGACGGCAATACTGACGTCATTGGTCTCGGCGACTATCTGAACCGCAACGTGCTTGGCGAGATCCGCCGCGTGCCCGGCGTCGGCAGTGCTCAGTTGTTCGCGACCCAGCGCTCCATGCGGATCTGGATGGATCCCGACAAGATGGTCGGCCTCAAGCTGACGGCCTCCGATGTTACGGCTGCGATCAGCGCCCAGAACGCCCAGGTTGCCGCCGGTCGTATCGGCGCGACGCCGAACCCGATCGGCCAGCAGATTTCCGCAACCATCAACGTCCAGGGACAGTTGACCAACCCCGAAGCGTTCGGAGCGATCGTTTTGCGTGCCAATCCCGATGGTTCGTCGGTGCGGTTGCGCGATGTCGCCCGCATCGAGGTCGGCGGCGAAAGCTACAACTTCTCCAGCCGCCTCAACGGCAAGCCAAGCGCTGCCATCGGCGTCCAGCTGTCGCCAACCGCCAATGCACTCGATACGGCGAAAGGCGTGCGCGCGGTCATGACCGAGCTGCAGCAGTATTTCCCGTCCGGCATCGAATACGAGATCCCGTACGATACCAGCCCGTTCGTGGAAGTCTCGATCGAGAAGGTGATCCATACGCTGATCGAGGCGATGATCCTCGTCTTCGTGGTGATGTACGTCTTCCTGCAGAACATCCGCTACACGCTGATCCCGACACTGGTCGTCCCGGTGGCGCTGCTTGGCACCTGTGCGGTGATGTATGTCTCCGGCTTCTCCATCAATGTGCTCACCATGTTTGCGATGGTGCTCGCGATCGGCATTCTCGTCGACGACGCCATCGTCGTCGTCGAAAACGTCGAGCGCATCATGGCACAGGAAAAGCTGTCGCCGAAGGAGGCGACCCGCAAGGCGATGGGCCAGATTTCGGGCGCCATCATCGGCATCACGCTCGTCCTGAGTGCGGTGTTCATCCCGATGGCCTTCTTCCCCGGTGCGGTCGGCATCATCTATCAGCAGTTCTCGCTGACCATGGTGGTCTCGATCCTGTTCTCGGGTTTCCTTGCCCTGTCGCTCACGCCCGCACTGTGCGGTTCGTTCCTCAAGCCGATCAAAGGCGATCACCACGAGAAGAAGGGCGTCTTCGGCATTTTCAACCGCGGTTTCGACAAGGCTTCGCACGGCTATTCCCGCACGGTCGGTGGCATCATCAAGCGATCCGGTCGCTTCATGGTCATCTACGTCGCGCTTCTGGTCGGCCTCGGCTGGGCCTATCTGCAGCTGCCGAGCTCGTTCCTGCCCAACGAAGACCAAGGCTTCCTGATCGTCGACGTTCAGGCACCGGCCGAGGCAAGCACCGACCGCACCACCGAGGTCGTCGCGCAGATCGAAAAGATCGCGCTGAGTGAAAAGGCCGTCGAGCGCATTATCGCCATCAACGGCTACTCCTTCTCCGGCAGCGGCCAGAATGCCGCGCTCGCCTTCATCACCCTAAAGGACTGGTCGGATCGCGGTCCCGAGGATTCGGCTGATGCGATCGCCAAACGGATCAACGGCCAGATCTTTGGCATCCGCGATGCGATCGCGTTCTCGCTGTCGCCGCCGCCGATCCAGGGTCTCGGCAACTCGTCCGGCTTTACCTTCCGATTGCAGGATCGTGCCGGCAACGGCCAGACGGCACTTGGCGCGGCGCGCGACCAGTTGATGGCCGCAATCGCCAAGAGCCCGGTTCTCGCCGGCGTTCGCATCGAAGGCATGCCGGATGCAGCGCAGGTCAACCTTCTTATCGACCGCGAGAAGGCCAACACGTTCGGCGTCACATTCGGCGACATCAACTCGACGATCACCGCAAACCTCGGCTCGTCCTATGTGAACGACTTCCCGAATGCGGGACGCATGCAGCGCGTGCAGGTTCAGGCCGACGGCAAGCAGCGCATGAAGACAGAAGACCTGCTGCGGCTCAACGTCCGCAACGCCAATGGCGGCATGGTGCCGATGGCCTCATTCGCGTCGGTCGAATGGGTCCGGGGCCCGTCGCAGGTTGTTGGCTATAACGGCTACCCGTCGATCCGCATCGCCGGCCAGGCAGCACCGGGCTTCTCCTCCGGTGACGCCATCACCGAGATGGAACGGCTTGCCGGCGAACTGCCGAACGGTTTCGGTTACGAATGGACCGGCCAGTCGCTGCAGGAAATCCAGTCGGGGTCGCAGGCACCCGCCCTGATCGCGCTCAGCGTGCTCTTCGTGTTCCTGCTGCTGGCAGCCTTGTACGAAAGCTGGTCGATCCCGATCTCGGTCATGCTCGTGGTGCCGCTGGGCGTCATCGGTTCGGTTGCGGCCGTCATGCTTCGGGGAATGTCGAATGACGTCTACTTCCTCGTGGGTCTGATCGCCATTATTGGTCTGTCGGCGAAGAACGCCATTCTGATCATCGAGTTCGCCAAGGACCTCCGCGCCGAAGGCCGCTCCACGTTCGATGCGACGGTCGAGGCAGCGCATCTGCGCTTCCGCCCGATCCTGATGACGTCGCTTGCGTTCACCCTCGGCGTCGTTCCAATGGCAATTGCCACTGGTGCCAGTGCTGCCAGTCAGAATGCGATCGGCACCGGCGTGCTCGGCGGGATGATCTCGGCGACCTTGCTGGCCATCTTCTTCGTTCCCGTGTTCTTCGTCTTCGTGATGAAAGTCTTCCGCGTGAAGGAGCCGAACCACGAAGCAGAAAAGGCAGCTCCCAAACCGGCGGAGTAGGGGAGAGCGGGAAGAGGAGACAAGGATGAGACGAACGAAAGCCGAAGCGGCCGAGACGCGCTGTGCCGTCCTGACCGCAGCCGAGCAGCTTTTTTTCGAGAAGGGCGTCGCCAACAGTACTCTGGACGAAATCGCGGCTGCCGCGGGTGTCACACGTGGAGCGGTCTACTGGCACTTTGCCAGCAAGAGCGACCTGTTCCTCCAACTCTACAACGCGGCGCAGCTTCCCCGGGTCGACATGAGCGACGCTGCCGGCTCGGGTTGCGAGGATACTGATCCGATCTCGGCGGTGGAAACCATTGCTCTCGACTGGTTTGGGATGCTCGCAAGCGACGTCCAGCGTCAGCGGCTCCTCACGATCCTTCTGAGAACGAACTTCGAACATGAGTTCGAACCTGTCCTGCAGGAGATGGACGCCCTCAGCGCTGAGCACACTAAAAACATGGAGCGCATCTTTGCCAAGGCTGAAGACAAGGGACAGCTGTCACCCTTGTGGACTCCTGCCGCGTGCAGCCGCGCCGTGCACTGGCAGATGAAGGGTATCTGTTGGGAGTGGCTGCTGTTTGGCCGGAAGTTCGACCTCGTCATCTTGGGCGGAGACAGCGTCCGAAAGCTGTTCGCGACCTTCAGGCGCTGATCGTGATGGATGGGGAGAAATCGGCAGGCTCGGTCAAGCAAGTGGACATTGTCGCCGGATCTGTCGATGCTATGCTTTCCCCGATGACCGATATCTTCCAGGTCTATACTGACGGTTCGTTCGACGCCACTTCCCGATCTGGCGGCTGGGCGATCGTCGCTTTCAAAGGCGACGTGCAGATCCATGTCGCCTCGGGGACGACGATCGGCAGCTCGAACAATTCGTTCGAGGTGCTGTCTGTCATGCGCGCGGCGTCTTGGCTTGAAGCCGAAGCGACGGGAATGGCTGCGGTGATCTGGACCGATTCCGCCCACGTCGTCGAAGGGTGTCGTCGATGGCGGTTCATGTGGCGCGGCAACGGCTGGAAGCGGGTAAGATCAAACCCGCACGAACGTCGTCGGCCAATCCCGGATGCAGATGTCTGGCGCGAATTGGACACTCTCCTGGAGCACAACCCGCTTATAGCAATTCAATTGTGCAAAGGGCATTCCGGAATCTCCGGAAATGAACAGGCCGATGCGGCAGCGAGATCCGCCTTGGGTCTGGGATAAGGCACGTTGCCGGCTCCCGAGCGCGAAAGACCTGCTAAACTTGACAGAAGTCATGTGGCGGACTTGCAACTGTGATTGTGCAGTCGCTACTGCAAGATCATCTTTATTAGCTCTTTCCGTTAGCAAACAGCGCGACTCTGATAGTGGATTGAATCACCGATCAGGCATCGGACCACTAAAGGATATGTCATGAACACTCTCTCAAAAGCCCTGGCCACCGTTCTCCTCGCCTCGGCAATCGCAGTCCCGGTGTCTGCCGCAGATCTCGCGCCCATGGAAACTCCGCTTGCCGCACCGGCGACGTCTGGTTTTTACTTTGGTTCGCTGAGCTCCGTAAACTTCCTTGACGATACAGGCTTTGATTTCGGCGCCGCGTCGGTGTCCACCGAGTATGACGTCGGCTACTACAGCGCACTGCGCGCCGGCTATAACTTCGGATCGATGGGCTTCGTTTCGCCGCGCCTCGAGCTTGAACTTGGTTATGGCAGCGCGTCTGTCGACGAACACAGCGTTTCCGGATTTGGCGGCGTTGGTGGTATCGACTCCTACGGCGACGCTCGCTCGTTCCAGGGCTATGTCAATGGCTATCTCGATATCCCGCTTGCAGCTGAAGGCGCAGTCAGCGCGATCACGCCTTACGTCGGCGGCGGTGCAGGTTTCATGAACCTGGAACTGCGCAAGCAGGGCGTCAGCGGAACCGGTACCGGCACGCTGATGGATGATTCCGACACCCAGTTCGCCTACCACCTTGATGCCGGCGTCGGCATCAATCTGCAGGCTATCGGTCTGTTCACGAACACTTCGCTGTTCGACAACACGACGTTTGATATCGGGTATCGCTTCACAGCTGCCGACGATTTCAACTTCGAGGCCCGCGACGGATCCACGTCGAGCACCGACTTCCGCAGCCATGCTGTGACATTCGGCCTGCGTCGCCAGTTCTGATCTGAGGGTCTGGCCGGTTTCGCGACCGGCCAGACCTATTCTGCTTGAGACGTTTCAGATCTCGCCCTCGGGCTTTTCGCCCTTGGCGTCTTCAAGGCCTTTTTCGGCCTTCTTCAGCAAATCCTCACGGTCCTTGTCGGCATTCTCGCTCGTGCGATCTGCATCGCTTCCGGTCTTTTTGTCGTCACTCATTTTATTCTCCTTCTGGTCAGAGATTCACGATGGCCAGATGGTCCAGAATATAATTCCGACCACCACGATGAACGACAGCGGCAGCGCTAGGAACCGCAGCATGCCAGTGCCTGTGTTGTCCCGGCCCAGCCAGGCGAACCACCAGTCCGGGCCTTGATTTCCGCTCTGTGACATCAGCGCCCTTTCACTTGGTTGTGCCGTATCCGGGCGTACCTGTTTTCTCCGGGGCGTCTTTGCGTTCCTGCTCCGGAGTTCGCGTCGTGTCGACGCTTTCCTTGAAGCGCTGGTGCCCATCATTTTCGATCAGCGTTTTGTCGGCGTCCTCGGTAACCGGTGGGTTCTTCACGGTCATTCCTTCCAGTCCTGTCACGACGAGCTCATGAGCCCGTAGATGACGATTGCGATATACAGGCTGAAGGCGCCGAGCACGTATATGCCAAGCACGACGATCACTCCGCGCCCTAACAGTCCCTTCTTCTTTCGGACTTCAGGCGGGTCTCTCATTTTGTCGATACTGGGTTCATCTTCGGGCTTCATCGCATTTCCTTTCATTCAAGGAGGCGAACAGTCCGCGAGCCGCATAGTTCCGGCCGTTTCGAGGCGCAGCAGAATGTGAGGACAATCCGTGCGGCCTATCCACCAGTGCCGTCTTCTTTTGAAATTTAAACGCAAAATTTCGGCGAGACGTCGATCTCGCCGAAATCCGGTGTTTGCCGTGCGTTTACTGCTGCGGTTCGTGGAACGGACAGCCGTTGAACTTGGCTCTGAAATCGGCAGAGTGGCGGTAGGTTTCGTTACGTGCCCGGTTGATGCCGCCGAGAGGCTGGTGATCTGCAAGTCCGGTCCAGACGCTGAACCGCATTTCCTCGTCGACCTTCTGCACCTTGGCGTCGCTCCAGCTATCCTGCGGAGCGGCGCTCAAAGTGGCAACGGTCACGAACGGAGCTTCGTCTTCCTTCCATTCTACGGTCGGATCCTCGATCGGTTGCGCTTCAATATCGCGACAGAGCTGGACCTGGAATTCCCAAAGGCCTCGCGTTTCCTGCATTTCCGCCTGGACCGTCTCACGGATGGCGTTCTCGCGGACGCTGGCATCGATTTCGGTTCCGGTGCGCTTGGTCAGATCCGGTGAGATCGGCTTCACGCGGAACTTCGCGACGTAGTCACCATAGCGGAACGGCGTGACACTGAAATAGGTCTCGCCGAGCGGATCGACATTCGGCGCGCCGCCGAGCGACTGAATGGTGGGGCTCGTCACGCCGACGGCTTCGAGGCCCTTGTTGACGGTCTGAAGCACGCTGGACATCACGGTCTTTGTGCCTTCCAGCTTGTCCGTGGTCTTGGCAAGGAGCTTGAGGCTGGAGAGAAATTTCTTCGGATCCGGCGTCTGGAAGATCGGGCCGTTGACCATCACGAAGTCCTGGTTATTGCCGTCCGCGCCCGGCAGGCGAGTACCCTCGACGCCGACAACCTTGATCGCCAACCCGCGTGGAAGAGCAACAGCGTCGGGCAAGATGTCGCCGGCGTTTGTGGAAAGACGCATGTAGACCGGATGTTCGCCCGGTTTGGCAAACAGACCTTGCGCGAACTCCGGCGGCAGCCCGCTCTTGACGGTCATTGTACCCTCAAGGATGCCGTGTGCTTTTGCGTGCACGGACCGAACGGCATGGCCGTAATCCTCTGCGGTCTTTTCAAGAATGATGTCGAACTGATCGATAAGACCCGAGATCGTCTCGCGCTCATCAGGTTTGACTGTTTCGAGGTCTGGGGAATAACGGACGGGCGTGGCTGCAATCATCTGGCGCTCCTTCAAAATCGAAAAACGCCAGAATAGTGCTCCTGGTTCCAGCGCAAGCTAATATGCTCGCCGGCTGAGGATGCGGCCCATCGGGGAGCCGCATCCTGAGTAGTCACTCAGGCGCTACGGGCCTGCTGTGGGTGTTTGCCCTCTTCGAATTCCTCGACGATCTTCGCACAGAAAGCCGGCAAATCCTTCGGGGTTCGGCTCGTTACGAGCCCCTTGTCGACAACAACTTCCTTGTCGACCCAGATGCCACCAGCGTTCTCAATGTCCTTGCGAACTGTCGGATACGATGTCACCGTCCGGCCATTCAGGACGTCTGCTTCGACGAGAAGCCACGGTGCGTGACAGATGACGCCCACGGGTTTTGCCTGCTGGAAGAATGCGTGCACGAAGGCGATCGTCGCCTTGTCGGCTCTCAGCTTGTCGGCGCCCACGCATCCGCCCGGAATGACGAGGCCGTCGAACTCGTCAGCCGAGACATCACTGACCGTCTTGTCAACGGTATAGCTGCTCCCGGCGTCGAGGTCGTTGTTGTTCGTCTGGGCCTCGCCGCTTTCAAGGCCGATGACAGTGACCGTGGCACCGGCTGCCTCGACCGCGTCTTTCGGCTGCTTGAACTCGGGCTCTTCAGTGCCGCGCGGAGCGATAAGAATGGCGATTTTTTTGCCTTGAAGGGTCATCGTGTTTCCTCACTTTTCTTGATGTGGAGGAGCCTTAATGACGGTTGGCATGAAAAGTTTCATCCAGCCGAACACTTCGACTTGTCACCTTGCTCTGCCGCCAGTCGAAGTTTCCGGAGGCGCTCGCTTTTTTCCTCTCGACGTCGCCGTTCGTCATCTGCAGTCTCGCGCGCAACGGCATTGGTGTGCTCGAAGGCGGCCGCGCGTTCGCCCATGGTCAGCGTTCTCCTGATCCTTGAAACCATCGTATCCATCTCTGTGATTGCTTCCCCGATACATGGGACTCGTTGAGCGCCTCATCAACATGTTGCGCCTGTACGGTAGCGGACCGACACGACACGAAGGCACGCGAGACATCGCAGATCGCGGAGGAATCCCCATATCAGCAAGGTGAAACCCGGCTCGTTGCTGTTTGCTCAGTCTGGACAGATGGGGAACATCTTTCGATGTCGGTTGTTCTGTCAATGTGCGCCGCTTTCCGCGGGGCAGGAGATTAAGATGCGTAAACGCGTAGCCATTATTGGATCGGGTCCGACAGCCATATTCGCACTGCAGGACCTCGTGAAATGCAGCGCCTCCCTGGATATCGCAATTTTCGAGCGAACCGACGTCGCCGGCAAGGGAACACCCTACCAGCGGGGCATCAACGACCTCGCGATGCTGTCGAATATACCGAGCATCGAGGTGCCGGCTCTGCCGGTGATGCTCCACGACTGGCTGGCACTCCAGTCCGACGAGTACCTGAACGAGATTGGTGTTGCTCGCTCGGAAATCACAGACCGTGCATTCTATCCGCGTGTCGTGGTTGGCGATTATTTCAGATCTCAGTTCGACGCGATCATCGACGCATCGCGGGCCTCCAGGCATACGGTCGACGTGTTTGAGAACGCATCCGTCGACGACGTTCAGCCTGTCGGTGATCAGTTCAAATTGTGCCTGAGCCCTGAACATGGCGGCGCAGAGGCGCTGTTCGATTACGTCGTCATTGCGACCGGACATAGCTTTCCGTCCGAACCTGAGACGTCGCCCGGCTTCTTCGAGGCGCCATGGCCCGCGACCGCATTGCAGAGCATCCCGAGCGGCAAGATCGGAATTTTGGGGACTTCGCTGAGTGCGATTGATGCCGTCATGACGGTCGCAACCAAGTTCGGTGAATTCACCAAAAGCAAGGGTGGCGAACTTAAGTACTCCTTCAACGCGGACGGCCAGGCTCTTGATATCGTGATGATGTCCCGCAAGGGTCTTCTTCCCGAAGCCGATTTCTATTTTCCGATCCCCTATCTTGAGCCGAAGATCTGCACGCAGCAGGCGGTCGATGACCGCATCGCGCTTGGCAGCAGCGGACTGCTCGATGACATTTTCGAGCTGTTTCGCCAGGAACTTGCTGTTGCCGATCCGGAATATTCCAAGGCCATCGGTCTAGACGGCTTGACTGTCGATACGTTCGCCGTTGCGTATTACGGGGTTCGCGACAAGGAAGACCCGTTCGAATGGGCGGCGTCTAACCTTACCGAAGCCAAGCGGAACTATGCCCAGAAGCACACTGTTCCGTGGCGCTACGCCATTCTCATTACCCATGAGATCATCGAGACGGCGGTCGGCTTTATGAACGCTGACGACCTTGGCCGGTTCAACCGGAACTTCAAGAGCATTTTCGCTGACGACTATGCGACCGTTCCACACCTGTCGATCGAGCGCCTACTTGCGCTTCATCGGAGCGGTTGTCTTGGTATCGTTGCCCTTGGCGATGACTCGGAGATCGTGAAAGAAGGTCTTGAACGGGGCGCTACTGTCGAAATCGGCGGTACCACCATGCGCTTCGATACGTTTATCGACGCCACGGGCCAGAAAACTCTGTCGGCGACCGACCTGCCATTCCCATCCCTTATCGAACGAGGGCTGATATCCGAGGCAAAGACGATGACAGCCATTGGCAATCACCGCCGTACGGGCGGGATTGACGTGGACGACCAGTGCCGACCGCTGATCGCGGGCGTGCGACCGGTGAGGCGACTGTACGTCCCGGCTGTCTCATATCTTCTGCACAAACGTCCGTTCATTCAGGGCATCACAAGTGCTGCCGAACTCGGACAGATCGTTGCAGCCTCCATCATTGCCGAGGTGACAAGACCGGTCCGCAGCCGCCGCGTCAGGTCATCCGCCCGTGCACAGGCGCCGGCTGAGATCGCAGCGTAAGATCTGCGTGCTAGTGAGCGTTGGTCGACTGAAGTGATAATCCCGCCTCTCGAGGCGGGATTTCTTTTTCAATGCCTGCTCACCTCGACCATACGCGGTTCTCGCTGACGGTGTGGGGTTTTTGATTATGCCAACTGAAACCACTCTGCCTATACGGCAGCGGAGAGGCACGCCTACAACCTTGAGCGATGACGAACCGAAGCATCATAGCAGCACGATCGAGCCGACCGGCGTCAGCGTGGCCGGCAATCTCTCGGCTGTGACCCGGACCTGCGGATCACGAGCAGCAGGGCTCCCCTGAGATGCGTGTCGGACGAGAAACCTTCAGGACTGACCGAAGGGGAACGCAACGAAGCCTCTGTCTCATCCTGAGAGCAGAGGCTTGTTTCTTGAGATGGAAGTCGGATCGTCGAAGAAAACCAGGCCCTCAAACGCTGAGCTTATTCTCTGCTTCAGCCCGCCGTGGCGTTTCGAATGGCGTCGATGACAGTTGCGAGAACGCTTTGACCTTCGTCGGTAATCTCCGCTCTTTTTCCGTCGATGCGGATGAGGCCGCCGTCTTCGAGTTCTGCCTTGCCCTTCGAGCTTGCGTGATGACCAGCACCATCGTCCAGAACGACTTCCTTTACGGGGTCACCGCTAAGGAGTTGATGATAGGCCGCAAACACGAGGATGGAACGCGCATCGTCTGAAAGTTTCATAGGGATCTACCGTTTTGCTTGAGGATGAAGGGATGGTGCCCCTTCCAATCACACTGTCGATGTTGGGTCGTCTGCGGGAACCTTGCCATCCGGGGTCAGCTCATCGACCGCGCGGGGAAGATCCTTGCTCAGCCGCGCAAGTATCTCATCTCGCGACAGTCCTGTTTTCGCTGCCAGTTCATCGAGAACTTCGGGTCCGATCGCTTCGGCAAGCTGATCCCCATCGATATCCTCGTTGGATCCGGGCTTGACCCAAGATTCGGCCTTCTGACCATATCCGTTCTGCTGGAAGGTTTTCAGGAGGTCACCCAGACCACCACTCAAGACACCGCCGGACGCAAGTCCTCCGAGAATTCCGCCAAGGCCGCCTGCTTCCTTGCCGCCCGTAAGCTTGCCGAGCAGACCCTCAAGACCACTTGTCTGCCGGGGACTGGTCTCCGGAGCGGTGTTCGCTCCAGCCGGTTGGGTCTTGTTCACGCCCCGTAGGAGCTCCGCGATTTTGTCCCTGTTCTGAAATCCAGCAACGGCGAGTACGCCGAGCAGTGCTTTCAATTGACCGCTTGCCATGGTGTTCTCCTCGATTTCGCAGCCATAGCCGGGATGGCGTTAAGGCTTCATGCAAAGCAAACGACCAGTCGGCGGCGAGGTTCCTGCAAGGGCACCCGTTGGCCGAACATTTGCTGCTGGGAGAGGGTTCGGGGCGGTTCGGAATAACTCCGAAGGTGAGGTGACACGGCCGCCGATCCGCTGCCGTGGTCCAAAAAACGAAAAACCCCGCCATTGCTGGCGGGGTCTCTCATTTACGCACCGGTGAAGATGTTAGCGGCAAACCCGGCGTGGGCCCGAGTTCGGCTGGTAGGTGTTGTCCGAAGCGCGATACGAGCGGTAACGCGCTGCGCAGCTGCTGCTGCCGTTGCGGTTCTGCGAAGCGATCGCACCACCGATGAGTGCACCTGCAGCCAAGCCGCCGATGATGGCGCCGGTGTTGTTGCGACGACGGTTGTCGTAGCGACGGTCATGGCGGCGGTGGTTGCTGTAACGGTTGCGGCGATCGTAGCGGTCACGACGATCGTAGCGATTGTTGTATCGACGCTCGCCACGGGGGACGTAACGGCGGTTGTCGTTGCGGTACTGGACCTGCTGGACGTCAGCCGACGGTGCAGCCGCGGTAATCGCTGCCTTCGGCATGGCCTGCGCGGGCACGTATCCGGTAAACGCGGTCATGATCGAAATGATTATAATTGCGAGCTTTTTCATCTGTCTCTTTCATTGTTGTAAAACGGAGATAGGGCGAATCTCCCGTATGGGTAGAGCGCTGGTTGAACTTGTGAACACGTCCACGACACAAGCGCTTGCGCAAACACCGGCGTCAGAGTTCGACCGCAGCTGGTGGTCCGCGGAAGGCGTCGAGTCGGTCTGGGGCATGGAGCCTCACGGGCGCTCCCGATCGCGCTGACTCGTAGATTGCTTCCATCACAACATGATCCTGCACACCTTCCTCGCCGGGCGTTCGTGGCTTGCGGTCCTCGATGATGCAGGTCGCCATGTGGTCGATCTCGGCCGCAAACTGGTTGTTGAGCGCGATCTCGACCTTCTTCTGCACGGACTTTTCGCCGTCCAGTTCGGTGACAGTCAGGCTCTGGCCGTCGTATTTGTAGGCGTTCGCCATATCCACGGTGGCCTTTTCGAAATTGAGCCGCTGATGCTTGTCGTCTCGCGCGCCATAGCTGGTGAAGCAGTTGGCGATGAAATTGGATGGGAAGCGCAAGGTGAACGAGACCGTTTCCTCGACCTCGGCATAGCGAGCGTCACCTTCGGGGCTGTAGTGCGTCGCCATGACTTCGACCGGTTCCTCACCTGTCAGGAAGCGTGCGGTGTTCAGGCAGTAAAGCCCAATGTCAGGGAGTGATCCGCCACCGGCAAGAGCCTTCTTGTGCCGCCATTGCTCGGCACCGTTTTCGGCAACCGTCTGAACGTTGATCGCGGACATTCCGACAAGGCGGCCATAGGCTTTGCTGCGGACTTTTTCGGCGAGGTAGAGATTGGCGGCTTCGTACTGGATGCGGTAGGCCACCATCAGCTTGACGTTCTGCTCTTCGCAAACCTTGACCATTTCCTGCCCGTCCGCCGAGCTGATCGACATGGGCTTCTCGCAAAGGACATGCTTGCCTGCCCTCGCTGCCCGTTCGACATATTCGCGATGCATGCTGTTGGGCAGAACGATGTAGACGGCCTTGATGTCCGGATTGGCCTTGATGGCATCGAAACTCTCGTAATCGTAACAGGCATCCTCAGCGATGCCGTATTGCCGGGCGACGGCCGATAGCTTCTCCGGCGTTCCGGACACGAGTGCCACGAGTTTCGATTTTTTCGTTTCGCCAAAGGCGGGAAGTATTTCTTCGAGGCTGAGACGACCGAGAGCTACGACCGCAAAGCCGACCCTATCTTCCGGAGGAAGCGGCGCTGACGGGTTTCCGCTCGGGGTCTCATCGGGCCCGCGCCATTCCGGGAACTTGACCTTGCCGTCCTCGACCATGCCGGTGTCCACCTGCGTCGGTGCGGGGTAGCTCTGAGCGCCGGCAACCGTCGTGGACAACACCACCCCCGTTGCGCCTGCGGCTCCAAGTTTCAGAAGATTGCGTCTGTTGAAAGCGCTTGCCTGATCCATGCCGGTCTCCAAATTGCTCGCCGCCTCACAAACAACGCCGTTTCGCCGATGTTCCTTTGCATCCCGCGTTTGTCGGATGCGGAAGGTGGCTTGGATATGCGGGTCCGGTGTGAGTATTCGTCGGGGCGCGGATGCCAAGTCGTCGCGGCGCCGACCCTTCTCGCAACTTGCCTCTATTTCCCTTTCGAGAATTGCTGGTTGCACCGAGAAGCCTATATCCCCGTGAGGACCTCATGGAAGGAGCTATGCGTGATTCCGAAAAAAGCACCGCCCGTTACTCTCGTCATCTTCGGCGCCACCGGCGACCTGACGCGTCGCCTGCTCATTCCGGCGATCATCAACCTGACACGCAGCGGCCTGGTCGGAGACGATCTCGCTATCCTCGGCGTCGGGATCGATGAAGGCGACGACGAATTTCTGCGCGGTCGGCTCGATGAGTTCCTCACCCATCTCAGCCCAGACGGCGAAGAGCCGACCCGCAAAGACGACGCTTGGTTCAGTCTGCGATCCCGCATTTCCTATATGAGCGGCGATTTCACCAGGGACGATATCTATCAGGCGATTGAAACGCGGCTTGGATCGACGGCAAATGCTGCTTTCTACCTCGCCGTCCCGCCCGTTCTGTTCGGACCTATCGTCGAGAAGCTGGCAGTACATGGCCTGATGCAGGAAACCGAGACATGCTTCCGGCGCGTCGCGATCGAGAAACCCTTCGGGACCGATCTCGCCTCGGCGAAGGCTCTCAATGCCCGTATATTGTCGAATGTCGAGGAAACCCAGGTCTACCGGCTGGATCATTTTCTCGGCAAGGAGACTGTGCAGAACCTGATGACGGCCCGTTTTGCCAACATGATCATCGAGGGCCTGTGGAGCAACACCCATATCGACCATGTTCAGATCACGGCGGCGGAGGTTGTCGATGTCGGCAGTCGCGGCAAGTTCTACGATGCGACAGGTGCTCTCCGCGACATGGTTCCGAACCACCTGTTCCAGTTGCTGGCCATGATCGCGATGGAACCCCCGAACAGTTTCGATGCCGAGGCTATTAGAAACGAGAAGGGCAAGGTGCTGAAAGCGCTGCGTGTCTATTCGGCTGAAGAGGCTGCCGCAAACAGCGTGCGCGGCGCCTATGGTTCGGGCGATCTCGGCGGCAAGTCGTTGTCAGCCTACCGGGACACCAAGGATGTCGCGCCCGACAGTCGGACCGAAACCTATGTGGCCCTCAAGCTTTATGCCGATACATGGCGCTGGGCCGGTGTACCGTTCTACTTGAGGACGGGAAAGGCTTTGACCGCCCGCGACACGGAAATCGTCATCACGTTCAACAAGGTCCCATTTGCCCAGTTTCGCGAAACGGACGTGACGCGTCGTCTGCCGCCCAACCGGCTCGTCATCCAGGTTCAGCCGGATGAAGGGATGAGCATGGAAATCTCGATCAAACGCCCCGGCCAATCCGTCGAGACAGTGCCGGTGACACTGGATTTCCGCTATTCCGACAGGTTCGACATCGGCAACACGACGGGCTACGAATCCCTGATCTACGACCTGTTCATCGGCGATCAGGCGCTGTTTCAACGCGCCGACAGTATCGAAGCCGGATGGGCTGCCGTCCAGCCTTTCCTGGACGCCTGGGCAGAAGACGGCTCGGTTCCAGAACCCTACGCCCCCGGCAGCATGGGCCCAGCCTCAGCCGATGACCTTATCCGCAAAGACGGTCGTGAGTGGCATGAACTCGGGGTGGTGCTGCATCAGAGGAAGTGAAGCGGTGATTTTGTGTGAAGACCGTCGGTGTCTAGAAGCCCGACTGGTTTTTGTTTTCCACAGGTCTTCGAAATTTTTCGAAGTTATCAAATGCCGTGCGCGATGAACCCATCCTGTTGATACGATGAGTGGCGGGTAGCGGCCGAGGCAGCCACAACGGGACCAATTCCGTTAGTGCTCGCAGTTGAAGGACAGCTTCTCACGAGACTTACGAGGTAAAACTATTCTGCTTTGGAATGGCCCATCACCAATTTTCATTGGACGTGTCTGTCTCTCCGCGACATCATGATTAAATATTATACATGCATAAATTTTATGCATATTGGACGTTGTCGTGGTGCTTATCGAAATGCCTCAAAGCCAACAGCCCCTTACCTATCTCGTGCAAGCTGACGAAATGCATGTCCTGCATGTCGAGGAATTCGGGAGCAAAGACGGTGTTCCGGTCGTCATCCTGCATGGAGGGCCAGGTGCCGGCATCTCGCCACAGCAGATCAAGACATTCGATGCCTCTGCGTTCCGCATCATCACTTTCGATCAGCGGGGCGCAGGGAAATCTACCCCTCATGCCGAGCTTACCGGAAACACGACCGATGCGCTGATCGAAGATATTGAGGGTGTCCGCACGGCGCTCGGTATCGAACGGTGGGTGGTCGCCGGCGGTTCCTGGGGCAGCTGCCTGGCACTTGCCTATGGACAGGCGTATCCGCAACGGTGCCTCGGCTTTCGCCTGCACGGAATTTTCCTGGCCGGCCCGGACGATATCGACTGGTGGTTTAACGGTGTCCGCTCGATCTTTCCCGAGGAATGGGAGGAGTTCGCGGACTTCATTCCGGAAAACGAACGCGGTGGCCTGCTATCGGCATACCACCGCCGCCTGACGAGCGGAAACCCGCAGGTGGAAGCCGCCGCCGCACTGAGCCTCCGCGGCTTTTCAGCGAAGACGCAGACGTTCCTGCCGGATCCTGCCCATGTCGCCGCCCTAATGGATCCCAAGGCGGCCCTCGCCGTCGCCCGCATCTTCACCCACTACTGCGTCAACGGTGCGTTTCTGAAGCCGGGGCAGCTGCTCGTCGATATCGACCACATCCGGCATCTTCCCTGCCAGATCGTCCATGGCCGCTACGACACGGTGACGCCGATGCTTTCAGCGTGGCGGCTGCATCGAGCCTGGCCCGAAGCCGGCTTCACCATCGTTACGGAAGCCAACCACCAGTCGACCAAAGGCCCGCTCTTCGACGAGCTCAAGGCCGCATCCGAGAGGCTGTTGCACCAGCTGGCCGACAACCGAGACCTCAATCTGGAGCATAACCATCGATGACGAGAACGATCGACGCATCCGCGATCCTGCCATTCATCGGGATCTGCTCCGTCAAATCGCCGGCGGTATCACCTGATGGGCAGTGGCTTGCATACCTATCGGACGCCACCGGGTTTCACCAGATCTGGATCCGTCCATTTGCGGGAGGGCAGGCACGTCAGCTGACTGAAATGCCGGAACCCATCGGGGCTTTTGCCTTCAACCCGAAGGGACCGCAAATCCTCTTCACAATGGATTGTGGCGGCGATGAGCGTCATCAGCTCTGGCTGCTCACGGACCTGACGGCAGAGCCTGTTGCGCTGACATCCGCCACGACCGTGGTGCATTTTTGGGGAGCCTGGTCGCCTGAGGGAACGCGTATTGCGTATACTTCCAACGCTCGTTCACCCTATGACATGGACGTCCACGTCACCGACATCGCGAGCCGCGAAACGAAGGTTGTCCATGTCGGCAGTGGCATGCGAGAAGTTCTTGCGTTTATGCCGGATGGCCAGTCGCTCCTGGTGCGAGAATCGCTGCGCTCCGGCAATGACCAGGACATCTATCGTCTCGATATGGCCACCGGTTCTCTTGCGCCACTGATGCCGCATGACGGCAAGGCGCGCTATCTTTCCGCCCGGCTTTTTAAGGAGGGCACCGGTGGTTTGACAATCAGCGATCAGAATCGCGACTTCATGGCCATCTCGAGGTTTTCGGCCGAAGGCGGCGAGACCACGCCTGTGCTGGAGTTCTCAGGCTGCGATATCGAGGCGATGGCGCTGTCTCCCGGTCAGGACCGCATCGCCTTCACAGTCAATGAGGATGGCTGGAGCCGGATCGGCATCGCAGATCGCGATGGTAGCAATTCAATCCGTTTCGACCACCAACCCAGCGGCGTCATTACCTCTGTCGCCTTTACGCCAGATGGTCAGTCGCTCGTCTTCCCCCTGGAAAGTGCGTCGAAGCCCTCATCTCTCTGGAAGGTCGACCTCGTGACTGGCCAGTTCGAACAACTCGTCGCGCCACATACGAACGGCTTCGATGGCGGCGACTTTGTCGAACCGGTTGTCGAGCGCTTTGAAAGCTTCGATGGTCGCTTGATCCCGGCATGCGTCTACGTTCCGGCATCGCCGCCTCCGCTGCTGGGATACCCCGTGCTGTTCATCATGCATGGCGGCCCGGAAATGCAGTGGCGTCCGGATTTTCGCGCCGACGTGCAGTTCTTGCTGAGCCAGGGCGTCATGGTCGTTGCGCCAAACGTTCGCGGCAGCACCGGTTATGGCCGCTCCTTCCATCAACTCGACGATCGCGAAAACCGGATGGATACCGTGTCCGATCTGCGGGCGATCAGGCTGGCGATCGGTGCCCGTGACGACGTCGATGACGATCGCATCGGCGTGTTCGGCCGCTCCTATGGCGGGTTCATGGTCCTTTCGGCGTTGACGGAAGATCCGGACCTCTGGTCGCTCGGCGTGGATTTTTACGGCGTCGGAAACTTCCTCACCCATCTGCGCGCAACCGGCCCCTGGGGACGGCAGCAGCGGGTTGCCGAGTATGGCGATCCGACTGTGATGCGCGAAGCACTGGAGCGGTTCTCGCCGATCAACCGCATCGACCGGATGAAGGCACCCTTGCTGACCGTCCATGCCAACCGCGATCCGCGCGTACCGATGGGCCAGAGCGAAGACGTCTATTCCTGCCTGAGCGGCCTCGGACACGACTGCGACTATCTGCGGATCGATCACGAGGGGCATGGTTTTGCCCGGCTGGACAACCGCCGCACCGTGTTTTCCGCGTTTGCCCGTTTTCTACAGAAACACCTTTAACAGCAGCCTTCTTGGAGAATTTTTACCATGCAGAACAGTGAGCCGATCTGGGATCTCGTCGACGAACACAAGGCGGAATTCGAAGCGCTCAGCGACCGCGTCTGGGGAATGCCTGAAATCGCCTATACCGAATACGCCTCTGTTGCCGAGCATGCCGACATGCTGCGCCAGCAAGGATTTCGCGTAACCGATAATGTCGCGGGCATTCCGACGGCCGTGATGGGCGAAGCGGGGGAGGGTGGACCGATCATCGCCATCCTCGGCGAATACGACGCGCTGCCGGGCCTCAGCCAGGAAGCAGGCATTGCCGAGCCGAAACCAATGCCGGGCAACGGTCACGGCCATGGCTGCGGTCACAATCTCCTTGGCTCTGCCGCCATGCTTGCCGCGACGGCGATCAAGGATTGGCTGGAGAAATCCGGCACGCCGGGCCGTGTCCGGTATTACGGCTGCCCGGCTGAAGAAGGTGGTGCGGCAAAGTCCTTCATGGCACGCGAAGGCGCTTTCGATGGCGTCGACGCGGCGATCACCTGGCACCCGAGTGCCTTCACCGAAGTCGCGCGCGCGCAGTCGCTTGCCAACACCCGCATGGATTTCCGCTTTACCGGCCGCGCCTCGCACGCCGCCGCAGCACCTCACCTTGGCCGCTCGGCACTCGATGCCGTCGAACTGATGAATGTCGGTGTCAACTATCTGCGCGAACACGTGCCGGAATCCAGCCGTATCCACTATGCCATGCTCGATTCCGGCGGCATCGCGCCGAACGTCGTGCAGGCGAAGTCAGCCGTGCGTTACGCCATCCGGTCCCGTGACCTCAAGGGCATGCTCGACCTCAACGAACGCGTGAAGCGCGTGGCACATGGTGCGGCGATGATGACCGACACGACGGTCGAAATCTCCATCATGAGCGCGGTCTCCAATCTGCTCGGCAACCGGCCGCTGGAAGAGGCGATGCAGCGCATTCTCGAACGGCTTGGCCCTGTGCCTTTCGACGCCGCCGACAAGGCGTTTGCCGCTGAAATCCAGGCGACGTTGAGCGATGATGATATCGACAACGCCTATCTGCGCACCGGCCTGCCGCGCCGCGAGGAAACGCCGCTTTGTGATTTCATCGTGCCGCTCGATGTCCAAGGCGAGCCGATGATCGGTTCTACCGATGTCGGCGATGTCAGCTGGATCATGCCGACCGTCCAAGCCCATACGGCGACGATTGCCATCGGCACGCCGGGTCATTCCTGGCAGGTGACGGCGCAGGGCAAGACGCCGGCCGCGCACAAGGGCATGACCCATGCCGCCAAGATGATGGCCGGCACGGCGATCGATCTTCTGGAAGACGCGGAACTGCTGGCAGCCGCCAAGGCCGACCATCAGGCGCGCCTGGGCAAGACGGCATACGTCTGCCCGATCCCGGAAGACGTCAATCCGCCGCTTCAGCCACGCCCGAAAGAGGCTGCCTGAGATCCAACTGCCGGGGGCGGAAAAGCCCTCGGCCTGAAATCAGCGTTCAAGATTCAAAAACAGGGGAACTGAAAGCATGATGACGAAACACTTTGCCAAGCATAAGAGGGCGATTGCCGCCACTGCCGCCGCATTGCTCACCTCGATTGCTCTGCCTGCCCACGCTGCGACGCCGGCTTCGGCACTTGTCATGGCATGGAATGTCGATGCGATCAGCACGTTCGATCCGGCTCAGGTCGGCGAGGTCGTCACCAACGAGCTTCTGCAGAACACGTGCGACTCGCTTGTCGACTTCGATCCCAAGGATGAATCCAAGGTCATGCCGCTGCTTGCGAAAAGCTGGGACGTGTCTGAGGATCGCAAGCAGATCACCTTCCACCTCAATGAAGGCATGAAGTTCCCGAGCGGCGAAGCCGCCACTGCGAAGGAGCTCGCCTGGTCAATGCAGCGCGTCGTGATGCTGGGTTACGGCAACGCCGCGACGCTGACCGAATACGGCTTCACCAAGGACACGGTGAAGGACCGTATCGTTGCCAAGGATGACAACACGCTTGTCCTGACGCTCGACAACCCCTATCCGACCAACCTCATCCTGCAGGCGATCGGTGCGAACCGCGTTTCGGCGCTGCTGGATCAGGCGACGCTGACCAAGAACGAAGTCAACGGCGATTTCGGCAACAAGTATCTTGCCACCAACACCGCCTGCGTCGGGCCTTACAAACTCGTGCAATGGAATGCCGGTGAATCTATCGTACTCCAAGCCAACGACGATTATTACGGCAAGGCGGCCAAGCTCAAGCGCGTGCTCATTCGCCACGTCGCCGAGCCGGGCACCCAGCGCCTGCTGCTCCAGAAGGGTGACGTCGATATCGCCCGTGACCTGTCGCCGGACGATCTGGCCGATCTCGACGGCAAGCCCGGCCTGAAGGTCGAACGTGTCCTGAAGCCGCAGCTGTTTTTCTGGACTTTCAATGCGCTCGATCCGGTTTTCAAGGACGAGAAGGTGCGCCTCGCGATGCGGTACCTGATCGACTATGACGGCCTTGGCAAGTCGGTGATGAAATATCTCGGCGTGCCGCGTGCAAGCTTTGCACAGCTCGGCGCCACCGGTGCGCTCGATGCCGAACAAGGCCAGCCCTTCAAGCTCGATATCGAAAAGGCCAAGGCGCTTCTGACTGAAGCCGGCTATCCCAATGGCTTCGAGGCAAACGTGCTGATCGGCACGCTGCCGCACTCGGCGCCGATCGCGCAGAGCATCCAGCAGAACGCCTCCAAGGTCGGGGTTAAACTGAACCTTGAGCGCATGGCCAATTCTCAGTTGTTTGCCCGTATTCGTGGCCGCGAATTCCAGACTGGAATGCTCGCCTGGCAGACCAGTGTACCGGATGCGCACGGCAACGCCTCGCGCCTGATCTACAATCCGGACAACCGCCCGGAAGCCAAGCTGACGCAGATTCCGGCTTGGCGCTCAGCCTACCAGAACGAAGACTTCAACAAGCGGATCAAGGAGGCGCTTCTCGAAGGCGATCCGGAAAAGCGCAACCAGATCTACTACCAGCTGCAGAAGGACACGATGCAGCAGGGGCCGTCGGCGATCATGTTCCAGATGTATAATATCCTCGGCATCAGCGATAAGGTTCAGAACTGGACCTGGAACGGTTTCCGCGTCTACTACGATATGGCCTCCAAGTAGGGCGGGTCATCATGGCGGACATCACCCACTCGGTTCCCCGCAGCGATGCGGGGAACGGTACGAAGCCTAATCCGGTCCTCGTCGTGCTCAGCATTCTGGGCAAGACGCTGCTACCGGTCTTCGTCACCCTTTTTGGCCTCGCGGCGCTCACATTTTTCATCGGCAGAATGCTGCCGATCGACCCGGTTGCCTCCATCCTCGGCGATAATGCCACGCAGGAGGCGTATGAGAAGATGTCGGCGGCGCTCGGCATGGACAAACCGCTCTGGTACCAGTTCGGTGTCTATCTCAAAGGCATCGTCGTTCTCGATTTCGGCGACGCGCTGACGACGGGCAAGCCCGTGATCGACGATATCGCACGCGTCTTCCCGGCAACGATCGAGCTTGCCACGCTGTCGATCATCATCGGGACCGGACTTGGGATTCCGGCTGGCGTTCTGTCTGCCATGTACCGTAATTCCTGGCTCGACAACGTCATCCGCTTCACGGGCCTGATCGGTTATTCGGCCCCGAATTTCTGGCTCGGCCTGATGGGACTGGTGCTGTTTTACGCCACGCTCGGTTGGATCGGCGGGCCGGGACGTATCGATTTCATCTACGAATTCGATATCGAGCCGATAACGGGCTTCTACCTGATCGACACGGCGCTCGTTGGCAATTGGGAAGTGTTTCGCAACGTCTTCGGCCACATCATCCTGCCGGCTTCGATCCTCGGCTTTGGCGCGCTCGCCTATATCAGCCGCATGACGCGCAGTTTCATGATCGAGCAGCTCGGCCAGGAATATATCGTCACCGCGCGTGTCAAAGGCCTGTCCTGGGCGAGAACCGTCTGGATCCATGCCTTCCGCAATGTCGCGGTTCAGGTGATGACCGTCGTTGCGCTCTCTTACGCCTTCCTGCTCGAGGGTGCGGTGCTGACGGAAACGGTGTTCGCCTGGCCGGGCTTCGGCCGCTACCTCACCAACGCACTTCTCGTCGGTGATATGAATGCCGTGGTTGGCTGCTCGCTTCTCGTCGGTGTCATCTTCGTGACGCTCAACCTGATCTGCGATCTTCTTTATCGCGTCTTCGACCCCAGAACCCGCTGAGGCCGCCATGACTGACAAAGCCATCACCCCTTCGACCGCGCTGCCCGCCAATGCCCGAACGGGACTTGGCGCCTGGCTGCGCGCGCCGGTTCCGACCTCGCCCTCGCATGCCCGCATGCAGCAACTGTGGCTGCAATGGCGGCGGTTGCGCGCCAACGGTTCCGCCCTGTTCGGATTGTGCGTTATCGTCTTCCTGCTGATCGCGGCGACGTTTGCACCGCTTCTCGCGACGCACGACATCTATGATCAGAACCTCGCGGCACGCTTGCTCGCCCCATCCGCGCAGCACTGGCTGGGAACAGACGAACTCGGCCGAGACGTCTACAGCCGGCTGCTGTTCGGCGCCCGCATCACCCTCTACATCGCGCTTCTGACCACCGTCATCGTCGCACCGATCGGGCTTATCGTCGGCACCACCGCGGGCTATCTCGGCGGATGGGTGGATACAGTCCTGATGCGCATCGTCGATGTGTTTCTCGCATTCCCCAACCTCATCCTCGCACTTGCCTTCGTCGCAGCGCTTGGTCCGGGCATCGAGAATGCGATTATTGCCATTTCGCTTGCCTCATGGCCGCCGATCGCTCGCCTTGCCCGTGCCGAAACGCTCACCGTTCGGCACTCGGATTATATCGCCGCCGTCCGCCTTCAGGGCGCGTCCAGTCTTCGCATCATCTTCAGCCATATCATGCCGATGTGCATTCCCTCGGTCGTGGTGCGCGTCACCCTCAATATGGCCGCGATCATCCTGACGGCCGCGGGCCTCGGTTTCCTCGGTCTCGGTGCTCAGCCACCGAGCCCGGAATGGGGTACGATGCTGTCATCCGGCCGCGAATTCGTGATGACCAGCTGGTGGATCGCAGCCATTCCCGGCACTGCCATCCTCATCACCAGCCTTGCCTTCAACCTGTTGGGCGATGGCCTGCGCGACGTATTGGATCCCCGCAATGGATAAGCCGCTGATCGACGTCAAGGATCTGACCATCCGCTTCGAGACCCCGCAACGCAGCTTCGATGCGGTGCGCGGGCTGTCCTTCACCATCGGCCGGGAAAAGGTCGGCATCGTCGGCGAGTCCGGATCAGGCAAGTCGCAGACCGGTCGCGCCCTTCTAAAGCTGACGCCGAAGGTTGCAAAGATCACTGCCAGTCATATGCGCTTCAAGGATACCGATCTGCTTGCAGCCAGCGAAAGGGACATGCGAAAGATTCGTGGCAACCGCATTTCGATGATCCTGCAGGACCCGAAATATTCGCTCAACCCGTTGATGCGCATCGGCCAGCAGATCGTCGAAGCGTATCGCCTGCATCACAATTCGCCAAAGGCGGAAGCGAAGGCCAAGGCGCTCGCCATGCTGGAATCGGTGCAGATCCGGGATCCGGAACGTGTCTTCAAGCTCTATCCGCATGAAGTCTCCGGGGGCATGGGCCAACGCGTCATGATTGCCATGATGCTGATCCCTGAGCCGGACCTGATCATTGCCGACGAGCCGACCTCCGCCCTCGACGTGACTGTCCGCCGCCAGGTGTTGACCATTCTGGATGAACTGGTAACGCGCCGCGGCACCGGCCTGATGTTCATCAGCCACGACCTCAACCTCGTGGCGGATTTCTGCGATCGGGTCCTGGTCATGTATGCCGGTCGCATCATGGAAGACCTGCCGGCGAAGGATTTGCACAAGGCGCAGCACCCCTACACGAAGGCCCTGCTCAAGAGCCTTCCGCGGCTCGATGTCGAGGCCGACGAACTGACGGTGCCGGTGCGAGATCCCGACTGGCTCGACGGTCCTGTTTATCGCAACGGAGTTTTGGCATGATCGCAGCAAGACCCCTTATCGAGGCGATCGGTCTCTCCATCAGCTTCGGCCCGCACCATGCCTGCAATCGCGTTGTCGACGACGTGTCGTTCCGTATCGGAAAAGGCGAAGCCTATGGCCTGATCGGTGAATCCGGCTGCGGCAAGTCGACCATTCTGAGGGCATTGTCGGGCCTCAGCAGCGAGTACCACGGCGCTTTGACGCTTGCCGATCGCGAGCTGCCGAAGAAGCGCAGCAAGGATTTCTTCCGCCGCGCGCAAATGGTGTTTCAGGATCCCTATGGCTCGCTTCATCCGCGCAAGATCGTCGAAAAGGTTTTGTCGGAACCGTTGCGCATCCACGGCTTCGATCGACATTCTGAACGCATCGCTGAGACGCTCGACGCCGTCGGCCTTGGTGCGTCCTTCCGGTATCGTTATCCACACGAGCTATCGGGTGGCCAGCGCCAGCGTGTAGCGATCGCGCGGGCGCTGATCGTTGAACCGGAAATCCTGCTGCTCGACGAACCGACCTCCGCACTCGACGTCTCGGTGCAGGCGGAAATCCTCAATCTCCTGAAGCGTCTGCGGAGAGAGCGAAACCTTACCTATCTGATGGTCAGCCACGACCTCGCCGTCATCGCTCATATCTGCGAGCGGGCCGGCATGATGTACAAGGGGCGTATTCTCGAGGAGCTGACATCGCAGCAGATCCGACAGTCCGAAGCGAAGGAAGACTATACGCGGGAATTTCTTCAGGCGAGTGTCGAGGCCGTTGCCCGCTCGCCGGAGGTGGCGGCATGATCGCTGCCTCATCCGTTGCCAATCCCGGAAAGGATTGGGAATTGCACGGGAGCGAGACCGAGGCGGGATTTGATGGCGATGGCCTCGATACTTTGCGTGCGTTTGTGGCGACCCAGCCGACCGACATGCTTCTCGTCGTCAGGCAAGGAAAGGTGGCGCTGTCGCTTGGCGAGCCAGACCGCAAATTTCTCTGCCATTCGATGCGCAAGAGCTTTCTCGCAGCCCTGATCGGCTTTGAGGTCGAGGAGGGGCGGATCGATCTTTCTGCGACGCTCGAACATCTCGGCATCAACGATCGCGAAGGGCTGAGCGACATAGAAAGGCAGGCAACGGTCTATGACCTCCTGACGGCACGCTCCGGCATCTATCACCCTGCCGGATACGAGACGCCCTGGATGCGGCGCATCAAGGAACCTCGCCACTCGCACGCGCCGGGCACGTTCTGGTGCTACAACAATTGGGATTTCAACGCCCTCGGCACGATCTTCGAGACGTTGACGGGCGAAACCGTGCATCAGGCATTCGCGCGACGGATCGCTGGACCGATCGGCATGCAGGATTTCACCCATGCAGGCGATGAGCCGGATGGCTGGCACGAGAGCTTCGATATCAGCGAGCACCGGGCCTATCCGTTTCGCATGTCGAGCAGAGATCTCGCACGCTTCGGGCAGCTGTTTCTGCAGCGGGGCCTCTGGAGCGGTACCTCGGTTCTGCCCTCCGGTTGGGCACAGCAATGCGTTATGCCCTATTCGCATGCCGGCACGCATGGTGGTTATGGCTATATGTGGTGGCTGGAGCGGGAAGGCGTCTTCCTGCCGAGCGTTGTGACGCCGAGAGGGAGTTATGCGGCAATGGGTGCCGGCGGGCATTATTGCATCGTCATCCCGGCACTCGACATGGTGGTCGTCCATCGCGTCGACACCGAAATCCAAGGGCGTGAGGTCACGCGTTTCGGCATGGGGAAATTGTTGCGTTTGCTCCTCGCGGCCATGAACGATACGTCCTGATATCCTCCCCACACCGCCCCAAGATACCTCGTCCTGAAACGGGCTCCTCGGCGCGGCAAGGACTGCTTTTTCATTTCCAGCAACGGGCCTTCGAACATGACCGTCATCGAAACCATAGCGAACTGGTGCTGGGCACCACCGACCAGCAGCGATACGGCCCGCCGTCTGGCGCGAGAAGCGATCGCCGATACCGTTGCCTGCCTTTACGCTGGTCGCAACGACATGACCACCCGTGCCGTTGCCGATGCGTTCGGCCGCCAAGCAGACGGAGAGGCAGCGCTCGTCACCGGTGGGCGGCATTCGCAATCCGTCGCGGCTCTGGTCAATGGGACGGCGGCACACGCACTCGACTACGACGATAATTTTCGCCCCGGGATGAGCCACGCTTCGGCGGTCATCTTGCCGGCACTGCTGGCCGTTGCCAATCGCGCGAGTGCAAGCGGCTGCATGCTGGTGGATGCCTATCTCGTTGCCCTGCAGGCGCAGGCATTTGTGGGGAGCGGTGTTGCCGGTTCCCACTACACCGCCGGCTGGCACGGGACCTCGACCGTCGGCAGCATCGGCACGGCTGCGGGCGTTGCCACGCTGCTGGGGCTCGATGCCGCCGGTATCGCGCGCGCTCTTTCGCTCGGCGCCAGCATGGCATCTGGCACAAAGGGTCAGTTCGGCACGCCGGTCAAACCCTTCCACGCCGGCATGGCAGCCCGAAATGCCGTGGAGGCAGCTTTGCTCGCTGCGCAGGGCCTGAGCGGCCGCCTCGATATTCTCGAGGGCGAGCAGGGGTTTCTCGAAATGTTTGGTGGTATCGGTCCTCTAGGCTACGACATCAATACTATCGCTCAGACCCGAGAACACACGATCGAAACGACGGGCGTGATGCCGAAAATGCACCCATGCTGCGGTTCCACCCACATGATCGTCGATGCAGCCCTCGACCTGATGCAGATGGAGCAATTCGATATCGACGCGATCGTCTCGGCCGAATGCCATGTCGGAATCGCAAACTATCGAAACCTTGCCTATCCGGAGCCGAGGGACGAGATGCAGGCGCGGTTTTCCATGCAGTATTGCCTAACCCTTGCGCTTCGCAGGAAGACGCTTGTCCTGTCGGATTTCACGCCTGCCGCGATCGAGAGTTTTGCAAGCGATCCGCTGCTAACGAAGATCTCCATGACACATTACAGCGCTGAGGAAGAGGCTGCCGCCAAATCCAATCTGCCGCACAGGCTGACAATAACGCTTTCTGATGGAAGGATTCTGGAAACGCAACGCGCAGCGGCCCGCGGCGGCCTCGCCAATCCCTTCCAGGATGATGCGCGTCGCGCAAAGATCAGCAATTGCCTCGATGATATGGAGGATGTCGAGCTCATCCAGACCAAGCTGAACCAGTTGGACGACCAACCCGACCTGCATTTCCTGGATGTGCTTTTCGATGGCCGTGCCGCTGCTGCTTGAGGCAGTTTACGGCAGGGCAACCCGGTCGGCGAGCATGCCGACCTCTTCCGCACGGCTCCAGAACCGGCCGACGCTTTTGCATCTCAGCCGGAAGGAGCGGTAGAGCCTAATCTCCACGATCATGTCATAGGCGGAGTCGGCAGCTCTCACGAGTTGCTTGTTCTTGAGCTCGTTGACGGCAAGGCTTTCGGGTATCCACGCAACCCCGTGGCCCGCGACGGCCATTGCTTTCAGGGCAGCAGACATGGCGTTCTCGTAAACGGTGTTGAGCTGGAAAGGTGCTCTTTCAAAGATCGCTTGTGGCAGTGCCTGCGCGAAGAAGGAACTATCCCGGTAGCTGAGATAATTCACCGGCGCCCCGCCGATCGTGAGTGGGTGGATCGGCTGCCCTGCCTCGTCCGGGGCGGAAATGGCAATCACGCGTTCCGAGCCCAGCGTCAGATAGGGGTGCTCCGCGAGATCGCGGATCGCCGGCACGCTTTCATGCGCATAGGTCAGAAGGAAATCGCATTCGTTGCGGAGCAGCTTGGAGACATTTCCGGAAAATGAGGAATAGGCTTCCGAAAACCGCGTCCGGAACGGCTCCCCCAGTGCCTCGACCTTCTCCATCCAGAGCGGGAAGAATGTTAGGACCAGAGTACTCATCGTTGCGAAGGAAATTACTTCTTCAGGAGCGCTGTGAGTTCGCAGCGTATCCTCGCGCAGCGAGGAAATTGTATCGACTGCCTTGCGAGCCCGCGGCAGAAAGCTTTCGCCGGCCGGTGTAAGCCGCACCGGATAGGTCGAGCGATCGACCAGCGTCAGTCCCGCCCATTGCTCAAGCTGCATGATGCGGCGGCTGAGGGCTGACTGTGTGATATTCCTGTCCTTGGCTGCGGCCGTAAAGTTCAAGAAATGGCCGAGAGTCAGGAAGTCCTCTAACCATCTGACTTCCATAGAAAACCTCTGTATTGCTTTCGAAACAAACCATTACACGGCGCCTCGCGACCGGCAAGCGGTTACATTCGGCGATCAAGGCCACCTCCGCTATCTGCTGTGTCGATCAAGTGCTGACAGGTTGACAGTTGATTCAAGGTAGACGCCGTCATTCGATGTTCGATGCGATAGCGGAACTTTAAAGGCCTCTGCCCAGCTTTTTGCAGGGCGGATGATGGTCGATCCTGCGACCAGAAACAATCACCACCCTACTGGCCAGTCGAGCCGCCGCTACGCGGTGTCTACCTCACCGTACCCACTGCATCCCGTCGATCTGGATGTCTTGTCCGGTGAGGAAGTTCGGCTCCGATGTCGCGAGGAAGGTGACCACGCTTGCCACATCCTGTGGCGTGCCGACGCGCTTCATAGCAATGCCGGCGGCGAGTTGGGCTTCTCGGGCGTCGATCATGGCGTTCGAGCGTTCCGTCTTGATCACACCCGGGCAGATGGCGTTGACGACGATTTTGGGGGCGAGTTCCTTGGCGAGCGCCCGGGTCATGCCAAGAATGCCGGCCTTGGCTGACGTATACGCAAACTTGCTGACAGCGCTGGTCACGCCACCGGTGTGGGCGTTCATCGACGACATATTGATGATCCGGCCGCCGCCGTTGCGGCGCATAAGGGGTACGGTCGGCTGGATATAATTGAAGGCACCCTTGAGATTGATATCGATCGTCGTGTCGAACTCGTCCTCGGTGATCTCCTCGATCCCCTTCGGCATCGGCTTTCCGGCATTGTTGAACAGCACGTCGATACGGCCCCAGTGCGCATCGACTTCGGCGACGATCTCAGCGGCGCGTCGGTAGTCGCGTACGTCGGCGACGAAGGTCAGTGCCTGGCGGCCGAGATCGGCAATTTCGCCGGCGGTTCGAGCCAGATCGTCCTCGATCAGATCGACCAGAACGATATCGAAACCGTGTTTTGCCAGATCCAGCGCGCAGGCGCGACCGATGCCGCGGCCGCCGCCGGTGACGAGAGCCACTTTGGGTGTCGTGTCAGTCGTTTCAGCCATCGGCATTCTCCTTGGCAAAGCGGGCAATGTCGGCATGGGTGCCGAACCATACGTCGTCGTGCTGCTTGATGTGCTGGATCAACTCTTCGAGGATGAAGATGCGCGAGCGGTAACCGGAGACATGCGGATGCATGGTGAGCAGAAACAGGCCGCCTTCCTGGTAGGCGAGGTCGAACTCGCGCTTGAAGATGTCGAGCACGGCCGGCGGCGGCGTGTAGGGGCGGTGGGCGGTAAACCGGTTCATGTTGAAGTAGACGGCATCGTCGCGGATCCATTCGACGGGCAGTTCTACCATTCCCGTCGGTTCGCCGTTCTCGACCAGCTCGTAGGGATCGTCGTCGGCCATCAAGGATGAATCGTAGATCAGGCCCAGTTCGCGTTCGATCTCCAGCGTTACGTCAGAGAAATCCCAGGACGGGGTGCGCATGCCGACGGCCCGTACGCCGGTGATCTTTTCCAGCGTGTCGGCGGCGCGCAGATGCAGTTCGCGTTCCTTCTCCGGCGGGACCTTGGTGTTCACCTCGTGGATCCAGCCATGCAGGCCGATCTCGTGGCCCTCGGCGATGACTCGTTTCTGCTCGTCCGGATGAAGGAGGGCTGCAACGGCCGGCACGAAGAATGTGGCGGGCACGTCGGCAGCCTTCAGCGTTTCCAAGATGCGCGGTACACCGCGGCGATTGCCATATTGGCCCCATGACAGGCGACCGATGGATTCGCCGCCGTCACGCAATTCGTTGGTCTCATGGTCGCTATCGAAAGAGAGTGCGACGGCGCAGCGGGCGCCATTCTTCCAGGTCTTCGGCTTCAGCGAACGGCCGGCCCGCACCTTGTCGACCTTGCCGCGCCAGGTCGCTTCGTCCCATTCCCAGGGTTCCATATCCCGTCCTCCGTTTAAGTCATTCGGCTGCCTGTGGCAGCACCGGTACGGCCGCCAGCAGTCGCTGCGTGTAGGCATGCTGCGGATCGGCATAGATGGCGGCGGCTTCGCCCTCCTCGACGATCCGGCCCTGGTACATGATGGCAACGCGGTCGCAGAGGTGGCGTACCACCGACAGATCGTGACTGATGAACACCAGCGACAGATCGAGTTCGGCGCGAAGTCGGATCAGAAGGTTGATGATCTGCGCCTGGATCGACACGTCGAGCGAGGCGACCGGCTCATCGCAAACGATCACATCCGGCTGCATGGCGAGCGCCCGGGCAATAGCGATGCGCTGCCGCTGGCCGCCGGAAAACTGGTGCGGGAAGCGGTTGGAAAAGCTCGGGTCGAGACCGACGGCTGCCAGCCATTGTCCGACATAAACCGCCGCCTCGGCACGGCTTACCAGCCGGTGGGCAAGCGGCCCCTCGGCGATGATGTCGCCGATGCGCATGCGGCCGTTGAGCGAGGCAAACGGATCCTGGAAGATCGTCTGGATGCGGGTCGTGATCTTTTTTGGCGCTCGGCCGGTGCTCATGACGGGCTGGCCGTTCAAGCGGATCGTGCCCGATGTCGGCACGGTGATGCCGGCTGCCATACGACCGAGCGTCGATTTACCGGATCCGGATTCGCCGACGAGGCCCAGAACTTCGCCACGCTTGACCGTCAGCGAGACACCGGCGACGGCGTGGACGACATTGAGCGGCTGTGACAGACCGGACTTGATCGCGAGGTTCCTGAACAACCCGGCCGGCTTTTCGAAGCGTTTCACGACATCGTCGATGACCAGATAGGGACTTCCGAGGGGCGGCAGGTTGGCGGTTGCCGATTTGCGCGGCGGTGGTGCCGCGTCTGCGATACCGCTGCCGCGCAACAGAAGTTCGCCGGGTTTGGCGCGCGAGGGCAGGGCATCGAGCAGCGCGCGCGTATAGTCGTGCTGCGGTTTCGTCAGCACGCCGAGTGCCGGGCCGATCTCGACGATGTTGCCGGATTTCATGACCGCAACCCGGTCGGCGATCGATGATACGATGGCAAGGTCGTGGCTGATCCAGATCAGCGCCGTGCCGAGCTCGGAGACAAGCTCCTTCATCTCGGCAAGGATTTCCGCCTGGATAGACACGTCAAGTGCGGTCGTCGGTTCATCGCAGATGATCAGTTTTGGCCGGTGCAAAAGCGCTATCGCAATCGCCACGCGCTGGCGCATGCCGCCGGAAAACTGGTGAGGGAAGAAATCCACCTTGCGTTCCGGATCGCTGATGCGAACCTGGGCCAGCGCCTTGATCGCGCGCTCACGGGCTTCGGCACTGCCGATATTTTCGTGAGCTTCCAGCGCGAGCTTGATCTGCATGCCGATGCTCAGGACCGGGTTGAGTGTCATCATCGGGTCTTGGAAGACCATCGAAATGGTCTTGCCGCGAATGGCACGAAGCTCGTGGGCGGGCAAGCCGACCAGTTCGCGACCTTCCAGCTTGATCGAGCCCTCGACGATGCGGCCGGGTTCGTCGATCAGGCCAATTATTGAAAAGCCGGTGATCGACTTGCCGGAACCGGATTCACCGACGAGACCCAGCACCTCTCCCGGCGCGATCGAGAAGGAGACGCCGTCGACGGCTTTGACTTCGCTGCGCCCGCTTGGGAACCAGGTCTTGAGATTGGTGACTTCGAGAAGCGGCGTCGCCGGTGTTGTCACTGTATCGGTCATCGGCGGAGCCTCGGGTTGAGCTGGTCGCGGATCTGGTCGCCGACGAGATTGAGTGAGACGATGAAGATGATCAGTGCCAGGCCGGGGTAGATCGAGATCCAGTAGCGACCAGAGAGCAGATACTGGAAACCGTTGGCAATCAGCATGCCGAGCGACGGTTCGGTCGGCGGCAGGCCGACGCCCAGGAACGACAGCGTTGCTTCAAGCGAAATCGCGCTGGCGATCTGCACGGTGGCGACCACGATCAGTGGTGGCAGCGAGTTGGGCAGGATATGCCGCAGCACCACGCGCCAGGGCGACAGCGGGATGGAGAGCGCTGCCTCGACATAATCCTTCTGCCGTTCGGCCGCCGCCGCACCATGGGCGGTCCGGGCAAAATAGGCGTATTGGGCAAAGATCAGCGCGAGGATCAGCTGGTAGCGACCCTGGCCGAGAATGGCGGCGATGACGAAGGCGAGCAGAATGGCCGGGAACGACAGCTGCAGGTCGACGATGCGCATGACAAGGCTTTCGAAGCGACCGCCGATATAGGCGGCGGCACAGCCGACCACGGCGCCGATGACGAAAGCGGTGCCGCTGGCGATGATGCCCATCTGCAGCGAGATCCGCAGGCCGTAGATGATGGCGGACAGAAGGTCGCGGCCTTGCGAGTCGGTCCCGAGCCAATGGGTGTAGCCGCCGGTCCCGACGTAACCGGGCGGACGCCGCGCGTCGCGCAGCACCAGATGCGCGAGGTCGTAAGGGTCTTGCGGCGTCACCAGCGGCGCGATCAGGGCGATGAACACGATGACGAACACGAACACGGCAGCGCCGGTGGCAACCTTGTTGCGGCGGAATTCATTGAGAAAACGGGAGAGTGGAGTGTCGCGCATCAGGCACGCCCCTTTCTCAGACGCGGATCGAGCAGCGCATAGGTGAGGTCGACCACGAAATTGATGACGATGAACAGGAGGGCGACGAACATCAGGTAGGCAACCATGACCGGACGGTCGAGCGAGGTAATGCTGTCGATGATCAGCTTGCCGAGGCCGGGCCAAGAAAAGATCGTTTCGGTGACGACGGCAAAGGCGAGCGTCGAGCCGAGTTCGAGGCCAAACACGGTGACCAGCGGAATGGAAATCAGCCGCAGCACATGCCGGCTCAGCACCGTGAATTCCGAAAGGCCGGCGGCGCGAGCAAATTTCACCGTGTCGCTGAGCATCAGCTCGCGAGTGCCGGCACGGGCAAGACGGATCATCAGCGAGAACTTGAACAGTGAGAGGTTCAGCGCCGGCAGGATCATGTGGGAAAGGCCATCACCGGTGAGGAAGCTGAAGTCGACGCCGAACAGGCTGGCGGTCTCGCCGCGTCCGCCGGCCGGCATGCAGCCGCATTGCACGGCAAACACCATGATCAGCATCAGGCCGAACCAGAAGGTCGGGACGGAAAAGCCGAGGATGGAAAGCGCCATGATGGCACGCGAGATGGGGCTGTGCGGCTTATAGCCGGCATACATGCCAATCGGGATGCCGACGAGGCTGGCAAACAGCACGGCCGCCAGTGTCAGTTCGAGCGTTGCCGGGAGACGGGTCAGGATCAGTTCGCTGACCGGCATGTTGTAGACGAATGAGCGGCCGAAATCACCGTGCAGGATACGCCCGACAAAGGTGAAATACTGCTGCCACAGCGGCTGGTCGAGACCGTATTGCGCGATGACGGCGGCGCGGATGTCTTGCGTTGCGTCCGGTGAGATCAGCACGTCGATCGGGTTGCCCACGGCATAGACGCCACAGAATACCAGTGCCGACATGGCAAGGACCACGATCAGCGCCTGCCACAGCCTTTGCAGGATGAATCCAAACATTCGTTCCCTGTTCTCCCGTCTCGTGCGGGGTTCGAAAATGCGTCGTGTGTCAGGCGGTGGTCAGTGCCAGTCGCCTTCCAGTAGTGCGCGGGTCTCGGAAACGGCGACCTCCCAGATCGCTGCCATGTCTTCATCGGGGCGTTGGTAGAGACCGTGATAATTGCCGTCACCGAGCAGTTCGCGCTTCTGCGCAGCGCCGACGCGGGCAAGCGCCGCGTAGTCGATCTGTGGCTTGGCAGTCGTCGGCTGACGCGCGTCGGTGGTGCGCGTCCAGGGGAAATTCTCCATCCAAGACGCGTGCGATGCGGCGGGATCGGTCTGCTGCACCTTGGCCAGCGTCTGCGGCGCCCGCCACCAGTCGTGGAATTTGACCGATGCGTCGGGGTGGGCATTCAGCCATTCGGAAATCACCACCGTCGCCGGCGTGTTGCCGCCATGGCCGTTGACGATCAGGATTCGCCGGAAACCGGAGCGGTAGATACTGTCGAGCAGATCCTCGATAACGCCAATATAGGTGGCGAGCGACAGCGTCAGCGTGCCCGGAAACGTCGCGAACGACGAGGCGAGACCATAAGGCACGACCGGGAAGACCGGAATACCGAGCGGCTCTGCGGCATCGACCGAGACCTTTTCAGCCAGGATCATATCGGTCGCGAGACTGAGATAGGCGTGCTGCTCGACGCTGCCGATCGGTAAAATACAGCGATCATCTTTTGCGACGCGCTCCTCAACCTGCATCCAGTTCATGTCGGCAATCTTCAATTCGCTACCCTCGTTCTCAAACTTCGTGCAACTGCGCAAAGAACGTTCTGTTTTTCGCACGGACGCACAATATTTGTGCTTTCCGATGCTTTGTGTCGCATGAAGCAAAGTTCCATACGGGACTAAAAAAAGAAATTGACAGCCATTTAAACGATCGTCAAGTTCCATACGGGACTAAACTTCACGAAGCTCGAAAGCGACCGAAGAGTGCGACAGACGCGTGGACCGACACTGGAGACCCTGCTGCGGGAGGGCGGAAAAGCCGCCGCCGGCACGCATGGCGTCGAGGATCTGGTGTCCGTGAAACTTTGGCGGAACCCGTGCTGGTTGTCGTTCCGGTTCAACTTTCTGGCGCTGCAGTTCAACGAGCCGATCTACCGACTGATCGAAAAGGAACACGGCCTGGCGCGGCCGGAATTCGTCGTCATCTATTCGCTCGGCCTGTCCGACGGACTGACGGCCAGTGCCATCTGCAATTCCTCGGGCTTTCCGAAGAACACGATCAGCCGGGCGATCCAGAAGCTGATCGACAAGAACATCGTCCGTCGCGAAATCGACCAGGCGGACCTCAGAAGTTTTGTCCTCTACATCACCGAGGAGGGCAGACGCATCGTCGATCAGGCCATGCAGCCGATGGTGGAGCGCGAGATGGCCATGATCTCGTCGCTGACGCCGGCCGAACAGCTGATGTTGTCGGAACTGCTCGCCAAGGTCGTCGTCGATTCACCCAACTGGCCACCAATGACAACAATAGAGGAGAACGAAGAATGACGGCTTCCAAGACATTCCGCACCATCGTGCTCGCCACCGGCTTGCTCGGCGGCGTTTCGGGCGCAGCCCTTGCTGCCGACCTCACCATCGGCGTGCGCGCCGGTCCGCTGTCGATCGATCCCGATTTTACCGCCGCCGGCACTCACGCCGAGGCGATGAAGCACATCTACGACTCGCTGATCAAGTCGGGCAACAATCTCGAACTCGAGCCGGGCCTTGCCACCAGATGGACGGCGATCGACGACACGACCTGGGAATTCAAGCTGCGCCCGAACGTCAAATTCCATGACGGTTCGGACTTCACCGCCGAGGACGTCAAGTTCTCGATCGAGCGTATTCCGAAAGTCGCCGGCCCGAACCCGACAACCATCTACGTCCGCCGCGTCAAGGGCGTCGAAATCGTCGATCCGCTGACGATCCGCGTCAAGACCGATGGCCCGGCACCGAACCTGCCCAACGATTTCATCCGTCTGTTCGTGGTGTCGCACATCGCTGCCAAGGATTATTCCGACAGCGCGGAAAAGGCCTCGGAAGGTTTCAATTCCGGCAAGGCTGCAATCGGGACCGGTCCATACAAGTTCGTGTCCTGGACGCCGAAGGAGCAGCTGGTTCTTCAGAGCTTTGACGGTTACTGGGGCGGTAAGGAGCCGTGGGACAAGGTCATTCGCAAGGAGCTCCCCAACGACGCCGCGCGCGTTGCACAGCTGAAGGCCGGTCAGGTCGATCTGATCGCCCGTATTCCGGCATCCGACGTGCCGACACTGGAAACGGATTCGAAGCTGACGATCGTTCGCCAGGACAGCGTCTACCTGTTCAACATGGCTTTCGACTTCCGCGAAAAGTCGCCGCAGGTGAGCGCCAAGAACGGTTCGCCGCTGCCGAAGAACCCCTTCATCGATCCCCGTGTGCGTGAAGCCTTCGATCTTGCGATCGATCGCGAAACCATCACCGAGATCGCCATGGAAGGCATGGGCACCGTCCAGTCGCAGCTCGTGACGCCCAACATCTTCGGCTACAATCCGGATGTGAAGCCGGCACCTTCCGATGTCGAGAAGGCAAAGAAGCTGCTTGCCGACGCCGGTTATCCCGATGGTTTTAAGGTGACGTTCTCCTTCACCAACGACCGCCTGCCGGGAGACAAGGACACCGGCACGACGATCGCCCAGATGCTGACTGCGATCGGCATCCAGGTGGAAGCCAACGCACAGCCCGGCGCCGTCTATTTCCCGGCCAACACACGCGGCGATTATTCGCTGACCATGTCCGGCTGGGGCACGCTGACGGGTGAGGCGAACTACACGCTCTCGTCGCTGGTCCATACCAACGATCCGACGAAGAAGCTCGGCGCCTTCAACATCCGCGGTTACTCCAACCCTGAGATGGACAAGCTGATCGAGGCGGCCGGTGTCGAGATGGATGCGGGCAAGCGCGAACAGTACCTGAAGGACGCCAACGCGCTGGTCGCTTCCGATCGCCCCAATCTTTCGATCGCCTCGATCGTATCCGCCTGGGGCATGAAGAAGAGCATCACCATCGTGCCGCGTTCGGACGAAGACACACTGGCCATGAACATCAGGCCTGCGAAATAGCCTCCACGCCAACCGGAGGTAAACTTGGCCGGGCGGTTCTGCTGCCCGGCTTTTTTATTCATGGGAAGGAGAAGATCATGGGCAAGATTGCACTGGCGATCCATGGCGGTTGCGGCGTGATGGCAAAGCTCGGCCTCAGCGAAGCGGAATGGGAAGCGGCACGCGTCGATCTCGGTCATGCGTTGAAAGCCGGATGGGCGGTGCTGAGCACCGGCGGCTCGGCGCTTGACGCCGTACAGGCATCGGTCGTGGTGCTGGAAGACAGCCCGCATTTCAATGCCGGCTATGGCGCAGCCCTCAATGCCGCCGGCGAGCACGAACTCGATGCCTCGATCATGGATGGCGCGACGCTCGAAGCAGGCGCCGTGACACTGGTGCGGCGCATCCGCAATCCCGTCAAGGCGGCGCGGCGGGTGATGGAAAAGGGTGAAGCGGTGCTGATGGGCGGCCATGCCGCCGACGAGTTTGCCAAGGTCGAGGGCCTGGACGTCGTCGAACCCGATTATTTCACCACCGAAAAGCGCGTGAAAGCGCTGGCTGCGATGAAGGCGCATGCGGCGGCCGGCACGGCTGCATCGGCGAGCGAATCCGAAAAGCACGGCACGGTGGGGGCCGTCGCGCTCGACAGTGCCGGACATCTGGCGGCCGCAACCTCGACCGGTGGCTACAACAACAAACCGGTCGGTCGTATCGGCGATACCCCGATCGTCGGCGCCGGCACCTATGCCCGCGACGGTCTCTGCGCTGTATCTGGCACCGGCAAGGGCGAGCTCTTCATCCGCTATGCCGTCGGCCATGAGGTCGCAAGCCGCATTGGCTATCTCGGCGAAACCGTGGAGCAGGCGGCGTCGAAGGTGATCATGGAAGACTTGAAGCCGCACGCTATCGGTGCCGGACTTGTGGCCGTCGGAGCCGACGGAACGATCACCACACCTTACAACACCGACGGCATGTTTCGCGGCTGGGTCACGCCTGACGGCGAATTCTTCGTTGCTACCCACGACGTGGTGTTCAGGATCGAGTAAGGCGACCCGGAGATTGCGGAGGCCGCTGTTACGGCGGCCTCGCGGCGCTTAGATTGCGCTGGCGATCTTGTCGGCGATGTAGAGTTCGCGCAGTTTGAGCGTCAGAGGCCCCGGCTTGCCGTCGCCGACGGGTTCACCGTCGATGCGGGTGACCGGCATGACGAAGTTGGTGGCGGATGTGATGAAGGCTTCCGCGGCATTCATCGCTTCATCGGGCGTGAAGGCGCGCTCGTCATAGGGAATGCCGGCTTTCTCCGCGAGATCAAGCACGCTTGCGCGCGTGATGCCGTGCAGGATTGCGTTCGACAGCGGGCGGGTGATCAGCCTGCGACTCTTGTCGATGATATGGGCGGTCGCCGAGCTTGCCTCCGTGACGAAGCCGTCCTCTACAAGCCAGGCGTCATCGGCGCCTTTGTCCATCGCCTGCACTTTGGCCATCGATGGATAGAGCAACTGCACCGTCTTGATATCGCGGCGCTCCCAGCGCCAGTCGGGCAGCAGAGCGACGGACAGGCCGGTCGCTAGCTTGGGGTTTTCGATCACAGATTTTGCCTGGGTAAAGAGAACCAGCGTCGGCAAAGGATCCTTCGGGAAGGCGAAGTCACGGTCGGCCGGGCCGCGCGACAGCTGAAGGTAGATCAGGCCTTCCTTGAGTTCATTGCGTCTGATGATCTCCCGGTGAGCCTCCAGAAGTTCGCTGGCGGAAATCGGCAGGTTCAGACCCAGTTCCGTGATCGAGCGCTTCAGGCGGGCGGCGTGGCCCTCATATTCGAGAAGCTTGCCGTCGATGACGCCGGTCACTTCGTAGATGGCATCCGCGAACAGAAATCCGCGGTCGAACACGGAGACCTTTGCTTCGGCTTCGGGCAGCCATTCGCCATTCAAATAAACGATACGGGACAAGACAATCTCCTTCAGCATGTCGGGAATTCAAAACACATCGCCGGCGGCTCGCTTCAGTTCGGCGATGAACCCGTGCAGCAGGCGTGAGCGCGGTATGCCTTTGCGGGTAATCAGGACGGCCGCGACTTCTCGGGGTGGCTGGAAGGGCAGTTGCACCAACCCCTGCAATGACTGGTGGGCTGCACTATAGGGATCGACGACCGCCGCCCCGACGCCTGCTCCGGCCAGAACCGCAGCCGTTGCGCAATAGCGCACCTCGACCCGTGGCTCATAGTCGATACCTTCGCGATCGAAGGCGTCGCGCAGCATCTGGCCCATGCGCGATTCTGCTTCGAGGCCGATAAAACCGTGTTCGGACAAATCACTGACCGTCACCTCCTGCCGGCTAGCGACCGGGTGGTCCTTCGGCACGAGCGCGACCATATGGGTGCGCGACAGGATCTCTACATTCACAGACGGATGCCGTTCCAGCGCGATCGCAAGACCGACGTCGGCGGCCCCGCTCTGCACAGCTTCGATGACGTGTTCGAGCCGGCGGACATCGTAAGCGACCGAGACATCCGGACGGTCCTTCAGGAACCGTGCAAGCGCCACCGGTGCGACCGTATTGCCAAGCGGCGGCGTCGACATGACGCGCAACCGTCCCGATGTGCCATGCCTTATCGAGCGAGCGCGGGCGGAAAAGCTGCGCAACATGCTGAAGACCGGGCGCACCTCTTCAAACAGAAGCGTGGCTTCCTCAGTCGGCTCAAGCCGCCGGTGCAGCCGCTCGAACAGCGTTATGCCGAGCTGGTTTTCCAGCTGGCGGATGCCGTTCGAAACGGCGGGCTGGGAAATGCCCAACTGCTCGGCGGCCTCGACGGTCGTTTCGCAGCGCATCATGGCCCCGAAGATTTCGAGGAGGCGCAGGGAGATATCTGGTTTCTGCTCGGTTTCGGTCATGGCGTTCAGGTGAGGACTGCGCCAAGCGCCATCGCGACGGCAGCCTGGGTCGGATCGATCACGCGCACATCGAGCTCCTCTTCAAGCCGGCGGCGGTGGCCGGACATGCCGGCACAGCCCAGCACGATCGCGCCGGCGCCCATCTGGCGCAATTTCAGCCCGGCTTTCACGAGAGCCGCATAGCTTTCCTCTCCATGGCCGCTGTCGGCGACGCTGATTGCGCCTTCAAGCGCGACCTCGCCGGCAAGCCTGCCATCGACGCCGAGGCGGCGAAGGTTGCGCATGTGACGGGGGATTGAACCTTCGGCGACTGCGATGACGCCGAAGAGATCTGCAAGCGCCAGGGCGCTCAGTACGCCGGCATCCTGGATGCCGTAGACCGGCTTGGTGGTGATCGACCGTGCAAGGTCCAGCCCGGGCTGCGAATAGCAGGCGAGCACATAGGCTGATGCATCCGGCCGGGTTTCGATCAGGTCGGCAGTGCGCAACGCGGCTTCATCCACATGGCGCTGGGTGACGACGCCGGGCGGACCCTCATCGATCGTGACGCATTCGATAACGGGACCAGCCGGAAACTGCATTCCGGAGAGCGCCTCGCGCAGGCCTTCGGTGACGCTTTCCGAACTGTTCGGGTTGATGACGAGGATCCGGCCGACGGTTCTCATGGGGCGATCTCCACGCCGAAATTCTGCGCCGGATCGAATTCCTTGGCACGGTAGCCGGGCTTGCCGGTCAGGTCGATGGGGCTGCGGGCAATGAAACGACCACGACCACGGTCCGCCTTCAACTCGCCGTTCTCGACGATGACATCGCCGCGGTTCATGGTGAGGACTGGCCAGCCTTCGATCTCCATGCCCTCAAACGGTGTGTAGTCCATATTGTCGTGCTGATCGGCAAGCGTTGCCTTGCGGCGGGTTTCCGGGTCCCAGATGCAGATATCGGCTTCGTAGCCGGGTGCGATCGATCCCTTTTTAGCCATACCGAATGTCTTGGCCGCATTGGTGCTTGAGAGTGCAACGAACTGCTGCAGCGTGATGCGGCCTTTAGCGACGCCCTCCGAAAACAGATAGGGCAGGCGCATGGCGATGCCGGGCATGCCGTTGGAGATCTTCGGGTAGTGCGCATCGGCACCATTGGCAAATTTTCCGCTGGCATCGAAACGGTAGGGCGCGTGGTCGGAGGAGACGCTTTCGAACGTGCCTGACTGCACATGTCGCCAGAGCGCTTCCTGCGTTGCCGCGTCGCGGAGCGGTGGAGAGCAGATGAATTTCGCCCCTTCCATGCCGGGCCGATCGAGATCATCACGGGTCAGCGCCAGATATTGCGGGCATGTTTCGGCAAACAGTTTCGTGCCGGCGAGCTTTTCGCGCTGGACGATGGCAGCGCCGCCAGCCGTTGAGACGTGGACGATGAAGAGTGCTGCATCGACCAGCTTTGCCAGCGAGACGGCCCGGTTGATCGCTTCTTCCTCCGCAAGCTCCGGACGGCTGATCGCGTGGTATTTTGGCGCGGTCAGCCCGGCCGCCGCGAGCCGCTTGTTCATCCACTTCACCATGTCGTTGTTTTCGGCATGGACCATGGTGAGCGCCCCATGGGTTTTGGCAACGGTCAGGATATCGAGCATGCCGCCGTCGCCAATATTCATCAGGTCGTAGGTCATGAACACCTTGAACGACGTGATGCCCTTGGCAAACACGCCCGGCAGCTCTGCAAGAACTGACGCCGAGGGGTCGGAAATGATCAGGTGGTAGGAATAGTCGAGCACCGAGTGCGGCGCGGCACGACCGTCATAGGTCGCGATGACATCGGCGATCGACTGGCCGCGATGCTGGGCCGCGAACGGGATGAATGACGAATTGCCACCGAAGGCGGCGGAGACCGAGCCCGAATAGTAGTCGTCCGCGGTCATCACGCCCGCGGAGCTTTCCTGGGCGATGTGGGCATGTGCCTCGATGCCGCCGGGAACGACCAGCCTGCCTCCGGCATTGATCCGGCGCGCGCCTCCAGCGATCTTCTCGCCGATCGCCGCAATCCGACCATCGGTGATGCCGATATCGCCATCGAATATGTCGGATGCGGTGACGATGCGACCGCCATGGATGACCGTATCAAACGCTGTCATGTCGGTCTTTCCTTACACTTCGATGATCACGCCGGTCTGGCTCGTTAGGCGCCCGTAATGCTCGATACGACGATGGCGCTCGAAATCAAAGATCGTCTTCTTGCCGAAGTCGCATTTGGAAAAATCGCATTCGGCGATGATGAGTTCGTCCTCCTCCGTCACGGCACGGGCGAGAACGAAACCGTCAGGATCGACGATAATCGAGCCGCCCATCAGCGGGTGGCCGTCCTCGTTGCCCGCCTTGGCGACGCCGACGACATAGGTCGAGTTCTGGTAGGCGCCGGACTGCAAGGAAAGGTCGGAATGGAAAAGCCGCTTCTCCAACCCTTCGGCGCTCATCTGGCTGTTCACCGACGGCGTGTTGTAGCCGATCGTCACAAGTTCGACACCCTGCAGGCCGAGGCAGCGGAACGTTTCCGGCCAGCGGCGGTCGTTGCAGATAGCCATGCCCATGATGACGCCTTCGTTGCGCCAGACGTTGAAACCGAGATCACCGGGCTCGAAATAGCGCTTCTCAAGATGCTGGAAGGCCCGTTCGGTATCGTATTCGGAATGACCGGGAAGATGCACCTTGCGATACTTGCCGACGATATTGGCCTGCCGGTCAGTAACAACCGAGGTGTTGTAATAGTGTCCGTCCGGGGTCTTCTCGCCGTAACCAAAGGTGATGGCGATGTTGAGCTCGCGGGCGCGATCGAACAGCGGCAGCGTCGCGGCATTGGGCATTTCTGTCTCGAACCAGAAATCGACCTCGGCCTGGTCTTCCATATACCAGCGGGGGAAGAAGGTCGTGAGCGCCAGTTCCGGGTAGACGACCATGTCGGCGCCCTTCGAAGCGGCTTCATCGAGAAGCGCAATCATGCGGATGACGACGCTTTCGCGGCTGTCTGCTTTCTGGATGGCGCCGAGCTGGGCACCTGCGATCTTCATGATGGTCATCGGAGTTTCCTTTCGAAAGCGATCAGGCGGCAAGGCGCCGCTGGAAATGACTGACGAGGCGCACCAGCGGCCACAGCAGTACGAGATAGATGAGAGCCGCCAGCACCAGCGGCGAGGCATTGTAGGTGACCGAGCGCGCCATGCCGGCATTGTAGAGAAGTTCGGACAGCGAGATGACGGAGGCAAGCGAGGTGAGCTTGACGACTTCCACGGTGTTGGACAGCAGGTCCGGCAGGATATTGCGCACGGCCTGAGGCAGGACGACATAGGCAAGCGTCTGTACCGGGCTGAGGCCCGTCGACTGCGCCGCTTCCCACTGTCCCTTGGCAACCGAGATGAGCCCGGCGCGATAGACCTCGGCGTAATAGGAAGAGTTGTTGAGCAGGAAGGCGATGACGACGGCGTAAAACGGCGAGATGTTGACCCCCGCAAAGGGCAGGCCGGCATAGATGAAGATGAGCAGCACCAGCGGCGGCAAGGCGCGGAAGAGATCCGTATAGGCGATCGAGATCCAGCGCAGCCAGCGGCGCTCGCTCATGTTGCCGAGCGCAACGAACAGCCCGCCGATCAGCCCGAGCAGAATGACGGCGCTGCAGAGTTTCAGCGTCATCCAGAGGCCCGACATCATCAACGGCAACGACTGGCGCATGATGTCTAGATTGAAGAACTGGTCGATGAAGATGTCCATGTCAGCCTCCTATCGCTTCTTCCAGGCGGTCCGGCTTTCCAGCCAGCGGGCGAAGACCACCATCGGCAGAAAAATCACCAGATAGGCGACGACCGACATGGTGAGCGGCGTGGCACTGCCGGAAAAACTCTGCGCCGTCGTGGCACTCGACAGGATTTCCGACACACCGATGGCAGAGCCGAGCGCCGTCATCTTGGTGATGGCGAGCACGCGGTTGACGAGCGGCGGTATGGCAAGACGGACGGCCTGGGGCAGTGCGACATAGGCAAGCGTTCGGGTGAAACCGAGCCCGGTCGCGATGCCGGCCTCCCACTGGCCCTTTTCGACAGAGGAAAAGCCGGCCCAGAATATCTCTTCGGCAAATGCTGCAAGGGTTGCCGCGAGAACGAGGAAAAGAACCATCGGGCCTGACAGCTGGATGCCGATCGATGGAAAACCGAAATAGAGGATCAGGATGACGACGAGAGGCGGCAGGGCGCGAAAGATGTCGGCATAGCAGATTATGAAGAAGTTGAGCGTCCTGACGCCATAGCTGCGCAGGCAGGCGAGCGCGAGGCCCGCGAGGATTCCGGCCACGATCACCGCAGCAGCAATCTGCAGCGTGACCCAGATCCCGGCAATGATGTCAGGCGTATACTGCGCCATGACCACCGGGTTGAAGAAGGTTTCGAGGAACCGGTCCATCGCCGTTACCCGGAAACGCGTGAAAGAAAGGCGCGGGTGCGATCGGCCTTCGGGTTGCCGAAGAGCTCGTCCGGCGTCCCCTCTTCGACGACGACACCGCCATCCATGAAGATCACCCGGTCCGCGGTCTCGCGAGCAAAGCCCATCTCGTGGCTGACGACGACCATCGTCATGCCCTTGGATTTGAGGTCCTTCATCACCTTGAGGACGGAGCCGACCAGTTCGGGGTCAAGCGCCGACGTCGGTTCATCGAACAGCATGACTTTCGGATCGAGCGCGAGAGAGCGGGCGATCGCCACGCGCTGCTGCTGGCCCCCGGACAGTTCACCGGGATAGGCATCCGCCTTGTGCGCCAGGCCAACCTGTTCGAGCATGTCCATCGCCCGCGCATCGGCCTCTTCCTTGGCGCGCTTCAGCGCCTTGCGCTGGGCGAGCGTGACATTCTTGAGGACACTCATATGCGGGTAGAGGTGAAAACCCTGGAACACCATGCCGATCTGCAGCCGCATACGGTCGAGATCGCGGCGGGTACCGGCCATGATGTTGCGGCCGTTGACGATGATATCGCCCGATGTTGGCTCCTCGAGCCGGTTGCAACAGCGCAGCATCGTGCTCTTGCCGGAACCGGAAGGACCGATGACGAACACGAGTTCGCCCTCTGCGACCCTCAGGTCGATCTTCTTGAGGACGGAGGTGGTCCCGAAGCGCTTTTCCAGCGCGACGACTTCGAGCATTGGGCGATTGGCCATCTTGGCACCTCCGGCAGGCACGATGCGGGCAGATTGCCGGCTGGATTCCAAGCGCGCTCTCCGATGGGAGAGACGATTGGGGGCCGGCTGCCGCATCCTGTCTGATCAAGGGGGAGGGCAGGCGACGGACGCGCCTGCCCGTGCTGCAGAGCGTTACTTCAGGTTATCGCAGGAGGCTTTGTGGTAATCGTCCTTGTAACCGTCGAAGCCTGGCGTCCCGAAACCCTTGGTCGGGGTGACGATCGTGGTGCCAGCTTCCGGCGTGACGCCGAACCATTTGACCGAAAGCTTCGCCATCGAGCCGTCGAGCTTCAGGCATTCCATCGCACGATCGACGAGATCACGGTTCGTCTCGTCGCCTTTGCGGAAGGACAGCGCCCAAACAAGGCCTGTCTCGTATTCGAAGGAGAGTTTCAGGCGTGGGTTCTTCTTGACCGCCCATGCAGCGGCAGTGTTGCCGGCAAGGTTCGCATCGGCGCGTCCAGCAATGACGGCTGCCACGGCGTCGGTATTGGTACCGTAGCTTTCGACCTTCCAGCCGAATTCCTTTTCCTTCTCCCGCAGGAAGCTGTCATAGGCAGAGCCCTTGTTGACGGCGATCGTCATGCCCTTGAAGTCTTCCAGCGTCTTGTATTCAGGCGCATTGGCCGGCACGACGAAGCCGAAATTGGTGTCCATGAAGCCTTCGGTGAAGAGAAGGTTCGCGGCGCGCTCCTTGTTCACGGTGACCGGTGCGACAAGGAAGTCGTAGGTGCCGGCCTGAAGTGCTGGGATGAGGCCGGAGAACTGCGCTCCGGTCAGATCGACTTTCTTGCCCAACCGTTCGCCGATCAGGTTTGCCATATCGACGTTGAAACCCTCGATCTTGCCGTCGAGGGTTGGCATCGCGTGCGGCGCGAAGGTCGCGTCGATCGCGGTCTTGATCGTGTCTCCGAGGGAGTAGGCTGGCGTGCAGGCAAGCAGAGTAGCTAAGCCGACAAAGCCGGCCCTGATAGATGGTTTCATCGATGTTCTCCTACTGGCGGCTCCAGGCCTTTGCGGCCCTTGTTGACGCCAGTGTTCCACCGAACCTGCTGCGCTGCAATATAATTGATTATTATAATCGAACTAGGATTATACGATTTTCAAATAGTGATTGTGTCGATCGTCGTCGTTGTCGCAACCGGCCAATGGCGCATATTGCGTCAGCTCTGAAGAGGCTGAGGCTCTTTCGGAAGAAGTTCGCCTTCGATGCGGTAGTGCAATCCATCCGTGCGGTAGTCCACGTTGGCGACGCCGTTGAAATAGGTCGGCACAACGCGCTCCATCAGGCGGGAGCCAAAGCCGCGCCGCGTCGGTTCGCTCACGGCCGGCCCCTTGCTTTCGATCCATGTGAAGGCAAAGCCGTTTTCGCCGGGCGCCGTCCAGCGGATCTCGACCTTGCCGTCGGCCGTGCTGAGCGCGCCATATTTGGTGGCATTTGTCGCAAGTTCATGGATTGCCAGTGCCAAACCCATGGAAGGCTGTGCTTCCAGCACCATCGGAGGCCCGAAGATATCGAAGCGGTCGGGACTGTCCTGGTGCGGTTCGACGGATGTCCGTACAATCGTCTCGACATCTGCTGCGGACCAGTTCGTTGCCGTCAACGTATCCTGTGCCCGGGCAAGTGCGTCGATGCGGGCCGACGCCATTTCACCGGCAAGCTTCACGTCTGTCGCATTGCGCAGGCTCTGGGATACGACGGCTTGAACCATCGCCAGCGTGTTCTTCATTCGGTGGGACAATTCGCGCTGCAACACACGCTGTTGGCGCTCCCGTTCCTTTTGCTCGGCAAGAAGGCGCTGTTGTTCGCGCACCAGATCTTCGCTGCGCAGACGTTCTTCCTGAAGATCATCAACCGCCTTGTGCATGACCTGGATCAGCAGAATGTCCACGATGACCACGCACGCGTAGAAGGTCAAAGCCACGAGGACCGACCCGTTGATCTCGAACATCGCAAACGGAGGTATAAACCAGTACCAGGCAGCCACGCCACAGGCCACGGCGCAAACGGCCCCGGGCCAGACGCCCGCCAGAAACGTCGTCAGGATTACCGCGGGGAAGAAGGTCAGATACGGGAAGCCCGGCGGCAGGAGATGGTCGCATAGAAACCGCGCGTAGAGCGCAAGCCCGAACGCTGCAACCGCCACTCCCCAGCGCTTTCCCGGGGAAGCGCGGACGTGGTCGCTCATCTCGAACAATTGCATACGTAAGGGCTTCATTCCAAGTGGGTTCCCGCGGCGTTGCTTGTTCTTGGCTTGTTCGGGGTGTTCCGTCAATCAGCAACTAGAAAGGTACGTAATGTCCGACGGGATAAGGGACAAGTTTGGCAACACCGGTGAAAGCACGGCGTATGCGGACAACAAACGTGACGAGCACGTTGAGGCATCAGAGGCGCGATATGCGGGGACAGGAGGCGCTCCGCGAGACTGACAGATCGTCAGCCTCCGACGCGGGGTTCTGACAAAAATTCGCGGGCCCACAGTACGGGCCCGCGCTATCGTCGATCAAGTCAAACCGTAAAGCCTCAAGGCCTTCGCGCCGCCAGAATGAGCCGCTCGAAGAACTTCAGCTGCTCGTCGCAGGTCTGGGCGACCGTCTCAAATATCAGCCGGTCTTCCCGCCGGATTGCCGCAATCTTCTTCGTCAGGGCCGAAATCACCCTTGCCGGCATCTTGGCAATGGTCATCGCAATCGCCTTCGGTCCGGCTTCGAGTTTGGCGATACCGAGATGGCCTGCTGCAAGCTGCAGCCTGGTTGTGCGCAACAACAGCAGCGTCTCCTGCGGCAATTCGCCGAAGCGATCCTCGAACTCTTCTTCCAGATCATTCACGTCGCGCTGTGAGGATGCCCGCAGAAGTCTGGCATAGAGATTGAGCCTGACAGCCGGATCCGGCACGTAATCCGCCGGTATCGTGCCCGCGACGTCGAGATGCAGGATTGCGCGCTTTCTGGTGGCCGAAAGTCGTTTTCCCAGTTTCGCGACTGCACGCGCGAGGAGCTTCTGGTAAAGGCCAATGCCGATGACCTTCATATGCCCAGCCTGATCCTCGCCGGCGATGTCGCCCCCGCCGCGCAGATCGAGATCGCGCAGACTGATCGCAAGCCCGGCGCCCAGGCGGTCGTTCTCTACGAGTGTCAAAAGCCGCAAGCGCGTTTCCTCGGGCAGTTCTGCACCTTCTTCCGTCAGAAGCGTGGTCATGCCCTGCGCGCCTCCACGGCCGACCCGTCCACGCAACTGGTGCAGCTGGGCCAAACCGAACCGCTCCGCATTCCAGATGAACATCGTATTGGCGCGCGGCACATCGAGGCCGTTTTCAATAATGTTGGTGGCGAGAAGGACATCGCCATCGCCGTCCGCGAAACCGACGATCGCTTCGTCGATCGTCGCCGCCGGCATCTTGCCATGCGCGACCTTAACCAAGAGCTCGGGAACAATCTTGCGCAGGATCGCCTCGACGGCTTCGATATCCTCTATGCGCGGCACCACGACGAAGCTTTGTCCGCCCCGGCGGTATTCGCGCATCAATCCGGTGCGCATCGATGCGTTGTCGAATGCTGCAAGCGATGTGCGAACGGGTCGGCGCCGGGCGGGCGGAGTCGTCAGGAGGCTGATCTCCTGAACTCCGACCATTGCCGACTGCAAGGTGCGTGGGATAGGTGTTGCCGACATGGCGAGCGTGTGGAGGGTCGGCGCGAGCGCGTTCATGGCCCGTTTATCCTTGAGCCCGAACCGATGTTCCTCATCCACGATCAAAAGCCCGAGATGCGCAAAGCGCACGTCTTTTGCAAGGATCGCATGGGTCGCGACGATAACGTCGATTTCACCCTCGGCCAACGCCGCCTTGACCTGCTTCGCCTCGCTTGGCTTGACGAGCCGTGACAACATTCCGACAGAGATGCCTGTTCCTTCGAAGCGTCGCTTGAAGGTGGCGAAATGCTGACGTGTGAGAACAGTCGTTGGGGCGATGACGACCACCTGACCGCCCGCAAGTGCTACCGCTGCTGCGGCCCGCAGTGCGATCTCCGTCTTGCCGAAGCCGACATCGCCGCAGACAAGGCGGTTCATCGCATGCCCGGACGCGAGATCGGAAAGCGTGGCCTTGATGGCTTCGGCCTGATCTGGTGTCTCGGCGAAAGGGAACCGTCGGATGAAGGCTGAAAATTCGGCGCGGGGGGGAATGAACGTCTCGGCCGGCGAGGCCTGCCTGTGCTTTGCGATGGTCGAAAAATGACGCGCCGTCGATTTGATGTCCGCGACGATCTTCTCGTGCTTCTTTTGCCAGGCGTCGGTGTGAAGACGATCGAGCGAGACCGCCTCGGGTTCGGAACCGTAGCGCCACAGCTTTCCGAATTCTTCCATCGGAACAAGCACGGAAGCACCTTCGCGATATTCCAGACGGGCAGCGTCACGCGCGACACCTGCAACGGCGATGCTCTCCAGATCTTTTAAAATGCCAATGCCGTGATCTTCGTGGACGACGACGTCGCCGATCCGAAGATCTGGTTCGGCAAGAAAGGAATTGGCACTGGAAACATGTCGGTGTTCGTCGCCCGCGGCGATCACAGCAACATTTTGCGCGACGTCGAGGAACCCGTGATCGAGGGCGCAGGCGAGCTTCAAAAGCGCGCCGGATTTGGCGTCCATCACCTGCGTCCAGCTGTCGACGGACCGAGGCGATACGCCAGTTGCTTTCGCGACACGGCGGCAAAGCGCCTCTGATGCCTTGCCTTGCCCGGAAATTACAACCTTCATTCCATCGCCCAGGCGTTCCTGTGCAAACTTGACCAGTGCCTTGCGCGGGTCCGCATCCGACGCCCCGGAAGGCAGGTCACCCCCTTGTTCGAGATCCAGTGCGCTGGTCTGCACGCCGGTGAAGCGCTGTTCCCACTCCTCGCTGTCAAGATAGAACGAGCAAGGAGAGGATGTTCCGGTCTTACCGAAATCCGTGCGGGACTGGCGGGCGTCGTCGATGATTTCCAGATTCCGTGCGACCCGGTCTGCTGCGCCCGGAGCCGCAGTCAGAGCGGCATTGCCGAGGATATCGAAAACCGTCACCATGTCCGGGTAAAGGCGGGAAAGCTGGCGCTCCATCGTCTCAGATTTTGAAGCAGGGGCTTCCGGAATGAGGTCTGCGAGTATGGCTTCGGATGCCGGACCGAAGCTCAACCGTTCAAGGTAGCTCTCGGTTCGCTGCGAGACGCGGTCAAACCCACGCAATTCGGTCACGTGATCGTCTTCCGACAGGACGATGCGCATTGGGCCCGGGGCGCCGGCGGGATAGATGTCGATCATCCCGTCGCGCACCGCCAGTTCGCCGGGATCGTCGGCAACGCCCTCTTCCACATAGCCTGATCGTCTGACGAAATTCAGGAATGCCTCGCGATCGAATGGCTCGCCGACCACCAGTTCGATCTGGCCATCGGCGATGACCCCCGCCGGCGGAATGCGCTGCAGCGTCGCGTCGATCGATGTCAGCAGCAGTCGCGGCGTGTCGCTAGGCCTGGCCCATATCCGCAATGCGTCCATGCGTCGGCCCATGCAGTGCCGCGAGGGCGGAACCCGATCATAAGGAAGGCAGTCCCAAGGCGGCAGAACAATGAATTGGACCGAGGGAAAGAGCGCTGCCATGGCATCCGCTATTTTTTGCGCAGCATTTTCGCTCAATGCCACGTAGCAGAGCGAACGACCGGAGCTCCGGAGCGATGCTTCAAGCCGGGTTGCCACCAAACCCGGCGGCAGTTTCAGATGCGGGGTCTGTTCGGATGCGGGGAGGGGAGAGGGGGCGTTTTCATTTCGGGACTCAACGATACTCACATGAACCTGCCATTCTCGCGTCAGCAATTTTATCAGGCTGCAAGAACTTAGTTTGTCGCGCCCTGTTCCCTTCGAACTTTGCGTTTTCTCTTCACGCGGTCAGGCCGCCATGACGGTGAGACATCAGCGACCGGATGCCGCGTTGCCTTGCAGGGAACAGGTCGATGTCGAGCGGGTTATTCGACCTCACGGATAGGAGAACCATGTGAAAGTGTTCATCTACGGCACCCTGAAAAGAGGCTTTGCGCTTCACGATAAGGGGCTTGGGAATTCGGAATATATCGGGGATGTAGTGACGGTCGAGCCCTACCCCCTGTTGATAGCAGCACCATTCTACGGGCCGATGATGCTCGAACAACCGGGAACCGGTTTGCAGGTGACAGGGGAGTTGTTTGAAGTCCCTGAAGACGATCTGCCGGTTCTGGATAAGCTGGAAGACGTGGGTGAAGAGGGCAGTTTCCGGGCAATGCTCAAGGTTCAGGCATCGGGCGGCGGTCTCGTTCATGACGCCCTTGTCTTTTTGAAAGACGAGAACTGGCTCGACCCCATCCATTCCGGGTTCCTGTCCGCCTATAACGACCGCAGATTTATCCCGCCATGGAACCGGTAACGACAAGACAAGAGGGACGTCACGATGCGCTACGAGGCAAAGCCCGGCGATGTCAGCCTATTCGAAAATGAAAAAGCCGGCCACGAGCGTGCACCGGACCACCGCGGCTATTTCATCGCTCACAGAGATATCAAGGCCGGAGAGAAGATCGAAATGGTGCTATGGGCCGGAAGGCCGAACAGTTCGCGCTCATTTGGTGGCAGACTATCCGACGACCAGAAGGCGAGCGCGTCAGCGGTTCCCGACCCGGTTGATCTGTTTGGCAATCCTTTGCCAAAGCCACCGAAAGCGTGACGCTCCGTTCTCGTTCGATTTGACGTCTCAAACCACGGCTGTGCTCTCGCTTCGCGTCTCGGTGGAGGAACTATGGCTCCGGTTGCTGGTTACGGGGCGAGTCAACGAGAGAGATACAGTGATGAAATTTGGACTTCTTGGCGTCGCGTCGGTCGCGACCGCGGTATTCTTGAGCAGCGCAGCCTATGCACAGCAGGGCGATGGAACCGAAGTCCAGATCACGACCAACGTGTTCAAGCCGAACAAGATTCCGGCAACCGCGGAACGGATCGCCACCTTGAAGGCGCCGGAAGGTTTCACCGTTGAGCCTTTCGCCCAGGGTCTCGGAAACAGCCGCATCATCGCCGTGTCGGATAAGGGCTATATCTATGTCAGCCGCCGCGAGGAAGGCGACGTGCTGCTGCTGAAGGACGAGAACGGCGACGGCAAGGCCGACGGCGCTCCGGTGAAAGTGGCAGCGCGTGCGCAGGCCCACGGTCTGGCAATCAAGGATAACAGGCTGTACCTCGTCACGGTCAAAGAGGTGTTCGTCGCGGACATCAAGGACGACGGCACGCTCGGGCCACTCGAAATGATCATTGGCGATCTGCCGGATTCCGGACAGCATCCCAACCGCGTCATGGAATTCGGTCCTGATGGCATGCTCTACATCAGCGTCGGCTCCACCTGCAACGCCTGCAATGAGAGCAATGCCGAAAACGCAACGGTGCTCCGGGCGACCCCTGATGGCAAGAGCCGAACCATCTTCGCGTCCGGCCTTCGCAACACGATCGGCTACGACTGGAACCGCGAGACCGGTGAACTTTGGGGGCTCGACCATGGCATCGATCTCCTCGGTGATGAGGTGCAGGCAGAAGAACTCAACCTCATCGAACAGGGAAAGCAATATGGCTGGCCGCATGTTTACGGAGCAGGCGACATCTATCCGCAGTCGACACCGGTCGGCGGGGTGACCAAGGAGGAGTGGAAGGCGCAGAGCGATCCGATGAAACTCGGCTACACGGCACACGCAGCCCCCATGCAGATGAAATTCTACAGCGGAACGTCGTTTCCGGCCGAGTTCTCGGGCGATGCGTTTGCAACCATGCGCGGATCCTGGAATCGTAACCCGGCATCCGGATACGAGATTGTTCGCATTCACTTCGAAAATGGCAAGCCGAAATCCTTCGAACCTTTCGTCACCGGCTTCCTCAGCGATGGTGGCAAGACGCATTTTGCACGACCGGTCGGACTGGCCGTCGCCAAGGATGGCGCCTTGCTGATGGCCGACGATGCAAACGGTGTCATCTACAGGGTGGCTTACACCGGCGACGCGCAAAAGGCACAAGCGCAGCCCGCTGCGCCCGTTGAACCTATGAAGGCGCAGGCCGCCAAAGGTATCGATGTGCCACTTGCCATGGATCGCCCGGAGACCAAGACGGAAGGCAGCGTATCCGTCTCGTCCTCGTCTTTCGACAACGACGAACTCATGCCGCAGCGTCATAGCGAATATGCCGAGAGTGTCTCACCGGCGATCAGCTGGAAGGCCGTCCCGAAGGCCGCGTCCTACGCGATCATCGTAGAGGATCCAGGCTCCTCACCAACCAAGCCGTTTGTTCACTGGCTGGCGTGGAATATCCCGGCAACGGTGACGTCCCTGCCGGAAGGGTTGCAGGAACAGCTCCGCCTCGTCGAACCGGAAGGCGTCCTTCAGGGCCGCAACACGTCCGGCAGTCACGGCTATTTCGGACCAAAGCCGCCGGCCGGCGACCCGGCGCATCACTATCACTTCCAGGTTCTTGCGCTCGACAAGATGCTGGATCTTCCCCCGACATCCGACAGGGATGATCTTCTCGCCGCAGTGGCCGGTCATGTGATCGGCAAGGGTGAGATCGTGGGTCGCTACCAGCAGAAGGTCGATCCTGCGAAGAAGTAAGGCTTCGTCCGATCACGCCCCGCTGCAACGCTCAGCAGTAGACGATGTTTTTTGGAGGAGGAGGCCGTTCTGGAATCAGGCGGCCTCTTCTTCGATTGCGAGGTCTCGCAACAGGGTGTGGATCTGCTCGCCGCTTAGCCGCGACGGATCGAAACCGCTTGACGAGCCGACGTCGGAGAAGCGCTTTGCGTGGGCTTCGGATGTCCCGATAAAACCCATTGCCCAGTTCGGGAAATACCGATGGCTGATCGGGTCCACGGCCAGCAGCGAAACTTCGCCGTGGCGTTCGTCCTGCTGGATGCGCTCGAATGCGGCTTCCACCCGCTCGAGCGGACCTTCCAGAACCTGGGCGAAGCAGCCCGCGTTGAACAAAAGCGCCCCGGTGATCTCGTCACGCAGATTGTTCACCCGACTTTTCGCCAGGATCTCGTCGACGTTTGAGCTAAACGCCGCGCCATCGTCGCCGATCTGGTTGCGGCTGTAGTAGACCAGGCGATACAAGCTGTTATCCATTATTAGTTCCCCTTTATAAAATGTGTTGTGCCAGGAACGCCGGAATCTGATCCGTGCCCATGGGCCGTCCCGTCAGATAGCCCTGCACATGGGTGCAGCGTTCGCCACGAATGCGCGCCAACTGTTCCGCCGTCTCAACGCCTTCAGCCGTGATCGACATCCCGAGGCTCGTCCCGAGACTTGCGATTGATCGCAGGATCGCCTCGCTGTCTGCGTCTTCACAGGCGACAAACGAGCGATCGATCTTCAGTTTGTTGAATGGAAACTTCTGCAGGTAGCTCAAGGACGAATAGCCAGTGCCGAAATCGTCCATGGAGATTCTGACGCCAAGCGCGCGCATGGCATTCAGCGTCTGGATGACGTTATCCGTGTCATCGAGCAGGGCGCCCTCGGTAATTTCGATTTCCAGGCGATGGGCTGGCAATCCCGAGTGCCTTAGCGCCGATGCGACCGTTTCCAGCAGTGTGTCCGCCTTGAACTGAAGCGGCGAGACGTTGACGGCGACAATCATATCATTCGGCCAGGACATGGCCTCCAGACAGGCTGTGCGCAAAACCCATTCGCCGATCTTGACGATCAGGCCGTTTTCCTCTGCAAGCGAGATAAAGGAAAGAGGCGGGATGTTGCCTTTGACGGGATGTTCCCAGCGGAGCAGGGCCTCAAAGCCATCCACGCGTTTGGTCGAGACATCGAGGAACGGCTGATAGTTGAGCTTGAACTGCTTCAGGGCCAGCGCGCGGCGGAGATCGATCTCCATTTCCCGACGTCCGAGGAGTAGAGCGCCCATCCCACTTTCGAACATGCGGTAACGTCCACGCCCGGCCTTCTTTGCCTCATAGAGAGCAAGATCACCGTTGCGGAGCAGGTCGTCTGGCTGGAGCGCATCAGCGCCAAAGGCGACGCCGACGCTTGCGCCGATATTGATTGTGTGACCGTTCAGAACATAGGTGCGGCCGACAAGGTCCACGATCCGCGAAGCGAGTTTTTCGGCCGCAGCAAGATCATCGACATCATGCTGGAGGATCACGAACTCGTCCCCGCCAAGACGCGCAACGACATCGCTTTTGCGGCACGCGGCCTTGAGGCGGTCGGCCACCTTTTTCAAAAGAAGGTCGCCTGTTGCATGTCCCAGCGTGTCGTTGACTATCTTGAAGCGGTCAAGATCGAGGCAGTGGACGGCGATCGATGAAGATTTAGAACCGTTGCTCAAAGCGGACGACAGGTGCGACAGCAAGGCGTTCCGCTTGGCAAGGCCCGTCAGTTCGTCGACATCGGTCTTGATGGCGATGCCCTGGTTCTGCGATGCAGGTCGCAGGTCAACGAGATACTGCCCGTCGTCGAAAGAGACGAACGCGGCATCGAAGCTCTCACCGCTATGGATGGACGTGACTGAAACCGGGGCGCAGCTGGTGTCGGGCAGGTCTGTGACCAGGCCCGTAAAAAGCGCGTGGACAGCGCCCCCGGGAAATGCGCCGAATGAGACTTCGCTCGCCTTGTTGGCGTAGACGACGAGACCATCGGATCCGACAACCAAGACCGGGCGCGGCAACATCTCTAGTATTTTCTCGGTGTTGAGAAGCTGAAACGGATGAGGTTCCAATGTGTGGAGGATAGACGTCACAGCGTTCATGGTTGGTTACCGTTCGGAGTTGACCGAGAGGTAATCCGCAAACGTTTCTAGGCAATGGATGCCAAGCCCCGGGACATGACTGTTTGTCGAGAGAGGGTTATCGATTGCTAAAGATGGACTGATGGCGGCAGGAAGGGCACGCCGCACAGGATGCTCGCCTCTACTTCCGGCAAACTGAACGTGAGACTACCCAACATAGATTAGGCAATAGGAATATACTATTGAGCAACGCTTAAATGTATTTTTACAAAGGCTTATTCTTGTTTTTTGCCAAGTCTTAATTACTAATTTAACAATTGTTTGCGATGAAGGTTGACCAATCACCTGTATTGCAAGGCTTCGTAATGTTCGATTTTTTCGGCGCAAACTCTAATCAAATTCTTTCGGCCTTAGACCTGTCCTTCGCGATCATCGAGTTCGATACCGAAGGACGCATATTGCGAGCCAATACAAACTTCTGCGATCTGATGGGATATAGCGAGCAGGAGATTATCGGTCAGCATCACCGGATTTTTGTCGACGGAGATTACGCTGCAACGCCTGAATACAAAGCCTTCTGGAGCAAGCTTAAGGGCGGCACGTTCGAGTGCAGCGAATTCAAGCGCATTGCGAAAAACGGCCAGGAAATCTGGATCCGCGGCAATTACAATCCGGTAAAGAATGCCAGCGGCAAGGTGTTGAAGATCATCAAGTTTGCCAACGACATCAGCGAAACAAAGATGAATGGGCTCGACAGCGCGGCCAAACTTTCAGCTGTTTCCCGCGCGCAGGCAACCATCGAATTCACGCCCGAGGGTGAAATCCTTACCGCCAACGACAACTTCCTGTCGGCGCTCGGATATTCCTTGAACGAGATCGTGGGTAAGCATCACCGGATCTTTATGGACCCGACCGAAGCGGCATCCCCGCAATACACGCAGTTATGGGAGCGCCTGCGCGGCGGCGAATATGTTGCCGACGAGTTCCGCCGCATCAGCAAGGACGGCCGTAGCGTCTACATCCAGGCTTCCTACAACCCCGTTTTCGATCCCAGTGGCAAGGTCATCAAGGTCGCCAAGTTTGCCACCGATGTTACCGGCCGGGTCGAGAACGTCGAGCGCCTCGCGGAAGGCCTGACGCGTTTCGCCGATGGTGACCTTTCGCAGCAAATTGCAAAGCCGTTTATTCCATCACTGGAGCGCCTGCGGACCGACTTCAATGCCGCGTCGCAGAAGCTGAAGCAGGCCATGGTGATGGTTGCCGAAAACGCGAAGGCAATTTCGGCCGGTTCGAATGAGGTTCGCACATCGGCGGACGATCTGGCGAAGCGGACCGAACAGCAAGCCGCATCGGTCGAGCAGACCGCAGCTGCTCTGGAAGAGATCACCACGACCGTGAAGGATTCCAGCCGACGCGCAGAGGAAGCCGGCCAACTGGTTGCCCGCACGAAGGAGCATGCCAACCATTCCGGTGACGTGGTGCGTGAAGCGATTGGTGCCATGGACCAGATCGAAGCGTCGTCGAAGGCAATCTCGAACATCATCGGTGTGATCGACGAAATCGCCTTCCAGACAAACCTGTTGGCGCTGAACGCCGGTGTTGAAGCGGCGCGCGCAGGCGAGGCCGGTAAAGGCTTTGCCGTCGTTGCGCAGGAAGTGCGTGAACTCGCGCAGCGCTCTGCAACAGCGGCCAAGGAAATCAAGACACTCATCACGGCCTCCAGCACGCATGTCGGAAACGGCGTCTCGCTGGTCACGAAGGCAGGCGCCGCCCTGCGCGAGATCGCGACCCATGTCGAAGGTATCAACGGCGACATCACCGCGATCGTCGAAACCTCACGCGAACAGTCCACCGCGCTGACCGAAATCAACCGTGCGATCAACACGGTCGATCAGGGCACACAGCAAAACGCCGCGATGGTCGAGCAGCAGACAGCTGCGAGCCATGAAATGGCAAGGGAAGCGGCCGCGCTGTTCCAGTTGCTCGAACAGTTCAATTTCGACAACGATCGGGCCCCGGCCCAGACATTGCAGAAGCGCAATCCGATCGCCCATCGCCCCGTCGCTTCAAGACCGGTCGCACAGCCCATTTCCGATCGCCCTGCAGCCGTCGCAATGCCGCGCAAGATTGCTAACGCCTCGTCTTCCGCTGCCCTGGCGGTTGCGGACTGGGAAGAATTCTGAGTTAACAATAGGCTCCAAGCCGTTGAAAATAAGCTGTTACCGCCGCGAGCCCGGATCACGCTCGCGGCGGTTTCGCCATCTCGTTTTGGTTTTCTAGACGTTGCGCTAATGTAGCAAAGCTCATCGCGTCAGATGCTTCAGTGTTGAAGCTTGATCGCGCGCTTACTGTATCTCGTTGACGTAGCGGTGGTCCGCAGTCGTCGCCCGGTGCGCAGAGATGAGCACTGGCACGGCCATCTGGTCGTAGGCCACTTCGTCGATCGTCATGACTGCGGCTGGAAGCGTCAGGTTCAGCCAGCGTGCATCATCCTCCGATGCCAGGTCCGCGCCGATCTGTTCACGGATCGCCGAAATCCGGATCCCGTAGTTTTCGAGGAGATGCAGATAAAAGAGCGGCGGGATGTCCTCCTGCTTCTGCGGAAAGCCGGGGACGCGCTCGCGCGGCAGCGTCAATGTTTCGTGCATGATTGGCCGGTCGTCGATATAGCGGACGCGGTGGAAATGCACGATCGGCCGGCCCGTTTCAATCTGCAGCTTCGCCGCTGTTTCGTCCGAAGCCTCGCCGAATTCCAGCGACGTGACCTTGGTAACGGATTTGCTCAGCGAGCCGTCCAGCCCGTGAAGACGAAAATACTGGAAGAACAGGCGCAATCCGTGCTGCGGTTTGCGTCCGGTCACGACGGTCCCGGTCTTGCGGCGTCGGCTCAAAAGTCCGTCGTTGGTGAGATCCATCAGCGCGCGTCGAATCGTTCCGACAGCAACGCCATAGGTTTGCGCCAGGGCGATCTCGCTCGGCAGCACGGAGCCGGGCTCCAGGGCGCCGATCATGATCGCCTCGGTGATCTGTCGTTTCACGACCTCATAGAGAGGCAGAGACAGGTCGCTCAGTCGGGCGGCATTTGCTGAATTATCAGGCAATGAATTGCCTCTTCTTTGGAGTTGACACGTGATGCCGATCTACGCTGTATTACTATATAGTTTATATTAATGAGCCGAGTTGTGAAGGCTGTCGGAATGCGGAGGACGACCGAGATGAGCCTACAGCAACCAGGCACCACTTCTGAGCCCCTGACGTCTGCCATGGCAGCGATTGACCGCGATGTCGAGATGGCCGTGCAGGATCTTGCACGGATGGTTGCGGTCGACACCACCTTTCCACCGGGCGAAGGCTATGGCGCGTTTGCGGATCTGATGACCGAGTTGCTGATGCCGCTTGGCTTCGAATTCGAGCGCGTGACGGTGCCTCACGACCTCTGGCATGTCGAGGGCGGACCGGCGTCCGGCGAACGCATCAATCTCGTTGCAAGGCGCGAAACGGACAGGCCTGTCTGCGGTCTCTACTATCATGTCGATACGGTTCCGGTTGCTCCGGGCTGGAGCCGCGATCCGCTGAAGCTGACGGTCGAAGGCGATGACCTTTTCGGGCTTGGTGCTGCCGACATGAAGGGCACAATCGCTGCGACGCTTCTGGCGCTTCGGGCGGCACGCGAATGCGGCGTTTCTCTCGCTTACGATCCGATGCTGCTCCTGTGCACGGATGAAGAAGGCGGTCTCTATCCCGGCATCCGCTATCTCGCAGAGCAGGGCATGCTCAAGGGCCATATCCTCAATTTCAACGGAACGGCCGCACCACGCGTCTGGGCCGGCTGCTTCGGCATCTTCAACCTGCAGGTCACGATTACCGGCCATGCGGTCCATGCCGGCGAGGGCAATCGCACCGGCGCGGGTGTGAATGCCATCGAGGGCGCCTTGCCGGTTCTGAATGCGCTCGCAGCGCTAAAGCCTGACGTGGCCAAACGCGCATCCAAGCTCGCGCCGCCGCCGCATGCAACCGGGCCGCTGCGGCCACAGCTGACCATATCCGCCGTCAACGGCGGCACAGCGGGCGGGCAGGTTCCGGCCGAGGTGAAGATCCTCGTCAGCCGTCGATATGCCCCGGAGGAAAGCTATGAGGACACGCGCGCCGAGATCGAAGCGACGATCCGAAATTGCATCGAAGGGACAGAGCTCGGGCTCAAAGTCGATCTTGTCGGTCATCTGATCCCGACCGACGATCCCGATGGCCCGCACTGGCCGCGCTGGCAACAGGCGCTTTCGCTCGGCTTCGGATACAAGCCGAACGATTTTCAGAAATGGGGCGCCGCCAGCTGTTCGGACTTCGGCTATGTCCAGAAGGCCGGCTTTGGCCCTGAAGTATTGCTCGGTGGCCTCGGCCGCCCGGAAAGCTGCATCCACAGCCCGGAAGAGCACACGACCCGACAGGACATCATCGCACTCGCAAAAAGCATTCTCGCCTATCTCGCGGCGGATTTCGCTGCCGAGGCCATGCCCGAAAGTCGCATATAACCATACCAAGCAGCATCGAAGCATAAAGGGAACGATAAACATGCTGGAAATGAAACGCCGCTTCTTCCTGGCCGGCACCGCCGCCATTCTCGCAACGCCATCGCTGGGCTCTGCCCAGGCCGCAGCACCGGCCAAGGGCGGTACGCTGAAAATCTCCGTCGACCAGGCCGTCAGCGTCATCCACCCGCTTCTGACCCGCGTCAACCCGGAATACCTGGTGACCGAGCTGCTCTACAGCAACCTCACCCGTCTCAAGGTCGACATGTCGGTCGAGCCGGATCTGGCCGAAAGCTGGACACCGAACGAGGCGCTGACCGAATGGACGTTCAAGCTGCGCACCGGCGTTACCTTCCATGATGGCTCGCCGTTCACGGCCAAGGACGTCGTCGCAACCTTCAAGGCAATCCTTGATCCAGCGACAGCATCCCCCGGCCGCAACAATGTTGGCCCGATCGCCGATATCGTCGCCGTCGACGACGCAACCGTCATGTTCAAGCTGACCGGCGCCTATGCCGACCTTCCCGTCTCCATGGCCTATACAAGCGCCCGCATCATTCCGGCATCGATCGCCACCGGCGACCTCAAGAGTCTGTCGACCAAGGCCGTCGGTACGGGTCCGTTCAAGCTGGTCTCCTATGAGCCCGATCGCCTGATCGTCGTCGAGCGCAACGAGAAATATTACGACCCGGCTCGTCCTTATCTTGACCGCGTCGAAGTGCAGGTCTTCCCGGACATTTCCGCTGAAGGTTCCGCGATGATGTCTGGCGATGTCGACATCGTCTCCACCATCCAGCCGACAGAATATCTGCGCCTCGACGGCAGCGATGGCGTCGACGTGCTGCGCACGCCGTCCGGCCAGTTCTGCAACATCAACTTCGGTTGCGATACGGCGCCCTTCAACGATCCGCGCGTTCGCCGCGCCATCGCACTGACCGTCGATCGTGAGGCAATGGTCGGTTTCGTCACCGAAGGTTTCGGAACACAGGGTAACGACACGCCGCTCAACGGCTCCTACCAGTTCTTCAAGGGCGTCAAGCAGCGCGAGCAGAACATCGAGGAAGCCAAGAAGCTGCTTGCAGAAGCCGGGTTCCCGAACGGTTTTGAAGCCACCCTTGTCGCCTCCGACCGCCCCGCTGTTCGCACGCAGCTTGCCGTTGCGCTGAAGGAAATGGCCAAGGAAGTCGGCATCACCATCAACGTGCAGACGATGCCGCATGCGACCTACCTCGAGCAGGTGTGGAAGAAGGGCTCTTTCTACGTCGGCTTCTACAACATGCAGCCGACACCTGATGGCATCTTCAAGCTGCTCTACACGTCGGACGCATCCTGGAACGAGACGCGCTGGAACAACAAGGCGTTCGATGCGCTGGTCAACGAAGCGCGCGGAACGATCGACACCGACAAGCGGACCGAGCTCTACACCAAAGCGCAGGAGATCATGAACGAGGAGGTTCCCTCGATCATTCCGTCCTTCTTCGACGTCCTCTCGGCTAAGCGCAGCTGGGTTTCAGGTTACGAAGCGCATCCGCGCGCATCGGTGTTTCGTCTCGACTATGTCTCGCTGACATCTGACGCACCGAAGCGCGGCTGATCTTAAAACCTGCCGGACGCCACCGGGCGTCCGGCTCTCTTGTCAGAGGAACACGACCCTGTCCCCGAATTACATAGCCAAGCGGCTGGTGATGATCGTCTACACGCTGTTCGTCGTGTCGCTGATCGTCTTTGCCATAACCCAGGTCCTGCCGGCCGATGCGGCCGTCATGATGTTGGGGGAAAACGCAACCCAGGAAGCGCTGGACGCGCTGCGCGCAACCATGGGCTTGAATGCGCCGATCTGGCAGCAGTATCTGACCTGGCTGTGGCATGTGGTTCAGGGTGATCTCGGAACATCTCTGCGCACCGGCCAACCGGTCGGCCCGGTCATGTTCGAGGCGCTCGGTCGTTCGCTGCTTCTGGCCTTCCTGTCGATCGGCCTGATGCTGGTTCTCGCCATTCCGCTCGGCATCATCGCCGCCATCCGTCGCGGCAAGGTCGCCGACATGGTGGTGAGCCTGATCTCCTATGCGGGCGTCGCACTTCCGGAATTCGTGACGGCGACGGTGGCCGTGCTGTTCTTCGCCGACTGGCTGAAGTGGCTGCCGCCAACCGGTTACGTGCCGCTGACCGAGGACTTTTCCCGCGGGATCGCCCATCTCGTCCTGCCCGTCTGCGTCATCTCGATCATCCTGATTGCCCATGTTTCGCGCATGGTTCGGTCCGAACTGGTGGACGTGCTGCATACCGACTATATCCGCGCCGCACGGCTCAAGGGGATTTCCCGCGGACAGGTTCTGCGCCGCCATGCGCTGCGCAACGCGCTTCTTCCCACCATCACCATTGTCGCGCTCGATGTCGGTTATCTTCTGGGCGGCGTCATCGTCGTGGAAGAGATCTTTGCCATTCCGGGCATCGGACGCCAGCTGATCGTCGCCATCCAGGCCCGCGACCTGCCGGCAATCCAGGCCGGCGTGCTGATCATGGCTGCAACCTATTCGATCGTCAATTTCATCGCCGACATCCTCTATGCCTGGCTCGACAAGAGGATTCAGTATGATTGATTTCACAAAACGTCTGTTGAAGACGCCGCAGGGCGCGATCGGAATTTTCCTCGTCGTGTTCGTGCTCCTGGTCGTCGTCTTCGGCCCTCTTGTCGCGCCGCACGATCCGGAAAAGCTGTCGCCTCTTGCCCGCTATAAAGGTCCGAGCCTCACCTACTGGCTCGGCACCGACCAGTATGGTCGCGACATTTTCAGCCGGCTTCTTATTGGAGCGCGGGCCACCGTCGTCATGGCCGTACTGGCCACGATCGTCGGCACCCTGATCGGGGCGCTGATCGGAACCGCATCCGCCTTTCTCGGCGGTCGCGCGGACGAGTTGATCATGCGCACCATCGATGCCGTCATGTCGATACCGAGCCTGCTGTTTGCGCTTCTGGTGGTCAATCTTCTCGGCTCCAGCACCGTCAATGCGCTGGTCGCTGTCGCCATCGCATTTGCGCCGGGCATGGCCCGCATCACCCGCAGCGTTGCGCTGTCGGTGCGAAAGCAGGACTATGTCAACGCCGCTGTCGCGCGGGGCGAAAGCGCCGGCTACATCATCCGCCGCGAAATGCTGCCGAACGTGATTGCGCCGATCATCGTCGAGATGACCATTCGCGTGTCCTTTGCGGTGATGCTGTTTGCGACCTTGAGCTTTCTTGGTCTCGGCGCCCAGCCACCGGCTGCCGAATGGGGCCTGATGGTATCGGAAGCGCGCCGCTACATGCATCTTTCCGCCGGCATCCTGATCTGGCCGAGCGTGGCGATCGCCATCGTCGCCGTCGGTTTCAACCTCCTGGGCGACGGTCTCCGCGATGCCCTCAATCCGCGGGCCTGAGGTGAAAATCATGACCACTACCGAACACCCTTCGCCCGATACCCCAGTTCTCACAATCGAGAACTATTCGCTGGATTACGAGACCACCAACGGCCCGTTTCACGCGCTGAAGAACATCGACCTTGCCATCCACCGCGGCGAGATCCTTGGCCTCGTCGGAGAATCCGGATCGGGCAAGACGTCGCTTGCATGGTCGATCATGCGCTACCTGCCCAAGAACGCCCGCGAGCCCGGCGGACGTATCTTGCTGGGCTCAGACAATCTGCTGGAAAAGGCGGAGCGCGAAATGGAAACGTTTCGCGGACGGCGTATCAGCATGGTGTTCCAGGATCCAAGCACATCGCTCAATCCGACCCTCTCGCTCGGCAAACAACTGGCCGAGGTTCTCGTGCGCCACCGCGGCCTGTCCTGGCAGCAGGCATGGACGGAAGGAGAGGCGCGGCTTGCCCATGTCGGCCTGAAGACGCCAGCGCAGATGATGCACCGCATGCCGCATGAGGCATCCGGTGGCGAAAAGCAGCGCGTCGTCATCGCCTCGGCGTTTGCCTGCAATCCCGAATGCATCATCTTCGACGAGCCGACCACCGCACTCGACGTCATCACCTCGCGACAGATCCTCGATCTCTTCGTCGAGCTGCAGGCCGAAACCGGCGTCGCCTCGCTCTACATCTCCCACGACCTTGCGCTGGTCGCCCGCACCGCCGGCCGCGTGGCGGTCATCAAACGCGGCGAGATCGTTGAGCAGGGAACCGTGCGTGCCATCTTCACCAATCCGCTGCAGGACTATACCCGCGAGCTGATCAACGCGGTTCCCGATCCCGCCCGCCGGCTGGTGAACGATGATGTCGCTCCGGCGGACAAGCCGCTGGTCGAGGTCGAGAATGTCAGTGTCCATTTCGGTCGCAAGCCGTTTCTTTCGGCCCTGACCGGCCGGAAGACGGAGCGCGTGACCGGCAACAATGCGATCAGCCTCAGCATCAGTCCGGGAGAAATCCTCGGCATTGTCGGAGAATCCGGCTCGGGCAAGTCGACGCTTGCCAAGGCCATGACCGGTCTCAACCGGTTCGAGGGCAAGATCCGGTTCGAAGGACGTGAGATCCGCAATCTCGGCGATATGGACAATGCCTATCGCAAGGACGTGCAGATCATCTTCCAGCACCCGGATGCCTCGCTCAATCCGCGTCAGAAGATTTTCGAGATCCTCTCGCGTCCGCTGAAACTGTTCGGCGATGCCAGCGATCTCGAGAGACAGGTCGGCGACATGCTGGAGCAGGTGCGCCTGCCGCGCACCCACGCAAACCGCTATCCGCATCAGCTCTCAGGCGGCGAAAAGCAGCGCGTGGCGATTGCCCGTGCCTTCGCCTCCAAACCGAAGCTTGTGATCTGCGACGAGATCACGTCTGCGCTCGACGTCTCGGTGCAGGCCTCGGTCGTCGAGCTTCTGCTGGAACTGCAGAAGGCCAGCGGCACGGCATACCTCTTCATCACCCACGATCTCAACCTGATCCGCCAGATCGCCCACCGGATCGCCGTCATGTATCGCGGCGATCTGATCGAGGTGGTGAAGGCGTCCGAGATCGATAGTCCCGACCGGGCGGAATACACCCGCCGTCTGATCGAGGCGGTGCCACGCGCCGCCGCGCAATACCAGTAATACCGCATCAAGGAGCATGACAATGGACCCGAAGTCCCTCGTGGATCGGATCGACGAAAAGGCCTGCCTCGATTTTCTGTCGAAGATGGTTCAGCATAAGAGCCATTCGGAGACGGAAGGCGAGAAGGTTCTGGCGCGCTGGATGGCAGTTGAGCTGGAAGAAATCGGCGTCGAAGCCGAGCTTCAGCCCTTCGACGATGGCCGGCGGTTCAACACGATCGGTCGCCTTAAAGGCCAAGGCGGCGGCAAGAGCCTGCTGTTCAACGGCCATCTCGATACCAATCCGGTCACCGAGGGCTGGACTGTCGACCCCTATGCCGGTCTCATCGACGACAAGTTCATCTACGGTATCGGCGTTTCCAACATGAAGGCCGGCGATGCCGCCTATTTCTGTGCGGTAAAGACGCTGCTCGAGGCGGGCGTCAAGCTCAAGGGCGACGTGATCCTGACCTTCGTCGTCGGCGAATTGCAGGGCGGCGTTGGCACACTTGCTGCCATCAAAAGCGGCGTGAAGGCCGACTATTTCATCAACAGCGAACCGAGCGATCTCGTTGCCGTCACCATGCATGCGGCAGCACTGAGCTATGTCATCGAGCTGACCGGCGACACCCGCCACCTGTCGAAGCGCGAGGAATCCGTCGACGCGATTGCCGCCGCCTGCGATATCATTCCGCGCATCAATGCGATGACCTTCAGCGGCGCCAGAAGCGATGTGCATCGCTCGATCAACCGCGGCCATGTGGGCGTCGTCCACGGCGCGCTCGGTCGCGACCTCGAGGAATGGCGTCCGCCGCAAGTGGCCGACTTCGTTCGCCTCAAAGGATCGTGCCGCTATGCGCCCGGCCAGACGCAGGAAGGCGTTCTCGCCGATCTCGACAAGGAGTTGCGGGCACTTGAGGGCCGGTTCCCGGGCCTGAAGGCAAAGCTGGTTCCCGAGATGATCGAAGGCCGTCCGTTGATGCCGCCCTTCGAAGTATCGCCGGATAGCCGCATCGTGACCTCGATCAATGCGGCCTATGAGGCCGTCCGCGGTGAAAAGCAGCCGACCGGCGCGATCACGCCGACGCGCTTCTATGGCACCGATGCCGGGCATCTCTACCATGAGCTCGGTATGGAAGGCATCGTCTGCGGTCCGGGTGGTCGTTACAACACCATGCCGGACGAGCGTGTCGACATCGTCGATTTCCTCGACATGATCCGCGTCTACATGCTGACCATCCTCGATATCTGCGAAGTGGCCTGAAACCTGGTCCCGGGCGTATCGATCGCCCGGGACACCCGACTTGCTGACGCTGGCTCCTTCACTCAGCAGCAACAATCGATCGGCCCCGGATCCGTGCCGCCATGCGGTAGGCGCGCGGTGTCAGCCCGGTTTCCATCCGGAAATAGCGGTTGAAATTGGAGAGGTTGTTGAAGCCTGCTTCAAAGCAGACGCCGGTGATCGGCATCTCCGTTTCCGCTAGCATGGTCCGAGCCCGCCAGACCCGGACCGAACGGCTGTAATGAGAAAAGTTCATTCCCGTCAGGCGTCTGAACGCGCGGGAAAATGCGGAAGGCGCCAGACCGACCATATCAGCTACCTCATGCATCTGCTTGACCGGGTCGGACTGCAGGATCTGGATGGCTTGGTCGATCCGGCGATGCCGTTTGTCGGACTGTTCGTTGTAGAATGATATGAAGTGCTCGCTGGCAAGCAGGCGCTTGCGGGGAGCGGCTTCGATCTCGTTGAGGATGTCGAGGAACAGCGTCAGACCGCCGCGGCCTTGCGTTTGGTGCAGGAGGAGAACCTTCGCCCCGATCTCCGCTGCCTCGGGCCCGAGGATCTCGACCCCACGCGCGGCAAGCGAACTCAGTCTGTGGAGCACGTCGAATTCAGGGCACACATTGCGGATTCCGATCAGCGCGTCCGCATCAAATTGCAGGACGAGATCGCGGCCGGGAAGCGAAGGAGCGCCGGGCGAGATCCAGTTATGCGGTAGATTGGTTCCGGTGAGGATCAGATGCTCGGATTTGAACGGCCCCACATAATCACCGACATAGGCAAAACCCTGGCCTTCGGGAATATAGTGGATCTCCCATTCCGGATGATAATTCCAGACGCCGATCGGGTTCGGATAGTCGTCACGGCGGATGAGGTAGGACATGCCGCCGGGCAGAACGATCTGCTCGCGCATGGCCGCGTGCGAAACAGGCTGCGCCAAATTCCGTTGGTTTGTTGTCGCCATCCCGTCACCTTGCACCGCAGCATGTCAAAATAATACCAGTTGAAAGCAAGAAGCCAACTAGTTTCATGTCGTAGGAGCGTTCACAGTGGCGATGTCTGCGGCATGGAAGAAAGATAAAGATCATGAAAGCACTAGTTCTCGAACGCGTCGGCGAGCTTACCCTGCGCGATATCGACCTGCCGCAAAACCTTGGCCCTGACGACGTCCGCATCAAGCTGCACACCGTCGGCGTGTGCGGCAGTGATGTCCATTATTACACGCACGGTCGCATCGGCGATTTCGTCGTCAACGAGCCGATGGTGCTGGGCCACGAGGCTGCCGGCACAGTGATCGAGGTGGGCGCCAACGTCAGCCACCTGAAAGACGGCGACCGTGTCTGCATGGAACCCGGCATTCCCGACCCAAATTCGCGCGCGTCCCGCCTCGGGATCTACAATGTCGATCCCGCAGTGACATTCTGGGCAACGCCGCCGGTTCATGGCATCCTCACCCCGGAGACCGTCCATCCAGCAGCTTTCACCTACAAGCTCGCCGACAACGTCTCGTTTGCCGAGGGCGCGATGGTCGAGCCCTTTGCCGTCGGCATGCAGGCTGCATCCCGCGCCCGCATCACGCCCGGCGACACGGCGGTCGTCACCGGTTGCGGCACGATTGGCATCATGGTGGCGCTGGCCGCACTGGCTGGCGGATGCTCGCGTGTGCTGATTTCGGACCTGTCGGAAACCAAGCTCAAGCTTGCCGAGACCTATGCCGGGATTACCGGCGTCAATCTGCGAGAGACCGACATCGTCACAGCCACAAACAACGCCACCGACGGCTGGGGCGCGGATATCGTGTTCGAATGCTCCGGTGCGCCCGCCGCCATCTGCGACATCTTCAAGATCGTTCGCCCCGGGGGTGCCGTGGTGCTCGTCGGCCTGCCGCCGGAACCCGTCCCGTTTGATATCGCCGCCGCCTGCTCGCGCGAATGCCGGATCGAGACCGTGTTCCGCTACGCCAACGTGTTTGACCGGGCCCTGGCGCTGATCGCGGCCGGCAAGGTCGATCTCAAGCCGCTGGTATCGGACACGTTCGATTTCGACCAGTCGATCAAGGCGTTCGAACGGGCAGCGGAAGGCCGGCCGGAAGACGTAAAGCTGCAGATTGTCATGGGCGGCTGACTGCCGGCCCGGAAGAAATTCCGGGCGGCGACCTCCTGATCGAAAACCGGCTCGTCGAGGCTTACTTCAGCTCGACGACACCGGCGGCAATGTCGGGCATTTCAGGAATGATACCGCTTTTGGCGTACCACTCAGCCACGGCACTGATCTGCTTCACGTCGGCTTGCGAAACGGCTGTCGTCGCTACCGCATTGTTTTCACCGATCTTCGCCCCGAGTTCGGCCGGGACGTTCATTTCCTTGACCCAGATTGCACCGGCCTCCGCCTTGTTGGCGACTGCCCAGGCGTTTTCGGACTTGATGACATCGAACACGAGCTGCAACTGATCGGCCTTGTCCTTAGCGAAATCGCGGCTCGCAACAAGAACCACGGCATTGTCGGACCTGATGGCGGCGCCATCGGCGATGACCCTGCCGTCATAGGCTTTTTCCGCGATGGTCAGGAACGGATCCCAGGTCGCCCAGGCGTCGACATGGCCCTGGCTGAAGCTCGGGCCGCTGTCGCTGGGGCTGAGATAGACGCGTTCGACGCTCGTCTGATCAATCCCGTTCGTCTCCAGTCCGCGCATCAGCAGATATTCCCCCGTTCCCCCGCGGTTCACTGCCACCTTTTTGCCGGCGAGGTCCTTGATGGCGGCGATGCCGGAACCCTTCGTCGCCACGATGCCCTCAGAGCCTGGCGCCATCTTCTGATAGGCAAAGATTACCAGCGGGATTTTTGCGGAAAGGGCTGCAATCGCCGATGTCGAGCTGCCGGCCGTGATATCGATGCTGCCGGCGTTGAGCGCTTCGAAAGCGGGTGCCGCCGCCGGGAAGGGGCCGGCCCACTCGACCTTGATGCCCTTTTCGGACAGCGCCTTTTCCAGCGTGCCCCGCGACTTGGCGAGCGTGATGTCGTTGGGTCCCCGCAACCAGCCGATCCGCACCACCGGATCGGCTGCCTGCACAGAGGGGGCGAACACGGCTGCGGCAGCGACGAGGGTGACAGCGGCAAGGAGAATACGCTTGGTGATCATGGCTTAGTCCGATCTGCTATTTGGGTACGGAAGTCAGTCTTGCGTGGGAAGGACGCCGAGCTCCTCCAGAAGCGCCGCTTCGATACGGCCTGTTCTGGGGTCGTCGCGGCGGCGGGGGCGGTCGATATCGACCTTGATTTCGAGCACGAAACGTCCCTGGTCGAGCACCAGGATACGGTCGGCAAGGGCGACGGCTTCCCAGACATCATGGGTGACGAGCAGCACGGCCGGGCAATGCTTGCGCCACAACGCGAGGACGAGCTCATGCATTCGCAACCGGGTCAGCGCGTCGAGGGAGGCAAACGGTTCGTCCAGCAGCAGCAGTTGAGGTTCGCGGACCAGCGCCCGCGCAAGCGCCGATCGCTGCGCCTCGCCGCCCGAGAGCGTCAGCGGCCAGGCATCGAGCCGGTGCGACAGGCCGACTTCCTCCAGTGCCTGGGTCGCCAGCGCTCGCGCATCCGGGTGGAGCAGACCGAGCGCGACGTTGTCGATGACGCTTTTCCACGGCAGCAGGCGCGGTTCCTGGAAAACCACTGAACGGCGGGTGGTCAGCTGAAGCTTTTCGGCTGGAGAGGTATCGAGCCCTGCCAGAATGCGCAGCAGCGTGGTTTTTCCGGAACCACTGCGGCCGAGCAGGGCGACGAATTCGCCGGGCGCCATGGCGAGGTCGATGCCGTCGAGAACGGCCGCGCCGCCAAACGAGCGGGTGAGTTGCCTGATGTCGACGAGGGGGATCAACCGAACACCACCGGACGCCAGCGCAGCGCATAAGCCTCGATCATGCGTACGAGACCATCAGTCAGCAGGCCTAAGATGGCGTAGACTAGAAGGCAGACGACGATGACATCTGTCTGCATAAAGTCGCGGGCATAGGAAATCGTGTATCCGATACCACTGGAGGCATTGATCTGTTCGCCGACGACGAGGCTGAGCCAGGCGACGCTGAGGCCGTATCGGACGCCCACGAGCAGCGAGGGGAGGGCGCCTGGAATGATGATATGGCGAATGATGCTTGTCGTGCCGAGGTCCATCATCTGCCCCGCCTCGATCAGCTTCCTGTCAATGCCGCGAATGCCGCCATAAAGGGTGAGGTAGATCGGAAAGATGGCGCCGAAGGCGACGAGCCCGATCTTCGGCATCTCGCCGATCCCGAACCAGAGGATGAACAGTGGCAGAAGACCCAGGAACGGCATCGCCTTCAGCATCTGGATCGGCGGGTCTATCACCGCTTCTCCGAACCGAGACAGGCCGGAGATCAGAGCCAGAACAATCCCGGCGACGAGCGCAATCGAAAAGCCTGCAAGCACCCGCAGGAACGATACGATCAGCCCGTTGATCAGTTCACCGGACGCGATGAGGCGGCTGGCTGTCGCGACGATGTCGCTCGGTCCGGCGAGAATACGCGGCGACAGCAGTCCCGTCATGCTGGTGGTCTGCCAGATGACAAGGAGGGCAATCGGCGAGGCGAGCCGCGACGCGAATTGCGCCAGGCGGCCGGGCCTCGCAGGACCCGCCATAGCTCGGTTCATGCCGGCCACCATTTGTGGAAGTGGTGGACCGGGCCATGCCCGCCGCCGATAGAAAGAGCTTTTCCGGCAATCAAAGCGTCCTGAAGATATGTTTTTGCAGCGCCAACGGACTCATGCAACGACAGGCCGCGGGCGAGGCCGGCGGTGATGGCCGCCGCAAGCGTGCAACCGGTGCCATGGTCGTTTCTCGTATCGACACGGGGAGAAGAAAACTCCGTCACGCCTGACTGGTCGAAGAGGAGATCGATGCTGTCGCAGCCGGTTCCATGCCCGCCCTTGATCAGAACGGCACGGGCTCCGGCGTTGAGGATGGTCTCCGCCTGACGGGTCATGTCGGACCGGGTTTCGGAGACCGGCATGCCGGTTAGCAGTGCAGCTTCCGGCAGGTTCGGCGTCACGATCGTCGCTTTCGGCACGAGGCTGGAAATCAGCGCGGATATTGCATCTTCGCGCAGCAGCCGATCGCCCGAGGTGGCGACCATGACCGGATCGAGGACGACGGGACCGCTGTAGTCTGTCAGCCCCCCGGCAACCGCGTGGATTGTTTCGCAGCGGGACACCATGCCGATCTTGATCGCATGGACCGTGATATCGGCGAGCACCGCGCGCATCTGCTCCCGGATCATTGTCGGCGAGATGTCTTCGACGGCGCTCACGCCCCGCGTGTTCTGGGCGGTCACGGCGGTGATGACGCTGGTGGCGAAGACGTTGAGGGCGGAAAAGGTCTTGATATCGGCCTGAATGCCGGCACCTCCGCCACTGTCGGAGCCGGCGATTGTCATGGCAACGGATGTCATCGTTTCACCTCGCTCAGAGCATCATCCACCCGGCGCCAAAAACTGCGGCAGGCGTCTGCAGGGTCCGGTGCGCGGAAGATTGCCGAAATGACCGCGACACCGTCGGCCCCCGCGTCGATGACGCTCCGCACCTGCTCCAGCCCAATGCCCGCGATCGCGCCGACCGGGAGGGCCGGATCAAGTTGTCGCAACCGTTCGCGCAGATCCCGCAAGCCTTCGAGGCCAACCGGTGGATCGGGGTTCTGTTTCGACAGGGTCTCGAATACCCCGCCGATACAGGCATAGCTCGCCTGCGCCCGGCCGGCGCGTTCCGCATCGGCACGTGTCTTGACGGTGAGGCCGATGATGGCGTCGGGGCCGAGCAGCCGGCGTGCGGTCCCGGCATCCATGTCGTCAGCACCCAGATGCACGCCGTCGGCGCCTGAAGCGAGCGCCACATCGACACGGTCGTTGATCACAAGCGGCACGCCGGTGCCTTCAAGGGCGGCCTTGATGCTTTTGGCCATGGCGATCATCTGCCGGGTGGAGTCGGTCTTGTCGCGGTACTGGATCAGCGTCGCGCCATTTCGGGCGGCGATCGCGGCGAGGTCGACGAGATCGCCGACATCGGAAAGACCCGCATCGACGATCGGGTTCAGTCGGTAGTCAAATTTCATGGTCGATCCTTCCGTGCAGACTGAGCTCTTCGGCCGTCAGCGCTGACAGTGCATCCAGGAAGGCAACGGCGAAACTGCCGGGACCGCGCGCGTGCTCGGCGGCCTGTTCCGCGGCGACGCCGGTCGCCGCCAGCGCTGCTGCGGCCGCTGCCATAGCATCCGGTTCCACGGCCAGAAACGCGGCGATGACGCCGCCCGATAGGCAACCGGTCCCGGTGACATCCGCCATCCATCGGTGGCCGTTACGAACAGTGCCGGTTCGCGCGCCATCCGTCAGGCGATCGTGAGCGCCGGTCTCGATTTTCAGTGTTTCGCCAATGTCTCCGAACAGCGCCATCTCCGCGCTGTTGCCACGCAGTACTGTTGGGCGGCGGGCGATCAATGTCTTTGCAAACTCCAGCCGCACGGGGGAATAGTCGCTATGAACGGGATCGAGGACCCAGGGTTTTCCATGATCGTTTGCGACCTCGACAGCCAGTTCGATCACCTTGCGACGGTCAGCATCCAGCGTGCCGAGATTGACGACGAGGACATCAGCCTTGGAGACGAAACCGACGATTTCGTCCGGGGAGGAGGTCATCGAGGGGATGGCGCCGATTGCAGTGATGCCGTCAGCAACGAATTTCTGCACCACGGTGTTCATCAGGCAATGGACGCGCGGGCGCCGGGCCCTCACACGTGCCAGGAGATCGCCGGCCTGTTGCGGCGTCGGGGAATTGTTCATTGTCATCACCGGATTTCGATCGCCACGTCATCGACCGGCGGGGCCTGCGGAATAAGGCCGCTCGCGGCCATGAACTCACCGAAGCGCTGGTAGCGACCCCGATCCAGCGCTGCAGGCCGTTTGGCGAAACGCGGCAGCGTGTCGGTGAACGCCTGACGATTGAGCGGGTCGTCGAGGTTGGGATAGGCCTTGATGAACAGTTTCCAGGCATCATCGGGGTGATTGGTCAGGAAAATGGCAGCCTTCTCGACGGCTTCGAGAAAGCGGGGCAGGCGAGGATCTGTCGCCAGCCCGTCGCGTGTGACGAAGATCAGCTCGTCGTAAACGGGGACGCCGTGTTCTTCCGGAAAGAATGAACGGCCCTCGTGCCCTTCGATCCGCATCTGCGTCAGTTCGAAGTTTCTGAAGCCGCCAAGCGTGGCATCGACCTTGCCGCCGATCAGCGACGGCGAGAGGGCGAAATTGACGTTGATCAGTTCGACCTCGGTAAGCCCAATGCCTTCGCCCTCGAGCATGCGCTTCAGCATCGCGTCTTCGAAACCCGTGACGGAAAAGCCGACCTTCTTGCCGCGCAGGTCCTTGAGGCTCTTGATCGGGCCATCGGCGAGAACCGTCACCGTATTCAAGGGCGTTTCGACGAGGGTACCGATTCGCTTGAGCGGCAGGCCGGCTGCACGATCGAGATACAGGTTCGGTTGGTAGTGGATGCCGATATCGGCCTGGCCGGCGGCAACGAGGCGAGGCACCGTCGACGGGTCGGCGGGAGGCACCAGCTCGACATCGAGGCCGGCGGCTTTGAAATAGCCGTTTTCGGCGGCAATCACGAGCGGCGCATGGTCCGGGTTCAAAAACCATTCAAGCATGACGGTGAGCTTTTCTGCGGCATGCGTTGCGGATGCATTCATGCTGGCGGATATGGCAATGGCAAAGGCCAGAAGCATGCGTTTCATGGGTGGTCGTCTCTCCTCACGATGATAACTGTGTCTGTTGTTCGGTCTCGGTCGCCCAATGGGGGCGTCCCTTTACGAGACGGTCGAAACCGAGGCGCAGCGCGACGCTGGTCAGGGCCAGGATGGTCATGGCTGCGAAAACGGTGTCGGTCTGCATGCGGGCGTTCGCCTGAACCATGACGAAGCCGAGCCCGGCTGAAGCCCCGACCCATTCGCCGATCACGGCACCCAGCGGCGCGAGCGGCACGGCGACGCGCAGACCGGACACGAGCGCCGGCAGCGCAAGCGGTGTTCTGAGCCTCACAAGGATCTGCCAGGGCGTCGCGCTTGTCAGCGCGGCGGCTTCCAGGATCGCTGGTTCCGTCCGCCTCAGGCCATCTGCGAAGGCGGAGGCGACCGGGAAGAAGATGACGAGCGTCGTCATCATCACTTTCGACGCCATGCCGAAACCGAGCCAGAGCACCAGGATGGGTGCCAGCACGAAGACCGGAAAGGTCTGCAGGATAAGGATGATCGGCCAGGCAAGCCTGCCGGCCCGCGGGAATGCCACGACGAGAAACGCGACCGCCGCACCGAAGATGCTGCCGGCGACGAGACCTGCAAAAATCTCGGTGATGGTGACAGCGGTATGATGAGCGAGGAAGCTGCTCTGACGCACCAATGCCTGCACCACCGCGAGCGGTGACGGCAAAAGATAGCGTGGCGGCGAAAAGACCTGAACGGCTATCTGCCAGCCTACCAGCAGCAGAAAAAGCCCGAGGGCTGCAAACCGGGACTGCATGTCAGCGACGCGGGTTGAAACCGTCGAACCGCATTCGTCCTATTCGGGTATTTCTCGAGAGCGTAAGCATGGCTGATCTCCTGACCTTGACATCATGGAGATCCAGGCGAGCGGAGAATAAGAAAGAGGTGCGGTATTGCGCCGTTTCCGTTCCTACGCCGGTATGACCCGGATCAGGTTCAAGGGTCCGGCTCACCGCCATCTCAGCACCGTTCGATGCTCCCCTCGGAATGACGCTAAGGTTGAACAAAGAAACGGCCTTTGTCAATCGCTTGCGATCGCTGTCCGGCAGAGCCTGCGCGGCGAGCTGACAAAAATTTTATTCTATGTCATCCGCCTCCCGGAAACCCGGGGCCCGTCCGCTGGTTATGTCTTCGCAACTTAGGAGGAGCAACCATGACCGATAGAGAACAGGAACAGCGCGAACGGGCCTACAGACTGTGGGAGGAAGAAGGCCGTCCTGAAGGGTCCCATGACGATCACTGGAAGCGTTCCGAGCATCCAGCCGACATGTCGGATCAGGAAAGCGACGATGTGACCAAGGTCAACCAGCAGGCTGATGCGGCGTTTGGTGGAGAGAACGATGCAGCGGCCGACGATGCCGCCACAATCCGGCCTCCGTCGTCAGTCGCGCCGGACTGACGTCGACCAGCGGTAGTCTGGATAGGTATCAGACCTGCCCTGCATGAAAGGGGTTGGCACAACACCTCGAAATATCGGCTGCCGATAGTTCGGCCGTCGACACACTTCAGCCGTCACAAAACCCGTTCGTCCGGTCCACTTTATGCGTCGTCGGGCGATCGAGAACCTGACCGAAACACACGACGGCCACCCGTTTTCCGGTGGCTTTCGCCAGATACATATAGTCGTCAGCGCGTTTGACATAGGTTTGCGGCGTGTCTTCGGCCTTTAGGAACGTAACGCCGACCGCGGCACCCGTGAATGTCACCTGGCCATCGATGGGGATCGGCTTGAACACCCTTTCCATCGTTTCCTGAATATGCGTCTGCATATCGCCCGCAAACTTGCGATCCATGTCGAGAAGAATAGCAAACTCGTCTCCTCCGACCCTGGCGATGAAATCCGTTGCTCGGAAACTTTCGCGAAGTCTCGCCGAGATCGTTCGCAGGACTTCGTCGCCTGCGGAATGCCCCAGACTGTCGTTGACGATCTTGAAGCCGTTGAGATCGATGTAGGCGATGGCGAGCTTTCTGTCATTGAGCAGGTTGCGGGCAACCTCTCCGGCAACAACCTCATCGAAACAGGCTCGGTTTGGGAGACCTGACAGGGCATCGGTCTGCGCGGAGGTTTTCAGAGCGCTTTCGATAGCGCGCTGCTGCCTGACGCGGGCAGACACATCGACAATGACCTCCACATCGAATGAAACGCCATCGACGATCGTGCGTTGCGCGGAAATCAGGGTTGGGATGATCGTACCATCCGAATGAGCAATCTCAACATCTTCGAGCTCGTAGGCGCCGTCCTCGCGCAATAGCCGGTGCCGTCTGTCGCGGGCGGGATTGTCGATCGCGGCACCCTCGGAAATCAGCTTCTTTCCGTTGATCTCGTCCCATTTCAGGCCGGTGAGCTTCAGATAGGCATCGTTGACTTTGACGTAGCTCGAGGTTTTCGTGTCGCTCGTCGTGATGGCCATGGCAATGGGCGCGGACTCAAACATCCTCATCAGCATTGAGATCAAGTGTTGCGTCGGCAGGACATCAGCCTGGTCCGGATCATGCCAGACATGAGGAGCCTTCACGGATACTTTCCCGTCCAGCGGGACCTCCGTGGGCACGATCTCGGTGATGGTGCCGTACCATTTCACGATCTTGCCGGTCGCATCGCGATGAGGCTTTGCCCGACTGACCATCCATCGCCAGCTGTCGTCGTGCAGACGCATGCGAAACCTGGTTTCGAATGGGTCGCCGGATGGCAGCCATCCAAGCCATTCCCGCCGAACCCGCAAACTGTCGTCCGGATGCATCCGACCGTACCAGTCCGCGATCCGGTCACGCATCCTGGACATCGTCGGGTCTGGCGTTGGCCCCATGAAATTGACAATGCCTTCGGCATCGCTCGACCAGGGAATGTTCGGGCTGAGTTCGATCGACCATCGTGCGTGGTCTTCCGTCTCGGTCAGCGCCTTTTCCATCGACTTGTGACCGGTAACATCGATCGCCGTGACCGAAATGCCGATCGGCTCGCCCGCGTCGTCATCGACCCGCTGGTTCACCACGAGGAGAATGTTCTCACTTCCGGGCGGACGATATTCGTCCACAATCAAAGGCTCGCCCGCAAAGACTCGCTGAAGATCTTTGGTGACCCGGCGCGCCTCTCGTGCCGGCATGAAACTGTGAACGGTGAGCCCGATCATCTGCTCGGGCGTTAATCCCAGCATTGCAGCGAACCGATTGTTTACACTGACATGGCGCAAGTCTGAATCGAGAAAGCAGAGACCGACCGGTGCCGCCTCATAGAGCGTTTCCAGTTGATGGACCCGCTGGAACAGCGAGCCGGTTCCGCGGCGTTCCGTGAGTGGCTTCTGCTTGCTGACAGCGAGAAGCCGTTCTGTCGCATCACCGTCGACAGGTCTGCCAAACAGCCACCCCTGTCCAACGTCGCAACCAAGGCGCTTCAGCATTTCTGCCTGTTCTTCGGTTTCAACGCCTTCGGCAACAACCGTCATGCCAAGGCTTTGCCCCAGCCCAATGACCGAGGCGACGATTTTCCGGCTGCCGCTGTCATGCTGCATGGAGCGCACGAAGCTTGTGTCGATCTTCAGTTTGTCGAAGGGGAACGCGTGAAGCCGCGTCAGGCTGGCAAAGCCGGTCCCGAAGTCGTCGAGGGAGATGCCCATTCCGGCAGACTTGAGCGATGCTATGTTTTCCCTGACGACTGTATCGTCATCGAGCAGTGCGCTTTCCGTCATTTCGATATGGATCCGGTTCATCGGAAACCCGGTGTCCGAGATTATCGAAGCCAGAAAGTGGAAGAGGTCTGGGTCCTGAAACTGCGTCGGCGACAGGTTGATCGCGAGGACAAAGCCTCCCCTCCAGCTTGCAGCTTTGCGACAGGCATCCTGGACGATCTTTTGCGTCAAAGCGCCAATCAGATTGCTGGTTTCGGCGAACGGAATGAAATCTGAAGGTGCGATGGCACCTGCTTCAGAATCGGTCCAACGCGCAAGAACCTCAAAGCCGATGATCGCACCGCTCTGCAGATCGACAAGCGGCTGAAATGCCGGCCAGATCGCATCGGTTGAGAGGGCGTCGGAAAGTCGTCGCTTTGACAAGATGCCGTCTTTGGCGGACGCGGGTCCTTTCGTCAAAACCTGCGGTGCAGATTTCCGATTTGCCGGACCGATATGTCGACCAGAGATCATGGCACTTTCCACACTTGCGGAAAAGCAATGTCAGAGACCGCTTAAGAATAGATTAGCATGGCTTAATTTAAGAAACGATGCGTATCTGTCGGCATCTACATTGGTTCGATGGCCGCCATGAGCTATGACCCCGATCGTGAGACTACAGGAGCGCGCTGCGGATCTTGCTGATGGCGACGTCGGGATCCGAGCCATAGGGAATGAGCCCCTTCAACCGGCCATCCGCACCGATCAGGAACAGGTCCATCGTGTGGCTCATGGAATAGCCGCCACTCTTGTTCGGCTTCTTTTCCGCGAATGCGCGCCATCCGGCGACCACCCGCCGGATCTCTTCAGGCGTTCCGGTCACCCCCGTGATCCGGTCGGAAAAGGCGGTGACATAGCCGTTCATAATGTCAGGAGTGTCCCGTTCCGGATCGACCGTGAACAGGTAGCTTTTGATCGGCAGGCCGTCTTCACCCAGTTCCTTGAGGTATCCAGCAACTTCATAAAGCGTCGTCGGGCAGGCTTCCGGGCAATGCGTGTAGCCGAAATAGACCAGTGACGGGTTGCCCTTGAAGATCGACTGATCGACCGCTTCTCCCCGATCGTTGATCAGAGAAAACGCGGTATTGAATGTGGTGTTTCTTGGCTCATCCTTGAACGTGAAGAAGAGGATTCCGACGAGGACAGTGATGAAGATTGCCGAGATTGTCGTTGCAACCAGCATGAACGGGTTCTTCGTCATCAGTCGTGACCTCCGTGTGCGGCATGAGGCTTCTGCGCGCCGGCAAACGGTCCGACGGCAAACTCGACCTCGATCGGCCCGGCCTTTTCGAAGATCAGCGTGACCGCCAGCGTCTCGCCCTCCTTGAAAGGTCTAGAGACATTCGTGAACATGAGATGATAGCCACCGGGTTCCAGCTTGACGGTAGACTTGGCCGGCACGGGGATACCGTTGTCCAATTCCCGCATTTCCATCACGGCGCCGGTCATCTTCATCTCGTGGATCTGGACTTCTTCGGCACGATCAGACTTCGCACCGACAAGCCGATCGGCCGCGCCGGCGTTGTTGATCGTCAGGTAACCCCCTCCGACCTTTGCCACCGGCAGCATGGCGCGGGAAAAGGCGGATTCGATCGTGATATTACCGGTCCCGTGTGCATGCATGTGCTGGGAAGATGCGGTGCCAGGCAGCATCAATGCCACGGCCGCTACAAGAAATTTCGCTCGGATTGTCGACATGGGTATTCGCCTTCGATGTAGCAGAATCGGTTTTGCTTATTCCGTCAGCTACGAAGAGGGGGCCCTCTGGCCGAGGTGCCGGTCAGCAGGACGAACCGAGGAGGGCTCTCGTCGGTTCCGGAATGGGCGTGAACGATCTCGCGCAGGATCGGCGCACCCAACGTATCTGTCGGCAGTGGCAGTATTGATGCCGTCACATGCCGGCAGGCGTCGCAGGAGATCTTGCTTTCACCTTTATGGTGCTGCGTTTTCCCGGCTTTTGAGGGAAGGCAAAGAACAGGCAGACTTCCGTCCGGGAGGATGTAGGACGCAATCGCGATGGTCTCGATCGAGCGCGCATTGGCGGTCGGATGGGAATTGGCAAATCCGAGCAACAGAAACGCAAGGCTGCAGAGAATGCGCAACCCTACCTGTCTAATCTGCCCAAAACGCCGGATCATCTCGCCTATCAGCTCATCGTGCAGCCCAAGGTCATAATGAGTTACGGCAACCCATGCAATGAGTTGCAACCACAAGGACATTGTGACGCAGGTGAGCCGAGCGGGCAGACGACCCTCCCGATCACGTGCAGCGCTGAATCGGCGTCAGAGGCTCACGCCGCTTTCCCGGTCGAAGACGTAGACAAGGTTTTTGTCGATGCCGGCGCGAAACTGAGTCCCGTGTCGGACAGGATGATCTCCGTCGACGATCGCTGTCATCTGCTGACCGGCAAATTCGAACAGGACGTGTGTTTGCGCGCCCGTGGGTTCGACGAGCAGCGTTTCGCCACCGATATTGTCGCCGCCGGCCGTCAGGTGTTCGGGGCGGAGCCCGAGCTTGACGCTCTGGCCGCGTCGCACCTTGCGCAGCGGTGAAATGTCGATTGCGGATCCTTCCGCCAGACGAACGACCGGCCTGTCGTTTTCGCCGTCGATCGTGCCGTCGAGAAGGTTCATCGCGGGTGAGCCGATGAAGCCCGCGACGAAGAGGTTGGCGGGTGTCCGGTAGAGCTCCATCGGCGTGCCGACCTGCTCGATGCGGCCGGAATTGAGGACCACGATCCTGTCGGCGAGGGTCATCGCCTCGATCTGGTCATGCGTCACATAGATGGACGTCGTCCCGACCTTCTGGTGCAGCGCCTTGATCTCGGTGCGCATCTGCACGCGCAGTTTGGCGTCGAGATTGGACAAGGGTTCGTCGAACAAAAAGACTGCCGGATCGCGAACGATCGCCCGTCCCATCGCGACGCGCTGCCGTTGCCCGCCCGAAAGCTGGCTGGGCTTGCGGTCCAGCAGATCCTCGAGCGCCAGCATGCGGGCGGCTTCTCCCACCCGGGTGGCGATATCTGGTTTGGTGACACCGGCAAGCTTGAGGTTGAAGCCCATGTTCTCGCCGACCGTCATGTGCGGGTAGAGTGCGTAGGACTGGAACACCATGGCAATGTTGCGTTCCCGCGGCGTCATGGCATTGACCACCGTGCCGCCGATCGTGACTTCGCCGTCGCTGATGTCTTCAAGCCCCGCGATCATGCGCAGCAGCGTCGACTTTCCGCAGCCCGACGGCCCAACCAGGGCGATGAATTCGCCGTCATCGACCGACAGCGAGATATCGTGGACCACCTGGAGCGCGCCGTAGCTCTTGCGAACGTTTGTAAGGCCAACCGATGCCATGATGCTAATCCTTCAATTCAAGACTTTACGGCGCCGGCGGTGAGGCCTGCGATGATGTGTTTCTGGGCCAGGAAGAAGACGATGATCGTCGGCAGGATGGTGAGCGTGATAAAGGCAAGCACCAGTTGCCAGTCGGTGCCGAACTCGCCGCGATAGACCATGATGCCGAGAGGCCACGGATATTTGCTTTCGGTATTCAGCATGATCAGCGGCAGGATGTAGCTGTTCCAGCTGCTAACGAAGGTGACGATGCCGACCGTGGCAACGATCGGCCGCGATAGCGGCAGCGATATGTACCAGAAAAAGCGGATATAGCCGCAGCCATCGACAAAGGCCGCCTGGAACAGCTCTTCCGGCAGGTTGCGGAAATAGTTGCGGAACAGAAGGATGCTCATACCGAGCCCGAATGCGACCTGCGGCAGGATCACGCCCCAATAGGAGTCGAGCAGGCCAAGATCGCGAATACGGATGAACAGCGGGAGAATTGCCGTTGCTGCCGGAAACATCAGCCCAATCAGGAAGTAGTTGAGCAGCTGGTTTGAGCCGAAGAAGCGGATATGCGCAAAACAGAAGGCCGCCATCGATGAGACCACCAGTGTCAGGAACACGGTAACACCCGCGATGATCAGCGAGTTCATCATCTGGCGCCAGTAGCGCTCGCCAAACAGGATATCGACATAGTTGGACCAGACCCATTCGCTTGGCAGTCCGAACGGATTGAGCCGGAGGTCGCCAAGCGTCTTGAAGCCGCCTAATGCCGTGGTCACAAGCGGGACGAGCACGATGGCAGCGACCAGCGACAGCGAAACATAGACATAGAGGCGCGTTGCTGTGGACACGCGGACTGTGGACGATGTGTCAGTCATTGCGCATGAATATCCTTTTGTAACCGAATGCGATCGTTACACAAATGACGAACAGGACGACGCCGACGGCGCTCCCCAATCCGACCTGCATGCGCGTGACGCCGTAGGTGTAGAGAAAGGTGACCATGGTCTGCGTCGAGTTCGACGGACCGCCGCCGGTCAGCGGCATGATCAGGTCGAACAGTTGCAGCGATCCGATGATGGCAAAGAAGACGGACAGGCGCACGGTCGATCCGAGCAGTGGCAAGGTGACGTAGCGGAATTTCTGCCAGCCGGTCGCACCGTCGATCTCGGCCGCTTCCATGACGCTCTTGTCGATCGACTGGAGGCCGGCGATGAACAGCATCATGTGAAAGCCGAAATATTTCCAGATGACGACGGCCAGCACCGCGTAGATCGCAAGATCCCTGTCAGCTAGAACATACGGTGTCGCTACGCCGAGAAAGCCGGCGATTGCGGCGAACAATCCATAGTCACCGTCATAGACGAAGCGCCAGATGAGACCGGCGGCCACGTCGGCCAGAACATAAGGTAGAAAGAAGATCAGCCGGAATGCGACGACGCCTCTGATCTTCTTGCCGAGCATCACCGCCAGCCAGATTGCCAGCGGCACCTGCAGCAGCAGGGACACGACGATGATCAGGCCATTGTTGATCAAAGCGGTCGAAAAGGCGGCGTTGTTGAACAGCACCTCGAAATTGCGAACGCCCACAAATTCGGTCGGCGTGCCGTAGCCGTTCCAGCGATAGAAACTGTACCACGCGGCTTCGCCCATGGGCAGGATCACAAAGAGCGTGAACAGAAGCAGGGCGGGCGGCAGGAAGATGATCAGCGCCGGCAATCGGCCACGCGCGGTCGGGCTTTTGTAGCGCACCTTTTCCGGCACACCCATGACGGAGGCGCCGCTGATCTTCGCGGTCATGTTGTTCATCCGGTCTATCCTTGTCGCACCAATTCAGAAGTGCCGTTGCCGGTGACGGCGCTGCCGCCACCGGCTTGTCGGCTTACTCCAGTTCGGTCGCGTCCTGGATTGCCTGCGCTCCCTCTTCGGCGGTCATCTGCCCGGCGAGAATTTCGACCGAGACATCATTGACGACGCGGCCAACCGATGGACCGAGATCCTGGTCGAAGAAGTTCTGGTGCCAGGTGGATGCGGCGAGCTGGTCGGCAGATTCCCGCATCAGCGGATTTTTCAAGCCTTCCTCGGCATCGACAGCCGCAGGAATGATCATTCCTTCGGAGGCCATCTGCCGCTCCATCTCCTGACTGGTCAGGAAGCGGAGGAAATCGACAGCCGCCGGCGAAGCGTTCTTGCTGACGCCCCAGCCGTTCAGCCCGCCCAGCGTATCGGTGGCTTTGCCGGCGCCGCCTTCGACAATCGGGAACCCGAAGCGGCCGATGTTGTCGGCAGCAAGCCCCTTGCCGTCGCCGGCATTCTTGCGCTGGTTTGGCTCGGTATTTTCAAAGCCGAGAAGCATTGCAGCCCGTCCATCGCCGAACGCACCGAGCGTCTGCGGCCAGTTGGCGCCGAGATAGCCATTCTGGAAAGGCTGAAGCTTCCCGAGCTCTGCCAGTTGCTCGCCGGCCTTGATCACCGCAGGGTGCATGAAGCCTTCGCCTTCCTTATTCTTGGCGGCTTCGAACACCGCTTCGCCGCCATTGCGCATGACGAGGAAGCTCCAGTAGAAATGCAGCGGCCACTTATCGCCACCGCCACCTGCGATCGGTGCAATGCCGGCACCTTTCAACGTCTTGACCGCTCCCAGGAAATCGTCCCAGGTCTTGATGTCTTCGGCCTTGACGCCTGCCTTGGCGAACAACTCCTTGTTGTAGAAGAAGCTGACGGTCCCCATGCGGTAAGGGACGGCATAGATCTTGTCATCGAATGTCAGGCCGGCGACGGCGGCTGGCTTGTAGGTCTTGGCCCATTCGCCGCCGTTTGCGTTCATGGCCTCCGTCAGGTCCATCAGGGCGCCCGTCTGGGACTGCTGACGAAGAACGCCGCCACCCCAGCTGTAGAAGAAGTCAGGCGCCGCGTCAGACTGCAGAAGCGTCGGCAACTTGGCCTTGAACGCTTCGTTTTCCAGAAACTGCAGCTGGATATCAACATCCGGATGCTGGGTTTCATATTTCTTGGCGATGTCTTCCCACGTCTTGATATAGGCGGGGACAGTTTCGACGTGCATCCATTTGACGACGGTCTGCGCAGCAGTTGCCGTATGGGTCCCGAAAAGCGTCGAAAGTGCTGTGGCTGCGGCGAGCGCAGTGATCCGAACGCCCGTATAGGACGTTGCCTTGTGGTGATAGGTCATTCTTCCTCCTCCAAAGGGAAACAACCATCCTCAATTTTTCCCTTATGCGGATTAATTCAAACGACATTTGCATCATTGTCAACCGCGCTCGCTGAAGTTTTGCTCACATTGGCTTGACAAGAGGCAGTTCGTCGACGCTATTTAATTCGTGATCCGACATAAATATCGGAATCAAACGTCATAGCGATACGGGCATCCGGCTTTCCATGAAGACTGCAGATCCAGAATTGATGCGGGCGATCAATCGTTTCACGGTGCTGGACAAGATCCGCAGGCGCGGCCCGATTTCCCGGGTCGAGATCAGCGAACGTTCGCAGCTGTCGACCACGACCGTCTCGGCTATCACCGCATCGCTGCTCGATGACGGGCTGATCCTGACAAGGCACGAGGGCGATATCCGCAATACGGCGGCACGTGGCAGGCCGCGTGTGATGCTGGAGCTGAACCCGGATGCGGCACGCGTCGTCGGCGCAAAGATCGCCACCAACCGCCTCGTCTTTGCTCTCACGAATTTCTGCGGCGAGGTTCTGTCGCAGCTCACCATTCCGGTCCGCGTTGACAGGTTGCCGATCGCCGTCATCAGCGATCTGGTCGAAGACGGCGTGCGCCGGTGCATCGTCGATGCCGGGATTTCGCTGAGCGACATCGACACAGTGTGCCTGGGCCTGCCGGGTGTTGTCGAACATCGCACCGGAAAGGTGCGCTCCAGCCCGATCTTTCGCGAGACGGATATCAATTTTGCCGAGGAGATGACGAGCCGGCTTGGCCTTCCGACCATCGTCGAAAGCGATGCGCACGCGATCGCCTTGTCGCATCACTGGTTCGGTCAGGCCCGGGATCTCGACGATTTCGTCATCGTCTCGCTGGAGCAGACATTAGGCCTTGCCCTTCTTCACAACGGCCAGGTTTTCCGTGGCGCTGGCGGTCTCAGTCATAACCTCGGCGATCTGGTGCTCGGGGCGACATGCGAGGAGACTCTGCGGCTTTCAGCGGTCGCGGGCGAGACAGCCATTTTCGGCGAGCAGCAAATGGTCGGTCACTTTGCCGAAGCCGTGCGGCTTGGGCGCGGCATGGCGCATGCGCAGGCGCTGATCGCCTCCGAGAACAATCCCTTGTCGGGCGCCGCCGTAAGGGCCGGCGAAGCGGTCGGCTTGGCGATTGCCAACATCGTCACACTGTTCGGTCCGCCCCGCGTCATCATCGTCGGCTCGACGCTGGGGCTCGGCGCCGTGTTTACCGACAGCCTGCAGCAATCCTATTCCCGCGCGATCCCGAGCTCGATCAGCGAAGTCGCCGAACTGGTTTTCGACCAGTCGACCGACGAGGCGTGGGCGCAGGGCGCGGCGGTCGTCGCGTTGCGCGAGCTTTACGAGTCGCCCTGGGGAACGACAGGTCCCGCTTCGAGCCTCTAGCGCAGGCGAACCACATATTTGCAACTTTGGGAGGAGACTATGCAAAAACTCGGCATCGGCATCATCGGATGCGGCAACATATCGTCAGCCTATCTGAAAGCGATGGCATCTTTCCCGGTCCTCGACATCCGCGGCATCGCCGACCTCAATCACGGTCTGGCCGAGCAGCGAGCCGGCGAGTTCAACCTTGCGGCCAAGAGCATCGATGAGTTGCTCGGCGATCCGGAGATCCAGCTGATCGTCAACCTCACCGTGCCAAAGGCGCATGTGGAGGTCGGTCTTCGCGCCCTTGCGCATGGCAAGCATACCTACTCCGAAAAGCCTCTCGGCATTACCTTTGCAGAAGGCAAGAAGCTCGCGGAGACCGCGAAGTCGACTGGTCTCCGGATCGGCGCAGCGCCGGATACCTTTCTTGGCGGTTCGCACCAGACAGCCCGGTCGATCATCGATACGGGCGTGCTGGGAACGCCGGTTGGCGGAACCGCCACCTTCATGTGCCCCGGGCACGAACGCTGGCATCCAAACCCTGACTTCTACTATGAAGCCGGCGGCGGGCCGATGCTCGATATGGGACCTTACTACATCACCGACCTCGTCAACCTTCTGGGTCCGGTTGCCAAAGTTGCAGGCTTTGCGGTCACTCCGCGCAATGAGCGGACCATCACCAGCGAGCCTCGCAACGGCCAGAAGATCCCAGTGCATATTCCGACGCATGTTTCGAGCGTCATGGCGTTTGAAAACGGCGCCGTGGTGCAGATCAGCATGAGCTTCGATGTCGCGGGCCACAAGCATGTGCCGCTCGAAGTCTATGGCACCGAGGGAACGCTGATCGTCCCCGATCCGAACCATTTTGGCGGCGACATTCAGCTGCTGAGGAAAGGCGGCAGCTTCGAGCTGCAGCCGACGACGGAACCCTATGTGGATGGCAATTACCGGTCGCTCGGCGTTGCCGACATGGCGCATGCCATCCTGTCCGACCGCCCGCATCGGGCAAGCGGCGACCTGGCTCTGCATGTCCTTGAGGTTATGGAAGCCTTCGGCACCGCGGCGGACAAGGGGCAGACCGTTGACATCACCACCAAGCCGGAGCGGCCGGCGCCGCTTTCGCAATCCTTGATAGACGGGCAGATCGCCCGCTGACACTACACTGGAGGAGACTGATATGCGCGAAGCTTTGATCGTATGGGGTGGCTGGAGCGGGCATGAACCGCAGGAATGCGCTCATGTCATAAGGGACATTCTTCAGGAGGATGGTTTCAAGGTCTATCTGGAAAACACGACGGAAGCGTTTGCTGATCCTTCCATTCACGACCTGTCCCTGATCGTGCCGATCATGACCATGTCGAAGATCGAAAAGGAGGAGGCGAAGAACCTCGCGTCTGCAGTCGAAAACGGTGTCGGCATCGCCGGCTACCACGGTGGCGCCGGTGACGCGTTTCGCGAATGCGTGGAATACCAGTTCATCATTGGCGGCCAGTGGGTGGCCCACCCCGGCAACATCATCGACTACACCGTCAATGTGACCCGCCCGGACGACGAGTTGATGCAGGGTATCGGCGATTTTCCCTACACGTCCGAGCAATACTATATGCACGTGGACCCTTCGAACGAGGTGCTTGCGACGACCACGTTCAATGGCGATCACGCCTACTGGATCGACGGCGTTGTCATGCCTGTCGTCTGGAAGCGCAGATACGGCAAAGGGCGCGTCTTCTATTCGTCGCTTGGCCATGTGGCGAAGGAATTCGACGTGCCGCAGATGAAGACGATCTTTAGACGTGGTGCAAACTGGGCGGCGCGCTGATGGTTGCCTGACGCTCAGTCCACCCGATCTCCGACAAGCATGGCTCGGCTCTCATGAAAATCTCGGCGATAAAGCCCTATGTCACCAAACTCGGTGTTCGCAACCAACTGCTTCTCAAGGTGGAAACGGAGGAGGGGATTTATGGTTGGGGCGAGTCGGGCCTGTCATATCGAGAGAAGGCGGTTCTCGGGGCGATCGATCACTACAGCCGGTTTCTGATGGGTCGCGATCCGATGCATTGCGGCGCGCTGTGGCAGGAGATGTATCGAAGCCAGTATTTTGAGGGCGGCCGGGTGTTGACGGCGGCGATCTCTGCCCTCGACATCGCCTTTCACGATATCAAGGGCAAGGCTCTCGGAGTGCCCGTCTACCAGTTGCTCGGAGGCCGGCAGCGCGACCGGGTGCCGGCCTTCGCGACAACCTCTGCCGAACCGGGACCAGAGATGGTGGAGCAGGCGCTGCTTTTGAAAGACCAGGGATGGCGGTGCATCCGGATGATCGCCACCGGCCAGGAAAATAGCGATCATTTCGAACCGCGCGAGTCGATCGCGACGACGGCCGAGTGGGTCACGCGGGTGCGCGAGGCCGTGGGTCATGAGATAACGCTTGGCGTCGAGTACCATCATCGCCTCAGCGTCGCCGAGGCCGCCTCGTTCTGTCAAAAGCTGCCGCGGGGCACTCTGGATTTCATCGAGGAACCGATCCGCGACGAGACGCCCGGTGCCTACGAAGCACTGCGCAGAATGACGGAGATACCGTTTGCTATCGGCGAGGAGTTTTCGTCGAAATGGCAATTCCTTCCCTATGTCGAACGTGACCTCCTGCAGTTCTGCCGCATCGACATCTGCAATGTCGGCGGTTTCACCGAAGCGATGAAGATTGCCGGTTGGTGCGAGGCGCATTACGTCGACCTCATGCCGCATGCGCCGCTTGGCGCCGTATGCACGGCGGCCTCCGTCCACCTTGCCGCAGCCGTCGCCAACTTCGCTTGGCTGGAATGCCGCAACTCACCGACAGAGCAGCTGGGTTTCGGTGACCCCGCAACCTACCCGAAACAGATCGGGATGGATGGAGCCTTCTACCGCGTGCCGGACGAGCCGGGTCTCGGTGTCGATGTCAATGAATCGCTTCTTCAGGCGTCGAGCTTCGAATACAGCGAGCCGCCGCACCTGCGCCGCGATGACGGCTCTTTCACCAACTGGTGAGATCGGGACCAACCGTGTTCGTATCGTGGGTGAACGCGGATGCGCGTCCTTGGTTGATCCGCCGTGCCTAATCTCAACGGAACAAAATCCGGCTCCGCGGGTTGTCCTCCGCGCATTCGAAAGTGAATGCAGAACTTGGAGGAACACCATGAAAAAACTTAGCTTTGGCCTCGCTGCAGTCCTTCTTTCGGCATCCGCCGTTCTGGCTCAGACAGAGCCTAAGACGACCGAGACGACACCAGCGGTGAGCACCTCCGGCGAAACAAATCCGGCCGCACCGGTTGCTGGCAAGAACAGCTTCACAGAGGCGCAGGCAAAATCGAGAATCGAAGAAGCCGGTTACGCGGAAGTCTCCGGTCTCAAGCTGGACGACCAGGGCATCTGGCGCGCCATGGGTACCAAGGACGGCAAGCACGGCAACGTGGCGCTGGACTTCCAGGGCAATGTGGTGATGGCGAAGTAAGCCTGATCGTCCCAACAACAATAACGACGAATACGAAGAGGAAATTCCCATGCGTACCATTACTGGACTTTACGACAGCTACGATGACGCCCGCGCCGCGGTGAAGGCTCTCGAAGATGCTGGCGTGTCATCCGACGACATCAGCATCGTGTCGCACAAGAACGGCAAAGAAGATATCGAAGGCCAGGGCAGCAACGCTGCTGAAGGCGCGGGCACAGGCGCTGGCATCGGTGCCGTCGCTGGTGGCGCCGGTGGTCTTCTGGCCGGTCTCGGAATGCTCGCAATCCCAGGCGTTGGCCCGGTTGTAGCAGCTGGTTGGCTTGCAGCAACGGCAGCCGGTGCTGTCGCTGGCGCAGTGGCCGGTGGCGCAGCAGGCGGCATCGTCGGTGCAATGATCGAATCCGGTGTGTCGGAGAAGGACGCCCACCTTTATGCCGAAGGCGTACGCCGCGGCGGTTCGCTGGTCGTCGCCAAGGTCGATGACGACAAGGCAGTGGCTTCGGAAGCGATCCTGACCCGTTCGCGTTCTGTCGATCTCAACGAGCGTCGTACAGCCTACACCAATGATGGCTGGTCGCAGTTCGACGACAACGCTGATCCTTACACACAGGACCAGATCGATGCCGAGCGCGGTCGCTACCGCACCAACACTCCGATCTGATCCATATTCTGAAAGGGCGGTCTTCATGGCCGCCCTTTCTCTATGCCGGGCAACTGCCGGCGACTCCGCAAGGCGGCATCGATCTGTCAACTTGTGCTTTGTCAAAACCAACACGCAGCACCGCAAATTTTGGCTGGGCCGCGAACTCGATAGTAGCACTCGGGTACAATTCGCGTGAAAATAGCCAGCTACAACGTCAACGGCATCAACGGGCGGATCGATATCCTCCTCCAGTGGCTGGAGGAATCGCAGCCTGATGTCGTGTGTCTGCAGGAGCTCAAAGCGCCTGATCAAAAGTTTCCCATCAAAGCCATTGAAGCAGCCGGTTACGGCGCCGTGTGGCACGGGCAGAAATCCTGGAATGGCGTGGCGATTCTAGCGCGCGGCGAAGAGCCGCTGCTGACTCGAAAGGGCCTCCCTGGCGATCCTGACGATGTCCAAAGCCGCTATATCGAAGCCCTAGTGGACGGTATCCTCATCGGCAACGTCTATCTTCCGAATGGTAATCCTTCACCCGGCCCGAAATTCGATTACAAGCTCGCGTGGCTTTCGCGACTGCAGGACTATGCCGCCGAGCTGATAGAATTAGACGTTCCGGTCGTCATCGCGGGTGATTACAACATCATACCGACCGAACTCGACGTCTATAAGCCTGAGCGATGGGCAGATGATGCGTTGTTCCGGGCCGAAGTTCGCAATGAATTCAGGGAGCTTCTCGCGCAGGGCTGGACGGATGCCATTCGCAGGTTACATGCCGACGAGCGCATCTACACCTTCTGGGACTACATCCGGAGCGCGTATGGGCGAAACGCAGGACTTCGCCTCGACCATTTCCTGTTGAGCCCAGGTCTCGCAGACGACCTCTCGCGAGCCGAGGTCGACACGCATGTTCGTGGCTGGGCCCACACGAGCGACCATGCACCTGTATGGATAGAGTTGTTGGACGATCTTAAAAAAGGAGCTGAGTGATGGAAGGCCATTGGACAAACGAACTTCGCCAGAAGGTTGAGGCACTCGTCGACGAATACGTTGCAGCTGGAGCATCCCAGAGCGATGTGCTCGATGTCATAGCAAAGACAGGGGTCGATCTGCGGCTTCCGAAAACCGATGAGCCTGATCGCGCCAGCGACAAGGCTGTTGTCGAGGAACCCGCCAACGATTGGCCGGCTGCGACGTAAGGCTGCGCGGAGGGGCGTGACGATCACGTTGCCGCGGACTACCATAACCGCCCGGCATGGCGGTTATGGCTCACATATGGGAAGGGAACAGAAACATGACAAAGCGGATCGTTTTCACTGGCGGCACCGGAAAAGCCGGCAAGCATGCGGTATCGTATCTTCTGGCGAAGGGATACTCGGTCCTGAATGTCGATCTGAAACCGCTCGATATGCCCGGCGTGAATACGCTGATCACGGATATCACCGACAGCGGCCAGGTCTTCAATGCGTTGACGACGCATTTTGGGTTCTCCGGCTTCGAAGACGGCGCACCGCCATCGGCACCCGATGCGGTCGTCCATTTCGCAGCGGTTCCACGCGTGCTGATCGAGCCTGATAACAAAACATTCGAAGCCAATGTCATGGGCACCTATAACGTGCTGGAAGCCGCCATGAAGCTCGGCGTACGCAAAGTCGTGATTGCTTCAAGCGAGACGACCTACGGCGTCTGCTTTGCCGAAGGTGACAAGAATTTCCACGCGTTTCCGCTGGAAGAAGATTACGACAGCGATCCGATGGACAGCTACGGATTGTCGAAAGTCGTCAACGAAAAAACCGCTCGCGCCTTTGCCATGCGCTACGGAGCCGACGTCTATGCTCTGCGCATCGGAAACGTGATCGAGCCTGACGAATACGACAATTTCGCAGATTTCCTTGAACAGCCGATGTCGCGAAAACGCAATGCGTGGAGCTACATCGACGCGCGCGACCTTGGTCAGATCGTCCATCTCTGCCTGGAGAAAGACGGGCTTGGCTATCAGGTCTTCAACGCAGTCAACGACACGATCACCGCCGAGCTGCCAACCGCCGAATTCCTCGCCAAATATTGTCCGGATACGCCGGTCTGGCGCGAGATGGGTCGGGATGAAGCGCCGCTCTCGAACCGCAAGGCCCGCGAAGTTTTAGGCTTCCGCGAAGAGCATCCCTGGCGGCGATATATGCTTCGCTGAGCTGCCAGATTGTCCGCTTCCGCGAGGGCGGGGGAGCTTGAAATGGATGCGGACGTCAGCCTATCGGAGGGGCTGGCGTCATCTCCGGCAAGCGGTTAGCAATAGTTCTAGACGAAGCCGCAGCTTCATCTTTGATCGCGAAGGCATAAGGCGCGCCGCTGTCGCATCAGCCTTAGCTGGGGCACGGGGACGAGGGGATGGGAGACGACAACGCATGCTGCAGATAATCGAACAGCTGGAACAACGCAGGGCTGAGGCGCGTCTCGGAGGGGGACAAAGACGGATCGACGCCCAGCACGCGAAGGGCAAGCTGACGGCGCGCGAGCGGATAGAGGTCCTGCTGGACGAGGGCTCCTTCGAGGAGTTCGACATGTATGTCACCCATCGCTGTACGGATTTCGGCATGGAGACACAGAAGGTGGCCGGCGACGGTGTCGTGACCGGCTGGGGCACCATCAACGGGCGCCAGGTCTATGTCTTCAGCCAGGATTTCACAGTGCTCGGCGGGTCTCTGTCCGAAACCCATGCCCAGAAGATCTGCAAGATCATGGATATGGCGGTGAAGGTCGGGGCGCCCGTCATAGGCCTCAACGATTCCGGCGGGGCTCGCATTCAGGAAGGTGTTGCGTCCTTGGGCGGCTATGCGGAGGTGTTTCGACGCAATGCCGAGGTTTCCGGCGTCATCCCGCAGATCTCGGTGATCATGGGACCATGCGCCGGCGGCGCCGTCTATTCGCCTGCCATGACCGACTTCATCTTCATGGTGCGTGACACGTCCTACATGTTCGTGACGGGCCCGGACGTGGTGAAGACCGTGACGAACGAGATCGTGAGCGCCGAAGAACTGGGGGGCGCCACGACCCATACCCAGAAATCCTCGGTCGCGGATGCCGCATTCGAAAACGACGTGGAAGCGCTGGAAGCGGTCAGACAGCTGTTCGACTTTCTGCCTCTCAACAATCGCCAGAAGCCACCGGTTCGACCCGTTCATGACGATCCGTCGCGGTTGGAGATGCGCCTGGACACACTGATCCCGGATAGCGCGGCCAAGCCCTACGACATGAAGGAGCTTATCACCGCACTTGCCGATGAAGGCGACTTCTTCGAGATCCAGGAAGCCTTTGCGAAAAACATCATCACCGGTTTCATTCGCATGGAAGGCCAGACGATCGGCATCGTTGCCAACCAGCCGATGGTGCTGGCCGGCTGCCTCGATATCGACTCGTCGCGCAAGGCAGCGCGGTTCGTGCGGTTCTGCGATGCGTTTTCCATTCCGCTGCTGACGCTGGTCGATGTGCCGGGCTTCCTTCCGGGCACGGCGCAGGAATATGGCGGCGTCATCAAGCACGGCGCAAAGCTGCTGTTTGCCTATTCGCAGGCCACCGTGCCGATGGTGACGCTGATAACCCGCAAGGCATATGGGGGCGCGTATGACGTGATGGCGTCCAAGCATATCGGCGCCGATATCAACTATGCCTGGCCGACGGCTGAAATCGCCGTTATGGGCGCTAAAGGTGCGACCGAGATCCTGTATAGGTCGGAGCTTGACGATCCGGACAAGATCGCAGCCCGCACCCGGGAATACGAGGAGCGGTTCGCCAACCCGTTTATCGCGGCAGAGCGTGGCTTTATCGACGATGTGATCATGCCGCATTCGTCGCGCCGTCGTATCGCAAGGGCATTTGCCTCGTTGCGCGACAAGCAGGTGCAGACCCATTGGAAAAAGCACGACACAATCCCGCTGTGAGGCTCTAAGCATGATCAAGAAAATCCTGATCGCCAATCGCGGCGAAATTGCCTGCCGGGTCATCCGGACCGCCAAGCGGATGGGTATCGCAACCGTCGCCGTCTACTCCGACGCCGATCGTGATGCGCTGCATGTGAGGATGGCGGATGAGGCGGTTCATATCGGTCCAGCACCTTCCGACCAGTCCTATATCGTCATCGACCGTATTCTCGATGCCGTCGCGAAAACAGGCGCAGATGCCGTCCACCCTGGATACGGGTTTCTGTCGGAAAACGCCCTGTTCGCAGCAGCGCTCGAGAAAGCCGGCATCATCTTCATCGGTCCGCCGGTCAGGGCGATCGAAGCGATGGGCGACAAGATCACGTCCAAGAAGATCGCCGCCGAAGCGGGCGTTTCGACCGTGCCGGGTCACATGGATCTCATTGCGGATGCCGATGAGGCCGTAAAGATTTCCTCCTCGATCGGCTATCCGGTTATGATCAAGGCGTCTGCCGGCGGTGGCGGCAAGGGCATGCGGATCGCCTGGAACGATGCCGAAGCCCGGGAAGGTTTCCAGTCATCCAAAAACGAGGCGAAGTCTTCCTTTGGCGACGATCGCATCTTCATCGAAAAATTTGTGACGCAACCGCGTCACATCGAGATCCAGGTACTCGGCGACCAGCACGGGACCACGCTCTATCTCGGGGAGCGCGAATGCTCGATCCAGAGGCGAAACCAGAAGGTTATCGAGGAAGCGCCGTCTCCCTTCCTCGATGAGCAGACCCGGAAAGCGATGGGCGAGCAGGCCGTCTTGCTCGCAAAGGCCGTTGGTTATTTCTCCGCAGGAACAGTCGAATTCATCGTCGACGGCAACAGGAATTTCTACGTCCTCGAAATGAACACCCGGCTGCAGGTCGAGCATCCCGTGACGGAGCTAATTACCGGCGTCGATCTCGTCGAACAGATGATCCGGATCGCGGCTGGCGAAAAGCTGGCTTTCAGACAGGATGACGTGAAGCTCGAGGGCTGGGCGATCGAAAGCCGGCTCTATGCCGAAGATCCCTATCGCAATTTCCTGCCGTCGATCGGCAGGCTCAGCCGCTATCGTCCGCCAGTCGAGGGCGTGAAGCAAGATGGCACGATCGTGCGCAACGATACCGGCGTCTTCGAGGGTGGCGAGATCTCGATGTACTACGACCCGATGGTCGCCAAGCTCTGCACCTGGGCGAAAGACAGGACGGCTGCGATCGATGCGATGGCGACAGCGCTCGACGGTTTTGAGGTCGAGGGCATCGGCCACAACCTACCCTTCCTCTCGGCGGTCATGAGCCAGGAGCGTTTCCGCTCCGGCAACTTGACGACGGCCTATATCGCCGAGGAGTTTCCCGATGGCTTTTCCGGTGTGCATCCCGATGCGGATGCGTTGCGGACGCTGGCAGTGATTGCGGCGTTTGCGCATCAGATGATCAGGCAGCGGGCGCTGCAGATCTCAGGAACGCTTGCGACCGCTCGCCGCGTGGCGGCAAAGGACTGGATCGTGGCACTGGCAGACGCTGAGGAAACGGTCACGATCGAGACCGGATCGGCAGAAAGCGCCGTCGTATTTGCAGATGGCAGTCGCTTCGCGATCTCTTCGGACTGGCTGCCCGGCAAGCGACTTGCCAGTTTTACCATCGGTGACAGAGTTGCCGAAGTGAAAATCGATCTGATCGGATCGGCCATCCGGCTACGTTGGCGCGGTATGGATGTCAGGGCGCGGGTGCGTTCACCGCGTATTGCGCAGCTTGCACGCCTGATGCCGGTCAAGGTCCCGCCGGATATGTCGCGAATGCTGCTCTGCCCGATGCCCGGTGTCATCACCTCGGTCACGGTCGGCGTGGGCGATCAGGTCGAACCAGGTCAGACGCTGGCGACTGTCGAGGCGATGAAGATGGAAAATGTCCTGAAGGCGGAACGTCGTGGCGTGGTAAAGCGGGTGACAGCCGTACCCGGCCAGAGCCTCGCGGTCGATGAACTGATCATGGAGTTCGAGTAAGGTTCGCCGACGATCTCTCATAATCGGTGCCGACGCCGCACTCGGGACACAGAGTTTCAGCGGTTCTTGAGAACCGTGCAGGAAACGCCGTGGGCTTTGATTTCATTGCAAAGCTTGACTGCAGCGGCCCGGCTTTCCTCACCGATGCGGGCTGCGTATCGCGGACGACGACCGAAATTTCCGCCGCGCTGGCGCACGATAAGTGCGCGTTCGGCATTAAGCGGCGAGGGCAGTTTCGCAGCCGAGGCGGCAAATAGCCGGCCGGCAACGCCAGGGTTATAATGCGCGGCGAGCTGGACACCCCAGGGCGCCCAGTCGGCTGACGCACCGAGAACCGGATCGTTGATGCGACGAGTGTCCGCCAGCGCGACGCAGGCGTCCTTGAACGGTTTTTGAGGGTCCAGATCGGGTGCGGCAACCGCCGGAGCATTGTCTCTCCAGACTTCCGCGGGATAGCCTGTAATCGCGAAGACGTAGTCCCGCGTCTCCATCGGCAGGCTTCCTGAACCGAGAAACCGCTGAAGCCTTGCCTCTCCGGCATTGTAGGCGGCTGCCGAGAGACCAAAATTGCCGAACTTGTCTTTCATTTCAGCGAGATATTTGGCCGAAGCATCGAGCGCATCGATGACGTTGAAGCTGTTGTTCAAGCCGCGCAAACGGGCGGTATCGGGCATGAATTGCGCGATACCCTGCGCGCCCTTCGGGCTGACTGCTTCAGGCCGAAACAGGCTTTCACGCCATATCAGGCGGGCGAAAAAGGCGGGCGGGATCTTCTGTTCTGTCGCGAAATGTTCGATTGCGTGACAGAGATCGACGTTGAACGTCTCCTTGGCGATGCAGAGCGCTTCGTCGCCGTCGCGCCGCTCGTAGAGGCACTCCGTCTCTTTGGTTGGTTCCGGAAGTGAGGTCTCGGCAGCGACAGGGTCGGCAAAGGCAGCCGCGACCATCAAAGCGCCAGCGCCCAGAAGTTGGAATTCCCTCTTCAACAAAAACCGCTCTCTTCTATCCGCTTGCATGTCCGCCGCCCAGTGTCACGACAGAGGCGATCTTTGGCGCAGCCTTCTTCTTGACGACATCCTCCAGCGTTACCGGCCGAAGCCCCTGCGCATCGACGCCAACATCAAACTGCCGTGGCAGCGGTTTGAGCCGGCCATGCGAGTGGCCGTGGAGGTTGATCGATTTCTTGCCCATCTTGTTCCAGGTGCGAAACGCGTAGTGGCAGAGGATCAGATGGACATCGTCGATATGAAGCTCATGATAGTGCTGCACGGACGTCCAGCCACTGGCCGACGTCGTGGTCTCCGGGTCGTTATTGCCGATGATCAGGTGTTTGCGGCCGTTGAGCTTCGCCAGTAGCCCATCGCAATCGCCACCGCGTACCGACTTGAAATCGCCGAGATGCCAGACATCGTCGTCAGCGCCGACTATATCATTCCAGTATTGAATGAGTGCCTCGTCGTGCGCGACCATGTCCGGGAACGGTCGCCGGTCAATGCGCAACACGCGGGGATCGCCAAAATGAGTGTCGCTGGTGAAGTAGATCATGAGGTTTTAACCGGACCGCGCGAAAAAAACAGCAACATCTATAACGGACATGCTGGTGCTATGCGGTCTCTGTCTTGGCCTCCAGATTTTCTGCCTTAGCTTTGCGACCGCTGAAGATGCGCCGTACGAGCACGAAAAACAGCGGGACGTAAAGCGTTGCAAGGATCGTCGCCGTGATCATGCCGCCGATGACCGCCGTACCGATGGCGATGCGGCTCTGTGCACCCGCGCCGGACGAAATTGCAAGCGGCAAAACGCCGAAGATGAAGGCAAGACTGGTCATCAGGATCGGTCTTAGCCGCAGGCGGGCGGCTTCCATGGCCGAATCGTAAGCGCTCTTGCCGGCCCGTTCCGCCTGTTCCGCGAACTCGACGATCAGGATCGCATTCTTTGCGGAAAGGCCCATCGTGGTCAGAAGGCCGATCTGGAAGTAAACGTCGTTCTCCAGTCCGCGCAACGTGACAGCACAGACCGCTCCGATGATGCCAAGCGGGATGATGAGCATGACCGAGAACGGGATCGACCAGCTTTCGTAAAGTGCTGCAAGACATAAGAAGATGACGAGAAGCGACAGCCCGTAGAGGATGGGCGCTTGTCCGGCGGACAGTCTTTCCTGGTACGAGAGACTGCTCCAGGCCACCGACGTCCCCGGCAGGTCCGCGGCCAGTTCCGTCATACGGTCCATTGCCTGACCGGAGCTTAGGCCCGGTCCCGCTTGTCCCTGGATTTCGTAGGACTGCAACCCGTTGAACCGCGTCAGCGTTGTCGGCGCCTGGGACCAGCTCGTCTTGGCAAACGAAGAGAAAGGTGCCATTTCGCCGCTTGCCGTGCGCACATACCAGCCGTCGAGATCCTCGACAGCGCCGCGGTGGGCGGCATCACCCTGGACGTAGACCCGCTTCACGCGCCCACGGTCCACGAAATCGTTGACATAGACGCCACCCCAGGCTGCGCTCAGGGTTGCATCGACATCGGACTGCTGGATCCCGAGTGCGCCGACCTTTTCGTCGTCTATGTCGATCTGTAACGTCGGGACGTCTTCAAGTCCGCTCGGACGTACGCGCGCAAGTGTCGGATCCGCCGTCGCCGCAGCGAGAAGCTGGTCGCGCCGCTGCTTGAATTCCGTCAGGCTGAGATCGCCATTGTTCAAAAGTTGCATGGTGAAGCCGTTGGACTGACCCAGTCCCTGCACCGATGGCGGTGTCAGCGCGAAGAACTGGGCGTCGCGCAAGGAGCGCCCGAGCGCGGCTGTGGCACGCGCCACAATCGAGGCGGCCGCGTTCTCTTCGCCCACTCGTTCGTCCCATGGCTTGAACTGCACAAAACCCTGACCGACGTTCTGGCCGGAACCGCTGAAACGGAAACCCGAAATCGTAAACAGGCCAGCAATATTCGCCTGCTCCGGTCCGAGGAAGTGGTCTTCGATCGCGGCTGCCGTCTCGACCGTGCGAACGCGTGTTGCGCCGGGCGGAAGCGTGTACTGAACCACGCCGTAACCTTGATCCTCAACCGGAAGAAAGCCGCCGGGAAGTTGGAGGAAGAGAAACACGACGGCGCCGACCAGCGCACAAAAGGCGATGATCGAAAGCCAGATCCTGCGGATGGCGATATTGACGGCCGCGAGATATGTCTTTTGAACCCAGCCGTAACCGCGGTCGAACATCGTCCCAAATCGCCGGATCAGACCACCAGTGCGCTTCGGCGCATTCTCTTTGACGCGTGGTTTCATGAGGGTTGCGGTCAGGGCCGGCGTCAGCACCAGCGCCACCACGACCGACAGAACCATTGCGGAGATAACAGTGACCGAGAACTGCCGGTAAATGACACCGGTTGAGCCGCCGAAGAATGCCATCGGAACAAACACCGCCGACAGGACCAGCGCGATCGCAATCAACGCCGTCTGGATTTCACCCATCGAGCGAAGCGTCGCGTCTCGGGGGCTTAAGTCCGGCTCCTCCTCCATGACACGTTCGACATTCTCGACGACGACGATCGCGTCATCGACCAGAAGACCGATCGAAAGGACCAGTCCGAATAGGGTGAGCGTGTTGATCGAATATCCGAACAGTGCGAGCACGCCGAAGGTGCCGAGCACGACGACCGGGACGGCAAGTGCTGGAATAAGCGTCGCGCGCCAGCTGCGCAGGAAGACGAACATGACGATGACGACAAGAACGATCGCCTCGATCAGCGTTTTCACCACTTCCTCGATCGAAAGCCGGATGAACTCGGTGGAGTCACGAGGGTAGGTGACGCGGTAGCCATCCGGCATGTTTGCCGCTTCGCCATCGATAGCCGCTTTCACCAGCTCGGCCGTTTCAAGCGCGTCCGCGCCGGGGGCAAGCTGAACGGCAATGCCGGATGCCGGATGACGGTTGAAACGGGTGAAGCGCGTATAGCTTTCCTGTCCGAGTTCGACGCGGGCGACATCCGCCAAGGTGACACGTGCGCCGCTTTCGTCTGTGCGGATGACGATCCGCTGGAACTCCTCCGGTGTCGTCAGGCGCGAACGGGCGGTCACGATCGCATTCAGCATCTGCGTGTCGGGGGAGGGTTGGGCGCCGATCTGGCCGGCCGCAACCTGCGTATTCTGCGCCTCGATCGCGGTGATGACGTCCGACGGCATCATCCCGTATGAAAACAAACGACCCGGGTCGAGCCAGATGCGCATCGCGTATTGCGAGCCGAAAAGGTTGGTATCGCCGACGCCGGGAAGGCGACCGATCCGCTCCTGGAGATTGGCGGCAATGTAGTCCGAAATGTCGGAATCCTTCGCCTTATCGGTTTCATCGTAAACTGCGGCGACAAGCAAAAAGTCACTGTTGGACTTTGTAACGGTGAGACCTTGCTGCTGCACCTGCTGGGGCAGACGAGAGAGAGCCTGCTGCACTCTGTTTTGAACCTGAACCTGTGCGATATCGGGATCGGTGCCCTTGTCGAATGTTACCGCGATCGTGACCTGGCCTTCGGCGCTGGAGGTCGACGTGAAGTAGATGAGGCCGTCGATGCCGGTAAGCTGCTGCTCGATCACCTGTGTCACGCTGGTTTCAAGCGTTGCAGCAGAAGCCCCAGTGTAATTGGCGCGGATGTTCACCTGCGGCGGCGCGATATCCGGATACTGCTCGACCGGAAGCGTCAGGATGGAGCCGATACCACCCAACATGATCACGATCGCGATCACCCAGGCAAAGATTGGACGATCGACAAAGATACGGCTGATCATAGCGCGGGGACCGCCTTGTTCTCTGTTGCTTCTGCGGTCTGCTTCTTACCCACGTCGACAGTCTTGACCTTGTCGTCGGGTTTGACCTTGGAGACGCCTTCAACGATGACCCGGTCTCCGGGAGCAAGGCCTTCCGTCACAAGCCAGCGATTGCCGACAGCCTGAGCGACCTGTAGCGCACGCCGCTGGACGGTATCTCCCTCGCCGACCACGAGCGCGCTTGCCTCTCCCGTCGGGCTCCTCGTCACGCTCTGCTGCGGCACGAGGATCGCGTCCTTCGCTTGAGTCTGTGAGAGAACTGCGCGGACATACATGCCTGGCAGCAGGATGGCGTCGGGGTTCGGAAACTCGGCGCGAAGTGTGACAGATCCGGTCGAAGGATTGACGGTGACATCGGTAAACTGGAGTTTGCCCGGAAGCGGATATTCCTGACCGTCTTCCAGTTTCAAACGCACCTCGGCCGTGTCCTTGGACAATTCGCTCGAGGCCATCGCATCTCGCAGCTTCAGAAGCGCGGTCGAGGATTGCTGAATATCGACGAAGATCGGGTCGAGGCGCTGGATGGTCGCCAAGGCCTGCGTCTGCTGAGCCGACACGAGCGCACCTGTCGTCACCAGCGAACGGCCGATCCTGCCGCTGATCGGCGCGGTCACCTTGCTGTAGCGCAGGTTGATCTCCGCGGTCTGGAGCTTCGCATTGTTCTGTGCGACGGCCGCAGTGGCAGACCGGAGCGCTGCAGTGGCATCCGTAAACGCCTGCTCGCTAACCGCTCCCTTTTGCGCCAGGGGCTTTAAACGTTCGAATTCGATCCGCGCGTTGTCTTCGCCGGCCTTGGCACTTTCGAGATTGGCACGTGCCTCCGCAACCGAGGCTTCGAACAGGCTTGCATCGATCTGGTAGAGCGTGTCTCCCTTCTTGACGAAAGCACCTTCGGTAAACGAGCGAGCCTCGATGATCCCTGACACCTGGGGCCTGACCTCAGAAGTCTCGAACGGGGATGTGCGACCTGCAAGCTCGTTCACGAGCGGCACGTCTTCTGTCATCGCCGTCACAATCCCGACTTCCGTTGGCTGGCGCGGTGGCTTTGCTTCCTCCTCTGCCTGCAGATTGCAGCCGGCAAGTGCAACGGCACAGCCGATGGCTGCAAGCCGCGGCAGCAACCCCTTCTTCGGGTAGGAGAACTGTGTGGGGATCATCGTAATTTGGCCTGTTCCGTCGCTGCCGAGATGAGTTGCTCGGCAGGTAACGCGGAAGGTGGCAAATCGTACGGTGCTGTTTCATCACGATGTTGCGATGCAATCGCGAGCCGGACATTTTGCGTCCGAGAGGCCTGAGAAAGCTGGCCTGTCCGCAGTTTCTGCAAACAGTTTCAGAGTAGCTGTATGGTGACTGCTTCGACCAGAATATGATAGATATTCTCTATGACCGTCTGGGAATCCGTTTTGAACGGTGCCGACAGGTTTTTAGAATGTTCCTAAAGTGTTCATATTATCGGTATCTAATATTATCGTTTGCTAATTTTGCAACGCGGTCGCGATCCCGCTGCCCCCTTAAATCTAGGGGTGTGTCGATTGATATTTTCTATCAGGTCATTTGTTTCGTGCCTCAATGTCATTCGGGCACGAACCGCTTGATGGATAGTGGCGATATCTGCGGCGGCGGGCTTTGCAAAGGTCGTGCCGTGTGAGATGGCTCGCGAGCAAGGATGGAGGCGGAACGAGCTCATGCAAGCGAAATCAACCAGCCAAGATGGTGAACGCAAAAGCGGTATGCAGGCGGATCCGGTCGGGGTTTTGCAGAAGGTTTACGGCTACCCTTCCTTTCGCGGCGACCAGGAGGCTGTCGTTCGCCATGTTGTTTCGGGCGGAGACGCGGTCGTGCTGTTTCCGACGGGCGCAGGAAAATCCCTTTGCTTTCAGATCCCGGCTCTCTGCCGCGACGGCGTCGGCATCGTTGTTTCGCCGCTGATTGCGCTGATGCGCGATCAGGTCGAGGCGTTGAAGCAGATCGGAGTCCGTGCCGCCTCGATCAACTCCTCCATGCCGCGGGAAACGTTCGGTGAGGTCAAACGCGCGCTCGCGGCCGGCACGCTCGACATGCTGTACGTGACCCCCGAGAGGATCGTGACATCAGGGTTTCGCGAGTTGATCGGAGACGCCAAGGTCGCGCTGTTTGCAATCGATGAAGCGCATTGCGTCTCGCAATGGGGGCATGATTTTCGCCCGGAGTATCGGCAGCTCGGTGAACTCGCCGACCTTTACCCGGGCGTGCCGCGTATGGCGCTGACCGCGACCGCCGACCCGCATACGCGGGAAGATCTCATCGACAGGCTCACCCTGCGCGATGCCCGGGTCTTCACCGCGTCGTTCGATCGCCCCAATATTGCCTACGAGATCGTTGAACGGGATCAGCCGCGCCAGCAGTTGCTGCGCTTCCTGGAGAATCACAAGGGATCGAGCGGTATCGTCTACTGCCTGTCGCGCGCGAAGGTCGAGGAAACCGCGGAGTGGTTGAGTGCGCAAGGCATCCGCGCGTTGCCCTACCATGCCGGTATGGACCGGGAGGTTCGCGATGCCAATCAGGACGCCTTCCTGAAAGAGGAAGACCTCTGCCTCGTCGCAACCGTCGCGTTCGGGATGGGCATCGACAAACCCGATGTACGCTACGTCGCGCACCTGGATTTGCCGAGCTCAGTCGAAGCCTATTATCAGGAGACGGGCCGTGCCGGTCGTGACGGTCTGCCGTCCGAAGTTTGGATGGCCTACGGGATGGCCGACGTCATTCAGCGCGGCAGGATGATCGACAACGGCACGTCCGGCGACGACGTCAAGCGGGTCGAGCGCGCCAAGCTCAATGCGTTGCTTGCGATCTGCGAAACAGCCGGCTGCCGACGACAGGCGATCCTCGCACATTTTGGAGAAGAGCATGCGGGGCATTGCGGAAACTGCGATACCTGCATCAAGCCCGTGGACACCTGGGACGGAACCGAGGCCGCCATCAAGGCGCTCGCTGCCGTGTATCGAACAGAGGAACGGTTCGGTACCGGCCATTTGATCGATGTCCTGCTCGGCAATGACAACGAAAAGACACGTCGCTTTGGCCATGTGGACATGCCGGTCTTCGGTGCGGGAAAGGATCTGGCGCAAAAGACGTGGCAGTCCGTCTATCGCCAGCTTCTGGCCGCAGGCCTGGTGCGCGTCGATCACCAGGCTTTCGGGGCTTTGAAACTGGAGCCTTCGGCACGCGATGTCTTCCGCCACGAGCGGACCGTCCGTTTCCGCAAGGACCCGGTGACCGGCCGCAAGACGGCACGAGGGCAAACGGCAGGCTCGAAAAACCCAAGGTCGCAGTTGGGAGAGACCGATGCGGTCTTGTTTGAGGCATTGCGCAAAATGAGAATGACGATTGCGAAGGATCTGGCGATCCCTCCCTACGTCGTATTCGCCGATGCGACGCTGATCGCGTTTGCAACGCAGAGGCCGACAACCCACGATGCGCTCCTCGGTGTATCCGGCGTCGGGCAAGCGAAACTTGAGCGTTATGGCGACGCGTTCCTCGATATTATTCGGGCACACGACGGATAATCGATAGACGACTGTTCGATTGAAAGGTGGAAGGGCGCTGCGAGCGGCTAATGGTCGTCCCGACACTATATCGGGACGACGCCAGTCTTACTGCTTTGTGACGGGAAACGTTCTGAGGCGGTCCGGCGGGCACGTGCCCTCGATCCCGGCGCGTCTGTCCGCTACGTACTGGATTGCTTTCACGACCTCGAGATCGAGGATCGGCTTCTCCATGACGCCAAGCGTTCCCTTCACGCCCGCCCCCAACGCGCCCGGATCGCTCGTCATGAACAAGACGGTGATGTCGGCGATTGCGAGGTCGCGCCCGATGCCCGGACCGGTTGGACCGTCATCGAGGTTAACATCGACCAAAGCCATATCCGCTGTGGCCGCAAGCAACGTGGCTTCCGCTCTGTTTCTCGCCACACCGATTGAATGGTGCCCCAACGCTTCGACAGCGTCCTCCAGACCCATTGCAATAATCGGCTGATCTTCGACAATCAGAACATTGAAAGCCATTTCCATTCTCCGTTCATGAAGACTTTTGCGTAATCTCTTAGTGAGCGAACGGGCGGAAATGCAGGGTGTTCCAGTCTTCGTCACAAATACTTATGGTTGAGCGTGGTTATCGCGTGATGCCCCACAGAAATCCGATAGCCGCCGCAAGCCCAACGGCTCCGATTGGCGATCTTTGGATACCGCGCTTGATGTCGTCCACAATAAGGCGGGGTTCGTTCGCGTACTCGCGGTATGTTGCCGGCTCTACGGCTCTGTCCTTCAAACTTTCGAGCTCGGCACGCAGGGCTGTCAGCGTATCTCGTGCTTTGGCAGTTGCCGAGTTGTCGCGGTCGTGGACCGATGCCAGAGCTTCATCGACAAGCGGTTCGTCTGAACTCGTGCTCGGGCCGCCAAAGCCTGTGGCAGTGGACGACGATGAAACAGGATCGGAACCCGGGAAGGTCTCCTCGAGGCCCTGTTGCAGGACTTCGTCTGGAGTGCGGGCGCGTTGTGCTGCCTGTTCGCGGAGAAGAGACGCGGCAGCAGGCGACTGGGAATGATCGGCCATTGGGTTTTCCTTGCTTGTTTGTTTGGGGATCGAGACATCCTCTGATCCGGCTCGTGTTTCTTTGGGTACCGAACTCGCTCTTCGAGAGCGGTTTCGGGAGAGGAGCGAGCCTTCCCGAAACCGAACGACAATGAACGGATCAGATCATGATCTCGCCGCCGGTCACCGGAATGACGGCGCCAGTCATGTAGCTGCCAAGGTCGGACGCCAAGAGAACATAGGCACCTGCCAATTCGGCTGGCTGGCCCGCACGACCGAGCAGGGTCTGCTCGCCGAACTTCGCCGCCTTTTCAGCCGGCATGGTCGAGGGAATGAGAGGCGTCCAGATCGGGCCCGGCGCGACGGCATTCACCCGGATCCCATGTTCTGCCAACATTTCGGCAAGACCAGCCGTAAAGTTGGAGATGGCACCCTTGGTCGAGGCGTAGGCGAGAAGCTGTGGCGAAGGTTGACGAGACTGGATCGACGTCGTGTTGATGATCGAGCTACCCGGCTTCATCAGAGGGACAGCCGCCTTCGATAGGAAGAATGGTGCGTAGATGTTGGTCCGGAACGTCTCGTCCCACTCTTCCGCAGTGATATCGGTAATGGTGGCATAGGTGCGCTGGAAGGCGGCATTGTTGACGAGGATGTCAATTTTTCCGAGCTCATCGGCCGTGCGCTTCACGAGCGCGTTGCAATGCTCTTCCGACTTGATGTCGCCGGGAACGACCACTGCCTTGCGGCCTGCTTCGCGCACCCACTTCGCCGTGTCTTCAGCGTCTTCGTGTTCGCTGAGGTACGAAATCAGGATATCTGCGCCTTCGCGGGCGAATGCGATCGCCACAGCTTTGCCGATGCCTGAGTCAGCACCGGTGATCAGCGCGACCTTGCCCTCAAGACGACCATTGCCCTTGTAGGAGTGTTCGCCATGATCCGGCGCCGGATCCATCAATGCGGTCTGGCCTGGCGGATCCTGATGCTGGGCGGGGTGGGGAGGTGTCGGGCGACGTGTTTCTTGCATGGTTTGATCTCCAGTCTAGCGTTCTGAGCAGAAACAAGCTGATCCACAATCGGTTCCGTTGTCGCTCACGCAGCCTCTTCGAAAGCGCTCCAGTCGGGCCGGGGAAACTAAAAGTTGACTTTCGGGAGCGTAGCCGCTATTTGTGGTTTATCGATATTTTGCTTGCTGATCTTTGGTTATTGCGCTTCGAACGAAGCGCCTGAGCGAACTTCCTCTTCAAAACAAATCGCTATCACCTTCTGCAAGATCTCGTTTTGCAGATATCTTCTCTATGCTTTGAAAGGGTTCACTATGACCACCGGCACAGTAAAATGGTTTAATTCCACTAAGGGCTTCGGCTTCATTCAGCCTGACGATGGCGGCGCTGATGCGTTCGTTCACATCTCCGCAGTCGAGCGCGCCGGAATGCGCGAAATCGTTGAAGGCCAGAAGCTGGGCTACGAACTTGAGCGCGACGCAAAGTCGGGCAAGATGTCGGCCTGCAACCTTCAGGCTGCTTAATTCGATTTTTGCTTCGCTTTGACCACGGATGTACTGGCACTGTCGAAGTAGCAGTTGGTGAGGGCCGAGCATACGTGCTCGGCCTTCTTATTTGGCGTCTACCGCCAGGATTGGATAAGAAATGACGGAAACAATGTCGAAGTCGCGCGAGCGTGCGGAAGCCGCATTTGCTCAGACCCAGACCCAGTTTTTCTCCCGCGTCGAAGCGGTCGCAGAATTAAACGCACACGTCGCCGAACGTGACTCAAAGACGGCTCGGCTCAAGGCTGCGCGCCTTGCAAAAGAAATTGAAGACCGCGCCTCGGCGACTGCTGCCCTGATTGCCAAGCGCGCCAAGAAGGCCTGACACTAGCCCGACTTCGAATGAACTCGGCCCGCAGCCTGCGCGGCCGATCTTGTTTCATGCCCGTGGCTCCGACTACCGCTATAGTCGACCAGAGATCACGGACCTCCGATCGTGGGCAGATACGTCTCGACTTCACGCCTTCCCACGGTGTCGAGCACAGCGATATTCTCGTTCCAGAAATCTTCAGCTTCTTTGGTATCGGTTCCCCATGCACGCGTAGCGCTGCGACGGCCACCGAGACGCAGATACTGATGGGCCAGCATCGACAGGCCGGACGCAGTCCCAGTCTCAATCGTGGAGTTTCTAACGGGAAGTGCAGATAGCATCCGCTCAAGCGCGTCGTGCTCGGGGCCACGTGGGTGTTGACCCAGGAACACGTCCACTGGAATCCGCGTTTCGTGGCCACCGGACGGCAAGTTGCCACGGTGCGTGACCGTTGCGCGATGGTTCTCGGAAGCAGGATCGATAAACCACCGATCTCCATTGGTGCTGTGCGCAAACTCCTGCGGTTCGTTCATGCTGCCGATCCTTACGAGTTTTCGAGGGAGAGACGCTATCCGGCTTGTGTTCTTGCCGTGCGCCTCGCTTATCAACAGTCACCGCCGCCAATGGTTGCCGGAGGCGTCGAATTGTCTTCGAGCTCCGGCTGCAATCCCCCTAAACTCGTTCCAAAGCCAGAGCTATCCCCTGGCCAACGCCGATGCACATCGTGGCAAGCGCGTATCGCGTACTCCCGAGCGATAGATTCAGTGCAGCGGTTCCGGCAATGCGTGCTCCGGACATGCCGAGCGGGTGACCCAGCGCGATCGCACCGCCATTCGCGTTGACATGCTCCGCATCATCGGGGATTCCGAGCTCGCGCAAAACGGCGATGCCCTGAGAGGCGAAGGCTTCGTTTAGCTCGACAATCCCGAAATCCTGCGGCGACAAGCCGAGGCGTGCGCAGAGTTTCTGCGTCGCTGGCGCAGGCCCGATGCCCATCACCCGTGGCGGAACGCCAGCCGCAGCGCCGCCGAGGATGCGTGCAATCGGCGTCAGGCCATATTTTAGGGCCGCTTCCTGCGAGGCGATGATCAGTGCCGCTGCCCCGTCATTGACGCCGGATGCGTTGCCGGCAGTGACCGTGCCGCCTTCCATTTTGTTCACCGGCCGGAGTTTAGCCAATGCCTCCAAGCTGGTTGCGCGGGGATGCTCGTCCTTGTCGACGATGATGCTATCGCCCTTCTTTTGCGGAACGCTGACGGCTTTGATTTCTCTTGCTAGCCTGCCGTTCTGCTGGGCGGCAGACGCCTTGTTCTGGCTGCGCACTGCAAACGCGTCCTGATCCTCGCGAGAGACATGGTAATCGATCGCGACATTGTCGCCGGTTTCCGGCATGGAATCGACGCCGTACTGCTTCTTCATGAGCGGATTGACGAAACGCCACCCAATGGTGGTGTCGTATATCTCCGCGTTGCGTGAAAACGCGGTCTCGGCCTTCGGCATCACGAACGGAGCGCGGCTCATGCTTTCCACGCCACCGGCAATCATGATGTCGGCTTCGCCGGCCTTGATGGCGCGGGCAGCGGTGATCACGGCATCCATGCCCGATCCGCAGAGACGGTTGATCGTCGTGCCGGATACGGACACTGGCAGGCCGGCAAGCAGCAGCGACATGCGCGCGACATTCCGGTTATCTTCGCCCGCCTGGTTGGCGCAGCCAAAGACCACGTCGCCGACCGCTTCCCAGTCGACGGCAGCGTTTCGCTCCATCAGTGCCTTAAGAGGTACAGCGCCAAGATCGTCCGCCCGGACCGATGACAGCGCGCCGCCGAAGCGACCGATCGGGGTGCGGATATAATCGCAGATAAATGCTTCGGTCATCAATCTCTCCTCAACGCGCCGGTACGACAAGATCGGCAACAGCGCCGTCCACATGGAGCTGCGCGCCGGTCATCGCCTGCAATTCCTCGATGGTCATTGCGGCGAGCTTTTCACGCAGGACAAAACGGCCGTCAGCGATATCGATCACCGCATGGCTCGTATAGACCCTCGTGATGCAGCCGACGCCAGTCAGGGGAAATGTGCATTTGGAGACAAGTTTCGGCTTGCCGTCCTTCGTCACATGCTCGGTGATGACGAAAACCTGCTTGGCACCATGCACCAGATCCATGGCGCCGCCGACCGCCGGCACGCCTTTGGAGCCGACGCGCCAGTTGGCGAGGTCGCCATTTTCCGCCACCTGATAGGCGCCGAGGATTGCAACGTTGAGATGGCCGCCCCGCACCATGGCGAAGCTGTCCGCATGATGAAAGAAAGCCGCGCCGGGCTTGACCGTGACGGCCTTTTTGCCCGCGTTGATCAGATCCCAGTCTTCCTCACCAGCTGCCGGAGGCTCGCCGAAATCGAGGATGCCGTTTTCCGTATGGAAGATCGCCTGTCTGCCGGGCGGCTGATAGCGGGCGACCATTTCCGGAAAACCGATCCCGAGATTGATATAGGCGCCATCTTCGATATCCTGCGCGGCACGCCAGGCGATCTGCGTGTTCGACAGTTTGATGTCTTCGCGGGTGTCCAGTGTCTGAGTTTCGCCGCTCATGCGCTCATTCCTCCGGCATAGGCCACTCCGGCCCGGATGAGTTCTTCTTCTTGCTGAGGGTTTGAAACCTCGACCACCGCATCGACAAAGATGCCGGGCGTGATCACGTGTTCGGGGTCGATGTCGCCGGGTTCAACGATCTGCGAGACCTGGGCGATGGTGGTGGTCGCCGCCATGCACATCAGAGGATTGAAGTTCCGGCCGGCCTTGCGATAGGTGAGGTTGCCATGGGTGTCGCCGAGATGCGCCTTGACGATGGCAAAGTCGGCCTTGAGCCAGCGCTCCTGCACATAATGTCGTCCATCGAATTCGGCGACCGGTTTGCCCTCGGCCAGTTCCGTTCCATAACCCGTCGGCGTGTAGAAGGCCGGTATGCCAGCGCCACCTGCGCGGATCCGCTCGGCGAGCGTGCCTTGGGGGACGAGTTCCAACTCGATTTTTCCGGCCAGATAGGTATCGGTAAAAGCCCGCGGATCGGACGAGCGAGGGAAAGAGCAGATCATCTTTGCGATCATGCCCGCATCGATCATTGCCGCAATGCCGATGCGTCCGTTCCCGGCGTTGTTATTGATCACGGTCAGGTTTTTAGGACCATTGTCGATCAGCGCGTGGATGAGTTCGATCGGCGCACCGGAGCCTCCAAAACCACCGATCATCACCGTGGCACCGTCGGTAACCTTGGACACGGCATCAGTCAAAGTCCGAATTGTTTTATCCATCAGTATCCTCCGCAAACCGCTCCCGCTGCAGAAACAACTAAATCCCATAAGGATGGACGGCAAACCATTTGTGCGATATCGTCTCTTTGTACGATTATCGCACAAAACGAGGCTCTGTTGGACGTCAAGACGAGAGACATGATGGGCGGGCTGGCAAAGGGCCTCAAGGTCATAGAAGCCTTCTCTGCCGAGCGACCGCGTCTCAGCATCGCCGAAGCCTCACAGCTCACCGGTTACGATCGCGCGACGGTAAGACGATGCTTACTGACGCTAGCCGAACTGGGCTATTGTGCCTATGACGGAAAATTCTTCACCGTCACGCCACGCGTCCTGCGACTGGGAACGGGATGTCTGGCGGCCATGCCACTGCCGAAGATCGTACAGCCCTGGCTCGATCACCTGTCGGAACAAACAGGCCAAAGCACATCCGTCTCCATTCTCGATGCAAGCGACATCGTCTACGTCGCGCGGGCCGCGCAGCGCAGGGTCATGTCGATTTCGCTGATGCCGGGCTCACGCCTTCCAGCCTACTGCACCTCTATGGGGCGGGTGATGCTGGCAGCACTTCCTGTCGAGCAGGCAGAAGATCTTCTTTCATTAAAGCCGCTCGTGGCGAGGACGGCAAAGACCGTGACCGACATCGAAACGCTCAAGGGCGAACTGCTCCGCATCCGTGATCGCGGCTATGCCTGCATCGATCAGGAGGTCGAAATCGGCCTTCGCTCTCTGGCCGTCCCGCTATTCGGCCCCCGCGGCCAAGTCGTCGCCGCGCTGAACATCGGGCTAGCCGCGTCAGAGGAGCCGATGCAGGCTGTCGCTGACCGTTACATTCCGTCACTGCTTAAAGTTCAGAAGGAGCTGACCGGCATATCCGGTTGAATTTGCGGCATATGCCGGCGTTCCAACTCCGAAACCATCTTATTCCCGCGGTATCTCCTGCAGCATCCGGATGATGGCGGAAAAGTCCTCGCCGCCGTGTCCGGCTGCCTCGAACTGGGCGTAGAGGTCGGCCGCGTGGGCTCCGAGCGGTGTCGCGGCGCCGGATTGTTGTGCTGCCTCTTGTGACAGCAGCAAGTCCTTCAGCATCAACGCCGTGGCAAAGCCGGGGCGGTAGTCGTTGTTGGCAGGCGATGTCGGCACGGGACCGGGCACGGGGCAATAGGTCGTCAGCGACCAGCACTGGCCCGATGAGGTCGAGGCGACATCGAACAGCGCCTGATGCGAGAGGCCGAGCTTTTCAGCCAGGCCGAACGCTTCGCAGACGCCGATCATCGAGATGCCGAGGATCATGTTGTTGCAGATCTTTGCAGCCTGACCCGCACCATCGCCGCCGCAGTGGACAATCTTGCGGCCCATGGCTTCGAGGATAGCCTTACCCGACGCAAACGCACTCTCCGAGCCGCCCACCATGAATGTCAGCGTGCCCGCTTCCGCGCCGGTCGTTCCGCCGGACACCGGAGCATCGAGAGAGAGGCAACCCATCGCGCTGCCCAGAGCATGCGCCTTGCGGGCGCTCTCCACGTCCACGGTCGAACAATCGATGAGCAGCGTTCCCTCGGGGATCACGGATGCCAGATCCGACCAGACGGCGAGGACATGCTGGCCCTTGGGCAGCATGGTGATGATGCAGTCTGCATTCAGCACAGCCTGGGGGAGGGTGCTTGCCGCGTTGACGCCATGCGCGCTTGCGGCATTCCTGCTCGCCTCCGAAAGATCGAAGCCCCAGACGTCATGTCCCGCCTTGACGAGATTGGCCGCCATCGGCCCGCCCATGTTCCCAAGTCCAACGAATGCAACCTTGCTCATAGTCCCCCCTTACCGATTGTCCGCCAAGATCATCGCCGCCGCCTTTTCGGCAATCATGATCGTCGGAGAATTCGTGTTGCCCGATGTGATGGCGGGCATGATTGATGCGTCGGCAATTCTCAGCCGGCCGAGTGCTCTCATTTTCAGTCGCGGATCGACGACGCTATCGGGATCCGACCCCATCCGGGCCGTGCCCACGGGATGGAAAATCGTCGTTCCTATTTCGCCGGCAGCGCGCTCCAGATCTGCATCCGTGTCGTAGGCCGGCCCCGGCTTGTATTCTTCCGGCTGGTAGCGGGCGAAAGCAGGCTGCGCGACGATGTTGCGGGTCAGCCGGATCGAACTTGCCGCGACACTGCGGTCGCCAGCTGTCGAAAGATAGTTCGGCCGGATCGCCGGCGCTGCTGCAAAATCGGGGCCTTTCAGATGCACGGAACCGCGGCTCTCGGGACGAAGGTTGCACACGCTTGCGGTGATTGCCGGAAAAGTATGAACCGGATCGCCGAAGCGGTCCAGCGAGACCGGTTGGACATGGTATTCGAGATCAGCCGTTTCCTTGTCCGGACCCGACCGGGTAAAAATCCCGAGCTGGCTTGGAGCCATGGACATCGGTCCTGAGCGTTTCAGCGCATATTCCAGCCCGATCGCAGCCTTGCCGAGCCAGCGAGAGGCTTTCTCGTTCAGCGTCGGCACGCCGGTGACCTTGTAGACCAGCCGTAGCTGCAGGTGATCCTGCAGGTTTTCGCCGACCTGTCGCACCTCCTTGACCATCTCGACCCCGGCGTCCGCCAGAACTTCGCCGCGTCCGACGCCTGAGAGTTCGAGCACATGCGGCGTCCCGATCGCGCCGGCCGAAAGCACCGTCTCGCGACGGGCATGAGCCACCTGCGACACGCCATTCTGCTGAAACTCGACGCCTTTCACCTCACCGGTTTCGATGATCAGGCGGCGGACATGCGCCTTGGTGAGGACGCGTAGGTTCGGCCGCTTCATCGCGGGCCGCAGAAAGGCCTTGGAGGTGTTCCAGCGAATGCCCGAACGCTGGTTGACGTCGAAATAGCTCGAGCCTTCGTTGTCGCCGCGGTTGAAATCCTCGATCATCGGGATGCCCGCCTGTTCCGCCGCCTTGCGGAAACTGTCGAGCACCGCCCAGTGCAGACGCTGCTTTTCGACCCGCCATTCGCCGCCTTCGCCATGCAAATGGTCGCCGCCCTTGTAGAAGTCCTGGCTCTTGCGAAACAGCGGCAGCACGTCGTCCCAGCCCCAGCCGGCACATCCCATCTGCCGCCATAGGTCGTAATCGCGCGCTTGGCCGCGCATATAGATCATGCCGTTGATCGAGGAGCAGCCACCGAGCAGCTTTCCGCGCGGATAAAACAGGGAGCGGCCGTTAAGGCCTTCCTCCTTTTCGGTGGCAAAACACCAGTCGGTGCGCGGGTTGTTGATGCAGTAGAGATAGCCGACCGGGATATGCACCCAATGATAGTTGTCGGTCCCGCCGGCTTCGAGAAGCAGCACGCTGTTGCGGCTATCGGCCGAAAGGCGGTTCGCAAGAACGCAGCCGGCGCTTCCGGCACCGATGATGATGTAGTCGTAGGTTTCCATGATCTTCAGCCAATCAGCGGCGGTGCTCGAAGCCGAGTTTGCGGCCGAGCCGGGAAGCGTAGAATTCCCCGATCAGGCCGCGCCGGAAGAGGAGGACGCAGACCATGAAGACCACGCCGGTGATGATCGTCACGGGGAATTCCGAGGTCGCGAGATAGTTCTGCAGGGCCACTACGAGCCCGGCGCCGAAGATCGGACCGATCAGCGTGCCGATGCCACCGAGCAGCGTCATCAGGATCACTTCGCCGGACATCTGCCAGCCGACATCGGTCAGCGTCGCGAACTGGAAAACGAGCGCCTTGGTGCCGCCTGCGAGCCCGGCAAGGGCTGCCGACATCACGAAGGCGCCAAGCTTGTAGCGGGATACGGAGTAGCCGAGCGAGATGGCGCGCTGCTCATTCTCGCGGATCGATTTTAGGATCATCCCGAAGGGCGAGTTGATGAAGCGCCAGATGATCGCCATGCCAATCATGAAGACGGCGAGCACGAAATAGTACATGTTCGTCGTTTCGCTGAGATCGATGAAGCCGAACAGGTGGCCGCGCGGCACGGACTGGATGCCGTCTTCGCCATGCGTGAATTCCGCCTGCAGGCAGAAGAAGAAGAACATCTGCGAAAGCGCAAGCGTGATCATCGCAAAGTAGATGCCCTGCCGCCGTATCGCAAAGAAGCCCATGATCAGGCCAAGCACGGCCGCTCCGAATGCACCGACGAGAATGCCGAGTTCCGGCGACAGACCCCAGACCTTCACGACATGGGCAGTAAAATAGGCGGCTCCGCCGAAGAACGTCGCATGGCCAAAGGACAACAGGCCCGTGTAACCCAACAGCAGGTTGAAAGCGCAGGCAAATAGCGCAAAGCACAAAAGCTTCATCAGAAAGATCGGGTAGAAGAACAGCGGTGCAACAAGGAGCAGCACCAGTCCCAACCCGATGAAGATCGCGTAGGTTTTCGTGGCTGTGCCCGACCTCTCTATGCGCGGCGGGGCGGCGGTGTGGATGATGTCGCTCATCTCTGGCATCCTTCCCTAAACATCCCGGCCGAAAAGACCGGCTGGCCGCAGAAGCAGCACGATCGCCATGATCACGAAGATCACGATGCTCGATGCTTCCGGATAAAACACTTTCGTCAGGCCCTCGGCGATTCCGAGCATGTAGCCGGTCAGGATCGCACCCATGATCGATCCCATGCCGCCCACCACGACGACCGCAAAGACGACGATGATGATGTTGGATCCCATCAGCGGCGAGACCTGGTAGATCGGCGCGGCCAACACACCCGCGAAGGCTGCAAGTCCGGCGCCGAGCCCGTAGGTCAGGGTCAGGAGCACCGGCACGTTGACGCCGAAGGCCTGCACGAGGGTCGGATTTTCCGTCGCTGCCCGCAGATAGGCCCCGAGCTTGGTTTTTTCGATCAAAAGCCAGGTGCCGATACAGGCGATCAGCGACACGACCACGACCCAGCCGCGATAGATGGGCAGGAACATGAAGCCGAGATTGGTGCCGCCGGCAAGCTGCGGCGGGACCGAATAGGGCTGGCCTGACGATCCGTAGAGATACCGGAACGTGCCCTCGATGGTAAGCGCTAGCCCGAAGGTGAAGAGCAGACCGTAGAGATGGTCCAGCTTGTAAAGCCGCGATAGCAGAAAGCGTTCGGTGACGGCGCCGAACAGGCCGACGATGAGCGGCGCGAAAACAAGCGCGAACCAGTAGTTGATGCCGAAATACTGCAGCAGCAGCATGGCGACGAACGCGCCGAGCATATACTGCGCGCCGTGGGCAAAGTTGATGACCCGCAGCAACCCGAAGATGACCGCAAGACCGAGGCTTAAGAGTGCGTAGAAAGAGCCGTTGATCAGGCCGATCAGGAGCTGTCCGAGGAAAGCCTGGAGCGGAATGCCGAAAATCATGGTCATGGTGCGGCGCTCCCGAACTGAGACATATCAAAGGGGTAGAAAGTCCCCTCCCCACCCTCCCCACAAGGGGGAGGGCTTAACCTGGCCGACCCGCTGTGGCTCAATCGGGGCCGGCGTGTGAGGCAGGTCTTCTCCCCCCTTGTGGGGGAGATGGCCGGCAGGCCAGAGGGGGTTTCGGTCAGCGCGCTGCCAGGGTGCAATGCCATCCTCAAACCCCCAGAACCTTGTGCAGCATGTCCATCCTCTCCGGCAGCTCGCCGACGGGGAAATTGGCCACCATTTTTCCGTGGTCCATCAGGTAGAACCGGTCAGCGACGCGGCTTGCGAAGCGGAAATTCTGCTCGACCATCAGCACGGTCATGCCGCGGTCCTTCAGCGTTTTCAGGACCTCGCCGATGCGCTGCACGATGACAGGCGCAAGCCCTTCCGTCGGCTCGTCGAGGATGAGCAGTTTTACCCCGGTGCGCAGGATGCGGGCGATCGCCAGCATCTGCTGTTCGCCACCGGAGAGCTTCGTGCCCGGGCTGGAGCGGCGTTCGTGAAGGTTCGGGAATAGCTCGTAGATCTCGCTGAGTGGCATTCCCCCTTGCGCAACGACCGGCGGCAGCATGAGGTTTTCCTCGACGGTCAGCGTCGAGAAGATACCACGCTCCTCAGGCACAAAGCCGAGACCCGCATGGGCGGTTCTGTGCAATGGAACCCGCGACATGTCCTGGCCGGAAAAGAGGATCTCGCCGCGGCGTTCGCGGATGATGCCCATGATCGTGCGCAGCGTCGTGGTCTTGCCGACGCCGTTGCGACCGAGAATGGTGATGGTTTCGCCCTCATGCACCGTCATGTCGACGCCGTGCAGGACGTGGCTTTCGCCATACCAGGCATTGAGATTGGAAACCTGAAGCAGGGGTTGCGCCATCATGCCTCCTCCGTGCCCATGTAAGCCGTGCGGACGCGCGGATCCTGGCTGACCGTCGCGTAATCGCCCTCGGCCAGAATTTCGCCGCGCTGTAGCACCGTGACGTGGTGGCAGATATCTGCAACGACGGAAAGATTGTGCTCCACCATCAGCACCGCGCGGGTTTTCGCCACTTCGCGGATGATGGCGGACACGGTACCGATATCCTCCTGGCCCATGCCGGCCATCGGCTCGTCGAGCAGCAGCACTTTGGGATCGAGTGCCAAAGTCGTGGCAATCTCCAGTACCCGCTTGCGACCGTAGGAAAGGTCGGCCGCCAGCGCGTTGCGCTCGCGTTTCAGCCCCACAGTCTCGATCAGCTCGTCGGCGCGGGCATCCAGCCGGTCGAGCGAGGAGAGCGGCAGCCAGAACTGTGTCGACAACCCGCTCGGACGCTGCAATGCGACGCGGACATTGTCACGCACTGTCAGATGCGGAAACACGGCTGAGATCTGGAAGGAGCGGACCAGCCCCATGCGCGCCACCTTGTCCGGCGGCAGTTTCGTGATGTCGGCGCCGAGCAGCGTGATCGAACCGGCGGTCGGCTGCAAAAACTTGGTGAGCAGATTGAACACCGTCGTCTTGCCGGCGCCATTCGGACCGATCAGCGCATGGACACTGGCGTCGTGAACATCGAGATCGACATTCTTGACGGCTGCGAATGCTCCAAAGCTCTTCGACAGGCCACGGGCGGACAAGACCACCCGTGGCTGCTCGTTAGTCGAGATCGATGCGACTGCCATCGCTCACTTCACCAGCTCGCAACCGGCCTTGGCCGGGTCGAGATAGGCCTCCTTGCCGGGAATGGTGGCAAGCACGTTGTAATAGTCCCACGGTTCCTTGCTTTCATCAGGCTTCTTCACCTGCAAAAGGTACATGTCGTGGATCATTCGGCCGTTTGCGCCAACCGTACCGCCGCGAGCGAAGAAGTCGTCGACCGGCATTTCATGCAGCGCTTTGGAAACCGCGTCGCTTTCGTCCGTACCGGCCTTCTGCACGGCTTTGAGATACTGCGTCACGGCAGAATAGGTGCCCGCATGAACCATGTTCGGCATCTTGTTGGTCCGGGCAAAAAACTTCTTGGCAAACTCGCGGCTCTTATCGTCGAGGTTCCAGTAATAACCTTCCGTCAGCGTCAGGCCTTGTGCTGCCTCAAGTCCGAGCCCGTGCACTTCGGCCAGCGTGAACAGGAGCGCGGCCAATTTCTGACCGCCTTGGACAATACCGAACTCGGCCGCCTGCTTGATCGAGTTGGCCGTGTCGAGACCGGCGTTGGCAAGCCCGATCACCTTCGCGCCTGATGACTGCGCCTGCAGCAGGAAGGATGAGAAATCCTGGCTCGACAGGGGATGCCGCACCGAACCGACGACCGTGCCGCCATTGGCCTTCACGTAGTCGCTGGTCTGCTGCTCGAGGGAATAGCCGAAAGCATAGTCCGCGGTCAGGAAAAACCAGCTGTCACCGCCCTGTTTGACCATCGCACCGCCTGTGCCGACCGCAAGCGCATGGGTATCATATGCCCAGTGGAAGCCGTAGGGCGTGCAGGACTTGCCCGTGAGATCAGTGGTCGCCGCACCGGTGTTGATGGTGATCTTCTTCTTGTCCTTGGACAGCGCCTGGACCGCGAGACCGACCGACGACGTTGTCAGGTCCATGATCGTATCGACCTGCTGGGTATCGTACCACTGGCGGGCGATGTTGGAGGCGATGTCGGGCTTGTTCTGGTGATCGGCGTCGATGACCTCGATCGGAACATCCAGAACCTTGCCGCCAAAATCCTCGACCGCCATCTTTGCAGCCTCAACGGACGACTTGCCGCCGAAATCGGAATACACCCCGGACTGGTCGTTCAGGATACCGATCCTGACCTTGCCGTCGGATGCCGCTTGGGAAAATGCAGTGCTGCTGGCAAGCAATACGGCCAGCGGTGTAACAACGGACGCCACAAACGTCTTTCGCATAAGGTCTCCTCCCAGAGATAACAGCGCGCGAATCTGTTCAAATTTGGCGGGCCACCCTCCTCAAAGCAGCCCCTCCTGTGGGTATGGTCGAGTAAAACGAACGTTGACGCAAGGAGGAGCGCGCTATTAATTGCAAACAGCCTCTGTTCAATTTTGAACAGACACGTGACAGCGTTTGAACAGATAGGGACATTGGAGCGCTAACCGCCGACATGACAGCCAGCCCGAACTTCACCTGGGACGACCTTCAATATTTCCTGGCCGTCGCCCGAACCGGGCAGCTTTCCGTCGCGGCCCGGCAATTGCGCACCAGCCATGCCACCGTATCGCGCCGCATCGACCGGCTGGAATTCAGTCTCCGGATCAAGCTTTTCGAGCGCAATCCGCGCGGATACGTTCTGACGGGCATTGGTCAGCGCTTTATCGAAGCGGCGGAACGCATGGAGGCGGAAGCGGACCGGTTGCAGATGGATATCTTCTCGGGGAGCGCTGCTCACCAGGGCGTCGTCCGTCTCAGTGCTCCGGAAGGAATTGCGAACTTCTTCCTCGCGCATCAGATCAGTGATTTCACCGTCCAGCATCCCAATCTCTCGCTCGAGCTGGTGACGATCCAGCAAATCATGTCCTTGTCGCGCAAGGAGGCCGACATTGCCATCTCGCTCGATCCGCCGAAGGGCGGACCCTACGAAATCGAGAAGATCACCGACTATCGGCTGAACATCTACGGCGCAAAATCCTACCTGTCCGAGCGACCGGAGGTTAAAAGCCGCGACGACCTGCTGCTTCACCCGTTCATCGGCTACATCCAGGATATGATCTTTGCGCCGGGACTGGACTATCTTGGCGACGTCCATCCGGGAATCCGGCCGCGGTTTCAGAGCTCAAGCATCTCGGCGCAACTGACGGCGACGCTTCAGGGCCAGGGTCTCTGCATCCTGCCGCATTTCATTGCGCGCCGTCAGCCGGATCTCGAGCTGGTGCTGTCCCGCGAGGTGCAGTTGACCCGGCACTACTACCTGGTCCGCCACCGCGACATAAGCCGCATTCCCCGTGTACGTGCCGTCGCCGATTACCTTTTGGCAGTCGTGCAGAACAATCGAGATGCTTTTCTTGGCGAAATAGAAAGCGCCTGAGCAGAACGAAATGTGCCCGCCAAACCGGGTTTACCTGGCGTGGCGGGCACTGTACCGAGACAGTACTCGCGTTCGGAATCAGTGGCTGAAGATTTTTACCGGGATTGCCTTGGACGCCGGCGTCTTGGACATCTCGTCGTGATGGTCGATTGCGTTCAGCACATTGCATTCGGGATAGTACCCGCCGATCGTGCCGCGCGGAAGCTTGTGGGCTCGGACCGTCAGCCCGCTGAGTTCGCGATGTTTGCCGTCTTCGAAGTCACTGACGAGCGATACGACCTGACCTTCCCGAAGCCCTGCTGCAGCGATGTCTTCGGGGCACATGAGAAGCACGTCTCGCGTGCCCTCAATGCCGCGGAATCGATCCGAATAGCCATAGATCGTTGTGTTAAACTGGTCGTTGGACCGCATCGTGATCAGCCGGAACCGACCAGGCGCATCCTCGAACGACAACGCGTTGAGCTGATGCGGCGTTGTAAAGACCGCTCTCTTTTCCTCGGTATTCCACTTGCGTTCGTGTGCATCATTGCCGCGATAAAAGCCGCCGGGCTCGAACATGCGCTGGTTGTAATGCTTGAAGTCGTCGGGGTAGGTTGCCTCGATGAGATTGCGAACGAGGCTGTAGTCCCGCGTCCATTCGTCCCATTTCAGCTTCGGGTTATGGTCGAGGGTTGCCTTGGCGATGCCGGTCACGATCGCAAGTTCGCTCTGGAGTTGCTTGGATGCCGGCGTGCGCTTTCCGATCGAACCGGAAATGTGGGAGAAGCTGTCTTCCGTCGTGACGGACTGATTTCCGGTCGCCTGCATGTCGATCTCGGTTCGGCTGAGACATGGCAAGATCCAGGCCTCCTTGCCCGGAAACAGATGGCTGCGGTTGAGCTTGGTCGAGACCATGACCGTCAGCTCCTGCTCGGCCCAGACCCGCTCCATATCGACCTGATCCGGCACGGCGCGAAGCAGATTGCCGCCGAGTGAGATCGTGGCGCGAATGGTTCCCGCCATCATGCCTTTGACCGCATCGACGATGTGCGTTCCGTCCTCGGTCGGAGGATCGAAATCGAACAGTTCCTTCAGTTTGTCCATCGGGATGAGCTTGGTCTTTTCAGCGATGCCGACGGTCCGCTGGCCCTGAACGTTCGAGTGCCCACGCACCGGACAGCAACCAGCTCCCTCGCGGCCGATATTGCCGCGCAGGAGGAGAAGGTTGACTAGCATCGCGATGTTGAGGCCGCCCTGCGAATGCTGGGTCAGTCCCATTCCGTAGACGCCGATGACACGCTTGGCGGCAATATAAGTCGCGCCTGCCTCGCGCAGATCAGCCTCCGTGAGCCCGCTTTCGCGCACAATGTCCGACCAAGGCGTGTCGCGCACGCATTCGATGAACTTGTCGAAGCCCGTCGTATGCTCGGCGATGAAATCGACATCGAGAACACGCGCCCGGCCAGCGGCAACCGCTGCATCATCGGCCTCGACGACGGTCTTACAGAGACCCAGCATGGCAGCGACGTCACCACCGGCCTGCACCTGCAGATACTGATCGGATATCTTGGTCTCGTTGCCCGTGACCATGTCGAGCGGATTTTGCGGGTTCACGAATGACACGAGACCCTGCTCGATGACAGGGTTGAATGTGACGATCTTCGCGCCGCGCTTTTTAGCTTCCTGCAGCGGATGCAGGAAACGTGGACTGTTGGTGCCCGGGTTCTGGCCGAAGAAGAAGAAGGCGTCGGTCTTTTCCAAATCTTCCCAGACGATGGTACCGACCGGCGAGCCGATGACCTTGGTGAGGCCGACGGACGTCGTCTCGTGGCACATGTTCGAGCTCTGCGGCAGGTTGTTGTTGCCATAGGCGCGTGCCAGCAAGGCATAGAGGTAGGATGCTTCCAGTCCGGCATGGCCGGACGAATAGAAGACTACGCTCTTCTTCTCCAGGCGCTTTAGCGTTGCGCCGATCTTCTGGAACGCCTCGTTCCAGGTGGCTTCCACGTATTGTCCGGTCGCGTGATCGAAGCGGAGAGGATGGGTCAGGCGACCTGTCATCTCCAGATCGTGGTCTTTCCAGCCCTTCAGCTCCTCCACCGTGTGCTTCTTGAAGAAATCAGGTCCGCAACGGGAGTTGGTCAGGTCCCACATGGTGGCCTTGGCACCATTCTCGCAAAACTCGAAAGGGTGATAGTTTTTGGGCTTTGGCCAGGCGCACGAGACGCACATGAATCCGCCCGGCTTGTTTTGGCGAGACAACGTTTCGAGAAACGCTGGTGGAGGCGAACTCTCGCCGTAGATCCGGAAGATCGACTTTACCGAGCCCCAACCACCTGCAGGGCCTTTGCCTTCAGGATTGCTGATGTTGTCTGCCATGGGTGGGCCTCCGAAATGTTCGCTGAAAGGGATGCTAGGGGCGGCATCGACATAACTCGAATAAGGCGCGATCGTTCCTCCCGCCGGGCAGTCGTTTCCGAGCAGCTGTCGGATCCGGAGACGGCATACGGCCTCGGTTTCAGGACGAGGCATACCGCAAATGACTGACGTGACGTTGCTCCACTATTCTTCTTGAACCGGCGGCATATATAGGCGTTTGCGTCCGGACGATTGCGGTTGGGCGCGCGAGGCAAGACTAGTTGTAAACAGGGAGATACCGGCCGTGCACCTGCCCAAGATCGTGATCGGAACCATATTCGCCATTGCCGCATCTGCGGCCACGGCATCGGCGCAAGTCGTCGTATCATCAAAGATCGATACCGAGGGCGGCGTCCTCGGCAACATCATTTTGTCCATCCTGAACGCAAACGACATCAAGACGACGGATCGCGTTCAGCTCGGTGCCACACCTGTCGTGCGCAAGGCGATCACCGCTGGCGAAATCGACATCTATCCGGAATATACCGGCAATGCGGCGTTCTTCTTCGAAAAAGCCGAAGACCCGGCCTGGAAGGATGCGGCAAAGGCCTATACTGAGGCCAAGAAGCTGGATTACGATGCAAACAAGATTGTCTGGCTGACCCCGTCTCCGGCAAACAACACCTGGGCGGTCGCCATCCGCAAGGAAGTCGCGGACGAAGGCAAGATCAAGACCTTTAGCGAATTCGGCTCCTATGTTGCTGGCGGCGGTAAGGTCGTTCTGGCTGCCTCCTCGGAATTCGTCAACTCGGCTGCAGCCCTTCCGGCCTTCCAGAAGACCTACGGCTTCACGCTGAAGTCCGACCAGCTGATCACGCTGTCCGGCGGCGACACCGCTGCCACGATCGCAGCAGCTGCAAACCAGACCAACGGCGCCAATGCGGCGATGGTCTACGGCACGGACGGTGGCATTGCGCCATCGGGTCTCGTCGTTCTGGAAGACGACAAGGGCGTCCAGCCGGTCTACCAGCCGGCTCCGATCATACGTGAAGCGGTTCTGAAGGAGCATCCACAGATCGAAACGCTTTTGAAGCCTGTCTTCGAAAAGCTTGACCTTGTGACACTTCAGGAATTGAACGGCCGCGTGCAGCTCGGTGGCGAACCGCCGAAGGCCGTTGCCGAAGACTTCCTGAAGAAGAACGGATTTCTGAAGTAAAGCTGGCTGTATGAGGCATTCCACCCTCAGGGGCGGGATGCATCACCCGGGGGCCAAGGAGGATCGGATTGAAGCTTCGCCTCGATAAGCTGGGTGTCGTCGTGGCGCTGCTGGCGGTCTACGCTGCCTTCTTCGCGCCCCTCATGATTTTCCGTCCCAACCGGATCGTGCCGGGGCAGGGGAAGTCTCTCTGGGAATCCCTGCCGCCCTCCACGTCGATCGCCTTCGTCGTCGTTATCGGCGTCGCGATCCTCATAACACTCTTCAAAACACCTCTTTATCTGAGGCTGTCGGCTGCGGCGGCCGTTCTCGCGGGACTTGCCATCTCCGTCGGTTCCGCCGCGTCGTTTCTGACGCCGGACGGCAATACCTATGCTCGTGTTTCGCCGGCCTCCGGTGCCTGGCTGTTGATGCTTGCCTTCGCTCTGCTCGCCGCCGATGCGATCGCCAGACTGCGGCCAACGCCCGTCGTTCGGATCGCCTTGCTGGCGGTCAGCCTAGCGGGAATAGCGGTCGTCCTGTCTTCGGGTCTCTGGGACGGACTTTCCATCATCAGGGAATATGCGGGCCGCGCCGACGTCTTCTGGCAGGAAGCGGGAAAACATGTGACATTGGCGATCGGATCGCTGATTGCAGCCGTCGTCGTCGGTCTTCCCCTCGGCGTTCTTGCCCACCGAGTCACGTCCTTGCGTTCCGGCATTCTCAACACGCTGAACTTCGTCCAGACGATCCCGTCGATTGCCCTGTTCGGCATTCTCATCGCGCCGCTCGGCTGGATCGCCATCAACGTGCCGGGTGCGGCCGCGATCGGCATACGCGGCATTGGCGCTGCACCCGCGTTCGTCGCGCTGTTCCTCTACTCCCTGTTGCCTGTTGTCGCCAACACCGTCGTGGGACTCGAAGGCGTGCCCCGGGAAGCAAACGAGGCGGCCCGCGGAGTCGGCATGACCGGGCGCCAACGCCTGTTCGGCATCGAACTGCCGCTCGCCATGCCCGTCATCCTGACCGGTATCCGCATCGTTCTGGTTCAGAATATCGGGCTTGCGACCATTGCGGCCCTGATCGGCGGCGGCGGGTTCGGCGTCTTCGTCTTCCAGGGCGTCGGCCAGACGGCAATGGATCTTGTGCTCCTGGGCGCCGTACCCACCGTCGTGCTCGCCTTCACCGCAGCCACCGTATTGGACGCACTCGTCGAACTGAACGCCCCTGTTGGCACTCGAGGCAAAGCCGCATGATCGAAATCGAGACCCTCACCAAGCGTTACGGCGACAATACGGTTGTCGACACAGTGACTATGACGATCCAACCGCGCACGGTAACGGTCATTGTCGGAACGTCCGGCTCCGGCAAGACCACGCTTCTGCGGATGATCAACCGGCTCGTGGAACCGACCTCCGGAACCATCAAGCTCGACGGCGTCGACAATCGCGACCTGCCGGGGTTCGAACTGCGGCGCAGGATCGGCTACGCGATCCAGGGACACGGGCTTTTTCCGCATCGAACCGTCGCGCAGAATATCGCCACTGTTCCGGGTCTGCTTGGCTGGGACCGGCCCCGCATCGACGCCAAAGTAAAAGAGCTGCTCGAACTCTTCCAGCTCGACCCCGACGATTTCGCCTCGCGTTTTCCGCATGAACTCTCCGGCGGGCAGCAACAGCGAGTCGGCGTGGCACGCGCTCTCGCGGCTGAACCCAACGTGCTCCTGATGGATGAGCCGTTCGGCGCTCTCGACCCGATCATTCGCGCTAAGGCGCAGCAAGACCTTATCAGCATTCAAAAAGTGCTCGGCACGACTATCGTTCTCGTCACGCACGATATGGACGAGGCCTTTCATCTGGCGGACCGGATTGCGGTGATGGACAAGGGCAAGGTCGTTCAATACGGCGCGCCCGTCGAGCTGGTTCGACAGCCTGCGACCCCGTTCGTCGAGACCCTGATCGGTGATACGGAGCGGCCGTTCCGGCTCCTGTCGATGCAGACTATCGGTGAGGCCCTCGAGCCCAGACAAGCGACAGGGGAACCACTGTCCGAAGACATGAGCCAGCGAGAAGCGCTGTCAAAGCTTTTGTGGACGGGACAGCAGGCATTGCCTGTTCGCGCATCCGATGGGCGGATCATCGGCTCTGTTTCGGTCGAAGGACTTTCGAAGCGCGCGGCGGGTCTGGCATGAGAGCGTGGCTTCCTCTCATGCTGCGGGCGTTACTGCTCGTTCTTCTGCTGACGTTCCTGCTGATGCCCGAATTGTTCGATCCCATCCTGCGCCCGCTGGTTCAGCAGAATGCGCCCGCGATCTACAATCAGGGAAGTCTTCTGACACTGACGCTTCTGCATCTGAGGACGGTCGCCATCGCCACGACAGCAGCGATTCTTGTGGCTGTTCCCATGGCAGTTCTCGTGACGCGGCCGATCGGCGCCGAGTTTTTGCCGCTCTCGCGGGGCCTCGTGAATATCGGGCAAACCTTCCCGCCAGTGGCGGTGCTGGCGCTCGCGGTTCCAACGCTGGGCTTTGGTGAAAAACCGACGCTGGTCGCGCTCTTTCTCTACGGTTTGCTGCCGATTTTCGAAAACACACTGACGGGGCTGACGACCCTTCCGCCGTCTGTCATGGAGGCGGCGCGCGGGACAGGCATGACCGGGTTGCAGCGGCTGTTCAAGGTCGAGCTGCCGCTCGCCACACCCGTCATCCTCGCCGGTATCCGTCTGTCGGTCGTGATCAGTCTCGCCACGGCCACGATCGGTTCGACCGTTGCCGCAAAAACCCTGGGCGAAGTCATCATCGCCGGCCTGCAGGCCAACAACCTCGCCTTTATCCTGCAAGGCGGCCTGATCGTCGGCGCTCTTGCGATCCTCATCTACGACACGCTGTCCGCCGTCGAGCGGGTTGCAGCTCGTCGTACGGGCCTGAACGTGCGGTAATTCCGCTTCTGGTAGAGCTTCAACGCTGACAGTCTAGCTGTCCCACTTCGGCCCGACACCGCGGCCGGTGATCAACCAGCCGAGGCTTACCTGCAGGGAGCGTGCGACGATCTCGAGATCGGTTGCGATCGGTGCGTCACGGTCGTTCTCCCAGGCCTCCCAGACACTCCGGTCAACACCGGACATGTGGGCGGCATCATCTACCGAAAGATCAGTCGCGTCGCGTGCCAGCGAGATACGCCCGCCGAGCGTATCGCCGGTAGCCTGGTCGAGATCCGTTCCGTCAATAAACATCGTCTGCTCCTAACAACTGGACGCTGGCATCAAGTAGCAAAATGGCTCCGCGGATACCCGCGAAGCCCGAGGCCTATGTCAGCCGTCTTCTCCAACCCAGGCCTTGACCTGATCCGGATGGTCCTTGATGTATTTTGCGACCGCTTCGTCGTAGGACGTCTCCTGCGCGGTAAACATCCCCGCCTCGAGATCAGCGATCGGCAGCTTCATGCGCGAGAGGAAGCCGGCAACCTTCGGATTTTCGGTCTTGAAATCCTTGCGGGCGAGAACGTCGACATGCTCTGCTTCACCCAACGACTTCTTGGGGTCGGTCAGGTAACGAAGCTTGTACTTTCCGAACATCCAATGGGGGCTCCAGGACGTGGCGACGAACCACTTTTCGCTGCGCATGGCGCGATCGACCGTCGTCAGCATGCCCGCCTCACTGGAGATCTGCAGCTTGTAGTCGTCGAGACCGTAATCCTTCACGGCCTTTTCTGACAACCGTGTCAGACCTGCTCCCGGATCGATGCCCTGCACGATGCCGGAAAGCTTCTTCTGCACTTCAGGCTTCTTCAGATCCTCGATCGAAGCGATCTCGCTTTCCGGGATATAGGCCGGAACGACCCAGCCCAGCTTTGCGCCATCATAGACGGTACCGAGCGTTTCGACCTTGTCTTTCACCTTGTCGTAATAGTCCGCATGGGTCTGCGGCAACCAGGCCATCATCATCGCGTCGAGATCGCCGCGGCTGACACCCTGGTAGAGCGGAGCGACATCGGACTGTACCAGCTCGACTTCCGTGCCGAGTTCATCCTTGATGAGCTTGGCGGCGAGCTTGGTGACAAATTCAGCATCGGACCAAGCGGACCAGCCGATCTTTACCGGCTTGGCGTCCTGCGCCATCGTTGCGGTCACAGATCCACCGATGAGGGTGGCGGCGAGCCCGAGGGTTGCGAGGGTCTTGAACATGTAGTCTCCTTTTTGGGAGGTTTGCAATTGCGGGTTCATCACCCGCACGGTTCGGCGAAGGACTGGATCAGGCGGTTGCCGTCACCATATCCTCACGCTCGTTTCTCTTGAAAAGCGCGCGCCAGAGGGCGTTCGGCTTTCTGGATTTCTGGCCGAGGCTCTGGGTGATCCGGTCGAGAATGACGGCCAGGATGACGACGGCAAGACCGCCCTCGAAACCCGTGCCCACATCCAGGCGCTGGATACCGGTCAGGACCGTGTTGCCGAGCCCGCCGGCGCCGATCATCGAAGCGATGACGACCATCGACAGCGACAGCATGATCGTCTGGTTGATACCGGCCATGATCGAGGGCAGGGCATTGGGAAGCTGGATCTTGAACAGAAGCTGCGTCGAGGTGCAGCCAAACGCGTTGCCTGCCTCGATAAACTCGTGATGTACCTGGCGGATGCCAAGATTGGTCAGTCGCACGACAGGCGGCATTGCAAAGATCACCGTGGCGATGGCACCCGGTACTGCTCCAAGCCCGAAGAACATCGCTGCCGGAATGAGGTAGACGAACGCCGGCATGGTCTGCATCAGATCGAGGATGGGCCGGACGATGGCTGCGACACTATCCTTGCGGGCCATGGCAATGCCGAGCGGCAGGCCGATGATCATCGCCATCAGCGTGGACGCGATCACCAGGGAAAGCGTCTCCATCATGGCGCTCCAAAGACCCATGTGGTCCACCAGCCAAAGTGCGATGCCGGTCAGCAGGCCGAAGCCGAGGCCGACCCGCCAGAGGGATAGCGCAACAAAGATGGCAATGCCGACGGGCATCGGGAGCGCAAGCAGCGCATCCTGAATCGTCCCGGTCACAAAGCCGATCGCCGACGCGATCAGATCGAGAAAGGGGGAGAAGTTGTCGAGGATGTAGTTGACGGCTGTATCGATGCCGTCGCCGATGTTGAAATTCATGTCTGTCTCCGGTTTCTGGCCGGCTACAGCGCCGCCTGCATCATGGGCCGGCAGGGCGCTGCAACAATTCTAAGGTCGTGAATGGAAATCAGCTGGCGCGGTCGAGCGTTTCAAGCAGCGTCGTTTTGCTGATCGATCCGAGATAGCGCTTGGCGTCATCGATGACGGGGACCGGCCAGGCGCTGGCGGCGACCGTGCCGAGAACGTTGGAGAGCGGTTCGTCGGCTGCGATTGTCTCGATCCCGGTGAGAAACGCTCCGCGGTAGGGATCATCCGCCTTGGCGCGCAGCTTTTCGACAAGCGATGTCTGGCTGACCATTCCCTGGTAGGTCTTGTCGCGACCAAGAATGATCGCGTATTCGCGGTCGAAGTGCTTCATGCGTTCGAGTGCGGCGGCGGCCGATACACCCTGACGGTCGATGATCGTGACCTGGGTCTTGCGGGCAACATCGCCGGCCTTGAAGACATGGCTGACATCAACATTGCGGAAGAAGGAGCGGACGTAATCATTGGCCGGGCTCATGACGATTTCGTCCGGCGTGCCGACCTGAATGACGCTGCCGTTCTGCATGATGCAGATACGGTCGCCGATCCGCATGGCTTCGTCGAGATCGTGGCTGACGAAGACGATCGTGCGGCTTTGTTCGGACTGAAGACGGACCAACTCGTCCTGCATCTCGGTCCGGATGAGCGGGTCAAGTGCCGAGAAGGCTTCGTCCATGAGAAGAATGGTCGGTTCACTGGCCAACGCACGGGCAAGGCCGACGCGCTGCTTCATGCCGCCGGACAGCTGATCCGGAAGGCTGTCCTCGTAACCGTCGAGGCCCACGGCCTTCAAAGCAACGAGAGCCTTCTGCCGACGCTCGGCTTCGTTGACGCCTGCGACCTCGAGACCGAAGGAAGCGTTGTTGAGCACGGTACGGTTGGGCAGAAGCGCGAAGGACTGGAACACCATGCTGATATCGCGGCGCCGCAGATCGATCAGTTCCTTGCGCGACATCTGGGTGATGTCACGCCCGTCGATTTTTATCGCACCGGATGTCGGCTCGATGAGCCTGTTCAGCAGACGAAGGAGGGTGGATTTTCCGGAGCCGGACAGGCCCATGATCACGAAAATCTCGCCAGCCTTGATCTCGAAGCTCGCGTCGTTGACACCGACGGAGCAACCGGTCGCTGAATGGATTTCGGATTTTGTCTTGCCGGCGCGGATCATGTCCAAGGCCTTGTCAGGCCGCTCGCCGAAGATTTTGTAGACGTTGTTTAGACTGATCTTGGTCGGTGTCGCTTCGAGCGGCGCGTCATTTTCAGTTGCATAAGCCATTAAAAATTTGGCCCGGGCTCGGTAGCGCGGGCATTCTCCTAGACAGTCGGATCTACTCTACGGCGGAAGCATAGGCTTTCCGGCCAGAGGTCGTCCGTGTATTTTATTTGGGCGATATAGCCATCGCCGGCGAAGAACCAATCCGATCAGCGTATCGCGAGGATTGTATCAAGTCAGACGTCACGCACTAAAAGCGCGCTTCAGACGCACATTCGTTATGCGCATCTGCAGCCCGTCCATGACCTGTTTGTAGAGCGAGAGATGTGGATGTCCATCAAAAAATCCAATTTGCATGGGTCGGAAAACCTCCCGAAGCAGGCTCATCCATCGCAGATCCACTGCATCAACGAGCATCTCGCCCTATCGAACCCGGATTTCAGACCGGCCATCACGAAACCGTGAAACAATGAAAATCTTGCTCTAGCCCAGATTGCGAAGGTCCAGACTTGTGAGCCGGTGAGCTACACTCCGCCGCGCAATCGTCCCAACAAGCCGATTTCCCGACCGTTAGCCAGCCAACGCAACTCCCCGCAGCCGCTCTGAGAAACACTCGCGTTGCAATGCGACATGGGATATTTGCATTGTTGGGTGATGGGCGAGTAACGACGTCTGGTCTTTGTGAAGCGGTTTACTCAGCGTGGTCTCATGAGCGTTGTCGGGCAGAGTACTTTTATCATCGACAATCTGAGATTAGCGGACGGTCGCCAAGGCATGTCGCTGAGTGTTTCGAACGGCGTGATAGTCGCGATCGGAGAGCAGACCGCACAGCTATCGTCGCCGCGTCTCGATGCTGGAGGGGTGCTGATCCTGCCGGGACTGACGGATGCGCATGTCCATCTCGACAAGGCGATGATCCTTGGCCGCTGCCCGCTGTGCGAGGGGACCCTTGCTGAAGCCGTTCGGCTGACGGCGCAAGCGAAACGCAGCTTTACCGCAGAGGATGTCGACGCGCGCGGCGCGCAAGTCTTGGAATTGGCTGTGCGTGCGGGTACGCAGCGCATGCGCAGCTTCGTCGAGGTGGATCCACGCGCAGGTCTTCGAAGTCTGGAAGGTCTGCTGCGGCTGAAGCGCAGATGGTCGGGTCTCATCGACGTCCAGCTTTGCGCCTTCGTGCAGGAAGGCCTGACCAACGAGCCTGAAACCATCGACCTTCTTCACGAAGCCATGAAGATGGGTGCGGATCTGATTGGCGGATGTCCTTATACGGACCCTGATCCCGTTGCCCATGTCGAGCTCATCTTCGGCCTTGCCCGTCATTACAACGTTGATGTCGACTTCCACGCCGACTTCGATCTCGATCCCGGAAATTCCATTTTGCCCGAGATCATCAGGCAGACCGAAGCCTTCGGCTGGGGTGGGCGTGTCACTGTCGGCCATGCAACGAAGCTTGCAGCCTTCGACCCTGACGAGCGTGAGAGGATGGCGCGGAGCATGGCCGAGGCCGGTATCGCTCTCGTCGTCTTGCCCGCGACAGACGCGTTTTTGAACGGATCGCGCGACAACCCGATGCGGCCGCGAGGCATCGCTCCGGCAGCCCAGATGAAGCGCTTCGGGGTGGATGTCGCGCTCGCCACCAACAATGTGCAAAACCCGTTCACACCGTACGGCGACGCCTCACTGCTTCGGATGGCAGGCCTCTACGCCAATCTTGATCAGCTCTCGACGGCAGCCGATATGCACAGCGTTTTCGAGATGGTGTCGACAGATGCGGAGAAGATCACGGGGATGCTGGCGCCACCGATCGCTGTGGGGGCGAAGGCCGAATTCATTCTTGTTGCCGCAGAAACGGCTGAAGATGCGATCCGCCGCAACGCGCCCGTCGTCGCCGCTGTCAAACGCGGCGTGTTGCGACTATGGGCGCCTCTTGCGCCTTTGATCATTCCGGACTGAAACTTTCCTTGTCCCGCGCGCGTAGTAGGAGCGAAATGCTCATTTCGGCGAAACGCATTGAGGACTAATGCAAAAGATTGTCTTGCTTCTGGGGTTTGCGCTCGCGGCGTTCGGCATCGTCGGCGCGCGGCAGGTGACGGCCGATGACCATGTGCCACAAGCGGTCCGGGTCGATGTCGGCGGTTACAAACTCAACAGCGTTCTGATCGAGCCGGACAAAAAAGCGGATCTTCCCCCGATCGTTTTTCTCCATGGTGCGAGCACGAGCCTGAAAGATCCCCTCTTTTCGTTCAGGAAGACGTTGCAGGGCAGGGCGCGACTGCTGTTCGTCGACCGACCGGGACATGGCAGTTCCGATATCGGAGGCGAACAGAATATCCTTCCGGATGGCCAGGCTGATGCCGTCGCGCAACTGATGAGGAAGCGGGGGATCGGCAAGGCCATTATCGTCGGCCATTCCTTCGGGGGCGCCATCGCCGCAGCATTTGCAGTTCGGCATCCGGACATGGTGTCCGGTCTCGTCTTCCTGTCGCCGGCGGTCTACCCCTGGGACGGAAGCGTCGCATGGTATTATTCTGCAGCCACAGCCCCTGTCACGGGCCAGGTCTTCAGCGCGCTCGTCGTTCCACCGGTGGGGCTGCTGGCGATCAAGGGGGCGGCCAGCGCAGTCTTCTCTCCCAATCCTGTCCCAGCCGGCTATATTGCCGAGACCAATGCGTTTCAGGCGCTGAGCCCAACCGCATTTCGCCATAATGCGCGGGAAATCTCGGCGCTCAGCGACTGGGCACGTACCGCCTCGCGACAATATCCGAAGATCAAGGCGCCGACCGTGATCATCACCGGTGATGCCGATGAGATCGTGTCTCCCGAAATCCATGCCAAACATCTGGCGCGCGATATCCGCGGCGCAAAACTGATCGTCGTCCACAAGCTCGGGCACAAGTCCGACTACGTCGCAAGGGATCTGGCGGTGGCTGCCATGGAAAGCGTTGCGGGCCGACGCAGGGACTTAGCCTCCATTGCAAGGTCGGTGGAGCGACGGATAGCGGCAGATGCAAAGGATTGAACCCGCCAGGGAACGCGAGGGACAGGACCTGACCGTCTGGCGCCGTCGGTGCCGGTTGGGCCTCTTCCTGTTCTACGCCGCAGCGGGCGTCCTGCATATCACCGTGCCGCGGCCGTTTCTCAGCATCACACCCAGCTGGGTCCCTGATGCGCCGGAGGTGATTCTTGTAACGGGCCTTTGCGAGATCGCAGGCGCGATCGGATTGCTTGTTCCGTGGTCGCGTCGGTATGCGGGCATTGGCCTGGCGCTGTACGCAGCCTGCGTCTTTCCTGCCAATATCAAGCACGCAGTTACCAGCCTGACTGCGCCAGACGCCTCGCAGTGGCAGTGGCTCTATCACATGGTCAGATTGCCGTTGCAGCCTGTTCTGATCTGGATCGCCCTGTTTGCGGCGGGCATCGTCAGGTGGCCGATGAGGGCGAGGGGCTGATCTGTCGCCTCTGCGCGACAACAATTCCGCGCCGGCATCGTGCCGCGCTCGGCGAAGGTCGGAGGATTTCCAACCCGAATCCACCGGCAGCACGACACGACCTTAAGGGTTTCAAAAAGGAAGAGACCATGTCCTCCATTTCCAGAACCGGCTTTACGATACTCTCAGGCGCACTGATCGCCGTCACGCTCGGTGTTTCGGCCTTTGCGGCAGACACCGTCCGGGTCCGCGGTACAGTCGAGAGCCTCCAAGGCAAGACCCTGTCTGTCAAAACCCGCGAAGGCACGAATGCCAAGATCATGCTCAAGGATGACTGGAAGGTGTCGAGCGTTGCCAAGGCCTCTATCGATGACATCAAGCCTGGTGACTTTGTAGGGATCGCCTCGCTGCCGACTGCCGATGGCGGTGACGGCGCTCTTGAAGTTCTGATCTTCCCGGCGGCGATGAAAGGCACCGGCGAAGGCAGCTACGCCTGGGATCTGAAGCCGAACAGCTCGATGACCAATGCGACGGTTGCCGATGCGGTCAAATCCGTCGATGGCCACACAGTCACCGTGACGTACAATGGCCAGGAGAAAAAGATCTCGATCCCTGAGGGCACACCGATCGTGACGTTCGCGTCAGCAGTCGAAGCGGATATCAAGGCAGGCGCGACTGTGTTTGTGCCGTCGGAAAAGGCGGCCGATGGCTCCATGTCGAGCGGCCGGGTCGTTGTCGGCACCAACGGCGTCGTGCCTCCGATGTGAACGAGCTCGTCGATCGCCTAGAGATGGCGCAGTTCTATCCGCGCTTCGAAACCGTCGGAGCGTCCTGTCGCCGGAGATGCGAGGATCAACTGTCCGTTCATCTGACCGAGTAGTCGGTCCACAATTGAAAGACCGAGACCGGAGCCTTCGGCTTCGGTCCGGCCACGCCCGAAGCGCTTGCGAATGGCGGCAAGTTCAATCGCACTCATAACCGGCGATCCGTTGGTAATGCGCACTGGGCCACCATCCTCAAGAAACACCTCGACCGGTTTATCCGGTGTCCCGTGAATGAGTGCGTTTTCGATCAGATTGCGCAGCACGATCGCGAACCCGTCTTCGCTCACCGGCGCCGTCAGGCGCGCGCCAGTTGGATGGCGGAGGACCAGCCGGTCGGGATCGGCCATGCCGCGCTGAAAATCGGTCACCACCATGTCCAGAACACGACCGAGATCGACGGCGTGGTCGGCGAGGCCGATGCCCGCTTCCGCGCGAGACAGTTGCAGCATCTTTTCCGCAAGGTGGCTCAGTCGCGTCAGTGAGGCTTCAACCTGGTCGGCACGCCGGCGATGAGGGTTTCCCACAAGTTCGGCGACCAGCATCTGAGTCTGCGCCAGCGCGCCCGCAATCGGCGTTCTCAGCTCGTGGGCGCTGTTGGCGGTAAATTCACGCTCCGCATCAAGTGCTGTGCGCAGGCGCTGCATCAGCCGATTGACCGATGCGGCAATCGGCATCAACTCTTTCGGAAGCGCCGTCGCGTCGATCGGCTCGGTGTTGCCGCCGTCCTTGGTTTCGATCTCCTCGCGCAACGCACCGACGGGACGGACAGCTCGACGCACCACGAACCAGATCGCCATTCCGCAGACGGGAATAAGCAGCAGGAGTGGCAGAAACAGTGCCATGGCGCCTTCGCGAAGCGCTTCTTCTCTGTTTTCGAAAGCGTCGGCGACCTGCACGAAGACACTCCGATCGCCATTCGCCGCGGTATAAAATTGATAGGTGTCGTTTCGCCACAGCCCTGCCTTCAGCGGCGCCTCGAAAGGTTCTGCCGGCGCATCATGGGACCGGATCAGGATCCGCCCGGCCGTGTCTCTCACCTGATAGATCAGGTACTCCCGTTCGCCGCTCGAACTCGCGGTCTGTAGTTGTTGGGGGGAGGCGCCGACGAGGCTGCGATGTTCAAGGTCGTCGACGGCAAGAGGAACCAGTCTCTCGGCCGTATCCTGCAGAGTACCATCGAAAATTTCGGCGAGCTCCTCTTCCATCACAACCAAGCCCAGGCCCACGGCAAGCAGCCAGAGAAACGCCATCACCACAGTCAGCCACAAAATCAGACGCCGGGTCATGGAAGGCGCCGTCTTGGCAAGAAGCATGCTCATCGATCTACCCTAGCCGATATCCAATTCCGCGCAGTGTTGTGATGTGGTCGCGGCCAAGCTTCTTGCGCAAGCGGCTGACATAGACTTCGACGGTATTGCTCTCGATTTCGGAGCCGAAGGCGTAAAGCGCTTCCTCGATCTGCGATTTGGAAACGACCGCGCCGACACGAGACGACAGCGCGTCAAGCACGGCCCATTCCCGGCTGGAAAGTTCGATGACGGCGCCCGTTGCGGTAACGCGACGGTCGGTCGCATCGATCTCGAGATCGCCCACGCGAAGAAGCGAAACCGGACGGCCGCTGTAACGGCGACTAACCGCCAACATGCGCGCCGTCAGCTCACCCAGGTTGAAAGGCTTCACAAGGTAGTCGTCTGCACCGCTGTTCAATCCTTCGATGCGATCTGAAATCTGGTCATGTGCCGTCAGAATGATTACCGGCGTGGTAATACCCTTGGCGCGCAGGCGTTTCAAAAGCGCGATGCCGCTGCCATCCGGCAGGCGCAGATCCAGAAGGACAAGACCGTAGCCGGTCGTCGAGAGGGCGCTCTCTGCAGCGTCAAGCGTCTTGGTCCAGTCGACTGCATGGTCGGCGCTCGCCACATGGTCGCGCACTGCTTCCCCAAGTGTCACGTCATCCTCGACCAGAAGAACTCTCAAGCAGTCTGCTCCATCCCTTTGCCATTTCGCTTCGGCGATCCGGAGGCGAGAATAGCCGGAAATCTCAGGAAGTGGAGCGACAATCGTGCGCACACAAGCGAAGCACGAGAGTCCTGTTGCCAACCCAGCAAGCGATGTCGAGAAGAACTGTCTGACCGGACTACCACCAGTGTCGAACGGGTCAGAAGTCTGCACGCGCGCTGGCAACGCCGCTACTGTCTCTCACCCGCCGGCATGATGCCATTACGTCAAGGTCCGGCTTGTAGCTCGAAGTCCGAACGGACATCATTCCGAGTACGGTGTGAAACAGATTGTCATGTGAGGCGGGTGCAGCCGCTCGGGAAGAGAGGCATTGCGGATCGGTCGTGGTTTTCAACTCCGACCCTTGCCACAGCACAAAGGGCACGTGGGTCTGCTGCGATGGCGCAACGACATACGGAGCGCCGTGCAGATAAAGGCCATGCTCACCGAGCGACTCGCCGTGATCGGACATGTAGATCATGGCTGGAGCGATGACGTCCTGACGCGCCTTCAAACTGTCGATAACCGACGCGAGGATGTGGTCGGTGTAAAGGATCGTGTTGTCATAGGCGTTGACGATCTCATCGGTTTTGCAATTGCCCAGTTCAGCATTGCGGCATTCCGGCTTGAAGCGGGCAAAGGACGTGGGATAGCGCTCAGAATAGGCGGGGCCATGACTTCCCATCTGATGGAGGACCAGGACGCTGTCGCCCTTGACTGTCGAGAGCCAGCCATCGAGTGCCGCGACCATTCCCTCGTCGAGGCACTCCCTGTCTTTGCAGTAGCGGGGATCGTTGGCATCGGAAAACGAGTGGTAGGCGGTACGGCTTGCAACGTTCTTGCTGCCGGTGTTGTCGTCCCACCATTCCGTTTTGACACCCGCGTGACCGAGGACGTCGAGCAGATTTTCATTCGCGAGGCCGGCACGATGGGAATAGCCGCGCCGTGTCAGGTTGGAAAACATGCAGGGCACGGAAACCGCTGTTGCCGTGCCGCAGCTTGATGTTTCCTTGAAGTAGGTAATGTCTCGGCGGGCGAGCTCCGGATTGGTGTCGCGGCCGTAGCCACCAAGCGAAAAATTCTCGGCACGGGCCGTCTCGCCGACAACGATCACCACGACGCGCGGTCGGCCGGAGGATGTCGGGGCAATGACGCGGGCATCGGTCCCGAGCGATTTCACGACGACGGTTTCGTCCTCGCCGGTCGCCGTGGCAAAGCCGATGGCATTGCCGATCGGCACGAAGGGGTTGAGTGTCATCATCAGGTCTTTGTGGAGCCGCGTGACGGAGGCAATGCTGCGAGCGCTGCTCATTCCGCAGGCGAGCGCGACCAGCAGAAGTGGAACGATTGCCGCGCTGTTCCACAAAACTTTGCCGAAGAAAGGCCTGTGTTCGATCTTGACCCAGCAGACCAGAAGCGATGGCAGAATACCGAAAACAGCCATGTGCAGCACGAAGGCCGGTGTCAACAGATGCCCGGCTTCGGACGACGTCGTCTGGACGGCGTTGCGGATCATGTCGACGTCGATGATCGTTCCGAACCTGTCCATGAACCAGGAGCCCGCAGCAGCGCTCACGAAAAGAAAGACCAGAACCGGCTTCAGGACATACTTGAGCGACAACGATACGATCAACGCTGCGAAAAGGCATGCGAGACCGAGTATGAAGGCAGCAAAGGCGAGGTGACTGTCGAAATAGGCGAAAGCCCGCGTGAGAAACATCCGGTTGGTAAAGGCCGCCAGATAGAGCGCACCTGTCACAGCCAGGGTAACGCTACCCATCCGCGGGCGGAAGAAAGGAGGTGCGGTTCTGGACAGACTGTAGATCGGCACTGGTTGATCCTCGGCGAACTCGATTGCCACGGATTTGCATCGGATCCTGACACGCACCTGAATGCCCTAGACCAACGGCCACCCTTCAGCTGGGAGTCAGCTTCGTTCGTCATCATTGCCTGAGTGAGAAGCAACAAGGCCTATACTCGGTGAACAGTTTTCGTCTTCGGCCCGGTCTAATTTTCGTGGGCATATTCGTACTGATCGTTTGCTCGATCTCGCTGCTGCGCGATCCCCGGCACGTTCGCAATCCCCAGACGCTACCGGGATCGAACGTTCGACAAACACATATGCCGACGGGTTGAGCCACCGCATCTTGACCGGCCGATGTCCGGTGCGCCATGTCATGGGGTGCATCTTTACGGACGACGGGGACAGGCAGTGGGCGATATCGATCGGGACAGGGCAGAGCGATTGATGCAAGAGGCCGATCTTGACGGCCTGCTGCTATTCCAACCCGAGGCATTCCGCTACGCAATCGGCGCACCCGCTGGCGTCGCAACGATGTGGGGCAGGGCAGGGGCAGCAATCGCTTTTGTCCCCGCGCATGCGGGGCTCGCGCTTGCCGCCGTCGTCAGCGATCACGCCCTGCCAAGCATCCGCAAATCCGCACCTGATGTCGAGCTGCGCAGTCATCGGATCTGGATCGACACCGTCGATACATCGGACGCCGGCTCCATCGCGCAAATCGACCAGTGCTATCGCCGAGGTAGGTCGACGGGGGAAAGGCCTGAAACCTTTGATCGCGAAGCGTCCTTCTGCCTGCTGGGAGAACTGCTTCGCGAGCGCGGTCTATCTGAGGCTCGTCTTGGCGTTGACATGGAGTTCATGCCCGCCGCCGATTTTGCCGCGCTGAAGCACCATCTGCCCCGCGCCTTGTTGACAGATGGATCTGCGGTTCTGCGCCGCCTGCGCTCGGTGAAGACGCCGGTCGAGATCGCTCGATTGCGTCTTGCGGCCAATGCGGCAGAGGCAGGCATCGTCAGAATGGTCGAGGCCATACGGACTGGCTCCTCTGTCCAATCGCTTTCCGACGCTTGGAAATCCGGCGCGAAGGCGTTCGCAATCGGGAAGGGCGTCAGCCTGTCCGGGTCATGGGACTACATCTCCGTTGGCCCGGATCTTTCAGACGCGAACGCAACGGTTGTTCCGGGTGCGCTCATCAAGGCAGATGTAGGAACGCTGGTGGAGGGATATTCTTCCGATAGCGCACGAACCTTTGTCTATGGCGAGGCGTCGCCGCTCGCGAACGATCTCGATAAGATCCTCCTCGAGGCATTTGAAGCGGGCCTCGAGCACATCCGGCCCGGCAATACATTCGGCGCGGTGCATCGGGTTGTCACGGCCGCCATCCGCCGTGGGGGATTGAGCGAATATCATCGTGGGCATTTCGGGCATTCGGTCGGCGGCAGTGCCGGCATCGAGGAATGGCCATTTTTCTCGATGGGAAATGAGGAACTGATCCAGCCGGGCATGGTGGTGGCGCTCGAGACGCCCTTCTACGGGAATGGCTTTGGTGCCCTGATGATCGAGGACCAGTTCCTTGTGACCTCTGACAGCACGGAATGCATGAATAGATTGCCGCGCGGTCTTCAGAAGATCATGCATTGAAGCCTGACGACCGAACGCCCGCGAACGGCATTCTTCAGAAATCAGGGGCCCTCCGCGCACGCCGTTCGTCCTGGTTCTTGCGATGGACACGCAATATTGCACACCCAGACAGTTGCCAAAACTCGATCATTGTTGCACCACCATTGCGCAAAACGAACCGACATCGCAATTGGAACATAGCGGAATGCGTCTGAGATATTCTTTCTTTGGTCTACTTCTTGCCATCGCACCAGCAGCCTATGCCTTGGAACCGGGCACACCCCCCGTCTTGGCTCCGCTCGATCGGCAGGCACAGGCGGCCAATATCAGCGCACAGTTTCTCGGCCGCTACAGCTATAAGCCCGTACCGCTGGACGACGCGCTGTCGGTCAAGATCATGAACAGCTTCATCAAGTCGCTGGATCCGGACCGGAGCTTTTTTCTCAAATCCGATATCGACAGCTTTGCCGCGAACAGCAAGAAGATCGACGATGCGATCGAAGACGAGGACCTGAAGCTTCCCTTCTCGATTTTCAACGTTTATTCGCAGCGCGTTTCAGAGCGCCTGACCTATGCACGTGAGTTGCTGAAGCAGGGTTTCGACTTCACCCAGCGGGAAGAGTATTCCGTGCTGCGAGACGACGCGCCGTGGCCGCAGTCGCAACAGGAAAGCAACGACCTGTGGCGCAAGCGTGTGAAAAGCGACTGGCTGCGCCTGAAACTGGCAGGCTCCCAGGACGCGACGATCCGCGAGACGCTCGACAAGCGCTACCAGAACGTCCTTGATCGGACCTACCGTTATAAGAGCGACGATGTATTCCAGTCTTTCATGGCTGCCTACACGACGTCGGTCGACCCGCACACGGACTATTTCGGGGCGAGGGCGGCGGCTGAATTCGACATCTCCATGAGCCTGTCTCTCGTCGGTATCGGCGCGGTTCTGCAAGAACGCGACGGTTACACCACGATCCGTGAACTCGTGCCTGGCGGCCCGGCACAACTTTCTGGAAAGCTCGCTGTTGGCGATCGCATCGCAGGCGTTGCGCAAGGTGAAGATGGCCCGATGAAGGACGTCGTGGGTACGCGCCTCGACGAAATTGTGCAGATGATCCGTGGCGCGAAGGATTCTGTCGTCCGTCTGGACGTGCTGCCTGCAGATACCGGTGAGACCGGAAGCCACCGGGTTATCAGCCTTGTGCGCGACCGGGTTAGTCTTGAAAAACAGGCGGCCCAGAAAAGCATTATTCCGGTCGAGGACAAAGGTGTCACCCGCCGCATCGGCGTGATCACTCTGCCTGCCTTTTACGAGGACTTCGAAGCGAGACGCAAAGGCGAGAAGAACTACAAGAGCGCCAGCCGCGATGTCGCCAAGCTGCTCGTTGAACTCAAACTGGAAAACGTTGATGGCGTCCTGATTGACCTGCGCGATAACGGAGGCGGATCCCTGTCTGAAGCGATTGAACTCACCGGGCTCTTTGTCGGCAAGGGACCGGTCGTGCAGCAGCGCGATGCCAAGGGTAAGGTTGAAATCCTGAAGGACGATCGGTCTGCTCCCGCTTGGGCGGGCCCGGTCGGCGTGCTCATCAACCGCGGTTCGGCTTCGGCCTCCGAGATCTTTGCTGCAGCTATCCAGGATTATGGTCGAGGCGTTGTGATCGGCGAGCCCAGCTTCGGCAAGGGAACCGTGCAGACCGTAGTGGATCTCGATCAGGCGACGCGCAGCAGCGAATCGAAATACGGCGAATTGAAACTGACCATCGCCCAGTTCTTCCGCGTCGATGGCGGTACGACCCAGCTTCGCGGTGTGACGCCGGATATCAGCCTCCCGGGCCTTTCTGACCCGAAGACGCTGGGTGAGGCGAGCTATGACAATGCGCTCCCATGGACACGTATCAAGCCTGCCAAATATGCCGCAGTCGGAAATGTCGCATCGGTTCTGCCACAACTGCAGACCCAGCACGAAGCCCGAATCAAGGATGACCCGGATTTCCAGCGGTTCATCGAGGACGCTGCCGAACTGAAGCAGCAGCGCGAGAAAAAGGTCATCTCGCTCAACGAGGCCGAACGCCGGGCAGAACTCGCAGCCGTCGCCAGTCGTCTGAAGGCTCGCGAGCAGATCAACAATGGCCTGGTCGGCAGTGAAGACGATGGTCTGCAAGCAAACGAACGTAGCTTGAGTGCGGAGATTGCTCTTGAGGATGCGCGCAAGAATGCCAAGGACGTCCTGAAAAACGAGGCGTCTGCGATTGTCGCCGATCAGGCGACCTTGCTGCAAGACAGCAATGCACAGCCCGGGCGCGCCAAGCGGAACTAGTCACAAGCGGGCTGCGGGGTCGTCGGGGTTCAAGTGAACCTTATGACGGTCAGTGGAGCAACGTAAAAAGACGTTGACAGCGCGCGGTAGAGATACCGTGCGCTGTCGTCAAAGCGAAGGGGATATGCAGTTTCGCCGACGTGGAAAACCCGAGTCACCCAACACAGCGCATCACCCAGTTATCAGATAATATGCATTATGGAACCAACGGATATTGATGGCAAGTAGCAGGCTTAGCGGCCTTGGCTGAGACGGTAGATACGTCCGCTACGGTTCAACGTGCCGCCTCTGAAGCGCCGATATCAGCACGCCATTTCCGGCTATCTTTGCCGACGCGTGAGAGACGAAGCGAGAGAGACGAAGCGTGACAAAGCAAGTGGCCGCGGGTTTGAAAAATGCAAATCCTGGTTCAGCCGCGACCTTCGGTAGCTTGTAATCCCGGCCGACCTTGGAGCCTTACCAGACCGCGGCTAAAACTCCTCCCACGCCTCGGCGACAGCTGCACTTGTTGGAAAAGAGCTGTTCACTCTCGCCATCAGCTTTCTGGCTGGGGACGGCATATGGGGCGCGCCGTTGGCGTTTCCGGTTCGAGGTTGAAGGTCATGTCCTTTGCTCAACGTGAACCGACCAATCATGGTGAAAAGGTTATCTGCTTCGCGGGCAAGGCTGTTGCTGGCTGCAGTCGATTGTTCGACCATGGCCGCATTCTGTTGCGTGCCCTGGTCCATCGTATTGACCGCCATATTGATTTCCTTGAGCCCGACCGCCTGCTCCTTGGCCGCTTCGACGATGGCGGTGACATTGACGCTGACGTCTTGGACGCGGGAGACGATCTCAGTGAGCGATTTTCCGGTTTCTGCAACAAGCTGAACCCCGTTTCGAACCTGCTCGCCTGACGTGTTGATCAGGGTTTTGATCTCCTTGGCCGCCTTTGCAGAGCGTTGAGCAAGTTCACGGACCTCCTGGGCGACGACGGCAAATCCCTTTCCGGCCTCCCCGGCGCGCGCCGCCTCGACGCCGGCATTCAATGCCAGCAGATTTGTCTGGAAAGCGATATCATCGATGACCCCTATGATATTGACGATCTCGTTCGACGAGCGCTCGATTTCGCCCATTGCCGAAATCGCTTTTCGCACGACGTCGCCAGACTTTTCGGCACTGTCCTTTGTCTCGGTGACAAGGCGACCAGCGGCTTCGGCACGCTTGCTCGATTCGGCAACGGTGGTCGTGATCTGCTCAAGGGCCGCAGCCGTTTCTTCAACAGAGGCAGCCTGTTGCTCGGTGCGCTTCGAAAGATCATTGGCGGCCGACATGATCTGGTTGGAACCCGCCGCGATCGTCTGCGCGTTCTGGCCGACGGTGCGCAAGGTCTGCTCGAGGCGTTCCATGGAGCTGTTGAAGTTCGTCCTCAACACATCAAGCTGCGCAACGAATGCTGCATCGATCCGATGCACGAGGTTCCCATTCGCAAGCTGATCGAGACCATGTTTCAGGTTATCGACAGCGAACTCCATCGCTTCGGCTTCGGCGGCTCTGATCCGGTCGCGTTCAATACGCTCCCGCTCCGAAACGCTGCGGTTTGCATCGGCCTCGGCCTCCAGACGAGCTCGATCTTTCGCACTTTGCCTGAAGACACCAACGGCGCCTGCCATTGTGCCGATCTCGTCGCGGCGGCCCTCGCCGAAGATGCGCACGTCAAGTTTGCCGCCCGCCAACTCGGTCATGGCCCTCGTCATCTCGGTCAACGGCCGGATAACCGCAGAACGAACCGTCCAAACCGAAATCACCACGACGGTAAGACCCGCGAAGGCAATGATCGCCATGACCAATGTCAGGCCAGCCTTCATCTCCTTTCCTGTCGCGAGCGTTTCGGCTGCGACACGAAGCTGAAGCTTCACCAGTTCGTCGATGGGACCACCAAGCGGATCGATTGTCGGATAAAGATCGGCGTCGGCGAAGCGTCCCAAGGCATCCAGATCGCCGGATGCAATCAGGGTCAGCAGGCCTTTCAGCTTTGCATCGGCCGCTGAGCGAGACGCCTCGAAGGTCGTAGCGATCGCCGACTCATCGGCTGTCATCTTCGTGTTGCGATATTCGCGCCATCGCAGGTCGATGACCTTCATGGCGGTCTCGATGTTTTCGGTCGCCTGCCGGGCTGTCAACGTTCTCGCGCGGGCCTTGTGGACCGTATCGACGATGTTTACCGCGTAACTATCGGCGACCTGCTTCAACTGTGCCAAGGGGATGACGCGATCTTCAACGATGGAATTGGCAAGCTTGCCTTCTTCGTCGAGTGCATAGAAAGCAAAACCAGCCATCAACAGTAGCGCCGTAGCAAGGACGAAAAGACAGGCTAGAAGCTTTGTTCGTATTAACATTTTCAACCTCTCATCGGGCATCGACCCGCCACCGGCACAACGGGCCGGAAGTCAGTATGGTCGCAGATTGTGGATTTTGGAAAAACTGACCGTATGCAGTGGCAAGGCGTCTTGCTCGCCGGTACCGCAGGGGTCGATCGGAAAAGGAATTCTAGACGATTGGCCCAAACTAAAATTGTTGCCGTTTACCGGGCAGTGCAAATCCTGAAATCGGTCTCGCGCTGACAAAAGACGAGCGCCTACCCACTCCCTCGATTTGTAGGGCAGATTCGTTAAACTGTGGTTACGATGCGAAAATCAGCAATTCGTCTTAATCAAATACTCATACGTTGTGTGATTGAGGCGTAAGTTGCGTTTCAGGTTGTACCTGCTTCCGCAAGCCAAGTTTGGTCGTGCACCGAACTGTCATCTGACAGTCACGGAGCGTCTAGGCGGATGCGTGCGAACGGCGCAGCTATCAGGCGGCGATGAGGCCGGCGGTATTCAAACCTTCGAACATTCGTTCCAGGTTCAGAAAACAGATCATTCCTGTGGGCTGGACGATGATGCCGTCGGAATAGCTCGTCGCGGCACCCGCGTTCATGTCAGGCACAGGCTGCATGTTTTCGACGGGAATCGTGAGGATGTCCGAGACCCGGTCGACAACAAGACCAAAGGCCATTCCGTGGACTTCCGCCACGACGATCGCACTCCGCTCATTGGGTTCGGTACTCCGCATACCGAGCTTGCAGGCGAGGTCGATGATCGGAATCACCGCACCGCGGAGGTTCATCACTCCCAGAACCTCTCTGGGTGAATGCGGGATCGGCGTCGCAGGGCCCCAGCCGCGGATTTCGCGGATCGTCACCGTCCTGACGCAGAACTCCTGGTCGTGAAGGCGGAACGCGATGATTTCCAGGGTCTCACCGGAACGTGCAGAATTGGAAGGATGCAAAGTGTTCATTTCATCGTCCTTGCAAAGCGGTCGGTTGATTTTCGAGTTCGTAGTTCTGTGTTGTTGGTGACGTCATCATTGCAACAGTCAGTGGACCGTCATTTTTCTCCACGCGGGCATCGCTGATGGCGCGGCGGCAGCGTTCAAAGGATTCCTTCGACTGCGAGCACCCAGCGTGAACCGGGATGCAGCTTGTAGGCACTGAAAGCAGGCTTTCCCTGCGATCGGTCTCCATGATTTCGAGAATGACGGACAATGCCTTGTCGAAGGCATCGACGCAGCGGGGGTCGAAGTGGCTCCCCGATCTTTCACGTATGTGGGCTACGGCGCGATCCACGCTCCACGCCTCTTTGTAGGGCCTTGCGCTCGTCAACGCATCGAAATTATCGGCAATAGCGACGATGCGGCCGGAAACCGGAATGGTCTCACCCGAAAGACGGAACGGGTACCCCTGCCCGTCCCAGCGTTCATGATGACTGCCAGCAATTTCGGCAGCAAGCTGCAGAAGACTCGACTTCGATTCCCGGAGAATATCGCAGCCGACGACCGTATGTCGCTGCATGGCCGCGAACTCCTGTTCGGTCAGCTTGCCGTTCTTCAGGAGGACGGCATCGGGAATGGCGACCTTTCCGATATCGTGCATCGGCGAGGCAAGCCTGATGTCGGAACAAGCCCGCGCCTCCATGCCGTAGGCCCGCGCGATTGCCTCGGAGTAAAGGCCTACGCGCCGCGTGTGCCGGGCCGTCTCGAAGTCCTTGTAACTTGCTGCGATAGTCAAGCGGTCAATGATTTCCTCCTCGCGGGCACGCAGCTCAACGACCGCTTTCTCGACCTCGATACGAAGCCACTCGGCCTTGTCGGCAAGCTTGTTGCGCGCGTCCACGAGGGCGACCAGGTTCTTGATCCGGGCCTGAAACTCCAACGGGTTCACGGGTTTCGTCAAAAAGTCGATCGCGCCTGCATTGAGCGCCGCCATGCGCGTCGCCGTATCGGTATCGGCCGTGACAAATACCACGGGCTTGTCGCGGTAATTCTCGAAGCGAACGAGTTCGGTCAATAGCTCGATGCCGCTATAGACAGGCATCTGGAAATCGATGACGGCGATGTCGAATTCGAGCGCTGGAGCATCTGCCAGCACGTCTTCGGGATGAAGATAGGGAATGGCGACGCAGTCCGGCAGTTTCTCGACGAGTCTCGTCAGGAGAGAGAGGTTCGTTTTATTGTCGTCGACAAGTAGAATGCGCATGTGAACGTCCCTTATGCGACAAGGAGCTGCCTGTAGCGGGTGACTGTGTCTTCAAGGTCTGCAAGTACGGTTTCGGTGATTGATGCATGACGGAGGTCCTGAGACCGGTCAGCCACGTCTTGAAGACCGACGCTGCTTGCTGCGCCCTTCAGAGTGTGCAGCAGATGATCGGTATGACGGTGGTCATTGACGGCCAAGGCGGAGTGAAGATCAGTGAGGAGTAGGCTTGCGTCTTCGAAAAAGCTCGACAGGAGTTCGTCGAACGTCTCTTCGCCCAGTGCATCCACGATCTCCAACCGCCGGGTTTCGAACGCGTTATCGATGCTCGGACTTTGGACAGCCTCCACAGCAGTTTCCGCAGCCGCCTCCAGAGACCCGATGATACCCCGAAGCTGATGCATCGAGACCGGCTTCGACTGGAACCCCGTCATCCCCGCCTCCTCGCAAAGCCGCCTGTCGTCGTCAGAAGCATTCGCGGTCATGGCGATGATGGGAGCATTCCGGCTAAGGCCGTTGGAAGCGCGAATTTGCTTGGTAGCCTCTATGCCGTCCAGCCTCGGCATTTGCATGTCCATGAGGACGAGATCGAAGCGGGTCGTCTCCGCCAGTTTGACGGCTTCCAGCCCGTCGTTCGCGATCGTGACCAACTGGCCGAGATGGGCGAGAAACCCGGCCGCGACCTGCTGATTGATCACGTTGTCCTCGACAAGAAGGATATTCCATGCCTGAAACTGTTGGGGCGCGGCCTTTGCCGCCAAGGCGTCGACAAGACCCTTCTCGGCCGGGTTGGCAGGGATTACGAACCAAAAGATGCTGCCCTCGCCTTTGCGGCTGTTGACACCTATTGTTCCCGACAGCGCCTCTACGATCTGCTTGCAGATGGTCAGTCCCAGTCCCGTACCACCGTATTTCCGGCTGATAGACGCATCGACCTGCGAGAACGGCTGGAATAGCTTGCCAAGACCTTCACCGTCGATCCCGATGCCTGTATCTTCAATCTCAAACCTCAGCTGTGCGTCTTGCGGATCGCCAATCTCCAGCACGCGCAACGTGACGGTGCCCTCGCTCGTGAATTTGATGGCGTTGCTCAACAGGTTGAGAAGAACCTGACGCAGACGGGTGGGGTCCGATGATATGACCGGCGTGGTGAACGAGATCGGCAGTTCGAGCGCAATGCGATTTCCGTGTTCAGTTGCCCTGTCTCGTACCATTTCGACCGTGGCTGTGACGACGGCCCGAACGTCAACCGCGCGGGTCTCGACGTCCAGTTTTCCGTGTTCGATCTTTGCGAAGTCTAGGATTTCGTTGATGATCTCGAGAAGCGCCTGACCAGAACGCCTGATGGTCTGCAGGCCAGGGGCAACTGACGGCGGTAGCGGAGACAACTCCAGTAGTTCCGCAGTTCCGAGAATGGCGTTCAAAGGTGTGCGGATCTCGTGTCCCATCGTCGCCATGAACTGGGACTTGGCGCGGTTCCCGGCTTCCGCCGCGAGATATGACTCCTTCAGCTGGTTCGAAATCGCCTCCAGGCTGAGACCGGCAAGCTGAACTGACTTGAGCTGACGTCGCAGCGTAAGAATGAGGAATACCACGCAGCAGACAAGAAGTGCGACGAGACCCGCCGATTTCATCTGAAGGTCAAGGACTGCGTCCCGAGCCTCAGCCCGTTCGATGCTGACGGTGCTGTTCGTATAGAGAAGCAGTTTTTCCGTATTCTCTACCAGCCTCTCAAACTCTGAATCTGCTGTCTCTAGCTGCACCGGATCCACGGGGTCGCCTGCGGCCAGTCTGTCGAAAACGGCGCTGCGACCGAACACCGCGTCGCGAATGGCAGTGACCTGCTCGGCAACAGCCGCATCCAGCTTGAACTTCGTCTCGAACGAGGTTTTGTCGAGAATATTCATTCGCGAGTACAGAATGTCGTAGCGCGTCCCGAGAGCCTTGATGCGCTCCGGAGTCAGGTCGTTTTCGACGAGCATGATGTGCAGGGTCTCGTGCAACCGGCGCGCTTCCCGGTCGAGCTGGTAGACGGACCACAAAGCGTTCTCGCGAATGCCGTCCTGCAGGGCGGAGTATTTCCTTGAGATATCGGCAAACAGAAAAACGAGGCCCAGCAACAGCAACACGGCAAAGCACTGCAGCACGACGGTCGCCTTGCTGGCTTTCCGGATGATATCGCCACTCTGCTGGGCGGCAGTGATCATTCAGCGACCTCGATATCCTTGATCTGCCAGACCGACCGGGAGAAGTATTTCTCGTTGAACAGACCTTGGTCCTTATCGAAAGGATACACGAGGAAGAGCGGGCCCTTGTCGCGGACAGACATCAGCTTGCCGTCCATGCGGGTGGCGAGCATTGTGTCGAGCAAGGTTGCATCTTCCATCGGCAGGTCAGCGGCATAATCGTTGAGCGCAATGACCTTGAGCTTGGTGCCATGGGCCCCCGCTGCCTCGAGTACAGACCGCAGAAGCGGGCCGGAGAACTTGACCACGCCTTCGGTCCAGGGGGTCTCCATTTCACCCGTGCGGCCCGCAAGGGCTTCGAGCATAGGCATGTCGAACTGGGCTTTGCCACCGACGTTGGGATGATCGAGCTTGGTGCCAGTCACCGTAAGCACCACCTTGCCTTTCGGCAAGTCAAGCGCCGTCGCCTGAAGAGGAAGCAGCGCGCCGGCGACAATGACGGCTGCGATCATGATGCGGTTTATCACTTGAAACTCCAAGATACGAAGTAGACTCGCGGCGCGCGCGACAAGCTGTCAAAACGGGGGGTGCCTATTGGCCAGCGTCCCATCGGGGCATGCGTGGTGGAATACACCGCGCGCTCCTCCCAGATCGGCGTCATGCCGATTGCGTGTTCAACGCTGTGGACGCCTTAATTCTAGGGCGGAGGCATTTATATTAGGTGAATCTTGAAATGAGAATTGGAGTAGAAAGAGACGTTACGAGACGTATCGCTCAATTCTTACTTCTTTGCTGTTGCCTCAGGCGCTTACGGTCGAAAAGATGACCGCGCCCTGTGGCAGATCGCTTTTTAGCTAAGCCGATGCGATCATGCGATGAGCCGGCGGCGTATAGCTTCGGCAATGGCCTGCGTTCGGTTGGTCGCGCCGATCTTCTTCACGGCCGACTTTATGTAACTGTTGACAGTATCGTTCTGGTATCCGGTCGCGACCGCAATTGCCTCGCTCGTAAGCCCAAGACTGGCCTGGGTCAGGCAGGCAATTTCACCCTTGGAAAGCCGAAGCTGGTGGGCAGCGAAGCGATCCATCAGCGGCTTGGTGACAGCCGTGTGAATGGATTCCGCTACAAGCGAAAGGAAGATCAACTCCTTTTCGTCAAACGGTGTCGAGCGGGAAAAACAGATCGCTCCGTAAATGACATCGTTCCTGAGGATCGGGATAAGCGTTCGGTTGTGCAGGCCGAAGGTTCGTTGGAGGTAAACGAGCCTCTGCGGCGGCGGAGTTTCCGCGTAGACCTCGCTCTCGACCACGATCACGTTCGAGGCCTTCGCGGCTAGCACGAACGGGTCGGTCAGATAGAGGCGATCCGCGTCATAGGCGTCGAGGAATGCAGGAGGCATGTCGGTGTCGATCGAAAAACCCTGACCGAACCTGTAGTGGTCGACGTCGAGACCGCTGATGGAGATGTAGTCAAATGGAACCGCCAACCGCAGGCGGTCAACGATGTCGTTTTTTCCGAAATGACGATGCTTCGGCACCGAACGCAGGTCGCAATAGTCGTCGAGAGCGTTTGGATCAAGAATGGAAAGCGCGCTGACGGGCATATCAGAATCCGTTGGAAGATCGTCAACACGAGTTTTGGCGTCTCAGCGTTAACAAAAGGTAAAGACTCAACCTTGGATTTTGCAACCAACAGTCGGGCTCTTTCAAGCGAGGGCTTTTCTGAGGTCGATATATGGGAGGAGCCGCCCGTCCGCTGACCGAACCATGAAGTCTCCCAGGATCCGGTGCTCGAACCCGCTGGAGTCCGTAGCGTCCGGTCCTGTCGCACATTTCGAGGCCATTTCGATCCGTGCCAGACTGTCGACCACCAGGCCAGTCGTCTTGAGGCCGTCCGACACGAGCAGAACGCGACCTTCTTGGCCGGGAGGAACTGCAGGCAACCGGAGCCGTCTGGCAAGGGAGATGAGAGGGATAGCTGTGCCACGGTGGACAAACAGGCCCATCGTGCCGCGTCCGACATTGTTCAACGAAACGTAGTCTTCCGGCATCTCGACGATCTCCCGGACATCGGCAACCGGCGTTGCCATGTCTCCCCCTGCTCTGAAGACCAAGTATGGCAGCAACGCGTCTCCGCGCTGCCCCGGCGCTCGACCGGCCGCCGCTGTCTTGGGCTTGGTGGATGAAAGTCGCGAAAACATCAGCAGGACATCGTCACTCATCATTGTGCGCTCGTCGAGGACGAGAAACAATGTCCGTCCGTCGACGGAATAGACACCGCTAAGAACAGACCCGGTCTCTACGGCATTATCAGGCATCGCCATAATGTCGCCCAACGGTATCGGCCGTATATCGACGACGGTATCGAGCGCAAAGCCCAGCAGCCGGTCGTCGGGGTAACGCAGGACGAGGACGGACGACTGCTTGCGTTCCGACAGGACGCCCATGCCAAGCACCCGAAGCGTATCAAGAACCGGCACCTGGGTGCCATGATGATCGATGACACCGAGGCAGGTCTCCGTCTTCATCGGCGAATCCTTCAACTGCGCGGTCGGCGCGGTGGCCTCGACCACCCCGGCCGCAACGCCGAAAGAAAACGCGCCGCACGTGAACAGCAGAAGCGGCTTCGCATTCGAGCTCGTCTTTGCGACCGCCTCCGCGACTGGCTCTTGCACCGACGGAATTCCCGGCAACGCCAAGATGCGCTCCGCTGCCAGGACCGAGATTACCTTTCCGCTGTGGAAGAATGAATGCGTGACCAAAGGTCCCTGTACAGCGGGTCGCGACACGCCCAGTTCATCGAGTGCCGCGACGTCTTCTGTCGCGATGCCGCGCACTTCGTCAGCAAAAATGCATATCAGCCTCTGTCTTACCCGCAGGACCAGAATCACGGCGCCGTAGGCCTCCGTCGCCGGCAGGCCGAGCATCGGTCGGATATCCATAACCGGGATGGTGCTGCCTCTCAATTCGAACAACCCGCACAAGCCGGTTGCCGCGATGCCTGCATTCGATAGCCCACCGGGCGCCGGAACGACTTCTCGGATATTCTCGACATTGATGGCAAGCATCGCCTCGCCAATGCGCAGGAGGCCGAACTGCTGCGTTGCAGGGCGACTGCCTCTCAGCACTTCCGGCATCGCGAGAGATCTGACCATCTGGTTCATGGGTTAACCCACTTTGCGCTGTTGCGCCGTCGATGACGTCAGGTCATTGATGAGCTCGACAACAGTCCTTGAGACACGCTGCTGAGCATCCGTCGATTGCGCAATCTCCCGGATGGACTCGCCGGTCTTGTTCACGCTGCCGACGATCCGTTCGAAAGCCAGTCTCGCATGCTGCGACCGGTCCGTTCCCTGGTTGACGCGCATGGTCGATTCCTGGATGAGCTTGGATATCTCGTGCGCAGCTTCCGAACTTCTCTCGGCGAGTTTCCTGACCTCGCCCGCGACGACCGAGAACCCGACCCCATGTTCCCCTGCCCTTGCGGCTTCGATTGCCGCGTTGAAGGCGAGAAGGTTGGTCTGACTGGCGATCTCGCCAATCACCTTGACGATATCGGAGATTTCCGTGGAGGACTTCTGGATGAGATCGATTGCCGCGATCGCGCTGCCCAGCGCTTCTGAACCCTGTTCCGCATTGCCCTGCGTCTCGGACGCAAGCGTGGTGGCCGTGCGGGTGTTAGCGGTGATTTCCGCGATCGATCCGGACAGTTCTCCGACAATGCTGGTCATTTGCTGCGATTTCGAACGGATGTCATGCTCGAGCTTGACCTGATCGGTGATGTCGCTGGCATACTTCACCACGCGCACCGTCTCGCCCCGCAGATTGACGATCGGGCTGTAGATCCCCTGAATGTGCACTTCCCGGCCATACTTTCCAACGCGGGCAAAACGCCCCGAAAAGAATTCACCCTTGTTGAGACGCAGCCAGAAATCCCGGTAGTCTTCCGAGACGATGTAATCCTGGCTGCAGAACATGCTGTGGTGCTGCCCCGTGATTTCGCGAAGTGAGTATCCCATGACCCGTAGGAAGTTCTCGTTGGCGGAAACGACATGTCCGTCGAGATCGAATTCGACGACCGCCTGCCCCCGCGAGATCGCGTCGACCCTTCCCTCGAACTCGATGTTGCGCAGTTTCGCCTGGGTGATGTCAGAGGCGAACTTTACGATCTTGATCGGGCGGCCTGCGAGGTCGAGGATCGGATTGTAAGTCGCCTGAAGCCATATGTCGTTACCGCTTCTGGTGAGGCGTCGGTATTCCCCTCCTTCGAACTGGCCACGTCCCAGCCGGTCCCAGAAGGAAGCGTATTCCGCTGTCTGCGTGAAGGCAGGGTCGCAGAACATCCGGTGGTGCTTGCCCCGGACTTCTTCCAGTGAGTAGCCGACGGCGGCAAGAAAGTTCTCGTTCGCGTCAAGGATATTGCCGTGCAAGTCGAACTCGATGACGGCCTGGGCCCGGCCGATCGCGTTGACCTTGCCTTCGAACTCGGCGTTCCGGATCTTGCTTGCAGTCACGTCATAGGCATACTTGACCACCTTGCAGGGGTTGCCGTTGAGATCGAAGATGGGATTGTAGGTCGCCTGGATCCAGACATCCTTTCCGCCCTTGGCGAGACGACGGTACTCTCCGCTCTCATAGTCGCCGCGCCCCAACCTCTGCCAGAATGCCTTGTAGGCGGGTGTTCGGGTTTGGTCGGCTCCGCACAGCATCCGGTGATGCTGACCGATGACCTCTTCCCGAGCGAATCCCATCAGGGTGAGGAAATTTTCGTTCACTGCGAGGACGTGGCCTTCGAGGTCGAATTCGATCACGGCCATTGCGCGGTCGATCGCCGCTACTTTTCCCAGGAGTTCCGCCTCTACCGACTTGGTCGCTGTGACATCCATCGCGTACTTGACCACGCCAACGATCACGCCGTTGTCGTCGAGGATCGGATTGTAGCTCGCCCGTATCCAGACCTCGCGTCCGCCGCGTCCGATGCGCTTGAACTCACCGTCGTGGAGCTTGCCCTCCGCCAGATCACTCCAAAACGCGGCATATTCGGGAGCTTCCACGATCTCCGGCTCGCAGAACATGGAGTGATGCCGGCCACGCACCTCGGCCAGCGAATAGCCCATGAGGGAAAGGAAGTTCTCGTTAGCGTTCTTTACCGTGCCGGTTAGATCGAATTCGATGACCGCTTGCGCACGGTCGATTGCGCGTGCCTTGTTGCGCAGAACGGCGATCTCGTTGAGGTCCGAAAGGGTGCTGACAGAAGACTTTAAAGTCATGGGAGAGCACTTTCGGTAACCAGGCAAACTTCGAATTTCATCACGAACCCCCTCCATCTGAAGCAACGGCACGACCGCGACGGTCTGATACCCGAATTTTAGAGGCAACTAACTAATGAAGGATTAATGCTAAATTAGAGCCCGCGTCGTTATGCGTCCGTTTCCGGTCGTACTGGCGCCGTCGCGGTAACCAAGTCGCTGTAACCAAATTTTGACGGGTTAGCGCTCATCCTTGTCCTGAATTGTAGTGAGTACGGGATAGGAACATGCGTTTCAGCGCTCAGCGGCTTGGCGATCTCGCCGGTATCATCCGGCATCTGAACTGGCGCCTCAGCCCGCTCAGCCGGATGGGTGTCGCCCGGATGGTCAACGACACGACGGCAGCGCTGGAAACTCTTGCTCGCAGCGAGGCCGATCTCTCGATATCGGAGCAAGCTGAAATACGGGCTATTGCCTCGCGGCTGATCGTGATCCTCCAGGACGCGTATTCCGGCAAAACACCGACAATCCATTGACGTCGGCAACCGGCCGTGTCCCTCCCACCTTTTTTATCGGACCGGTCCTGCGGATCCCGCCACCTGAATTTCGAACGCCGACAGCGATCCGCCGGCAAATTGACAATTGATAATAATACTCGATGAAGTCGAGCAAGCCACGAACTTCCCGCAGAGGTAGGCATTTGTGCGCACGCATGGCAGCATCGCTAATTAGCGCAAAATTTTTCTCATAAATCGTACCTCATAAGCATTGCATACTCAAACCTTGCGGGTTTAAAGGTCAGCAACGAATGAGGCCATATGTCGCAGCGACGGGTGCCTCACGTTTCCAGCCTATTCGGTTCCGGCCCCCTGTCGGGACACCAAGGAGCGATACAATGAGAGATGTCCCGGGGTTACCGTCCCGCCGTAGCTTTTTGAAAGCTTCGGCGGCAAGTGCGGCCGTCGTCGGCGTGGTGATGCAGGCGAAGGCGGAGACCCCGCCGGCCCCGCCACCGATCGAAGAATACCAGCCGGTCTGTCTCAAGCCCACTGAGTGGGCCTTCGTTATGGCTGCCACGGCGCGGCTCATTCCCTCCGAAGGCGAAGGTCCCGGTGCCATCGAGGCCCGCGTCCCCGTCTTTATCGACAAGGAACTGGCCGGTGGATTCGGTGAGGCGGCAGACTGGTACATGGAAGGTCCGCACGATGCCGCAGCCCATCCGTTCCGCGGCTGGCAATCGCCTTTGACGCCGCTGCAAATCTATCAGCAGGGTATCCCGGTGTTCGACGCATGGTGTCAGCAGACCCACGGCAAGATATTTGCCGAGCTTGACGCCGCAACTCAGGACAAGGCCCTGACCTCCCTCCAGAAAGACGAGATGAAGATCAAGCCCGAACTGCGCGACTTCTTCACGATCCTCTTGCAGAACACCAAGGAGGGCTACTTCGCAGACCCGATGTATGGCGGCAATCACGGCATGCAGGCCTGGAAATATATCGGTTTTCCAGGTGCCCGCGGCAGCTACAAGGAGTGGGTGTTGAAGCACAACGTCGCCTACCCGCTCGGTCCCGTTTCGATTTCCGGTGAGAGGGCATAACGATGGCACGCACTGCAAAGAAGAAGGACGTCGTCATCGTCGGTCTCGGCTGGACCGGCTCGATCCTCGGCATGGAACTCGCCAACGAGGGTCTGGAGATCGTTGCGCTTGAACGCGGCCATGACCAGAACACCGTTCCGGATTTCCAGTACCCGAACATGATCGACGAGCTGAAATACGGCGTTCGTCTCGGCATGATGCAAAAGCCGCGCAATTCGACCCTGACGATCCGTCGCAACGTCGATGAAGCCGCCCTGCCCTATCGCAGCCTCGGCTCGTTCCTGCCGGGTATCGGTGTGGGCGGTGCAGGCACCCACTGGAACGGTCTGAACTGGCGTCCGCAGCTCTCGGAATACCGTCTGCGCTCGCATGTGGAAGAGCGCTGGGGCGCCGGCATCATTCCGGAAGACATGAACCTGCAGGATTACCCCGTCAGCTACGAAGAGCTGGAGCCGTTTTTCGATCGGTTCGAGCATGTCGCGGGGATTTCCGGCAAGGCCGGCAATCTCAATGGCAAGAAAATCGAGGGCGGCAATCCGTTCGAGGCACCGCGCTCGCGCGAATACCCGATGCCGCCTATGCCGGTGACCTGGGACGGAGCCAAATTTGCCGAAGCCGCGAAAGCTGCCGGCTGTCACCCGTTCCCAAGCCCGGGCGGCATTGCCTCGCAGGCCTATGTCAACGAATACGGAATGCAGATGGGCCCTTGCAACCACTGCGGTTTCTGCGAGCGCTACGGCTGCTACAACTATTCGAAATCCTCGCCGCAGACGGCGATCCTCGACGCGTTGAAGCGCAAGCCGAATTTCGAATACCGCACCCATGCGGAAGTGCTGAAAATCGAAATGGCGCCCGACGGCAAAACCGCGACCGGCGTGACCTATTTTGACGAAAAGGCCGGCGAAGAGGTGTTCCAGCCCGCGGATCTGGTAATCCTGGCCGCCTATCAGTTGCACAACGTCCATCTGATGCTGCTCTCGGGCATCGGTCAGCCGTTTGATCCCGCAACGAACGAAGGCGTCACCGGTCGCAGCTATGCCTACCAGATGAACGGCGGCTACACGATGTTCTTCAAGGACGAGGTGTTCAATCCGTTCATCGGTACCGGTGCCAACGGCATGTCGATCGATGATTTCGGCATGGACAACATCGACTTCGGTCGTGAAGGCTTTATCGGCGGTGCCTACTGGCGTGCCGGCCAGTCCAACGGTCAGCCGATCCGCTCCATGGCGCTCCCCGCGGGCACGCCGACCTGGGGTGCCGGCTGGAAGAAGGGCATCGGCGAGTGGTACGGCCACTCGATGTCGATCGGCTCGCACGGCTCGCACATGTCCTATCGCGGCAACTATCTCGACCTCGACCCGACCTACAAGGATCGCCACGGTCGTCCGCTGATGCGCATGACGTTTAACTGGCAGCCGAACGACATCCGCATGACCCAGTTCATGAAGTCGAAGATGGAGCCGATCGCCAAGTCGATGAACCCGACCTCAATGCAGGAAGGCTTCAAGAAGGACGGCGCCATGTACGACGTGCGTCCTTACCAGACGACGCACAATGTGGGCGGCACTGTGATGGGAGACAATCCGAAGACCTCGGCAATCAATCGATATCTGCAGGCCTGGGACAAGCACAACATCTTCGTGATGGGCGCCGGCGCCTTCCCGCAGAACACCCAGTACAACCCGACCGGCATGGTCGGCGGCCTGGCCTATTGGGCGGCGCATGCGATCCGGACGCAGTACCTGTCCAATCCGCGGCCACTGGTGTGAGGAGCGCAACGATGAAAACCTTTCTTCGCGTCATTCTCATCCTCGCCGTTCTCGGCGTCGTCGGCCTTCTCGCCTTCATCTTCGTGCCGGTCCAGCGCACTGCCGCGGTTGCCCAGCTCCCGGCTGATTACAAAGCACCGGCAGGCAGTGGCGAATACGCCATGCGGGCCGGTGACTGCATGGCCTGTCACACCGCGGAAGGCGGCGAGCCCTTCGCCGGCGGCCGGCCGATCCACAGCCCGATGGGCACGATCTGGGCCACCAACATCACCCCGGACAAGGAAACCGGCATCGGCAATTACACGCTCGATGATTTCCGCGCGGCGCTCTACGACGGCGTTCGCAACGACGGTGCGCATCTCTACCCGGCCATGCCTTACGAAAACTATCGCAAGCTGACGGAACAGGACATCCAGGCCCTCTACCAGTATTTCATGACCGAGGTGCCTGCAGTTTCCAACAAGGTCGAGGAAACGGCACTGTCCTTCCCGTTCAACCAGCGCTGGGGCATTCGCGCCTGGAACTGGCTGGCGCTGGGCAAGCCGGGCTTTGAACCTGTTTCGCAGGACGAGCAGTTCAACCGTGGTGCCTATCTCGTGCAGGGCGCCGGACACTGCGCCGCCTGCCACAGCCCGCGCAACCTGCTGATGGCACAGGACGGTACCGACGAGAGCAGCGCTGCCTTCCTGACCGGTGGCGAGATCGATGGCTATACGGCACCTGACCTGCGCGGCCCGCAAAGCGCACCGCAGAAATGGTCCACCGAAGAGCTCGCGGCCTATCTTACGACTGCCCGCAACGCGCATTCCACGGCAACCGGCGAGATGATGCTGGTGGTGCGCGATTCGCTGCAATACATGACGCCCGAGGACAATCTGGCGATCGCAACCTACCTCAAGAAGATCGGCAGCACTGGCGGTTCCACGGCACCGGCAACGCCTTCGGCGGCGCCTGAAAAGGCCGAGGTTACCGACACCGAGAAAATGCTGACGGAAGCCAAAGCGGATATGCCGCTCGGTCCCCGCCTCTATCTCGACAATTGCGGTGGCTGCCACTTTGTCAACGGCAAGGGTGCCGCGGAAATCTTCCCGGAGCTTGACGGAAATTCGCTGGTTACCGCGAAGTCTTCAAAGGGCCTATTGGATGTCATGCTGCACGGAGCGGAACTGCCTTCGACCAAGGACCGTCCCATGCGCGTGCGCATGCAGGGCTATAACGACCGCCTGAACGACGAAGAAGCGGCAGCACTTGCCACCTTCCTGCGCCAGGCCTGGCATAACGACGCTCCGCCGGTCACTGCGGAAGACGTCAAGGCTGTCCGCCGCTAGACCACGACATCAGACCCTGCCGGTTCGTAACCGGCAGGGTCTTTACACGTCGCCATGGGTGGCATCAGCCGTTGGCCGTTGCCAAGGCCTCCGGCGGCCCGAGGATCGCAATACTTCGCCGCGTCAGTTTGGCGTGATACATGCGCCGATCTACGAGAGCGACAAGAGCCGTTCTCGACCACTTGACCTCGCTTGCAAAGCCAAAACCCAGCGCCGCACCGACGCGCAGCGTTTTGCTTCCGATCGTGACGGCGGCCAGCACAGTGTCCATCATCACGGCGAGCCTCTGCTCCTGCATTTCACTGTCTCCCATGTCTGACTGGAACAGGAGGGCAAACTCGTCACCGCCCAGCCGCGAGACGAATTCGCCCGCTCTCAGGGACGACAAAAGCCTTTTCCCGATAACCGCAAGCAACTCGTCCCCGACCGGGTGACCGTGCATGTCATTGACGATCTTGAAGCCGTTGAGATCGAAGATTGCGAGTCCGAACTCCTCATGGTTGGCGCGATCTTCGATAAAGTGAGCGATCCGTTGCTCGAACCCAAGACGGTTCGGAAGCCCGGTCAGGCTATCGGTGACGGCCGCGGCTCGCAACGCCTCTTCCTGTCTGATTTGCGCGCTCGTCTGTTCGGTGACATCGGTCAGCGCCTCGAGATCGTAGAGGTCGTTTCCAATCTTGATCCGGCGTGCGGAGATCATCACGGAAATTTCCCGCCCGTCACGATGCCGGATCTTGCCCGACTGCGCGGAGTAATACCCAACCTCGTCAAGGAGTTTGATCCTGGCAACACGGTCTGAGCCATCGACGATCAGGCCGACATCCGTCAGTTTGCGACCAACCAGTGCCGTTTCGTTCATCCCGACGAGGTCCATGTAAGCCTGGTTGACCCGCACATAAACGGAGTTTGGCCCGGCCGTCGAAATGGCATAGGCAAGCGGAGAGATGTGAAACAGCGTCTGCAACATTCCGTCCAGCCCATCTCCGCCTTGTGTCGCAAGGGAAAAGAGTGAGGCTGCCGCCCGTTCATCCGAAAGCATCGGCCTAACCCTTATTCACTTTAGGGGATTGCCACAGCAGGACGACCGGTGACGGCAAGAACCGCAGATCCACCCGATATTGCATGTCGCAGGTTCTGTCTGTCATCATTCCCTAGCCTCAACCTCGCCCGATGGAGAGGTTCGCGGGTGAAAAACCTCCAGCTAGTTTTGCGTCCACAATACGAGTCACAAACTCGACGACTTCCGTCATCTCTATCCATTCGTTTCCGGTCGCTTTGGATCCCGACCTATACCCTCGGCGACCCGCAAACCCCGTGAGCATGTTCAGATCGAACTGCGCCGTATTCCCGACGTCCAGGTGCTCGAGATTCCTCCTGACCAAAAGGATCAGTTTATCGAGCGCTTGTGCGGTGGAGAGCCCGGCAGCCAGCAGTGCGAGTGGTATTGCGATCAGCATTTTCACAAAACTACCCTCATGATGTGGCGTACCGGGTCGCCCTGCTCAGAATTCCGACCAGCCTTCATTGGCCGCCTTCGACCGCTGTAGTTTGCCAGGAAGCGACTGGATCATTTGTCGCGCAGGCGAAGCTGCAGGCGCATGCGCCCGACCGTTGCTTTGGCCTACCGCGCTTGGCGTCGTTTTGAACCCGGCGACAAGCTCGGAAAGTCTCTCGGCCTCGTTGGAGAGTTTTATCGTCGCCGCAGACGTCTCTTCCACCATGGCAGCGTTTTGCTGCGTGATCGTATCCATGCTGCCCACGGCAGAGTTGATTTCAGCTATCCCAGTCGCCTGTTCGCGCGACGACATGGCAATCGATACCATGTGTTCGTCGATCGTCTGCACCTGTCTGCCGATGCTTCTCAATGCCTTGCCCGTTGTGTTCACAAGATCGACGCCGCGCGCGACATCCTGAGAAGATCTCGAGATGAGATCCTTGATTTCCTTGGCGGCCCGGGCTGAGCGTTGCGCGAGCTCCCGCACCTCCTGCGCCACCACCGCAAAGCCTTTCCCCTGGTCACCGGCACGGGCTGCTTCGACCCCCGCATTGAGTGCGAGGAGGTTCGTCTGGAACGCAATTTCGTCAATGACACTAATGATGTCGTTCATTTGTTTGGATGACTCGACAATGTCGCTCATCGCCTTGACGGCCTGCTCTACGATTTCTCCGGACGTTGCTGCCTCTGTTGCAGAGGCCGTTACGACCGCCTGGACTTCTGTCGTCCGGGTTTGAGACTGCCGCGCGATTGAACTGATCTGCTCTAGCGCTGCCGCTGTTTCTTCAAGCGCCGTGGCCTGCCGTTCGGTGCGCTTTGCCATTTCGTCGGTCGCAGTGGCGATTTCGGCCGACTGCGAGAGAACGAAGCCGACCGTGCTTGAGATCTCGGAAAGAGCACCGTTGAGGCTCGATACGGAATCGTTGAAATTATGCTTGAGCCCGTCGAAACTGACCGCGAGGGGCTGTTCCAAGGGCCGGGTCAGATCACCGCCGGAGAGAGATCTCAACGCACTTTCGAGGGCTGAGAGCGCTGTGTCTTGTTCCGCTTTCAGCGTCGCCTGCTCCGCTTCGGCCTTGGCTCTCTCGTCCGCAAGGACGTCGAGATAGACGGAGATCGCGTAATCCATGTCCACGAGGGCCGCTTTGACAACCGTCGTTACGTCGTCTCCGATCTTCTGGCGTTTGCCGCGCACCAGGAAACTACCGAGCTCGTTATCGATGACGGCGCGCACAATGTTCTCGATCATCAACGCATAGCCGCCAATGTACCAGCGCGGTTGAAGCCCAAGCCTTGCATGGGCTTTGCCGATCATGGTGACTTCATCAACATAGGCTTCGTCGAACTTTGCCGAGGAAATCGTTTCCCAGTGTCGAGCCTGTCGTCCTTTTGCCTGGGTGATGTGATTTTCACCGGAAAAGTATTTGGAGGTTTCCGGGTGATGACGGACCTTGGCGTAAAACACATCGAGCGCGCTATCGAGCGACCCGTTAATGATGGGCGCCAATGCTGCGAGTGTCCTGCGCTGTGGATCGCCAAGACCAGCGAAGTCCAGTCGGTCGTTAAGCGTTGCCTGTGCTGATTTCTGCGTACTCATGTATGTCCCCTGCTGCGGTCCCTTGGTAACAAGGCATGGTTGGTCTGCCCGCTAAAGCGAGTGCGATCTGTTGCTGACGGGAACGCAGTCCATCACCGGCGCGCGTGCTTCGAAGCCATCGCGGGGCAAGCAAGGGGGCTCAAAAACCCAGATGTCTACCGAACAGGTGTTAGACTGTCAGGTGGCGGCTGTTCCTGATCTTCACGGCCATAAAACCCTCATGGGTATGCGGCGCCACGGCGCCTATCTGGCACCACAAATCTAGGATTCAGGGGATAAAAAACCGTTAATAGTTCGCCCTATGCTATAGTAGCAGAACTTGATTTAAGCAGCGCGATCGTTTGACCGAGGCTATATCTGGCAATCGTCAAGCATAGAGCCAAAAATACGAGTTTTTGCCTTAAAATTCATGCCGCATGTAAGCGCTGCTATGACCGGCAGCGTGCTCATTGCATTCTCAAGACAGCGGTCGATATTGACAAAAGAGAGCTGGGACATCGTCAAGGTCATTGCGTAGGGTCTAAGCGTAGGCAACCGCCACAGCTTCGTGAGTCTCTGCGACGGGACAGAATATGCTTTGCATACAGTCAAGAACCTGGCGGACACCTTCCTCGTGAGAGCGATAGAAAACCGTCTGCGCTTGTCGACGCGCCGAGACGAGGTTCGCGTCCCTGAGAATCTTCAGATGTTGAGAGAGTGCCGATTGGCTGAGATTCACCGCCTTTGCGAGTGAACGCACGTCGCGCTCCCGATCCTGCACCAGACAAAGGACTTTGAACCGTGCGGGGTGCCCCATAACCTTCAGTAGATCGGCGGCGTCGCCCTCATCGAAGGGAAGAACTTCTCCCGACAGACCGATGTCCATAACGCCTCCAACCACCATTGAATAAAATCGCGTATCTTCATGGACCGAACCGAGTCCGGCGCCACATAAGCGAGAAGTAATACAAGCAAGATATAAGCTGCGGTGGCTAAGCATCTCCGCATTACGTCTCTGCTTCAATACGCAAGTTGTACTTTATTTTATCGCAGTCCAGACGTTTTACGCATCTTAACAATACTTAACTCTGATAACCGCCGAATCTGTATTAAGGCAGATACGAAACGCGGTCTCGCCGCCCAATATACATTCAATGCTGGTGTAAAATGACAGAAGCAGACGCGTTGGAGATCCTGCGGATCTCTGTCTGGGCAATGCTCCTTGCGTCAGCGCCTGCGGTTTTCACCGCGATGGCAGTCGGCCTGGTTATCAGCCTTGTCCAGGCTCTCACGCAGGTCCAGGAAAGCACGCTGAGCTTTGCGCCAAAGATTGTTGCTGTCTTTGTAGCGCTGGCAGTGGCCGCCCCGTTCATAGGCGGCCAACTCAATCTTCTCGTTGTCGAGATTTTCTCTCACGTACAGTCGGGTTTCTAGGCCGGCTGCGATCTTAAGAGGTCAGGCGTCTGCAGTCTCTCGCACTTCGTCGAGCAGGAAGAACACGACCACATAGCGGGTCGCATAGGATCGGCCGCCCTCGGCATCGCCTGCGTCCGAACCTCCGTCCGCCGGGTGCCATTGCTGGTAGTGCGGATTGTTGGCGATCAGCGTGATCGCTTTGCCAGTACGGCTACCGCCAAGACGATAGCGTGTTTCCGCCAACGGCCAGACACGTTCGTAATCCTGTTGCGTGAGACGGACCTTAAGAGCATGGCGCGTTACCGTTTCGCCCTGCGAAACATCTCCCTTGCGGGCCACTGGAACCTCCAGCGAAACCTCCTCAGCCCCATCCAGTATGAAGTCGAATTCCTCAGGCCACGTCCGCTTCATGTAATCGCTCCTCCAAGCTATACCGAGGGTTGCCGACGACTGTATCGTCGTCTGCCGAGACAATATGCAAACATTATCCCCTTCTGAAAAGCATCAAACCGCCTGCGGCCGCACTATTTCGTGAGGTTGCGCTTGGCGCCGACAAATGTCTTACCAGGCCGCCACAGGGAAGGCGTCGATCGGGATCTTCAGGTACCTCACACCGTTCGCCTCCTTTGGCGGCAGCTCTCCTGCCATCAGATTGACCTGCAGGGCATGCAGCATCAGTTTTGGAAACGGCAACGTTTTGTCACGGCTGATGCGGGACTGGATGAACTCGTCACGCCCTGACCGGAGGTGAATGTTCTGCGCCTTCTGTTGCGCGACGGTGCTTTCCCAGAGCGCTTCCCGCCCGCCATGACGATAATCGTGACCGGTGAACAGCCGGGTGTCGTCGGGCAAGTTCAGGATTGCCTCAATCGACGACCAGAGATCTTCAGCGCTGCCTCCGGGAAAATCGGCGCGGGCCGAACCGCTGTCGGGCATGAACAGCGTGTCGTGGATGAAGGTCGCATCACCGACCAGATACGTGATCGATGCCAGTGTGTGGCCGGGCGAATGCATGACGCGGCTCTCGATCTCACCGATCATGAACCGGTCGCCATCCGAAAACAGCCGGTCCCACTGGGATCCGTCGGTTGGCATCGCCGGCGCATTGTAGATGTCCTTCCATAGCGCCTGGACCTTGACCACGTCGGCGCCGATCGCGGTCGGCGCGCCGGTCTTCGACTTGAGGTATGCTGCTGCGGTGAGATGGTCTGCATGGGGATGCGTGTCGAGGATCCACGCGACGTCCAGTCCCTGCATCTGGATATGTGAAAGGAGCGCATCGGCGTGACGCGTGGCCGTGCTTCCGGATTTCTCGTCGTAGTCGAGAACCGGATCGATGATGGCGCATTTCTTCGTGGCCTTGCAGCTTACGACATACTGGATGCTGCCGCTACGCGCGTCGTAAAAACCAGCGACTTCGGGTTGGGCACTCATGGTGTAAAATCCGGCTTGTCAAACGCCTGCACTGGCGCGGCTTTATGATGGTCTGGCCACAGGATGTCCACGAGGCAGGTCTGATCGCAGCAACGCTGTGACAGCGGGCAAGACGAGGACATCAAGCGTCACGGCGGCCCCTCCTAAGTCAACCTCTCACGAACGTCAACTCGGAGCCCTTTGCCGCAATCTTGCTTACCAAGCGATAGGGCCAACCCGATAAGCCGCGCCATTGGATCGAGACCAGCCGAGCAGTTGTTCGCGCGTGGCAACGCGCTTGATTTTGCCCGTCGCAGCCATAGATCCACATCGTTGGCCGGCAAACAAACTGGTTGTGCCTGTGGCGCATGTCTCGGCGACCCTGGATGCGGCTGATGTGTGGTTCCGTTTGGCAACTGCGAGTACTTCCGCGGGGAGTACGGTTGCCTCGAGATCACGCGGGATCGGCAACCGACAGGATGAGCATATGCACAATCTTATCAGACATCTCAGCTTGCACTTAATCACATGCCTTTTCGCGATCGGCGTCGTATCGCAGGCCCTCGCCGCTCCCGATGTCGTCAAAGTCGGGCCGGATCATTACCAGGGGACATGGCTGGAAATCGGGAGGACCCCGATGTTCCTGACCGACGGCTGTGTTGCCGGTTATTCCACCTACCGCAAGGGCAAAACGCCTGACACGGTCATGGTCGAAGACGGTTGTCGTGTCGATACTCCAAACGGTCGCCTCAAAACGATCAATGGGACCGGGAAGATCCAGGATTACGGAACGACGAACGCAACGATGCGCGTCCGCTATCCACTGTTCATCACCTTCACCTACCGCGTGCTCTACAAATCGCCGGATAAATCCTGGTTCATCAGCGCCAACCCGTCGATGTCGGACCTGTGGATCTATTCGCGAACCGTACCATCGAAATCCAAGCTCAACCGCATGGTGCGCAAGGCGAGCGAACTCGGCTACGACGTAAAGAAGCTGGAATTTCCGCCAGCCCGCTAGGCTGACTGGAAAGCGTCCGAACGGTTTGGCGTCCACGCGACAAGACAACCGTTCGGAACGCGAGCTTCGCTGCGGCTTCGAGCCTTGGTTTTATAAAGCTCGGCCCCTACCCTGCGACCAGCTTGAGAGACCGAATGGAATTCTGGGATCGAGCGCGCGGGCTTCGTCACGCAGATTGTTTTCGACCAATATTTCAATAATCCTTGAAGTCTTGAATAATTGTTGTTCTATTGCTTTACCTGGCTTTGAGGGCCGGGCAAGCGCCCGCGCCTGGTCACTATCAGCGCGTATTGGACAAGGAATGAACTGGTGAACGAGCGACAGGTCCTTGATGCGTTTGGCGCACTGTCACAGCAGACCCGGTTGCAGGTCATTCGTAAGCTCGTCATCGCCGGCCCCGGCGGACTGGCGGCGGGTATGATTGCCGACGCTGTGAACGTGTCGCCTTCCAACATTTCCTTTCATCTCAAAGAACTGGAACATGCGGGCCTGATCAGCGCTCAGCGGGAGTCACGCTCCATCGTCTACAGCGCGAATTTCGAGACCCTCAACGGCCTCGCCCATTTCCTGATGGAGAACTGTTGTTCGAGCCAATCTGATGCCGGTTGCGGGCCTACAGAACTCGTAGGGTCTGCGTTATAGGAGCCTCAAATGCGAACGTTTCAATCTTTTTCGATGGAGTATCCAAATGGCTGATCTGCCAGCCGCCTCGCTTGATCTCATTTCCCAGCCCGACCTTGAGGCACTTCGACCACCCTATTCGCAGCACAAGCCGCGGATCCTGATCCTCTATGGATCGCTGCGGAAGATTTCGTTCAGCCGTCTTTTGGCGGAAGAGGCAGCACGGCTCCTCGAGCACCTTGGATGCGAGGTGAAGATCTTCAATCCCGAAGGTCTGCCCCTTCCCGATGGCGCACCGGATACGGATCCGAAGGTTCAGGAATTGCGCGCGCTTTCTCTCTGGTCGGAAGGCCATGTCTGGGTCAGCCCCGAGCGGCACGGTGCGATGACCGGCATTATCAAAGCGCAGATCGACTGGATCCCCCTCACGACCGGTTCGGTGCGACCGACGCAGGGCAAGACGCTCGCCGTCATGCAGGTCTCCGGTGGCTCGCAATCCTTCAACGCGGTCAATCAGTTGCGCATTCTCGGTCGCTGGATGCGGATGATCACCATTCCGAACCAGTCGTCGGTTGCCAAGGCATGGCAGGAGTTCGACACGGATGGCCGCATGAAACCCTCGGCCTACTACGATCGCGTCGTCGATGTCTGCGAGGAACTGGTCAAATTCACACTGCTGACCCGCGATGCGTCCGACTACCTGACAGACCGCTATAGCGAGAGGAAGGAAGAGGCCGCAAAGCTCGAACAGCGCGTGGATCTGAAGTCGATATGAGCGAGCGGCCGCCGATCGGCACTATCCTTGCCCTGGGCCTCACCCAGATCATCGGCTATGGAACTCTCTATTACAGCTTCAGCATTCTTGCACCCGATATGGCGCGAGACCTGAACTGGTCGACGGAGTGGATATTTGCCGCACTTTCGGCGGCACTTCTTCTGGGCGGCTTGACCGCTCCCTGGCTCGGCCGGGCCATTGATCATTTTGGCGCAGGACGGGTGATGACGGCCGGATCCGCGATTGCTGCGGCAGCGCTGGTCGCTTGTGCCTATGCGCCGGGAAAGAGCGGCTTCGTCGCCGCTCTGGTCGTGATCGAGATCGCCGCCAATCTCGTACAATATGGCGCAGCCTTTGCGCTGCTGGTGCAGGCAAGCCCCCGCACCGCCCAGCGCAGCATCACCTATCTGACCCTGATCGCCGGCTTCGCCTCGACGATCTTCTGGCCCATAACAACGGCTCTGCACGCCAATCTGTCCTGGCAGAATGTCTACCTGGTGTTTGCCGGGCTCAATCTGCTCGTCTGCCTGCCTCTGCACGCCTGGCTGTCCTACGGCCTTGCCCAGGGGAAGTCGCAGAAACAGAACGGCACGGCGCAAGTCGTCGAGGGGTGCCTCTGCCCGGACGTCCGCCAGTTCGGGTTCAAGCTGATGGTGGTGGGGTTTTCGCTGCAATCTCTCGTCAGTGCGGCGATCCTGGTGCATATGGTGCCGCTGCTGTCGGGTCTTGGCCTTGGGGCCACCGCCGCCATTGTCGGCACGCTGTTTGGTCCGTCACAAGTGCTGAGCCGGTTTGCCAATATCGTGCTCGGCGGCAATCTGCCGCCGCTGGCTTTGGCAACGATTGCCGCCACGTTGATCCCCGGGGGTGTATTGATCCTCACCCTTACCGCTCCGTCGGTGGCAGGCGCCATGGCGTTTGCCGTTGTCTTCGGTTTGGGCAACGGTCTTTTCAGCATCGTCACCGGCACCCTGCCGCTGATGCTGTTTGGCAGCGCTGGCTACGGCAGGCTGCAGGGCAAGGTCATGGCCGCACGATTGATCCTGTCCGCGACCGCGCCGTTTGCGCTGTCGTTTGCCATGGCCCATATCGGCACGCTGTGGTCACTGACCATCACAACAGCGCTCGGGGCCTGTGCGATTGTCGCCTTCGTCGGGATTGCGCGACTGGAGCGCCGCCAAAAGTCTGGCGATCATCTCGCGAGCCGTCCGGCCTGAACCAGTACGCTGGGATCCGTGCGTCCTTGGTTGCCCGCTGGGAGCGCTACACGGCCGGGCTTCCTGCCGATTTGGCAAAATATCTGCGGCCCATCCACAGTGCCATCTTTACCAAAAGGATCAGCACAGGCACCTCGACGAGCGGGCCGATGACGGCCGCAAATGCGACCGGGGACGCCAGGCCGAACGCGGCAATGGCAACCGCGATAGCCAGCTCGAAGTTGTTGCCGGCCGCAGTAAAGGCAACCGCTGTCGTGCGCGGATAATCCGTCCCCACCGACCTCGCCATCCAAAAACTGACAAGAAACATGATAAGAAAGTAGATCGTCAGAGGAATGGCGATCATCACCACATCGCCCGGCAGGCGGACCACGTCTCCGCCCTTCAGGCTGAACATGGCGACGATCGTAAACAGAAGGGCGGCCAGCGTCATCGGGCTGATCTTCGGCAGGAAAACGTTTTCGTACCAGTCCCTGCCCTTGCTCGCGGTCAGCAAGCGGCGCGACAGATATCCCGCAAGGAACGGAATACCGAGATAGATCAACACCGCTTCCGCAATCGTCCAGAACGAGACGTCAATCACACTGCCTTCAAGACCAAACAGCGGAGGCAGGACGGACAGGAAGAACCACGCATAGACGCTGAAAAACAGGATCTGGAAAATCGAATTGAAGGCAACGAGACCCGCGACATACTGGTTGTCACCCCGGGCAAGCTGGTTCCAGACGAGAACCATTGCAATGCAGCGGGCAAGACCGATCAGGATGAGGCCGGTCATGTATTCCGGATAGTCCCGCAGGAAGATCACCGCCAGCGCAAACATCAGCACCGGACCGATAATCCAGTTCTGCAGGAGAGAGATCGCCAGAACCCGCTTGTCGGCAAACACCTGAGGGAGTTCCTCAAAGCGCACTTTCGCCAGAGGCGGATACATCATCAGGATGAGGCCGATGGCAATCGGAATATTGGTGGTGCCGATGGACAGGCTGTCGAGCGCTACGGGCAGACCGGTAAACACAGTTCCGAGCAGCACACCCAGTGCCATTGCGGCAAAAATCCAGACGGTCAGATAGCGGTCGAGGAACGACAGACGCAGTGTTGGTTCTTCGGGACGCATGGCGGCCTCCTTGGCAAAATCGTCGCACGGGTTCGGCTTGAATGGCTTGCGTCAGACGACGCGACGACCGGTCTGGTCGACGACGACTTCGCCATCTTCCTTGGCAAACGCAGCCTGCTGGCCAGCTGGAAGAATATCTAACACCGCTTCCGATGGTCGGCACAGCCTGACACCGGCAGGCGTGACGACGATCGGGCGGTTGATCAGGATGGGATGGTCCATCATGGCATCGACCAGTTGCTCATCGGACAAGGAAGGGTCGCCCAAACCGAGTTCGGAAAACGGCGTTCCCTTTTCGCGAAGAAGATCGCGCGCGGAAATTCCCATCCGGTCGATCAACTGCTTAACCAGCGCGCGCGCTGGCGGGGTTTTGAGATACTCAACCACATGGGGTTCGATGCCGGCGTTGCGGATCATCGCAAGCGTGTTGCGCGAGGTCCCGCAGTCCGGGTTGTGGTAGATGACGATATCGATGGGGTTAGTCATGCAACGTCAGGCCTTTTGTTTGTCGATCCTTCGAGCTGACCGATTTCCTGAAGCTTGGCGGTCAAGCTTATCCTTTCGAGGCTTTCCAAAGGCAGCGCGGCGAAAGCTGCAATACGAAACTTCATGTGGCGAAGCGCTGTGGTGAAGGCGATGCGCTTTTCCGCGTCGGTACCCTCCACTGCAACAGGATCGTCGATACCCCAATGGGCGGTCATTGGTTTTCCCGGCCAGACCGGGCAGGATTCGCCAGCAGCGTTGTCGCAGACCGTAAAGATAAAATCTAATTGCGGAGCCTCGGCACCCGCAAACTCGTCCCAACTTTTTGACCGAAGTCCCTCCGTGGGAAACTTGTGGCCAACAAGCACATCGAGCGCCATTGGGTTGACGTTGCCTTTAGGCTGGCTTCCCGCCGAGTAGGCATTGAATTTCCCAGCGCCAATTTTTCGCAAAACACTTTCCGCGAGGATCGATCTCGCAGAGTTGCCGGTGCACAGAAACAGGACGTTGAATGTCTTGTCGGTCATGAGAGCGCCTTTTCCGGAGGGCAGCACGGGGTGAGTTCCGCAATCAGCGGCGCGCAGAGCTCTGCGTTTCCGCCACAGCAGTCCTTGAGAAGGAAGAGCACCAATTCCCGTAACGTCTCCATCTCCACACGGTAGGTAACGACGCGGCTTTGGCGCTGCGAAGAAACAAGACCCGCGCGTGACAAGATGTTCAGATGCGCAGACATCGTGTTTTGTGGCACCGCGAGCGCGCGCGCTATGTCACCTGCGGGCAGTCCATCCGGTTCATGCCTGACAAGCAGGCGAAAAGCTTCGAGCCGGGTTGGCTGAGCAAGCGCAGCAAGGGCGAGAATAGCGACTTCTGATTCCATATATCCAGAATACTGGATTTATGGAATCAGTCAAGATGCGTGTTCCGGGTCGTCTTCTTACGATCGACGGCAGGTACTCGTGTTCAGAACCAGGAAGTCAGTGCGATTTCCGCCGGCCAGCGCTTGCGTAGATCAGCGCTGCCACCACAACCAGCAATCCCTGGAAGAGATACTGGTAGGTCTGGGTCAGCCCCAGGAATGTCACCGCGTTCAGCACTTCGGTCAGAAGCACGGCTCCGAGAAGGGTTCCGATGAAGGTTCCCCGCCCGCCCGAAAGGCTCGTTCCGCCCAGAACGACTGCGGTGATGCTGGCCAGCGTGTAGTTCACGCCCTGGCGCGGGTCACCGACACCGATCTGCGTCATCAGCATGATGGCACCGACAGCGGTCAGCAGCGAACAGGCGATATAGCCGCCGATGAAGGTGAGTTCGACAGGAATGCCGGCCCGGCGCGCAGATTGTTCATCGGATCCGACCGCCCGCAGACGCCATCCGGCCCGGGTCCGGCGCAGCAAGAATTCGGCGCCGACCGCTGCAACAACCAGTACCAGAAAGGCGACCGGGAAAGGACCCAATTGCCAGTTGACCCAGTCGGTGACCGTCGCGCTGATATAGCCATCCGGATTGTCACGCAGCAGGAAGCTGCAGCCCTGGATCGCGATATACATGGCGAGCGTCGCGGCAATCGGGGTGAAATTCGCAAATCGGATCAGCACACCGTTGATAGCCCCGGTCACAAAGGCGCCGGCAAACATCAGGAGGAAGCCGACCGCCATCATCGCAGTGGAATTGTCGTCGGTAATGAAAAATGACGCGACCACGACCAGAAATCCGGCGAGCGGACCGACCGAAAGATCGATCCCGCCCATCAGCAGCGCCACGGTCTGGCCCATGGCAATAAAGCCGAGCGCGGTCGCCAGAAGCAGGATGTTGTAGATGTTGTAGACGGAGAAGAAGTTCTCGTTCTGGCCATAGACATAGAGCCCGAGAAGCACGGTCACGATGGCAAGCGGGACCGCTGGAGCATTGTCCGACCGCAGAAGGTCGCGCCATCGGCTGCCGGTACTCGGCTGTGCCACCGTCGAACTGCTGTCGCCATGCGTCTCCGCTCCAACTGCCGCAGTGACTATTCGTTCTTCGGTGACGTCGTCACCTTCGAGGATCTCGACCACATGCCCGCGCGACAGCACGACGACCTTGTCGCACAGCCCTTCGAGCTCCACGGCATCGGACGAGTTCACCACAACCGGCGTTCCCGCCTCGGAGACTTCGCGCAGGATGCGATAGATTTCGAACCGGGCGCCGACATCCACCCCTTGCGTCGGTTCGTCCGCAATGATCAATCCCGGCTCGGACAAAAGCGCGCGCGCCATGACCACTTTTTGCTGGTTGCCGCCCGACAGGGCAAAGATCGGCGCTTCCATACCGGGCGTCTTCACCGCCAGTTCGCTGAAGATCGCGCCGACCTGCGCCAGTTCCTTCTTGCGGCTCATCACGCCACCGACCGCGAACTTCTCAAGCGCGGAATAGGTTGCATTTTCCCGAACGGTCAAACTGCCGGCGACACCTTCGACGTGGCGATCCGACGGCATGAAGGCCGCCTCATGGAGGAGTTCCGGTTGGGCGAGTGCGCGCCCGCGTAAGACGATCTGCCCCTCGGCAGGCCTCAGCCCTGCAAGAACCCGCATCAGTTCCGGCTGACCGTTGCCGGCGACACCGGCGATCCCCACGATCTGCCCGCGCGGTACGTCGAAGCTGATATTCTTCAGGTCCCTGTTGGTGATGCCCACCACGGACAGACCGGTCTCCGTATCGGCCGATGACGCTTTCGGCGGGAATGCCGATTCCAGAGTACGCCCGACGATAAGCCCGACCAGATCGGCATCGCTGATCTCGCCGATGACGGCGGAGCCGCGCACGCGACCATCCCGAAGCACGGTGACCCGATCGGCAATCTGGCGAAGTTCGGCCAGGCGGTGGGTGATGTAGATGACCGATGTGCCAGCGGCCGCCACCTCGCGGATGCGGGCAAACAGCATGTCGGTCGAATCCTGGTCGAGCGAGGCGGTGGGTTCGTCCAGGATCAGCACCTTCGGCTCGAGCGCCAGCGCCTTGGCGATCTCAAGCAAATGCTTCTGCGCAACCGTCAGACCGTCGGCGCGCATGCCAAGAGGGAGATGCAGGCCGACCTTGGCAAGCACGCGCCGGCCCACATCGTCGGGCTTTGCGCCCGCAAACACCGAGGCTGGCAAGGCCACGCGCAGGTTTTCCAGGATCGACAGATCGTCCAGAATGGCAGGATGCTGGAAGCAGATGCCAATCCCGTGGGACTTGGCGATTTCCGGGGTCATTTGCTGTACGGCGCGGCCTTCGAAGTGAATCTCTCCCTCGGTCGGCTGCAGCGTTCCGGAAATGATGTTCATCAGGGTCGATTTGCCGGCGCCGTTCTCGCCGAGAAGGGCATGCACTTCGCCGGCGCGGAATTCCACGCTGACATCGGCCAGTGCCGCGACAACCGAGAAATATTTCGAGATGCCCGAAAGGCGGATCACCACATCCCGAGCGTCCAGCGCCACGTCTTGACTGTTTCGTGCCAACATTATTTGCAATCCGTCCTGGTGACAGAGCCCCGGAAGGTAAACCCTCCGGGGTCAGCGATGCGTAAGTTTCAGTTACTGGCCGACGGCCTTTGCCTGGTCTTCCGGCTTCAGCGCCGAGGACATGTAGATGGCGCCCGGCAGATCCTTGCGGCACTGAACGGCATTGGGCTTGCCCGATACGGAATCCTCATAAGCAGGCGCCTCGAAGATCTGCTCCTTCGGCTTTTCGCCGCCGGTTGCAAGCGCGACGGCCCACTGCACGGCCAACCGGACATTGTCGTTACCGGTGGCGACGGTGAACAGCTTGAAGTCCGGGTTGCTGGCGTGATTGTCCTGCCAGAAGCAGCCGAGCGAGTTGCCGTCCGACGTGGCAAGCGCCGGGATGGACTTGCCCTGCTTGGTGAAGGCCGGCAGAGCACCGACCAGCGACGGGCCGAAATCGGACACGATGACGTCGATCTTGGCGTTCTTGGCGATTTCGGCGGTCAGCACCTTTTGCGTCAGCGCCGGATCCCAGTTGGTGACGGCAAAAGGCGCCTGATTGACGAAGACATACTCAGGCCCGAGCACGCTCTTCAGCCCTTTCAGCTCATCCAGACCCTGGCTGTTGCCGGCAGGACCGCTGAGGAACAGGACATTGCCACCCTTGGGAAGCACACCCTTGATCCATTTGCCCCAGGTGACGCCGTCGTTTTCGAAGGAGGAGCCGATGAACTTCGAATAGTTCATGCCTTCCTTGCCGCCAACAGCGACGCGGTAGGGCACAATGATCTTTCCGGCCTTGAAGACGCTGGTGATGGCCGGCAGCATGGCCGGGCCGGCGTCGCCAAAGACGACCAGCGCATCGACGCCCTTGGCGGCCATACCCTTGATGTCGGAGATTGCCTTCTGGGTGTCGCCCTGGCCGTCGGCATACTCATACTTGGTGATACTGGGGCACAGTTCGACGGTCTGCTTGCCGGATGCCGTCGTCACCTGACGCCAGCTGTTGCCGCCGTAGCCGTCGAGAAGGGCAAGCGTCGCCTTCTTCGGCCCGCACCAGGACGGTGTCTCCGCCTTGGCCAGACCCGCACCTCCCAGTGCGATGACCGCAGTCGCAACCGAGACTGCCAGGCCCTTCTTCAAATTTGCATAGTTCATGTCTGCTCCTCCACTTGTTATTGTTAGGTTGTTTTTCTGACTTTCCCGCTCCACCGGAGCGAGTAGACGCCGATGCCGAAACCAAGGGCCAAAGCCTGGATGATGGTTTGTGCTGAATAGGGCACACCGACCGACAGCGCGAACTGGCTCAGCTGGTTGAGGAAGAAGGCCGCCAGCACCGTCGAGATGGGAAATCCGCGCCCGCCGAGCAGCGACGTGCCTCCCAGCACGACGACGGCAACCGACGGCAGCAGCAGGCTATCGCCTTGGAAGGCCGTGGGTTCGCGGGTGATGCCGGCAATCAGGACGCCGGCCAGGCAATAGAACAGCTGGGCATAGACATACGCCATCATCTGATAGTAGCGCACGCGCAGGCCGGCGGCCTCTCCGGCAGCAGGGCTTGCGCCGATCGCCTCGAACCGGCGGCCGCCCACGGTCTTTTTCAGCATGAAGGAGACCAGCGCGGTGGCGCCGAGGGCGAAGTAGACGGCATTGGGCAGGCCGAAGGTTTCGCCGCCGGCAATATTGGCAAGCAGGCCCGTCGTAACAGACGGCACCCCGCCCGACATGGCAAAGACGGTCGCATAAAGCAGTGCGTTGGTGCCAATCGTCGCAATGATCGAGTTCAGGCGGAAGATGCTGACGAGCGCGCCATTGAGAAAGCCGATCGTCAGATTGAAGGCCAGCGCCAAGAGCACCGCCTGATACAGCAATCCGTCATTCTGCTGCGGGTAATGGGTCGAGACCACGACGGCGAGAGAGACGGCACCGGGAAGCGAGAGGTCAAAGCCGCCCTGCTGGACCACCAGCAACTGGCCAAGGCCGACGATGGCAATGATCGCCGCGAACGGAAGACTGCCTGACAGGGCACCCCAAGATACGCTTGAGGGCGCAAAGACTAGGCAGGCGATCAGAAGGACCATGGTTGAGAAGACCACGGTCACGAAACTCCGCGTCAGCTTCATCCGGCCTGGGGCATAGCTGTCCGCCCGTGTGGGGATTGTCGAGACTGCACTCACCGGTCGGCTCCTTTTGATGATCGCACCTCACCCGAGGCGATGGCCGGGCGGCGCAAGCCGATCTCTTCGGCGGCGCTGGACGCCGCCTTGAAGTCTGCAAAGAGACACGTCGGTTTGTCAGCAAAATCAGGCATCGCGTCCTCCTCCCAGAGCCGGTTATGGTTCATACCTGGAGGAAGCAATCTGCTGGACAGATCCTTGGCATCGTCGGCCTCAGCCTCAAGCTTCGGCAAGCCTGTAGCTGGCTCCGAACCGCTGCGCGGTCAGAACTTCACAAGGCACGATGATTTGCGGATTGCCCAAATTCTTGCTCCTCCAAGAATTTGTCACTCTGACCGGTCAGCATCTCTTGCTAAAACAAGTACGCAATCCGGCGCTTCAAATACGTCAGGAAATTCTCTCCTCCGAACTCCTTCCGATCAACTGTATGTATTTTGAAGACTACGAAAACCCTGAAAATATCCGCTTTGGATAAGTGTATTCGAGACGGGAAACATATCAGTGCGCCCTCAGCCCGCCGGGATGCTGGCCGCATAGGTTTCGATCAGCAGAGCGGCGTTTTCTGGCTTCGCCTCAAGCGTGTCCGCCTCGATCTCATAGGCCAGGTCTACGACCCGCTGATTGATCGGGGCCGTCCGGCCATGCGCTTTCAGCGTGTCGATGACCCAGCCGTTGACCTCCTGGATCTCGGCTCGCCGGCCCTTCCGCCAGTCCTGCAGCGAGGTCGTGAGCGTATCGGCTTGCGAGAAGACGGTGAGCACTTCCTCGAAGATCTGGTCCACATAGCGCTCCGGATGATTGGTGGTGACCGGCGGCATGCCGATGATCGGAACGATCTTTGCGCCATCGGCAATTGCCGCCTGCATGGCCTCGTAACCGGCAGCCCGCATCACCTCGAGCATTCCCGGACTGCGCGCCGCATCGCCGAGCGGCAGGTTGACGATGGCAGACGGAATAAGTTCGGCAGCGTTGACCACGAGCTTCATCCATTTGGCGGAGCGGATATCATCCGTCACCTCGACGGTCCCTGTGCAGCGCAGGAGTTCCGCGACCGATTCCACCCTCTCCTGGGTCTGCGGATCGAGGGCGCCGAGCGCAAACCAGGATGTGTCGTGATCGTTCTGCCGGTTGGTGACGCCGGGTACGAACATGTTGGAAGCGATCTCTATGACGGCGCCAATGGTGCGCTCCCGCCCGACGATCGCGGCGATATCCTCATGCGTCATGCCGTTCTGGAGGCCGATGACCAAGCCGTCCTTGGCCAGCACCGGCTCGATCAGCTGGGTCGCCCATTTCGTGTCGTAGGCTTTGACCACCAGGAAGACGAGATCAAACGGCTCCTTGATCTCCGCGACTTCGCAGAGATGCAGGGCCTTGACCTTGGCGTTGATCGTCCGGCTCGGCAGATTGACGGTGATCCCATTTTCCCGGATCGCGTTCACATGGTCGGGCCATTGCTCGATGAAAGTCACGTCATGACCGGCGAGAACGAAGTCCGCCCCGATCGAAGCGCCCTGAGCGCCGGTTCCGAGAAAGGCAATTCTCGGCGTCTTGGTGGAATGGGAGGTCATGCGATGGTCTCCTTGAATGGCATGAAGGCGGGGCCGCGCCGCGCTTGTCGCGCGGTCAGGCGACACGCGTGGTCAGCAGATATAATCGACCTGATGGCGGGCGATCCGGATGCCCTCGAGCTCGGCCCGCACCTTCGCGTGCGCCGGATGGTCCGCGTAAAGCTTGAGAGCGGCTTCGTCGTCGAACTCGGAGTAGAGAACTACGTCGCAGGCATAGGAGATGCGGCTGATGTCCAACCCCACCTCAATTGTACTCAAACCGGGGATCTGTCCTTTGAGGCCTTCGAATTTGGTCTTGATCAGACGCGCAGCCGCCAGTTTCTCCTCGGGCGTCTCGCCGCGCACGTTCCACATGACGATGTGCCTGATCATGGCTTGTCTTTTCGCTCGGATGAGCCGTCGTCCACGACGTGGGCCGCGCCCAGTTCACGAAGCCAATCCGATATCACCTGCCAGTATTCACTAAGCCACTTGCTCATCGCTACCCCCTCCCAAGGGCCTTTCATTATAGGACGTTATTCTGGTCGCTGGCCCTCGTAAGCCCCGGCTAGGAGCTGGTGCAAACCATCCTTTTCCAGCACTCGCGGGTTCCAGTAGGCATTGGCCATGGCCTGCTCGACGGCAGGATCGATGCCGTCGTCCGGCATGCCCATAGTTTTAAGAGCCATCGAAGCCCCCAGTCCTTGAGCCAAATCAAACAGCCCCGTTGCCGCATCCTTTGCGGAGAGCGCCTGCGCAATACGCGCCATGGCTTCCGGCGCGGCCGGTGCGTTATAAGCGACCGCATGCGGCAGAAGTGCCGTATGCATGGGGGCGTGCGGCAGGTTGAACATGCCGCCGAGCGTGTGGCAAAGCTTGTGGTGCAACGCCATGCCGACGGATCCAAGGCACACGCCACAGAGCCAGGCGCCATAGAGCGCGTCCGCCCTGGCATCCGGATCATCCGGGCGACGGGCAATGATGGGGAGCGCGCGGGCAATCGCGGAAATCCCCTGCTCCGCCATCAGCGAAACAATCGGGTTGGCCTCGCGGGCATAAAGCGCTTCCACCGCATGCGCCACGGCATTGATGCCGCTTGTAACCGACATGGCAACCGGCAGGGTGAGAGTGAGGTCCACGTCGTAGACGATGACCTCGGGAAGGATGCGCGGGTCGGATTTCGTCACCTTACGGCCATTCTCCGTCTCACCCAGAATGGGAGTCGCTTCAGACCCGGCATAGGTCGTCGGCACGACGATCTGCGGAAGGTCGGTGCGAAAGGCGATCGCTTTACCAAGCCCTGTCGTAGACCCGCCGCCGATCGACAGAACCGCATTGGCCCCGAGGCGCTCGACCTCACGCAAAGCATCGGCCGTCACGTCGACCGGCGTATGCATCTGCGCCTTGGAATACAGCCCGGCAAAGCGCGAGCCCAGAACCTCTGCAATCCCTTGCGCCTGGTCTGCCTGTTCGGGCGTTGAAAGCACCAGCACCCGGTCGGCCGACAATCGCTCGGCCTCTTCCGCCAGGCGAGAGATCGTTCCACGCCCGAAAATCACGCGGGCCGGATTTCCATTATAGATGAAATTGTCCAAGCCTGGCTCCTATCTTGACTGGTCAGGTCGCACGAGGATGAAATCGAACTCCGAACGCCACAGCGTGTCGCCGTCTTCAAGGCGGTCGAAGGGTGCGACGAGGGTCGATTTGACGCCAAACACCGCGTCGGATTCGAGATACGCATCACCACCGACAAACGTATGCGTCACCAGCTTCTGATAGCCTTCGGCTCGCACCATGTAGTGCATGTGGGCCGGGCGATATGGGTGCCGTCCCAGATGCGCGAGCATCTCGCCCACAGGACCGTCGTCGGGAATGGGGTAGGACACCGGCTTGATGCCGATGAAGCTGTAATGTCCGTCGGCCCCGGTGACGAATACGCCGCGATTGTTCCATTTCGGCTGAATGTCGGGCTGCTGGACGTCATAGTAGCCGTCGGCATTGTCGGACCACACGTCGATCCGCGCCCCCTCGATCGGCTTGCCCTCGAGATCGAGCACACGGCCGAGGAACAGGCAGCTCTCGCCCTTACCATCCAGACAGATCTCGTCGCCCATCTCCCGCACCGGCGCGCCTTCGACATGGAACGGACCGAACACTGTGTTTTCCGTGGCACCCTTGGGCCGGCGGTTGTTGATGGCATCGACCAGCATCGAGAGACCGAGCGTATCGGACAGAAGAATGAACTCCTGCCGCTCCGGCGTGCAGGTCTGGCCCGTGCGCGTGAGGAACCCAATCGCTGTCTCCCACTCGTCCTGCGTCAGCTGGATCTCCCGGGCGAACCGATGCAGATGCTTCACGAGGCTCGCCATCACTTGCGCAAGGCGCGGATCAACGTCATCGCCCATGCGCGCATTGACGGTGTCGACCGAGTTGGTCTCCGTAAAATAACCGATGTCAGCCATGGCGTGTCGATCTCCTTGCTGGTCGCTTGGTTCCGGCATCACGGAATGATCCGGTCGGCGCGCAGACGATCGAAGGCGTCCGTGAACGATTTCGTCGTGTCCTGGTAGGCGAGGAAGCCCGCCTTGCGGCTGCGGGCCATGTCGTTGAACGTTTCCACCTGCCGTCCGAGGTCGGCATCCGTGTGCCAGAATGAGGCGACGCGCGAGAGCGCATTTTCCTTCAGACCGTGCTTCTTCACCAGCGCGTCCCAAATGGGCGCGGCATCGGCCATCTTTATCTCGAGCGGCTGGGGAGAGCCCGGATAGTCCGCAGCTTCGATGCCGAAATAGGCGGCGATGCGCGGCCAGAGCCACTTCCAGCGGAACACGTCACCATTGACCACATTAAACGCCGTGTCGGCAGCTGCTGGCGTCGTTGCCGCCCAGGCGAGTTGATTGGCAAGGATGCGGGCATCCGTCACGTCGGTCGCCGCCTGCCATTGCTCGGCGGATCCCGGAAACACGAAGGGCGTGCCGGTTTCCTTGCAGATGGAGGCATAAACGCCGAGCGTGGCCGCCATGTTCATGGCATTGCCGACCGCATAGCCGATCAGCGTGTGGGGCCGATGCACCGACCAGGTGAACCCTTCCCGGGCCGCTGCCTCGAAGACCTCGTCTTCCTGCACATAGTAGAAGTTCTGGTTGGGAAGGCGCTCCTGCTCTTCGCGGAACGGCGTCTGCGGCGCGACTTTCGCATAGTTCTCGAAAGGCCCAAGATAATGCTTGGTGCCGGTAACGAGGGCGACATGGTTCACACCTCGGCCACGCAGGGCATCGAGAACGTTGCGGACGATCGCACCATTCACCTTGCAGTTCTCGTCTTCCGTCTCCTGCCGCGACCAGGCGGTGATGAAGACATGGGTAGGCCGGATACCCTCGAGGGCGGCAGCGACGGAGGCAGCGTCGGTGAGGTCGCAGGACAGGGTCCGGACGGCGGCAATCGGGCTTTGCGACCGGGACAGACCGGAAATCTCCCAGCCGCCTTGGGCCAGCAGGTATTCGGCAAGATTGCTGCCGGCAATGCCGGTCGCACCGACAATGAGAGCGTGATGTGTCATGTTCTCATCCATTCAAAAGAGTGATCTTGATGCTCTTGGTCGCATCCTTGCCAAAGCCGAATGCCTCCACGGCATCCGTCAGAGCATAGTCATGGGTCTGGATCGGCGAGAGGTCGATGCCTGTTCGCTCCAGGAAGCGGATTGCGGCCGGCCAGACGCCGGGGGAGCCGATGCAGCCTCGGACCGTCAGATTCTTCATCTGGATCTGGCCGATGACAACAGGGACTTTGCGGCCAATGTTGATGCCGACCATCGACATGCGCCCGTCTTCTCTTGCGTAGTCGAACGCCGCCGCAAGCGAGGCATCATGTCCGGAGGCTTCGACCACCAGATCAGCGCCATGACCACCGGTCATCTCGCGGATCCGATCTGCCGCGCCACAATCGGATGGATCGATCGCAGCGTCTGCGCCGAGTTTCAGCGCCACATCGCGACGGGTTGCGAGCGGATCAACGACGATGACGCGCGCACCCATGCCAATCGCAGCCGCTGCCGACACCAGGCCGATGGTTCCGCCGCCGGAGACGACGACCGTCTCGCTGGCATTGGTGCCGCCGGACCGCAGCACCGCATAGAAGCCGCAGGTAAACGGCTCGATCAGCGCCGCCTTCTTGTCGTCCACCGCGTCCGGCAGCTTATGCAGCCACTCCGGATTGACGGCGAAGAACTCCCGGTCGGCGCCGCTTATCGAAAAACCGAAATGATGAAGCCGCTCGGGCGTGCGCACCACGCATTCGCCGACGACACGGTCTCCCGCCTTGAAGCCCGTGACGTTGCGACCGACCTCGACGATCTCGCCGCTCCACTCGTGGCCGGGCGTCACCGGATAGGAGATCGGAATGATGTAGCGACCGGCCAGAAGTTCGTAATCCGAGTGACAGATGCCGACGGCACGGGTTCGGACGAGGACCTCGTTGGCAGAGATTTCCGGCATGGCCAGATCGGCAATGACAGGCTTGTCCGGTGCTTCGAATACCAAGGCTTTCATGATGCTCCTCCCAAAGCCAATCTCAAAGTTGCTCGACTGCGCCCGAGCGGGCAGACAGGATGATCGCTTCGAGCAGCGCAATATTGTCGATCATTTCTTCGCCGCTGATCGGATAGGTCTCTCTGCCGCGGACAGCGCGCGCAAAAGCCCGCAGGTTGTCCCGGACCGGCTCGGCCGGTGACACTTCGCGGGTCGTTATCGGCTGGCCCTTCCAGCCCTCGGTGACGATCCACCCATCAGGCGATTCCACATGCGCTTTGTCCCGCACCTCGATCCAGCCGAGCGTGCCGAACACCGCAAAGCGCGAGATGAACGGCGTTGCAAGTGTGGCGGACACATAGGCCGACCCGCCGGACTTGAAGCGGATATGCGCACTCATGGTGTCGCCCTGCGGGATTTCCGACGCGAGGTTTTCGCAGATGACGCGGACATCCTTCGCCGGCCCCATCAGCTTGACGGAGAGGTCCGTCAGATGGATGCCGGTGGCGGTCATGCCGCCCGCCGGCGCCTGTTCGGCATTGAGCCGCCAGTTGGACGGATCGAGCCCCAGGAACTTGTCATGGCTGAAATTGGCTTCGATCTGCAGCAGGCGGCCAAGGCGGCCCGTGGCTGCGGCATCACGGATCTCGGCAATCGGCGGTTCAAAGCGGCGCTCGTGGCCCATGCCAAGCACCAGACCGGCGTTCTCGCACAGCGCGACAGAGGCTTCGGCGTCCTTCCTGGTCATCGCAAGCGGCTTTTCGCAAAAGACATGCTTGCCGGCGGCAACCGCCTGCGCGATCTGGCTCTGGTGCAGCGAATGTGGCGTTGCCAAAATCACCGCCTCGACCTCGGGATCGGCAAGCGCCTCGCCGAGTTCGGAGGAGAAACGCATGCCCCGTTCCGCGGCAAAGCCCTGCTCTGCCGGGTTGGGGTCGACGCCATGCACGAAGTGCATTTCAGCACCTCCGGCATTGACCAGCGTCGCCATTTTCTTGCCCCACCAGCCAAGGCCGACAATGGCCGCCTGGACGGGTTTTCCCTCGTAGCCGCTCATCGGTTGTCCACCCGCTTGGCAAAGGGATGGATGTTTACCGACGCCCAGACGCCGGCAGCATTGAACGGATCTGCCTGGTTGAAGGCCACCACCTCGTCCTTCGTGTCGGCCTCGAGCAGGAACAGCGAGCCGATCATCGTCTCGTTGTCGTCGGCGAGAAGAGGACCGGAGATTACGGTCTTTGTCTTGGCAGATGCCAGATAGGCCTTATGGGCATCGTAATGGGCGAGGCGCTTGTCAACGGCACCGGGATGGTCGAGGCAATGAACGATGTAATGCATGATAACCCCCTTGGATCAGGCTGTTTCAAGTGCTGCAGACCGCCCGCAAATCACCTTTGGTCGGACGGATCTGCGTGGCGGCCGCGCTTGTCACGGTCCGCGGCAAGCGCAGGGTGTCAGCCCTGCATGTTGACCAGAATCTTCATGTGTGACGCATTGGGATCGAGCAGAGCCTCGAAACCCTTCTCGACCACATCCTCCGGCGAGATCTGCGCGGTCACAATCTGCTCAACCGGAAAGATGCCGGCGCCGATCATCTGGGCGATGCGTGGCCAGATCGTCACCGGATAGCACCACGTCGCCTCCACTGTGATGTCCTTCAAGGCCCAGAGCATGGCGTCGATCGAGGCAGGTTTGACATGCAGGCCGACCTGGACGACCGTGCCTCGGCGCTTGACGGCCTTGACGCAGAGATTGAGAGAGGCTTCCGCGCCGACGCATTCGAGCGCCACATCGACGCCGACGCCGTCCTCGGTATGCTGGCGGAACAGGCTTTCCGCATCCGTTTCGCGCGGGTCGAAGACGATCGCCTCCGGGACAAGCTTTTGCGCCAGCGCCCGGCGGTTGGGGTTGAGTTCGGAAACGAAGATCGTCGTCGCACCGGCTGCGCGGGTCGCCAGAAGGACCAGCGCTCCGATCGGCCCGACGCCGGAGACAAGGACCGTGCTTCCGGCCTCGACACCGCCGCGATCGACGCCATAGAGCGCGACCGCCGCCGGTTCGATCATCGCCGCCTGAACGTCGCTGACGCTGTCAGGGACCGGAAAGACGTTGTAGCTGTTGACGACAGCGCGCTCGCCCATGCCGCCCCAGTCCCAGGACAGGCCGACGCAGGCCATTTTCTCGCTGAGATGATATTGACCGCGGCGCCCGTAATAGTCGTCGCGTGGGGAGATGAGCGGCTGCACCGACACGCGGGTTCCAGGCGAAACATGCGTGACGTTGCGCCCGACTTCGAGGACGCGCGCCGAAAATTCGTGGCCTAGAATCTGTGGCAGTGTTGCGCCCGAATAGACATGAGGCGTACTCGGCGTGACGATCGGCCCGGCAATGTATTCATGCAGGTCGGTCCCGCAAATGCCACAGACCAGCGGCTCTATCAGCACCATGTCGTCCCCGAGCGGACCCGAAGGCACCGGGACATCCTCCACCCGGATGTCTTTCTGTGTGTAGTAGCGAACGGCTTTCATCTGACTGTCCTTCCCGAAATAACTGCATCTGCCTGCGCTGCCAGCCGCGCCCCGCCAATCTCCGATGTCACGAGGCGACATGGCGGCAGTGGCCTCACCAACGCATTGCCGAGGTTTGCTAGCGGCGAATATCCAAATTTCTGAAATGATCGTCTTGCATGGCGGATCCTCCTCCGATCCTCGACATATCCTGCGAAACACACGGCACAGGTGAACGACGCTCGACAGCGCGCACACCATGATCCTTGTTGTCAGCTAAGTTCCTCCCACGGAACGCTGAACGGTCCGACTTCAGGCTAGTAGATAACGGAACCTGTCACAGCCCCCCTTTTGTCCAGAATGGATATTTTGCAGAGAGCATTCGGTAGGCTGTCGCTCTAGTGTTTTGGAGGGAGGAAATGTCTGGTCCGCGCTGATCGATGCGCGCGCTGGGCGTATGGATCCCCAGGCGATGGCCAGATCGGTGGTCCGTCACAGCCTGTTGTCGATTGGGACGGGAGGACGCAATGAACGAAGAAATTTCAGTCGGCTGGGCTGGCATAGGCAAGATGGGCGCTCCGATGAGCCGCCGGGTACTGGAAGCCGGTTACCGGCTTCACGTCTATGAACCCTTGCCCGAAAATCGGGCGACGATCGTTGCGGAAGGCGCCAATGTCGCCCACACGCTTGAGGATCTGGCCGCGAAATCCGACGTCGTGATCCTGACTATTCCCAACGACGCCGTTTTGCGCGACCTCATCTTCGGCAAGGGCGGCCTTGCGAGCGTCATGACATCAGGCCAGACGCTGGTGGAAATGAGCACTGTGTCGCCCGCGATCTCCGCCGAAGTGAATGAAGCCATGAGCGCATGCGGCGTCCATTACCTGCGCGCACCGGTCTCGGGCAGCACGGCGACCGCGTCTGCGGGAACCCTTTCGGTCATGGCGTCAGGTCCGGAAGACGCCTACAAGCGCCTCGATCCTATCTTTGGTTGCTTTGCCTCGCGTCGCTTCTATGTCGGCCAGGCCGAGGAGGCCCGCTATCTGAAGCTCGTCCTCAACGCCTTGGTGGGCGCCACATCGGCGCTGCTGGGCGAAGCGCTGACGCTCGGCCTCAAGGGAAACCTCTCGGTTGAGACCATGCTCAATGTCATTTGCGAAAGTGCAGTTGCGTCGCCTTTGATCGCCTATAAGCGTGACCTTCTGGTCCAGCGCAATTTCGATCCGGCATTTTCGGTGTCGCAGATGATGAAGGACTTCGACCTGATCCTCGACGCGGCCCGGGCAGACCATATCCCGATGTACATGGCATCGATGATCCGTCAGCAATACGAGACCGCCTTTACGGAAGGGCTGGCTGAAAAGGACTTCTTTGTGCTGTTCGAGCAGTCCGAACGCCGCGCGGGTCTGCTGCCGCCGGCGGAAAAATAATCACCACATTCGCGTCAGCACCTGGAGCGCCTAGCCAAGAGGCGCTGCAATGGCTACGAACATCGTCTAGTGACGCGACGGACGGGGGGCCGACGTGAACGACTACGAAATGCTGCGGGTGATTGAGTTCCTGGACAAGACCCGGCGGCCCTTCGGCGACGTGATCGGCGGATTCGACGAAGACCCCGGCTGGAAAATCGTGGTCTTTCTCATCAAGGCCCATATCCACAGCCAGACTGTCGCCATCTCAACGCTCGGCCAGGAATCCGGCCTGCCCTACGCAACTTCCATGCGGCTGATCAATCGCATGGTGGACAGTGGCTACATTTTGAAAGTCCCCAAGGGGCCCGGCGCCAAGACCTTTTCCCTGCAACCGAGCGAAAAGCTCCTGCAGTCCTTCCAGGCTTATGCCGGAAAGACGAAGTCCCTGCTTGCCCAGACGCTCGGCCTGCGCGGCGGCGAGCAGGAGGAAGACTATTACTTTGGCGGGACCCCGTTGGGCTCGCAGATCATCCCGCCCATGCGACTGGTGCAGAAGCGGGTCGAGTCGCATATCGAACTGCGCTTCCTCCTCAACGACGACAACTACTTTTCGTCCATGCGCAACATGTGGGCCGACTTCCGCAACAACCTCGCATCGAAGAAGAACTTCGATCTTCTGCCCCTGCCGGATCTCTATCGCCGCATCCTGGACAATCGGAACAAACCGGTCTCCGACTACGATGTTCTCGCCATCAACATGCCCTGGCTTGGCGAGTTTGCCGAAAAGGACATCATCCGCCCCTTTGATGCCCTGATTCAGAAAACCGGTATTAACCCGCTCGACTTCCATCCTTCCATCTGGTCGACGGCCCGTTGGGATGGCCAGGACTATGGCGTTCCGGGCTACTGCACGATTGAGATCCTCGCCGCCCGGCGGGACCTGTTTGCCGATGCCGGGCTGGATTTCCCGCGAAAGTTCGAGGACGTGCTTGCCGCAGGCCGGCATTTCCACGCCCCGCAGCACGGCATGTATGGCGCAGTCTGGGACGGTGCCCGCGGCATGCCGATCGCGTCGAGCTTCATGTTCTTTCTCGGCGCTTGCGGCCAGCCGACCATTTCACTGCGCAAGTCCCGGGCGGGCTTTACGCTGGAGGGTGTGAACCTCGAAGAACTGCACTGTACCATCCAGTCGGATGCCGCCCTCTCCGCGCTGGACTTCATGCGGCGCCTGATCGAGATCTCGCCGCCGGGCATTCTCAACATGGCGTGGGACAAGACGCTTGACGTGTTCATGAAGGGAAAGGCCAGTCTCGGCTATTTCTGGACGATGCGCGCGGCAAGGTTCGAGTACGACGTCCAGTCCGTGGTCAAGCGGCGGGTCGAGTACCTGCCACAGCCCTCCGGGCCCGGCGGCACCCGCGCCTCGCCGATCGGCGGTTTCCTTTTCTGCATTCCGTCCAATCTGCCCGAAGCCCGGGTGGAACTCGCCGCAGACGCAATCGCCTGGATGGCGTCGCGCGAGGCCATGAAGGCCCATGTCAAGAACGGCTTTCCGATCGCCCCGCGCTTCTCGGTGAGTGCGGACCCGGAAGCTGCGGCGAGTTCGCCGATCGTGCGTTTTGTCGATCAGCTCGCGAAGAAGAACCTGCTGCACACATGGCAGCGACCCAATATTCCGCAATATTCAGCGATCGAAAGGATCCTTGGCGAGGAAGTGCATGACGCATTGTCGGGGGCAAAGTCAGACAGGACAGCATTGGCAGATGCGGCCGATCGGATCAACCGGGAGCTTAAAACCTCAGGGAAACGACGCACCGGGCCTGCGAGCTAGAAAAGGACGGAAGCCGTCTTGAGACGGCCACCGGCACTGTGCCATCGAGATACCTGCGGCTTCGCCAACCTATCGAGTTGATGACGCTTGAGAGCGCAGTTTCAGCCACCCGTTCAAAAGACGTAGCGGAAAAGCATGACGCCATAGGCAAGCGCGACAAGCGCAGTCACCCGAATGCGCAGTTTCCAATACCACTGCCGTGAAGGATCCGTAGAAAGGGTCCTGTGGTCGGCGATCAGCAGAAGGGCAAACAACAACACCTGTACCAGCAGGGCTATCGGCAAAGGACTGGCAACCAGTGTCGCAAAGGCAATGAGAGCCAGCACGTTACTGGCGACAATGATCACCAGGTCGCCCCTGCCGGTTTGAGCGCTTCCCCAGAGGGCTCCGGCCATAAAGGATGCGATGACTGCCCCGTAGGACAGGAATGCGGGTGCCGTTTCAAAACCGAGAACGGTCGAGGGGGCAAATGCCAGCAGCCAGAACGGCAGGGCCCCGCAATAGGTCAGAAGCGTGGAGATGGTCCGCGGGGTCATTGTCATGGCGCTACCTTTACGATCTGTTTGAGCGCATCGCCAAGGGCCGCGGCGCTGAGGAACGCTGCCTCGACCCGCCCTGCGATGCACCAGTCTCCGCAAGCCGCCAATTGGGACACATCATCGAGAAGGAAAGCCTGTCCGGCCGGCCGATCGACATTGGCATAGCGCCAACGATGGATGGTTGCAGCCTCAGCCTCACTCGGGGAGATCGGAATATAGCGCTGGAGCGCCTCCAGCATCGTCCGACGAACGTCTTCCAGTGGCTCCTCCAAATTATCGTCCGACCACTTGGCCGTCGCGTTCACCACTAGACAGGGGTCGTCAGGCCGTTCCGGCTTGGAATTGTTGCGGGAGATCCAGCCGATGACCGGATCATCGACACGGGCGGCAGCAAAGGGAAGCTTTGCATCCTCGGTCTGGCGAATCATCAGCGTGAAGCAGGCATTCATCCGGGTTTTTGCCAGCGCCCCGTGATGCGTAAACTCGTCAGGAAGAAGCAATGCCGACTGTGGGGCTGGCGCCGCTGAAACCAGCCAGTCGAACGGGCCCTCGCGGCGATCGCCGATTTTCAAGAACCACTTACCCGCCGTGCCGCTGATCGCCTCCACAGGCGCGTCGGTCTGGATATCAAGGCCTGCCGCCATCGCTTTCGCAAGCGCGTTCATCGAAGGGCTCCCGACATAACGCGTGGTGTCGCCCCCCGACAAAGCCGCGAGATTGCCGTCGGGCAGCGTTGCAAGCGCACCGGTCCAGGGCTGAATCACTCCGTCGGCCTGCGCCGTCTGCAGCGCTGCACGGAAACGTCCGTCCCTGATGGTGAAATACTGCGCTCCATGATCAAAAGTCACGGCATCGGTTCGCCGTGTCGCCATCCGTCCGCCGACGCCTCTGCTTTTCTCGAAAATCCTGACATCCGCACAGTCGGCCATGGCTCTGGCCAGAGTCACCCCGGCGATCCCTGCACCGACAATGCCCAGTCGTATTCGTCTTGCCATGTCTGTCGATCTCCGGCGGTGGCTGAGGCCATCAATGCCCCATAGGTTCCGCCGCCGCAAGCCGATCAGGCTGCGTCTCTGGTTTCCATCTTGGATGCGGCCTTGGTTGAATACTTGGGCGCTCGTGGGCGCAAGGTGCCCTGTATCGGGGGTAGAGAGCACCGATCCAGCAGGTAGGCTGTGATGTAACCTATGCTTGCGGAACATCTGTGCAGATGGGATGGTTTGGCATTCTTCGCACTCGAGGTATTAGCCATGCTCATCAACACTACGAAGCACACGTCATGATGGAGCAAGTCACCGTCTGGTTTGACAGCGGCTGCCCGCTTTGCCGGCGCGAGATCGCGATCATCCGGAGGCTGGACCGCCGCAATGCAATCCGCTTCATCGACGCCTGCGATCCCATGGCATCGTGTCCTGTCGATCGTGTGGAGATCCTGTCGCGGTTTCATGCCGAAGAAGGAGGCAAGCTTTTGTCGGGGGCGGCAGCCTTTGCCGCAATGTGGCGGGCGATACCCCTTTTGCGCCCGCTCGGTCTCATCGCAGGCTGGCCTCCCGCCACGCCATTGTTCGAGATGGCCTATCGGGGGTTCCTGCGACTGAGGCCGTCTCTGCAGAAGTTTTTCCGGTGAGTGATACCGTGGTCACGGCGCTGTCTGAGCGCGGCTCGCTGCCGACCGTCTGGAAATTTGCCGATTAGAGCGGGGGAAGCCAGGCACGCCTTCATCAAGAGCGTGCCTGGCTATGAAACCGGGTTGTTAGGCCAGCCAGAAGATGATCCCGGAAAGCGCAAAGCCAACGAGGCCCACCAACGTCTGCATCGCGGTCCAGGTCTTGAACGTGGTCTTGATGTCCATGTTGAAGAAGCGACCGACCAGCCAAAAGCCGGAATCATTGACATGCGACAGCATGACAGAACCGGATGCGACCGCGATGACGATCGCTGACAGCTGAATACCCTGATAACCGGCAGCCTGCACCGCAGGCTGCACCAGGCCAGCAGCCGTGATGAGTGCAACCGTCGCGGAGCCCTGTGCAACGCGCAGCGCGGTCGAGATCAGGAAGCCTGCCACCAGTATGGGCATACCGATATCGGCAAGCACATCCGACAAAGCATTGCCGATCCCAGAAGCACGCAGAACGCCGCCAAACATGCCGCCCGCGCCGGTGATCAGGATAACAGAGCAGACAGGTCCAAGAGCAGAGTCAACGATGCGCTCCACCTTGATCGGATCGCGACCGCGCATTGGCCCAAGAACGTAGCCGGCGACGAGAACCGAAATCAGAAGTGCGATTGGAGTAGAGCCTACGGTGCGGGCAAGCTGGAACCAGCTGGCATCCTTGCTGACCCATTCCTGTGCGCGCGCGAAGTCGAGGCCGGTATTCATGAAGATGAGAACGAGCGGCAAAAGAAGAAGTGCAACGACGAGGCCAGGGCTCGGCAGGGAGATTCTATCGTCGTCGGAGGATTGCTCATCAGTGACGTTGTCGGGCACCGGCAGGTAGATGCGTTTGCCGATCCAGCTTCCGAAAAAATGGCCCGCAACGACCCAGGTCGGGATGGCGACCAACAGACCGACGATGATCAGAAGTCCGACGTCAGCGCCCAGCAGTTCGGCTGCGGCGACAGGCCCGGGATGCGGCGGCACGAAAACGTGCATGCACGAGAAGGCGGTCGCGACCGGGATGCCGTAGAGAAGAAGGCTTCCGCCAAGGCGACGCCCTACCGTGAACATCACCGGAAGCATGACGACGAGGCCTGCATCGAAGAAGATCGGGAAGCCGAAGAACAGCGACGCGATGCCCAACGCCAGCGGTGCACGTTTTTCGCCAAATCGGCGGACGAGGTCATCCGCAAGAGCCTGCGCACCACCCGATACTTCCAGCAAGCGACCCAGCATGGCGCCAAGGCCGACAAGCAGAGCAACGCCCCCGAGGGTCGAGCCAAATGCGGACGTGAGGGTGGTGAGGATATTCCCCGCCGGAATTCCCGTCACGAGCGCGGTCAGGAAACTGACGAGAATGAGCGAGACAAAAGCGTGGATGCGAAACTTGATGATAAGAACCAGCAGCAGCGCAACGGCGCCAGCCGCAATGGATATGAGCGTACCCGCTCCCAGGGTCTGTTCGAACTCCGGCAAAATTATACTCCTACAGGGCTTAGCGGTTGTGTCTGCGCGATGTACGGAGGTATCGCCCAGAATGCAAACTCAACCTCAATCGACGTGCACGACCACGTTAGGGCCGCTGCTCAGCGCGGCTTACAGGAATTGCCTGCGAAGGCTCTATTCAACTTGAAATCGGACGTTCAACCAGAACGGCTGGTCATCAAGCAGTGTCAGTCGCGTCGCGCATTTGCCTGCATCCTGCGGCGAAACGCGGATGGCCGGTCGGCGAAGCGGTCAGCAAAAGCTTCGTAGAAGCGCGACACCGAGCCGAAGCCGGATTCGAAGGCGACATTCGTGATCGACATGTCTGTCGAGATCAAAAGCGAGCGAGCCGTGTCCAGCCGGTGGCGGGCAATCGCCTGGTTCATCGTCTGGCCGACCGCCCGCTTGAACAGGCTCATGGCATAATTTGGATGAAGTCCCACATCCCGCGCCACGTGATCGACGGAAATATCGCCGAGGGCGTGTTCGGCAATGAAACGCAACATCTGCTCCACATGACCGGCGCGCCCGCTGTCACTGGATGATAGGCCGGCAATGGCAGGGGCGTGTTCGCGCAGATCCCGCCAACCTTCCCGTTCGATCCTCAAAACCCGGGCCGTGAGCTCGGTTCGGACGATCTCTGCCAGTCCCTCGTCACCCTGCAAGAGTTCCTCGCGCCATCTGAGAAAGACGTCCTCATCGAAAGGCCTGATAACGGTCGCTTCGATGACCGCACCACGGAAGACGGCATCCCGGAACCGGCTGAGAGTGGCAAGACCAAGAAAAACGGACATGGGAACATAGAGACAGACAAACCGCGTACCTTTTTCGATCTCCGTCACCTGATGCGGAACCATGCCCCAGAAAAGGCAGAGACGGCCCGCGCCGATCGTCAATTCCCGCCCGTCGAACCAGTAGGTCATTTGGCCCTGGGTAAGAAAATTCAGTTCGATCTGACTGTGCATATGCGGGCCTGCCATCCGCTGCACGACAAGAGTTTCGCCGGCGCAGAACCGATGGTCGCCGAACACGACAAGCGGGTGCCGCGGATCGAGATCGGGATGTGCCGGAACCGATCCGTCCTTTGAAATGGTTGATGCGGCCTTATCCATCTTAGGATCCCGGAAAACATTCCCTGAAATACGGTGGAACTCTACGGGTTTGTGGCGGAACATCAAGACGGGCTGGAGGAGCTCGATCGGTAAGGCTGAAATCTAGGACTTCATCCGGTTACCGATGGTCACAAGGGAGGAACACATGACCGTTCTAAGAAAGAGGCTGCTTGGCCTCGCATTGTCGACTTTTCTGATCGCGCCATCGGTTTTCGCGGGCGAAATCACTGTCAATTCAGACCATTCGGATCCCGTGCCGAAAAAGGCGATGGGCGATCTGATTGCCGCCTTCGAGAAGGCCAACCCCGACATCAAGGTGAAGTGGAACAACTTTGACCACGAAGGCTACAAGGCCGCCATCCGCAACTTCCTGACCGCCGACGCGCCTGATGTCGTCGCCTGGTATGCCGGCAATCGCATGGAGCCCTTCGTCAAGGCGGGACTGTTTGCCGATGTGAGCGATGTCTGGGCGGCCAATGGCTACGATCAGCAGATGAAGGCTGCCGTACCGTCAATGACGATCGACGGCAAGAAGTGGGGCATGCCCTACACCTATTACCAGTGGGGCATCTACTACCGTAAGGACATCTTTGCCGAAAAGGGCATCACCCCGCCAAAGAACTGGGCAGAGCTGATTGCCGCGAGCGCCAAGCTCAAGGCTGCGGGGATCACGCCCTTCACGATCGGCACCAAGGCACTCTGGCCGACCGGCGGCTGGTTCGACTATCTCAATCTTCGCGTCAACGGCTACCAGTTCCACATGGACCTGACGGCCGGCAAGGTTCCTTACACCGATCCCAAGGTAAAGGCCGTGTTCGAGAAATGGGCCGAGCTCGTCAAGCCCGGCTATTTCATCGAAAACCATGCGGCGATCGACTGGCAGGACGCAGTCCCGCAGCTTGTCCAGGGCAAGGCCGCCATGTATCTGCTGGGCAATTTCGCCGTCGCCACGATGAAGGACGGCGGTCTGAAGGAAGAGCAGATCGGCTTCCTTCCCTTCCCTGAAATCACCCCCGGCCTGCCGAGGGCCGAAGAAGCGCCGACGGATACGTTCCACATTCCGGCCAAGGCCAAGAACAAGGAAGACGCCAAGAAATTCCTCGCTTACGTCGGCTCGGCCCAGGCACAGTCAACGATGAATGCGACGCTTGGCCAGCTGCCCGTCAACAATCAGGCGGAAAAGCCTAAGGACGTCTTCCTCGAGGCGGGCTTCACGATGCTATCGGGCGCCCAGGGTCTTGCGCAGTTCTATGACCGCGATGCCAATGCCGAAATGGCAAAGGCCGGCATGGAAGGCTTCCAGGAGTTCATGGTCAAGCCGGACAAGATCGACGCCATCCTGGCGCGGCTCGAGAAGATCCGCACCCGCGTCTACAAGTAGCGCTTCCTCCCAGGAAACCGGGCGCAGCGACCGAAAGGTCCTGCGTCCGGCCGCAATCCGAAGAAATCTGCAGGGGTATCGTCGTGAGCTATTCCGCAACGCCGCCGTCGCGCCGCTCGAAGAACAACAGGGAATGGCTCACGCCATGGCTGTTTCTCGCCCCCGGCCTTTTCATGTTCATCGTCTATGTCCTTTTGCCGATCTTCCAGTCGATCTGGATCAGCTTTCATGACTGGGACGGGCTTGGCGAAAAGGTCTGGATCGGGCTTGGCAACTACAGCGAACTTCTGGATGACGATTCCTTCTACGTTTCCCTCAAGAACAACGTCATCTGGCTGCTGCTCTATCTTTTGGCGATCCCTGCGGGCCTTGCCGTAGCACTTTTTCTCAACCAGTCGGTCACCGGCATCCGGCTCTACAAATCGCTGTTCTTCTTTCCGTTTGTCATCAGCCAGGTCGTGGTCGGCCTGATCTTCACCTGGTTCTACGCGCCGGATTTCGGGCCGTTTTCGAAACTGCTGGAGTGGCTGACGGGCGAGCAGCTGGCGGTCCTGGCGGATGAGCGCTACGTCACCTACGGCATCATCATCGCCGGCCTGTGGCCACAGACGGCCTATTGCATGATCCTCTACCTGACAGGTCTCAACAACATCAATCCGGAACAGGTCGAGGCCGCGCGGATGGATGGCGCGAAGGGGCTCAAGCTTCTCTGGTACGTCGTCCTGCCGCAGCTTGCGCCGGCGACTTTCATCGCGATGGTCGTCACCGTCATCGGTTCGCTGCGCTCCTTCGACCTCGTGTCGATCATGACCGCCGGCGGTCCTTACGGATCGAGCCAGGTTCTCTCCTACTTCATGTTCGAACAGGCATTGTCGGAATACGGTTTCCGCATGGGGTATGGCGCCGCCATCGCAGTCGTGCTGTTCCTGATCATGATGGTGTTCATCTCGCTCTTCATCGTGCGGATGCTTGTCCAGGAAAGGAACGCCTGATGTTCCCCTCCCCCATTCAGAACGCATCGCCATGGATGCGGACCGGCTACAAGGTGCTCTTGCCTGTGTCGCTCGTCCTCTGGCTGCTGCCGCTGATCGGCGTCGCCATCACCTCGGTGCGGCCGGCGGGCGATCTTGCAGCCGGCAACTACTTCGGCATTCCCTCCGGTTTTGCCGGTGTCGAGAACTATACGGCCGTCTTCCGGGATTCTCCGATCGGTCTCTACATCCTGAACTCGTTCAAGGTGACGATCCCGACGGTGATCGGCGCGGTCGGTATTTCCTGCCTGACCGGGTTTGCGCTTGCGGTCTATCGCTTCAAGGGCAATCTCGTCCTGTTCTTCATGTTCGTCGCGGGCAATTTCATTCCGTTCCAGATCCTGATGGTGCCGGTTCGCGACCTGACGCTGAAACTCGGTCTCTATGACACCGTGACAGGACTGGTGCTTTTCCATGCAGCCTTCCAGACCGGTTTCTGCACGCTCTTCATGCGCAACTTCATCAAGGGCTTGCCCTTTGCCCTGATTGAATCCGCGCGCGTCGAAGGCGTGTCGGAATGGAAGATCTTTCGCCATATCGTGCTGCCGCTGATGCGGCCGGCGATTGCGGCGCTGTCCGTCCTGATCTTCACCTTTGTCTGGAACGACTATTTCTGGGCGACCGTGCTCGTGCAAGGCCAGCACGCCATGCCGGTGACTGCCGGCCTCTACTCGCTGAACGGCCAATGGGTTGCCGCCTGGCATCTGGTGTCCGCCGGTTCGATCATCGCGGCCCTGCCGCCGGTCGCCATGTTTTTCCTGATGCAACGGCATTTCATTGCCGGCCTGACACTTGGAGCGACCAAGGGATGAGTGACATCGTAACTGTCGGCTCGGGCGATTTCGCACTCAGCCTGCGCCTGCCCGAAACCGGAATGCCCGAGTTCCTGGCCTTCGGCCGCCCGCCGGTTGTCGCCGATCCGCTGTTTGAGATCGAACGATCGAGCCGTATCAACGGCATGGACGTCGCCGTCCCCTCGGCCGTCCTGCTGCCATCTGGCGGAATGGGCTTTTTCGGCTGGCCGGCGATTGCAGGCCACCGCGCCGGCCGCGATTTCATTCTCGCGTTCAGCGGCTGGTCGGTAGCACGGGACGGAGCACAGACCGTGCTTTCGGCAAGCGACCCGGTTGCCCGGATCGGGATCGCCATCACGCTTACGGACCATGCTTCCGGCGTGCTCTCGATCGCAACCCGGCTCTCCAATCTAGGCGATACCGACTACCAGCTCGATCGCTGCATGGCCGCGAGCTTCCTCGCGCCCTCAGGTGAGACAACGATCACCAGTTTTACCGGCTCATGGGGACGAGAATTCCAGACCCGTCGTGAAACGCTCGGCAATGGCCTGTGGATGCAGGAAAACCGCCGCGGCCGCACCTCCCACGACCGGTTGCCGATGCTGTTCGTCGAGAGCGCTGACCAGCGTTTCGGCGTCACGCTCGGATGGAGCGGCAATCACCAGATCGCCATCGACCGTACCGATGATGGTCAGCGGCTCGTCCATCTCGGCGAACTGTTCGAGCCGGGCGAGATCATTCTAGCGCCGGGCGAGAGTTACCAAAGCCCGGTCGCCTATGCCGGGCCGCATAGCGAGGCATTTCATGCCTTCGTCCGCACCGAGCTTGTGCAGTGGCCGGGCGGCTCCATGAGCCCACGGCCGGTCACGCTCAACACCTGGGAAGGCAACTATTTCGACCACCTGCTGGGTTCGCTTCAGGCACAGGCGTCCGCTGCGGCCGCACTCGGCATCGAGCGGTTCGTTCTGGACGACGGATGGTTCGGCAAACGCGACGACGACACGACCAGTCTCGGCGACTGGGATATCGACCCACGCAAATATCCTGACGGACTGAAACCGCTCGTCGATCACGTGACCGGCCTCGGCATGCAGTTTGGCATCTGGTTCGAACCGGAAATGGTCAATCCCTTGTCCGACCTGTTTACCGCCCACCCGGACTGGGCGCTGCAGGTCGAAGGGCGGCCACTGCTCGCGTCCCGCAACCAGCTCGTGCTCGATCTCACCCGGCGGGACGTCTCCGACTATCTGTTTTCGAAGATTGATGCGGTGCTTGGCGCCCACGCGGTTTCCTATGTCAAATGGGACATGAACCGCGACCTGACCCATAGCGGCGGTCGCGACGGCAAAGCAAGGACCGCCGCCCAGACACGCGCCGTCTACGCCCTGATGGACCGCGTTCGCGCCGCTCACCCCGATGTCGAGATCGAAAGCTGCGCATCGGGCGGTGGTCGGATCGATTATGGCGCACTGGCGCGCACCCACCGCGTTTGGACATCGGACTGCACCGATGCGCTGGAGCGGCTGGAAATCCAGCGCGGCGCCTCGGTTTTCGTACCGCCGGAAATCCTCGGAAGTCACATCTCCGCAGACCCCAACCACCAGACCAACCGTCGCCATTCCCTGAGCTTCCGGGCGCTGGTGGCGATGGCCTATCATTTCGGCGTCGAACTCAACCCGCTGGAGCTCTCGGCAAAAGAGCGCGCCGAACTGGCGCTCTGTATTGAGACCCACAAGCGGCTTCGCCCTCTTCTGCATGCGCCCGGCGCCAATTTCCGGCTTGAGCCGATCGACGGCCGTTATGTCTGGGGTGCCGCCAGCGCTGAAAAGATCGTCGTCATCGTTGCGCAGGGACCGCAGATGGTGGGCGAACAGCCCTCTCCGCTGCGATTGCCCGAACAGATCACGCGCTTCCGCGGAACCTGGCGCATCGAGACCGTTCTGCCCGAAGAGCCCGAGTTCATCCGCATATCGGACGGTCAGAAGCGCCTGCTTTCGGGCGAGATCACTTTCGATTTGGCGAATGCCGGTCTTGCTGGCCTTCCCTTGCCGATGCTTCGGCCCGAAAGCGCCCTGCTTCTTGAACTAACACCTAACCATGGGAGACAGATGCGATGAGCGACGTCAGCCTGCGCGCCGTCAAGAAAAGCTTTGGCGCCGTCAATGTCATCAAGGGTGTCGATCTCGATATTGCCGATGGCGAGTTCTGCGTTTTCGTCGGCCCGTCCGGCTGTGGCAAGTCCACGCTGTTGCGGATGATCGCCGGCCTGGAGAAGATTTCCGAGGGCTCGCTGTCGATCGGCGGGCAGGAGATGACCGATGTCGGCCCGTCCGAGCGCGGCGTCGCCATGGTCTTCCAGTCCTATGCGCTCTATCCCCATATGACTGTTGCGGAGAATATCGGTTTTGGCCTGAAGATGACGGGCCATCCGAAGGCTCTGGTCGCGGAGCGCACAGCCTATGCGGCAAAGATGCTGCAGCTTGAGCCGCTGCTGCAGCGCAAGCCGGGGCAATTGTCGGGCGGTCAGCGCCAGCGCGTCGCGATCGGCCGCGCCATCGTCCGCAATCCGGACGTCTTCCTGTTCGACGAGCCGCTCTCCAATCTGGATGCGGCGCTGCGCGTGCAGATGCGCTCGGAGCTTTCGAAACTGCATCAGGATCTGAAGGCGACGATGATCTACGTCACCCACGATCAGGTCGAGGCGATGACCATGGCCGACAAGATCGTCGTGCTGTCGGCAGGTCGCATCGAGCAGGTCGGTGCGCCGCTCGAGCTCTATCACCGGCCGAAAAACCTGTTCGTCGCCGGTTTTATCGGTTCGCCAAAGATGAATTTCCTCACCGTTCCCGTGACATCAGGAGAAAACGGCCGTGTCAATGCAAGCCTTCCCGGCGGCGCATCGCTTTCGCTCGACACGCACGGCGCCTCTGTGAAAGGCGCAACGATGACGCTTGGCATTCGCCCCGAACATCTGGATGCGACCGGCACGGGCGACGTCGTTCTCGAAGGCCGCGTCAAGCTTGCCGAACATCTCGGGTCCGAGACGCTGTTCTTCGTTTCGCTCGCCGATGGTGCAGAGATTTCTGTCAAGGCCGACGGTCTTGCAAGCCAGCGGGCCGGCGACCCTATCCGCATCGGCATTCCGGCCAGGGCCTGCCATCTGTTCGATACCGACGGCCTCGCCGTCGTCAATGGGGATCTGACACGATAATGCTTGGCGTCTGCTACTATCCGGAACACTGGAACGAAGACCGCTGGGAAACCGATGCCCGGCGCATGCGCGAGCTCGGAATTTCCTTCGTGCGCATCGGCGAATTCGCCTGGTCACGGCTTGAGCCGAGCCGCGGCAACTTCGACTTCGCCTGGCTCGACCGGGCGATGGACGTCCTGACAAAGGCTGGCCTCAAAATCGTGCTCGGCACGCCGACGGCGACACCACCAAAGTGGTTGATCGACGAGTATCCCGACATCCTGCCCTATGACGAACACGGCCGTCTGCGCGGTTTCGGCTCGAGGCGTCATTACACGTTTTCCTCAGAGACTTGGTGGCGCGAGAGCGCCCGCATCGTCGAGGCGGTCGCAAAACGGTACGGCGACCATCCGGGCCTCGCCGGCTGGCAGACCGACAACGAATACGGCTGCCACGACACGACCCTGTCCTTTGGGCCTGAAGACCTCAAGGCATTCCGCCGCTGGCTGCGGCTGCGTTACCAGTCTGCCGAGCAGCTCAACGAAGCCTGGGGTTCGGTGTTCTGGTCGATGGAAGTCGGAAGCTTCGACGATGTCGCGCTGCCGAACCTCACTGTGACCGAAAGCAATCCGGCAACGCGGCTCGATTTCTGGCGTTTTCACTCGGATCAGGTCGCAGCCTATGACGCGATGCAGTGCGAGATCATCCGCCGGCATTCACCGGATCGCTGGATCACCCACAACTTCATGGGCTTCGTTCTTGATTTCGACCATTTCCAGGTGGCCGACAATCTCGACCTCGCCTCCTGGGACAGCTACCCGATCGGCTTCGTCGAGAAGTTTCCGTTCTCCGAGGCGGAGCGCAATCGCTGGGCCGAGACATCGCATCCGGATATCGCGCCGTTCCACCACGATCTCTATCGCGCGGTGGGTCGTGGCCGGTTCTGGGTGATGGAACAGCAACCCGGCCCGGTAAACTGGGCGCCCTGGAACCCGATCCCGAAGCCCGGAATGGTGCGCCTCTGGACCTGGGAAGCGCTGGCCCATGGCGCGGAAGTCGTCAGCTATTTCCGCTGGAGGCAGGCACCCTTCGCGCAGGAGCAGATGCATGCGGGTCTGAACCTTCCCGGCCTAGACGAACTTTCGCCCGGCGGCCGTGAAGCGGGACAGGTAGCGAGCGAGCTCGCCACCTTCGGAACTCTGCCGGAAACACAGACGGCTAAAGTTGCTGTTGTCTTCGATTACCAGAGCTACTGGACGACGGTGATCCAGCCACAGGGCAAGGACTTCCGTTACGAAGAACTGACCTTCCGCTGGTATGAAAGCCTTCGGCGCCTCGGCGTCGATATCGACTTCGTGCGCCCCGGCGCGCCGCTGGATGGCTACGCGCTCGTCGTTCTGCCCTGCGTCACGGAAGTACCCGCGGATCTGGAGAGGGAACTCCGCCAATTCGACGGCGTGGTCCTGATCGGTCCACGAACCGGATCCCGAACCCGCAACTTCACCATTCCCGACAATCTGCCCCCCGGTCCGCTCGCCGATCTCACAGGCCACCGCGTCCTGCAGGTCGCCACCCTGCGGCCGGGCCTTGCCCAGCCTGTGACCGGACAGATCTCAGGCGCAGCAATCCGCTGGCGCGAAGATATAGAAGCGACCGGCGATGTTCTTGCCCGCTTCGGCGATGGCATGCCGGCCCTCACCCGCAAGGAGAAGATCCATTACCTGGCCTGCTGGCCGGATGAGTCACTCCTTGCCGCAACGATGAGCCTGGTTCTGGACGCTGCGGACATCCCCACGTTCGAGCTGCCGGAACATGTTCGTATGCGGCGACGCGGCGAGCTCGTCTTCGCGTTTAACTACGGTGCGGAGGACTGGACGGTACCAACCGGGATCCGCATCGTGCTCGGCGAGCGCACTCTTCGCCCGTATGAGGTTGCTGTCTGGCGGGCGTGAGCGAGCCAGACAGCAACCAAACACGCGCCTGCCAAACGGTTGCTCGGGAGCTGAACGGGCCCTATGGAACGGTGCGGAACTGACCGAAATGATGCGAGCGGATCTCCACTACGACATTCGCTGAGCTGTATCAGGATTCCGGCTTAGGCCGGTTCGCGGCAGGGTGTCGACCCGACATCCTGTTTCGATCTTCAGGAATGCCAGATGGCCCGCATCAACGGATGCTGAAGGGGAAATATTTCGCGTTGATGCTGTCATAGACTTCGCCAGCCTGAAGCTCCGCCAGGGCCGCATTGATCTTTGCCGTCAACGCAGCATCGTCCTTGCGGAAAGCGATGCCCGCACCTTCGCCGAAGATCGATGTGTCCTTGACGTCGGTGCCAACGAACTTGCAGCAACGTCCTTCATTTGTGTTCGTGAGCCAGTCGTACACGGCAAGCTTGTCTTCAAGCATGACGTCAACGTCCTCGTTTGCCAGCGCCTTGTAAAGCTCCGGCGAGGAGCGAAACACCGTTGTCTCGGCGCTTGGGAAAAACTTCTTGATGTATGCCTGCTGTGAGGTCTCCGCCGCGATGCCGACGCGCAGGCCCTTGAGGCTTTCGTCCGATATGGTGGTCAAGACCGAGTCTTTGCGTGCGATAAAGACGGAGGGACTGTCGTAGTATTTGTCCGAGAATGTCACGAGTTTGCGTCTCTCTGCACTCATCGACATGGACGATACGATCATGTCGTATTTGTTCGAAAGCAGATTGGGGATCATGTCGGTCCATTCCTGGACGACCAGTTCGCAGGAAAGCCGTGCCGTCTCACAAAGGGCCTTGGCGATGTCGACGTCGAAACCCTGCAGTTGACCGCTGGAGTCCACGTAGTTGAAGGGAGGAAAGCCTCCCTCAAACGCAACCTTGATCTTCTGATCTCCTGCCCGGTCGGCAGCGACTGCCTCTCTAAGGTTATGTGTGGGCAAAAGGAGCAACGAAGCAGCTATACACAGTGTGATCAGCGCTCTGGGGTTCATTTTCGGCATCTGGCTCTCCTCTTGTCGTCCGGGCTCGATTCCCGTATTGGGAATATTAGAACATACAAGGATTAAGAGCTTCTCTCGCATGCTTGTCAGCGGCCAACCAGAAGCTCATCTTGACCCCGGCCGCTTCCGGCATTGCGTGTTTTCGTCATCAATCGCGAATGCTTCAATTTTGAGACATGCTTTAAAAGCATTTCGTAATTAATCCCCTCTACACTTCCCTGGGCGAGGGGAGATTCCGTGTCTTCAAACTGGGTGTTTTCATTGTTGACGCGACTGTCGGCTCGTTCGTCGTCGCAGTCGGTTTTGATCCTGCTGACCGGAACCGGTCTTGCAATATTAGGGCTCGTTGTTCTCGCAGCCATTTGGGCCGGAAGTGAAAGCGACTCTGCGGCGCGCGACAGGCAACGAGAGCTGGTTGACGGCAGGCTGCAAAATCAGGTCGACCGCGTTGCACAGGATATGCAACTGCTGGCGGAAGGCTATGCTTCATTCTTATCGCCCGGCTCTTCGGACAGCGGCACGGAGATATCCAGAAGCGCGTCGATCCAGACGTTTGGTCGGATCGCCACATCCGTCTTTGGCTACAGCGCCGTTTTTCTGATTTCGCCCGACGGAGAACTCGCACTCCAGCCTGACCCCGATAGCGTGCGTCGTTTCAAATGGGTTCGTCCCGTCCTTTGGCCAATGATCTCGGCCGTAACAAAAGGCCTGGAAACCAATGGGCAGCACGCTCCCGCTCCCCAAAAGAACCAGGTGGAGTTGCTCCGGCTGGAAGGCAGGCCCTCGATTGCGGGCATCGTTCCGGTGGTTCATCAGGTGCAAGATGATCCAGGTAAGGTGAAGGCGGAATACTATCTGATCGCCATCCGGTTTTTGGACGGCCCGACGCTCGATATGTTGAGCAGGGAGCAGGGTCTCGCGGGGGCACGTTATGCTCGCACAGCGGATTACGAACCGGGTGAGGTCGCGTTCCAGGTGGCGTCCACCCGCACGGCAGAGCCCATCGGATTTATCGTCTGGAAACCGGATCTGCCTGGGTCTCGCGTTATCGCGCGTCTCCTGCCCTTCCTGTCTGCCGCCGGACTTGTCGTCACCATCTTGTTTTCCGCCCTGCTGCTGCGCCTGCGTTATAGCCTGAAACAACTCGCTGCGAGCGAGACCCATGCGCGGCATCTTTCCCATCACGACGTGCTGACCGGTCTTCCCAACCGCGCTTTGTTTGCGACAAGACTTGAGCAATGTCTTACCGAACTCGGGACACAAGACCGCCAGACTGTCGTCGCGCTGATCGACCTCGACCGATTCAAGCAGGTCAACGACGTCTACGGCCATCTCGCTGGCGATGAGCTGTTGCGTATCGCCGTAGAGCGGATGAAGTCGCTTCTTCGGCCTGGTGACACACTTGCGCGTTTCGGCGGCGACGAGTTTGCCCTCCTCATCCCCTCTCTCGGCCACAACCGAAGCATCATCGGTTTGTGCAACGAGATCATGGCGCGCATCAGCGACCCGTTTCATCTTGTGAACGGTACTGTCGTTGTCTCTATCGGCGGCTCCATCGGATACACGGCCCCTGAGGGCGCGTTTACCACTGCCCGGGAACTCCTTCGTCGGGCAGACGTCGCACTCTACGATGCCAAGGAAAGTGGCCGCGGCCGCGCGGCAGAATACAATAGTTCACTGGACACCCGCGCAAACGAACGCACCGAACTGCGGAACGAACTGCGCATCATGCTGGAAAGAGATGAAGGTCCGGGTGACACGCAACGGGTGATCCGCGACAACAGGGTAGGTCATCTGGAAGTTTTTGCTCAAGGCGTCCATCAGGCAGACAGGTCAGGTGATCTTACAGGTGCGGAAGCTCTTGTCCGATGGCGCCACCCGACAAGGGGGCTTCTGTCGCCCGACAAGTTTATTCCGATTGCTGAAGAAGCCGGGATGATCAACCAGCTTGGCCGATGGGTCTTGCTCACGGCCGCCGCCGCTGCTGCGTCCTGGCCGGCTCATCTCTCGATTGCCGTCAACGTCTCCCCGTCACAAATCGGACAGCGCAACTTTGCCCAGATGGTTCTGTCGATTCTGAGAGATTGCGGGCTTTCGCCGGATCGCTTGGAGCTTGAAGTAACAGAGGCTGCCATTTTCAACCTCGACGAAGGCGCGGCCGAGAACCTGAACCTACTCAGGTCACGCGGGGTGAGAATTGCGCTCGACGATTTCGGCACCGGCTTTTCGTCGCTGAGCCATTTGATTGACCTCAAAATCGACCGCGTAAAGATCGACAGGTCTTTCGTCCAATTGCTGGGCTGCAAGGCAGAAGGTGCCGCCATCGTCTCCGCTATCGCCAGTCTGAGCCGAACATTGGGCAAGGCAACAACGGCCGAGGGTGTCGAAACCGAGGAGCAGAGGGAGTTCCTGATCGCAGCGGGATGCGACGAGCTGCAAGGTTACCTTTTCTCGCGACCCATACCGATCGAGGCCTTCGGCCACCAGGTGCGGCCGAGCCAAATACGCCTCTCGTTATAAACGGAACACGAACGGTGGCAGAATTCCTTCGGTCGTTTCGGATCTGCCACAACTCTCGACAGTCGATGACGTCTTGCCTACAACGGATCAGGTCGTATGTTGTCTTGCTAACGTTACGGCGCGCGAAACAACTCCTGAGGAGGAAAGCTGGAATGAATTTCTTCCCGAGGGTGGCTTTGGTGGCCGTTGTCTTGCAGTTGGGTCTCGGTCATGCGCGGGCAGACCGTCCTGATGTGGATCAGTCGGTGATGGTGTTCGGTGGCGCTATGGTCGATGAGAACATGCTCGACGCTGCCAACGTGTTCGGTTCTGACTACGAAGATAACGCGTTGATTGGGCTGGGTTACCAGGTGTTCCCATACCAGTTCGGGACGTTCAGCTTCGGCCTCGAGGCGGGTCTTGCTGGTCGGTTCGGCCAGAGCACGAGCGGCGAGGTGTGGGGCGGTGTCGTGGGCCGACATGACGGCGTCAAGCTTGGTCCTGTGCGTGTCGCGCCATCTTTCACGTTCGGCCTCAGCCATGTCACCAAAAGCCAGAAAGGTCGGGAGCGGGATCACGAGCAGGAACGGGACGGCAACGCCCGCACCCTGTTCTACCTTGGGCCTGAGCTGAGCCTTTCGAGCGACAAGCTCCCGAACACGGAAGTGTTCTGGCGGCTCCACCATCGCTCAGGCGCATGGGGAACGCTGGGCGACATGCACGGCGGCTCGAACGCCAATGTCGTAGGGGTCCGGTACAAGTTCTGACAAAAAAGGTCCGTATCAGGCTCAGCCTGATCGCATGGCCTGACGTTTGAAATGTCGATCGGCAGATGCCGGCGGCAGATCACACTGACTTTGGGAACAGTGGAGTCACATTCGTGGTTGCATTCCCGGTGGCGGGTTGGAGCTTGTTTGCGGTCGCCTTATCGAGGCCGTGCAGAATCTTGGCCAGCCCTTCCGCCTGACGATAGTAGTCCGGTTTTTCAGGAAGGGTCAGGTCGAACTCGCTGCTGATCCGAGCAATCAGATCCATCGCTCTTGCAGCAAGCCGGGCGTAACCCTCAATGCGGCGCTCGAAAAAGCCGTCATGCGCGGGTTTCGACAAATCGAGGCTTTCGAGAGCGTTCTCGTGGTTGCTAACACGGTTTGAAAACCACAATATCTCTTCGCCAAGATCTGCCCCGAAAAGTTGCCAGTCCGCGTCGTCAGGAAGGATCAGCACTGGTTCGGGAAGATGGAACGCGAACTCCTCTTGGTCCATAGGATTGAACTCAGGCCGGTCATGGACGGCTGCGTAGGCAGCCCCGACATAGTCATCGAGCGCCAGCATCGTTCGCATTGCAAGGCTGCGCGCGTTCCGGTTTGTCTGTCCCGGACGGACGAGAACGCCAAGTTTGTGGATGGACCGACTGGCGGATCCCAGAGCAAAGCTACCAGCGCCAATCAGCGCTCCCAACGTCATGAAACCTTGCGTTGTGCCGAAGAAATCAATCACCGAGTACCTCGTTAAGTAAGCCCGTCGTGGAGTCGACTGAAGAGTAAAAAACCGGAATCGTTCCAAGTGACAGTCTGCACCGAAGCGTGCATAAAACAAACGTTACCGTTCCAGTTTGATGAGATTTTCAAGATGGAGCGGGCTTTACCGGCAATAGATGTGATGCCGAGCAGCCGTGTTCAAGTCTGCGGGCGATGCCCATCCTTCAGCGCGGGGCCTACGTCATAGAGGTTCTCCATGTCTTCTGGACGAGGCATTGTCACGAGAAACAGGCTTCGTCGCCGGCAACAAGAACCGCGTCCATGCGTTATCGTCGCAACGGTCTCATGGTAACTGCGAATAGATCGATAATGGAGACGACGATGGTGGCGGGTGTATTTGACGTTACGCAACTCAACTTGATCAGAGACGCGCACCTCGACTGGTGCGCCGTTAACACCGTTGAGCCGACCAGCGTGTTGGGGGAGGAAGCGGTTGCCTATCTGTTGAGGGCATATGGCGCTGGCTGCGACAGCCCCCAAGAGATGATCGCGTCCCTCGATCGTCACATCAGCGAACGGGCGAGCCACGTACAGCTGGGATCGCCTGCTATACCATCATCCGGCGACGAACGTTGAAACCAGCGGCTGAGGCAACGCTGCCCGGCGACCGACCACGCAATCTCGTGTGTAAGTCTTAGACGATCGTTCGAGCGCCGGTCACAAGGCTTTGCCTTCCAAACGGGCCCGCAGTGTCGCGTTTTCTGCTTCCAGCTGATGCAGTCTTTGACGAAGGGGTGCTACCGCTTCCTCGACCTGCTGCTCGGTATAGCGCGGGATGATGTGTTGCGGGCAGTTCCAGTCGTAAGCCTCGAGCCGAAGCTTGAATAACCGCTCCGGCCTGCCTTTGTAGGTGGGATCGGAGACCAGATCGGTAAGAGCCTGATCGGCATCGAGCGTTAGCCGCTCGACATGTGCGTAGATTTTGAGCCGGGCTCGTCGGACGTAGTCCATCAGGAACAGGCAGGCTCGGTCGTTGGCTGCGAAATTTCCTGCACTGATGTACTGGCGGTTACCTCGATAGTCGGCAAATGCCATGGTTCGAGGATCGACGACCTTCAAAAAACCAGCTCTCCCTCCACGGTGTTGAACGTATGGCCACCCGGTTTCAGACACCGATGCCATGTAGAAGCTGTCGCGCGAGGCGATGAAGGCGATTTCGTTTTCCGTGAATGTATCTGAGGGGCGGTCGTGGTTGCCCAACCATATTTGATCCGCACCCATATCCGCCTGTGCGGCTCTGACGCTCGGCGTCACGGCGACTTCCAGGAAATGATACGACACGTGAACCCCCATATTCAGGCGGGCCCGCATGGTGACCGGACGGCGCCGCGGATCGGACTATAGCTCGACCAAATCAAAGATTGGAATGCTCATTCTTCCGGCCGGTGGACATTCCGGCCGCAGTTGATCGGGATCACACTCTTCGGTTCGTCTCTATCGATGCACGCTTTCTCCCGTCAAATTCTTCCTGTCCGATCTCCTACCGCACAACAGTGAAAACCGAGACTTCCTCGCTCTTGCCTTTGACGAGGATGCGGCCGAGCTCCCTCACACCGCTCGTGTCGGCCAGGCTGGCCGCCGTCCCTGCCCCGATCAATAGTGAGACGCCGAGGTTCTTGGATTCCCCCTCAAGACGTGCTGCCAGATTGACGGCATCGCCGAGCGCGGAATAGTCAAAGCGCCGGGTCGAACCCATGTTGCCCACGACGCAATCACCCGTGTTGATGCCGATGCCGATACGCAGCTCGTGATGCGTTCGACCGGCGATCTCCGCCACACGCGCGAGCTCGGCGTTCAGGCTCTCCATTGAAGCGAGCATTGAGAGCGCGGCTGAAACCGCGTGATCGGCATGGTGGGGATCGTCGAGCGGCGCATTCCAGAATGCCATCAGGCAGTCGCCGATATATTTGTCGATCGTTCCCCCATGGGAGAGCACGATATCCGACAGCGGCGTCAACAGCCGGTTTATCAGCTCGGTGAGGTGTTGAGGGTCATCCTTTAGCTGCTCGGCGATTGTCGTGAACCCGCGGACATCGCAGAAAAGGACGCTCAGCTTCTTCTTCTCGCCGCCAAGCTTCAAACGGGTCGGATCGCTGGCCAATTGAGAAACAAGGTCAGGCGATAGGTACTGAGCGAACGCTTGCGTGATTTGGCGACGGCCCGCCCGCTCCTTCGCGTAATCGAGCCCCGCCTGCGCAGCGCTCATGCTGAGCATCGCCAAAGCGGGTGAGACCGGAGACACAAACACCCTCCCGAACCGCAACGCCGCGTAAGCTCCACCCAGCATCACGACAAGCGCGACACTGTTGTACAACACGGTTTTCCAACCCGTATCCTTGCGGACCAGCAGCGCCCCGATGACGACCGCACCAAACAGCAGAAGTTGACGCAGTGCCTGGTCAGCTTCTGTAACGGAAGATCCCAGTCTTATGTTGTCGACGATCGTCGCCTGGATTTCAGCGCCGGCCGTCAGGTGACCGGTGTGGACGGTGTAGGGTGTTGCATAAGCGTCCGCTCCGCCCTTCTCCACCGTCGCTGCGGTTTGAAGGCTTAGACCGACCAGAACGATCCTATCCTTGAAAAACCCATCGGGCAGGAACCGCTCCGGCTCGAGCGCCTGGTAATAGGAAACTGTCGGGTATGTGCGGGCTGGCCCGTAAACCTGAAGCAGTTTGTTCGGCACTCCCAGAGGAATTTCGAAACCTGCAGCAGTCGCAACCGTGGCGGCGAAGCCATCGTCATAGGGTGGCAGACGACGCAGAACGCCGTCGCGATCAAGCGTAATCGAGGCAATGCCCGTCAAAGCATAGGCGTCACTGAACATTTGCAGCGGCAGAACCCGCACGAACTGATCCGCCTGCGCAGACGTCACAAGCGTTTCGTCACCGGCGAGCACGACGTCTGGTCCAAGCGCTGCGGCAAGGGCGGCGTCGTCTCCCGGATTGGACGGCTCCGCGAAGATGATGTCCATGCCGATCGTCTTGGCACCGGCCGCGCGCAACGCCGTGATCAGTCTTGCATGCAGGCCTCGTGGCCACGGCCACTGGCTCTGGATTTCGGCGAGAGAGGGTTCGTCGATCGCAACGACGATCGGGCTGTCCGAGGTAAGCGGCAAAGGGTTGAGGGTCGAGAGATAGTCGAACGCACGGTTGTCGAGCAGCGACCAAGCTGGAAGCTGAGCGATCAACGTCAATGCGACGTAGATTATCAGTGACAGCGCCGTGAGCTTTAGCTGCCGAGACCGGAGCATGGGCCCGCCGCGGGCATTCGACCGACTACCGGACATCTAAAAACGAACCTTCAACGTACCCTTGAAGGATCTTCCCCATGCGGGAACGCCGGCGTCGACTTCGAACTCTTCGTCGAGCAGATTGAAAGCCTCCAGTATCAGCGCCATCCGCTTGTCGAGAGGCTCCCAGGTCAGCTTGCTGTCGAGCGTCCAGTAGTCACCAAGGCCAGTCCCGGCACTGCCTATCCGCTCGCCAATGTAGTTGGCGGCCAGCGAAACCTGGACATTGGCCGGATTGACATAGGTGAGCGCCAGCTGGCCTGCCCATTCCGGGATGAACGGCAAGGATGAGCCGGCGGGCAGGCTGCCGCCTTTTTCTTCCGTATCCGCGTAGGCGATCGTGGACGAGAGACCGAAGCCGTGCCCTAAGAGAAGATTGCCTGTCAGACTCGCCCTATCGATGCGTCCCTCGCTGGTGGTGAAGGGAACGGCTGTCAGTGGAACTGCGATCTGCATGTCGCGCACGTCCTGGTGCTGGAACTCCGCAGCCGTGAAGAACCGGTCTGTCCACTCGGCATCCCACCGAAGTGCGACCGTATCGGCACGTCCTTCGGGTGCAACGTCGAAAGCATTCGGCTGCAGGCCGACGACAGAGACCGGCGACAGCGTCGGCGTCGACAGATCCGTGCTGCTGCGCATCACGGCAGCGCGGAGCCACTGTCCCTCGACCGGTGACCAGGCAAGGCCGAGACGCGGCTCAAGGCGAACACCGTCAGATGCGTCGTTGCTGAGGTAGTTACCGAATACGGCGTACTCAGCCTTCAAGTTTGACTGGATCTCGTGGAGCAGATCGACATAAACGCTTGCGACGCTCGTGCGATCCGAGCTGCTGGCGGTCCCGGAAGCCCCGCCGATAAGGTCTTCTATCGTCTGTGTCTGGGATTCGGAGATCCAGCCACCTTCCAAACCATAGCGCCAGGTGAGATCACCCGCTTTGAACGTATGGCTTAGAGCAGCAATATAGGCATTTTCTTCATACTTATCGCGTTCGCGAGCATTTGGAATCGTCGGAAACGGAGTTCCAAGGTCGATCTCGCTGTACCGTGTGTCATTGCGCCTCGTGCCGCTGTGAAGAATGGCGGCATTCACGACATTCTCGTAGGCGAACGTGTGGCTCCAGCCCAAACCTCCGTTGCGGCTTCGGCCGACAATCTCGTCTTGCCGCGTTTCCGTGACGACGGGCAACGTTCCGGGGATCGTCACTTCTTGCTCGAAGGTACTCTTTGCATCGTTATAGTAGAATACGATGCGGTCGTAATAGGTCGGACTGGTGGTCAGGAAGACATTGCCGCCGAGCACCTCCAGCTCTGTCCCGATATCCGTGATCAAGCCGGCGTCGCGGGCGTCGAGTGACTTCTGCCATTCGAAATTGGCGTAGTAGCTCGTTGGGTTCGGGAAGTTCGTATAGCCCTGAATCTCTGCCTCGCCCGTCCCGCCGGTGCCTCCGCCCGCCGCAGTGAAGCCACCTCCGACAGATACTTCGAAGAACGGCCGGGTGAGAATGTCAAACCCGCGACTGGGAGACGAGATCAGTGTCGGCTCCAGCAGGAGCCCCTGAAGCGTTGATGAAAAAAATTGCCCGTTCGGGGCATTGTTGATGACGTCCTCACCATAGAGGTAGCTGTTCGCGAATGGGTTGACGCTGCCACGGATGCTTTCATCGATATAGGCAGCACCGGAAAACGGATCGAAGACGGCATCGCTGTAGAATTCGCCCCAGGCGTTCAGCCCTTGAAAGCGGAACGCACTGTTGAGAATCGAACCCGCCTGCTGGTTTGCGCCAAGCGACGTGTACTCACCGCCGCGCGCTCGCGCACGCAGGACGTAGTCTCGCGCATGTTGGATCGCACCCGGCGCATCATACTCCGAAATGGCCACCGACGCCCGAACCGCCGAGATGACGGGATCGTTGTTATCCAGTCTATCGGCATTGTCGATCGCCTGTTCTGCAGCGACACGGTCCCCTTTCTGGTAGTAGGCTGCGCCAAGGACGATCTGCCCCTGGGCATCCGCCGGATTGGAAACAGTGCCTGCGAGCAGGTCTTCGACCGCCTTGTCGGGCTCGCCTGTTTGGAGATAGTAGCGACCTCTCGCAATCAGAACCTGATCCAGCGCCGGATCCGCAGCCATGGCGAGATCGATCTCGCGCTTCGCCTCCTTCACCCGGTTTGTGTCCAGATAGAAGATCGCCAGATTCGAGTGCGATATAGGATCGATCGGATCCAACTCGATCGCCTTTCGAAGCGCTGCCTCTGCCTCTCGATTGGCACCTCTGGTCGAGTGGATGTCGGCGATCGCATTCCAGGTGGTGCTGCTTCCAGGCGTTACCTTCAGAACCTCGTAGAGATCTGCCAGCGCTCCGTCGTTATCGCCCTGGAACCCTGCCTTGAAATGAGATCGCGCCTCCAGCGCAGTGGGCTCATGCGGATCGAGAGACAGTGAGCGGTTTATCGCCTCCTCCGCCTGCTTGCGGTCATTCAACAACAGTGCGATCCAGCCGCGATAGGCCGGAAGCGAGGGGTCGGAGGGGTACTGTCGCTCCGCTTCGCGAAGAGCCTCGATCGACGCGTTCAGGTCCTTCAGGAAACCGACCGCATAGGCCCGCAGAAAAGCGGCTTCCGGTCCTCCAGCGCTCGGTGGCAGCGGCTCGACACGGCTTGGATCTGCCAGCGATCGTGCGTAATAGCCACCCCAGAGCGCGATCGCTCTCCTGCGCGGATCGAGGCGGTGAGAAACCTGCGCGAAAAGGGCCGCCGCTTCACCGTATTCCGCTTGGTTGGCTGCGATGATGGCCTTGATCAGGATCAGCCGGTCCCGTTGGGTCGACGGTAACTGCGTGCGCTCCAGCGCACCAAGCATCCCCATTGTCTTTGCCGGGCCTTCAAGCGACAACTGCGCTTCCGCCAGATCGACCAGGTCGGCGGTCGAACGTTTCTCAGGTGGAATCGCCAGAATCCGATCGGCATTTCGGCGCATGTCTGCAAATGGGACCGCTGCTGGCGGCATACGCTCGAACGCTTCTCGCGGTGGAAGGTAGAACAGCATTTGTTCGCGGTCATCGGACTCGACGATAACCACCTTGCGAGGCGCCTGACCCAAGGTGGCTGCTGCCGCCTCACCCGCACGCACGTCGACCATGCCTTGTGGATTGGCGAGTTGCACGACCCCGTCGAGGACCGTCAGCGACGTGTCGTTGCCGCTGACCGTCATGGTCCAGTCGGTCCCTCGAATAGCGGCAGCCGCTGCGGCCGTCTGGACCTGTACGCCGGGCCCTCCGCGCTCGGCCCGGGCCCAGATCGTTCCTGACTGAAGCTGCAACACCGTGTCGGAACTCGTCTCACTGGTGATCTGCTTCACGACCATCGAGGTGTTGCGGCCGAGCCTGACCTGGGTACGGTCCGAGAAAACGATGGCGAGCTGGCCGACCGCGTTCGTGCGCAGGATATCGCCGCTCATCAGGTCTTGTTTGAGATCGACGGACCGCCAGTCGGACACGTCAATAAAGCGGACTTCCTCGCCAGTCTTACGTGCGATGACGGCCCCAGCTGCAGTACCTGAGCGCGGAACGGGCTCCGCACCCGCAGGCTCAAGTGCAGCCGACAACAGAACAGCCGTCGTCAGCGACAGCACTGTTGCTGCCTTAAAAAGTTTCACTCTACAATCCGGCATCCCCCGCCGCTCCACCCTTAAGCAACTAAGTGTCGTAGTCGCCCTAGCAAGACTATTGAATAGCCGCCAGAGTCTTATTAGAGAGGATACTTTGTAAGCGGAGAATTTTCACGTGAGTGACTTTGATAGCGCACCTACGGAGATGCTTGACCTGACCATGGCGAGCGGTGAGGTGACGGAGGAGTACATAAACCACATCCGAAAGATCAACGACGTCTTCTATGACCAGATTAAGATAGCTGACCAAAAGGCCGCCTATATCTTCACGTTCATGCTGGCTTTCTTGATCTCTTCTGCGGAAGGGCGAAGTGTGTTCGACTGGGCGCTCTATGCAAAGGCAGACATTCCGGAGGCATTGCTTCGCGCGATACTGGCCTGCGCGTCAGTCTTTTCAATCATTTGCGCAATCCTGGTTGTCCTCCCCCGCAACATCCCCCGCTCGACGTCTCTCTTCTGGGGAACCTGGCCGCATCATCGCCCGCTGTTCGAGCTCGCTGCGGCGAACCGCGATGTCTCTTACCTGTTCAACGAATATCTCGATAACGCCGACATCCTGTCGCTGATCTCGCGCCGTAAGTACAAGTGCGTGTCGTTCGCCTTCCGCGGACTGGTCCTGACCGTCCTCGCCTATGTCATTCTCCTGCTGGCGACGCAGAACATCCGCTAATCACGCCATCTTGTGGCGATGAGCAGTACTCAACCCCGGTCCTGTTCATCGTCACATCGGCACGGCTGCGGCACCCACCAAGCGACCGCGGAATCGGTCTTTCGAAAGAGGTCGATCCATTCCGTTTCTGACGTCGATTTGGATCAGGTGTGATCGCCGCTATGCCACATCGTGTTGGTGTCGATCTCGGACCGATGCGAGGGAAAGTCTTCGCCGCGGTAGCTGATCAGCAGCTTGAACAGGTCGCTGCGCAGCCTTTTGCGGGGTTCGAGACGGTGCTCGATCTGACGCGTCAATGCGGCCTGCATGACCGATAAAGCTTCGACAGAGGTTCCTTCGGCGATGATGACAACATTGACCGTATCAGGGTCGGTCGCTTCATCTTGCTCGAAAACCTCGTACACCTGGTTGGGCTCGGCGAGTGCGACCTGGAAGCCCGTTATGCGGGTTTGGGTCATCAGCTGGCGCAGAGTTTCTTCCATCATCGGTATTGATGCATGGGCCTTTCCGCTTTCGACAGAATAGGCCTGCACGAGTGTTGCGCCGCCGATACCGCTTCCAGCCTTTACAGCGATCTCGCCTGGGATCCGCAGCACGCTCGAAAAATGCTGCCGCATTTTCTGAGACCAGGGGGTCGGATTTCGCACAAGATCGAGATAGGACGGCTGCTCGATCACCTCGAGACTTTCAAGCTCGTAGAGGGTGAAATAGCTCTCTTTTTCGGCTGCCGAAACGTATCGGCTGGCGGCACGCATGCCGGCGACCGTCAATCGCTCCGGGACATGCTCGAATGTGTGCCAGGCGTCGTATTCCTCCGCCATGGCGGCGGGATAATCGTTCCAGAGCGCGAGAATGGCGGGGCTCATCAGGGCTCTCCCATGCGAAGGACGACCTTCGATGCGATACGGTCCTGCGCGGCCTGGAACCCCGTTAGCGCGTCCGACAGTGTGAGCGTGTGCGAAATCAGCTGTCGCATCAGCGGCTGATTGGCGTCAAGAAAGGCAATGACGCCGTCCCAGTCGGCAGCAGGTGCCCGGTAGGAGCCGCGGATCTGCTGATGCATGCGCACGACGGCTGTGAGGTCGATTTCGGCTGGCCGAGGGTGGATGCCGACAACGGTGAAGATCCCGCGCTTCTTAAGATACGGGAGCGTGGCGCTGACGAGCGCGGGTACGCCGGCCGCCTCGATGATCGCGTCGAACGGCGCAAGGTCCGCCAGGGCGCTCGCCATGTCTGTCTTCGCCGTATCGATCAGTTGCTCGAAACCGGCCGCGCGGAGTGCATCCAGCCGCGGCCCGTCATCGCGGCCGATCACTACGACCTTGGCACCTATCGCCCGTGCCATGATGGCGATGCCCTGCCCGATGAAACCCGGACCGATCACCAGAATGGTTTGCCCCGACTGGACCTCCGCAGTCGCGACCGCCTCGGCGCAGACGGTCATCGGCTCTGTCAAAGCCGCGACATCCATGTCGAGACTGTCGGGAAGGACGTGGCAGTTATGGTAGGGCACACACACGAACCCTGCAAATGCGCCGTTGCGGCCGATGCCGATGCCTTTGCGCGCCGTGCAATTGTCTTCGTCGCCGCGAAGGCAGGCATCGCAACGGCCGCAGGTGGTAGAGGGTCTTGCGGTAACGCGGGTGCCGATAATCGTTTCCGACAAAGCCTCCCCTACCCGTTCGATCGTGCCCGCAAACTCGTGGCCAAGGGTGACGGGCATGGCGCGCTCCATCGACTCGTAACCCGGGGTCCACTCCGCGATGTGCAGGTCTGTTCCGCAGATGCCGGCCGAATGGACACGGACCAGAACGTCGCGCGGAGCAAGAGCTTCCGGCACGCCGATCTCGCGAAACTCCACGCCTTTGGCGGGCCGGACCTTTTGCAATGCCAGCATGGTGTCGTTCCCTTCGATAATATTTAGGTGTTCAGCCGCGCCAGCTCAGAAAGCGCTTTTCGACCTGCCCGATTACAAAATTCACGAGCAGTCCCATGACCGAGAGGATGGTGACGCCGGCAAAGAGCTTTTCCAGGTCGTAGAGCGAGCCGGCCTCGAGGATGTAAGAGCCGACGCCGTATTGCGCACCGAGCATCTCTGCGGCAACGAGAAGAATGATCGCGATCGAAATCGAGACGCGCAGACCCGAAAGGATGGCCGGGAATGCCCCGGGCAGGACGATCTTGCGGACGATCGACCACCAATTCAGCCCGAAGCTCTGGCCCATGCGGATCAGCGTGCGATCGACGTTGTCGACGGCTCCATAGGTGGCAACCACGGTTGGCGTAAACGTGCCAAAAGCGATCAGTGCGTATTTCGACATTTCGTCGATGCCGAACCAGATGACGAACAGAGGCAGGAGCGCGATCTTGGGGATCGGAAACAGCGCGGCGACAAGCGGGACCAGTCCGGCGCGGACATAACTGAAAAGACCGATCAGCACACCGACCGCTATGCCGACGCTAATGCCCATGAACGCACCGACGAAAAGCCGCTGCAGTGAAGGCAGAAGATGCTTCCACAGCAGACCCGTCTGCCAAAGCTGGACAAAGGTATCGAGGACCGCCGAGGGCCGTGGCAGCGTCAGGTTCGAGATGAACCCGCTACGGGTGCCGATTTCGGCGAGCGCGATCAGAACGACAAAGACTGCAATGCCGACGCCCTGCACCGGGATCGGCGCAAAGCCGCCACCGCGGAACGATACGGTCGATATCTTTCCTGTTTCACCCTTGCTTGATGTCTCTACAGGGCTGGAAAACGAGGTGACGTCAGACATTGACCAACTCCTTGTCGGCCGCCATGGCCTCTTCGCGCATCAGGTCCCAGAGCTGCTTCTGTTTTTCTTCCAGTACAGGATCGCCGAGATGCCGATCCGACAGTGGAATGTCGATATCGACGATCTCGCGGATCCGGCCTGGCCGGCGGGACAAGACGACGACGCGGTGCCCGAGCCGGACCGCTTCGTTGAGATTGTGGGTTACATAAACCGAGGTGAACGGCTGGCGCGTCCAGAGCGAGATCAGGTCATCCATCAGCAGTTCGCGGGTCTGGCTGTCGAGGGCTGATAGCGGTTCGTCCATCAGCATGACTGCGGGACGGACCGCAAGCGCCCGGCTGATTGCCACACGCTGGCGCATGCCGCCCGACAGTTGCTTGGGGAGCGCTTTGCGGAACTCGGAAAGGCGGGTGCGATCGAGAACATCCGTCACGATTTCGTCCATCTGACGTCCGCTCAGCCCATGGTCCTCGAGGACCAACCGGATATTGCCCTCGACCGTGCGCCAGGGCAGCAGAGCGAAATGCTGGAAGACGTATGTCAGCGGGTTGAGCGAATCTGCCGGCGGATTGCCGACCTGCAGCACGTTGCCGGAGGTCGGCCGCTCCAGGCCACCCAGGAACCGAAGCAGGGTCGACTTGCCGCAGCCCGACGGTCCGATCAGGCAGATGATCTGCCCTTGCGGAATGTCGAGCGAAATATCCTCCAGAACCTCGACGGCTCCATAGGAGTGGCTGATGTTGTTGAGCTTCAGATCCATGGGTACTCCAGGCAGGCCGCAGTGCTGCCGCGGGTTCGACCGGTCAGATAGTCTTGACGTAGGACGTATCGAACAGCTGTTCGTTGGTGATCGCGTCCTTGACCATGCCTTCGGACTTGAACCATTCGAGCTGTTCGACACAGCTTCCAAGCGACAATGCGAGGCCCTCGTTGACGCGCATGGCGCCTTCGATCAGGTTCTGCTTGGCCGTTTCGAATGGGCTGTCGCTTTCCACATATTTGTGGACGATCTTGGCCAGGGCGTCGCGCTCGGCGTCACCTGCCTTGTTGTCGACGAAAGCAGCGTTGTAGTCGGCGATCGCCCGCGAATAGGCCTTGACGAAAGACGCGGTCATGTCGCGCTCGTTGGCGGCGTTTTTGGTCGAGGTAAAGGCGGTCGTCACCTGGTAATCCGGTGCGTAGTCCGACACGAGGCCGATTTGCTTGGCAGCGCCTTCGCGGATCATCTTCTTGGCGACATTCGGCTGAATGGCCCAGGCATCGATCTGGCCCGTGGTCAGGGCGCCGACGATTGCGCCAAGCTTCTGCAGCGGACGCAGCTGGATGTCGGACAGCTTGATGTTGTTGGCTGTGGCAATCTTGTGCGCCATGAAATGGAAGGAGGATCCGGCCGTTGTGATGCCGAAACTCTTGCCGGACAGTTTCGAAGGGTCGGTGAGACCGGCCTCATAAGCCTTGTTCGACGCCAGGATGATCGCGCCGGTAACGCCCTTCTGTTCGGTCAGCGCGCCGCCGATAACCTTGATGGCGTCCTTTTGCGCGAGGCTGATCAAGCCACCGCTCATCGCGGTAACGCCGAAGTCGGCATCACCCGAAGCGATTGACACGGCCATTGGCTGCGCTGCTTCGAAGAACTTCAGTTCGATGTCCAGCCCTGCGTCCTTGTAGTAACCGCGTTCGAAGGCAATGAAGCTCGGTGCGTGGCTGGCAAGGTGAAGCACGGCGAGGTTACGGGTTGCAGCCCGCGCAGGCAGACCAAAAGCCGCAGCGCTGCCGAGTGCACCCATGCCGATGAGTGCCTGACGGCGATTCATTTGAAACTTCATGATTATCCTCCTCCAAGGACGGCGTTGCGTTACGCCAGTGCCCCTCATTGCCACTCACCGCACCAGAAGACAACAAACAATGATTATGCCTCCCATGCCTTCAGAGCATGTTATCCGGCCTCTCAGGGCAGCGGCGGCAGGGCTGACAGTCGTGCGGCGATGATCTCGATCAGTTTGCGCAGGTTGGCAGAGTGCGAGCGACGACGGTTCCACAGGACGGATATCGAGAACTGGGGTGCGTTGTGGATCGGTCGGATGACAAGATTGCTGCCAACCGGACCGAGAGTCGTGACGTAGTCGACAAGGACGATACCCATGGCTTCGTTCGCCAGCGCCAAGGCAGTGTCGGAAAAGCGCGCAACGGCACGGGTGTTGACCTTCAGTTTCTCGCGGCTGAGGAAACGATCAACGATTGTCTGATGGGCACCCCCGGCGGCAAAGCTGATGAAATCCACGTCGGCAAGATCCGCTGCATGGATGACGGGACGGGCCGCAAGGCTATGGCTCTTGGGAATGACGGCCACCAGATCGACGCGCCCGACATGTTCCCTTTCGATCAGCGGATGGTCCAGCGAAGCAATCGTCACCACCGCTTCACCGCGGCCGGTAATCAGATATTCCTCGATCTGGTCGACCGGCAGCACGTCGAAGAACAACTCGATACCCGGCACTTCGACGGAGAGCGTCCGCAGCGCCTGCGGAACCAGCGCCCGCGCCACGCTGGCCGTCGAGCCGACCCGAAACACGGCGGTTTCGCCGCGCGCGATACGGCCGATCTGCGTTCCAACACCGGTCAGCTGGCGGATCAACGGATCGATTTCCGCGTATATTTCCAGCGCCTCGGACGTCGGCACCAGCCCGTTACGATCACGGGCGAAAAGCGCGATTCCAAGCAGGTCCTCAATCCGGCGGATCGTGCGGCTGAGCGCCGGTTGCGATATGGTGAGAACCTTGGAGGCGCCGGTGATCGAACGCGCCTGCATTACCGCATGGAAAACCTCCATCTGGCGCAGGCTCAGCAATCCGTCGGTGGTGGCCGGCACCCTGTGCTGGTGGTCGTCGTTCTCAGCGGGCATCGGTGATTTTCCCAAGGAAGGCCAGCAACCTCTCGATCATCTGGTCAGCCGCCGTTTCGGGCAGCAGATGTCCGCCTGGAAGACCCTCGCATTCTACCGAGACCGCCCAGTCAGCCCAGATGTCGAGCGGCGTGCGTCCGCCACCGTAGAGCCGGCCTTGTTCGGAGAGCACCAGCACCGGCGCCTGTATCTTTCGACCGGAGTTGCGATCGGCAAGGTCGTCTGCCTCGTCCACCGACGCGCCAGCCCTGTAGTCTTCGCACATCGCATGACGGACCTCGTCACTGTCGAAGGCCATCCGGTAGTCTTCCAGCGCCGCAGGATCGATCAGGCGGATGTCGCCGGCCATCTTGGCGAGCGTCAAGTCGATAAGAAAACGCGGATCGGCCGCCATCAGCGTTTCAGGCAGCGGTGCGGGTTGCGCCAGCATGAACCAGTGCCAGGCGCCAAGCCCGAAAGCCTTGCCTGCCCCTTCCCACATTTCCGGCGTCGGCACGACGGTGACGGACACCAGTGCGCGCACCTCCTCCTCGAAATCGAGCGCGAGTCGATAGGCAACCCTTCCGCCGCGATCGTGGCCGACGACGACGAAGCGGTCGTGCCCAAGGGCTCGCATCATCTCGTGCAGGCTCTTCGCCATCCGGCGCTTGGACCCCATATCCATGAGCGTCCCGGTGACCCGGCTATTACCGTAACCCGGCAGGTCGGGCACGACCACGGAATAGGAAGCAGCGAGCACGGGCGCGATCCGGTGCCAGGCCGAACGGGTTTCCGGATAGCCGTGCAGCAGCAGGATGGCAGGGCCGGAGCCTGAGGTGAGGACGGCGAAATCGACATCAGCCGTCTGGACGCGACGGTCCTTGAACCCCGGGAACAGGGCGTTTGCCGGTCTACTCATCGGTTTTCGCTCCTGCTTGCGTGTTCGTCACAGCTGCCGCGATTTCTCGGAGCGCGGTTATTAGGCTGTCGACGCCTTTCTGTCTTGGACGACGGTCGCAGACGTGAACATAGGCGGAAACGCTGGCGCTGTTTTCGATCGGTATTGCCACCAACCCATGGACATCGCAGTCGATTGCCGAAAAGGCATCGAGAACGCTGATGCCGATACGTTCGGCGACGAAGGCGAGAGCGGCGTCGACAAAATGGACGTAGACCGCCGTTTTGCGCGTCTCGCCCCAGCGCTGATAGGTCTGATCGATCAGAAGACCGTGCGTCGTGGTCGCGCCAAACGAAATTAGTTGTTCGTCCGAAAGATCCGCTGGCCTGACGGACCGTCTACCTGCCAGCGGATGGCCAGCAGGCACCACGCAGACCAGGCCAGCGGTGGCGATCGGGACAGTCTGGATAACCGGATCGTTAACCTCCGCGATCGTCGCGACGCAGGCCCCTTGGCCAAAGAGGAGGTAGTCACGCACATCGCGCTGCGACAAGGAATCGCTGTAGAAAGTGCCGGCGGTGCCTTGCTGCTGCAAGCGCTTCAGTGCCTTCGGGATCAGCCGGGCGCCAAGGCTTGGCGTGGAGCCGAAGCGGAAGGTGGACGCGTCGCCCCGGGCAATCGAGTAGATGACATCGGACAGTATTTCCGACTGCTGATGAACATGCTCGACCTCGGCAAGAATGAGTTCGGCCTCCTGCGTCGGGACCAGCCGGCCGGAGATGCGGGCAAACAGCGCGATGCCGAGCTGGTCCTCCAGACGCTTGATCGCGGTCGACAGGCTGGGCTGAGAAACGCCGAGATGTCTTGCGGCAACCGTCAGCGAACCCGTCGCCATGATCGTCCGAAAAATCTCGATCTGCCGTTCCTTGAGCTTGGGGTTCGGCATCCGCCACGGGTCTCCGTCCTATAAATCCGGGTTATACCCTGGTTCGGAAACTGTATTGGCGTCAATACCCGCGGCCGCCTATCGTCGCCTTTATGCTCGCAACCGCAGTGAGCATCATCGATTGAGATCCATAGGATGAGCATTATGCGTGGTGGTCGATATGATGTCGTGGTGGTCGGAGGCGGTGCAGCCGGCATGAGCGCGGCGGTGGCCGCATCCCGGTTTGGCGCACGAGTTCTGCTCGTCGAGCGGTACGGCTTTCTCGGTGGCGCAGCGGCAAACGCGCTGGTGCTTGCCTATTGCGGCTTCTACCAGAAAGGCCCCGAACCGGTCTTTGCCGTGCGCGGCATAGGTGCGGATCTCTTGCACACCCTCGGCACGCTCGGCCAGGAGGTCGCGCCGATCAGGTCGAGCAGCGGCAACTGGATCGTCATGCTGGATCCGGAGGCAATCAAGTTCGGCTTCGACCAGATGACCGACGCTGCCGGTATCGACGTGTTGCTGCACTCTCGCGTGACAGCCGTCGCAACCGGCTCGGACGGCCTGACCGCAATCACCGTGACTGACCACGCCGGTTGCTACGAGATCACTGCCGCCGCATTCGTCGATGCCAGTGGCGAGGCAGCGCTCGCATCGCTCGCCGGGTTCGAAATGACAGTCAACAGCATGGCAGGCGACAAGGTTCAGCCGGCCTCATTGCCGGTTCGCATCGGCGGAGTAGCGCCAGGGGTTTCATTCGACCGGGCGCGGATGGCAGACCTGATTGCAAGGCACAACGAGAGCGGCGATACGCAAATCCACCGTGCAGACGGGGGCGTTATGCTGCGGCTTCCGACATCGAACGACTACTGGTGGATGACGATCGACCTCGACACGGACGGTTTGAGCGGCGCAAGTCTTGGATCAGCGGAACGCCAGGCACGACGAGAAGCGTGGCGAAACCTTCAGTTGCTGCGGCAGCTACCGGGCTTTGAAACGGCCTTCATCGCAGCGACCGGACCGCAGATCGGCATCCGCGAAACGCGCCGGACACGGTCGCGCAACGATCTGACCGGTGCAGCCCTGGCAAAAGGCGAGCGGCGCGAAGACGGTATCGGCCGCGCAGCCTGGCCGATGGAGGTTCACGAGGCGCCTGGGAAAGTTCGTTTCGTCGATCTTGGGGGAGAAGGATTTGCAGACATCCCGATGGGATCGATCGAGGCTGCCGGAGCTTCCAATCTTTTCCTCGCGGGCCGCGTCGCCGGGGCCGATCAGGCAGCCTATGGTTCGCTGCGGGTGATGGGAACCGCTTTCGCAACAGGGCATGCAGCCGGCATTGCCGCAGCATTGCGCGCCTCGAGCACCACAGTTTCGGCCGACGACGTGCGGGCAGCGCTTACGCTCCAGGGCGCGTTGATTTGAAATCCTGCAGGTTCACTGGCGGCCGGAAATCTTCGGGGCAACAATGACTTTGATCACCGCAGTGCCGGGGCCGCGTTGAGTTCAACACGGCCACGGCGTTTATCGTCGCGGAAACAGGAACCGTTTTACCCGCGAGCGCAAAGATCAGGGCTTGCAGGTCTGTACAGCGCCGGGGAGCGTGCACCAGTCGGCATACCAGGTGTCGAACAGCGTCAGCTGGGCTTCCACATAGCCGCGCTGGCTGTCGCTGAGCACGTCCGTTTCGATGAAGTTCAGCGCATATTCTGCGTCGCCCTTCAGGACCATCATGTGCTTGAAGTAGAGAACCAGATCCGGGCCTTCATCGAAGGAGGAAAGCACGCCGAGCGCTTCTTCCAGTTCCTTGGCGCGCAAGCGTGCATCCGCGTTACCCGTGGCCGCGGCTTTCGCGAGGTTGCACAGATGCAGCACTTCCCTGGGAAGAACGTTGCCGATGCCTGTAATGGCGCCGGTTGCGCCGCAATTGACGTAGCCGTGGTAGACGGCCGTATCGACGCCGATCATCAAAGACACGCCGTCATCGCGGCTGGTAATGGTTTCGGCCGCATAGCGCATGTCGGCCGGACCGCCGAATTCCTTGAAACCAACAAGGTTGGGGTGTTCCGCGCGAAGCGCGAAAAACAGATCGGCGCGCGTGGCAAAGCCGTAATAGGGGCTGTTGTAGATGACCGCAGGCAGGTCCGGTGCAGCGGACAGGATTGCCTTGAAATGCGCCTTCTGGGCGGCGATCACAGAGCCGCGCGACAGAACCCGCGGGATGACCATGAGACCGTTTGCGCCGACCTTCTGGGCGTGTGCGGCAAGCGCGACGGCAGATGCGGAGTTGATCGCGCCAGTGCCGACAATCACGGGGATGCCAGCCTCAACCAGGCGCGAGACGCCTTCCATGCGCTGCGCATCTGTGAGCAGGGGCCAGTCGCCCATGGATCCGCAATAGACCACTGCCGACATGCCCGTTTCGATCAACTGCTGTGCCTTACGGACCAGCGCGTCAAAATCCGGCATGCGGTTTGCGGTGCACGGTGTCATCAGCGCCGGAACGACGCCCGAAAATATGCTTGCAGTCACGGGAAGCTCCTTCGTTTCGGCGCACGGAAACGCGCCCCTGTCCCTATCGACGAGCAGCATAGCGTCTTCTTCAATCTTGTCGACAAGAAAAATACAAGGACCTACAGGAGGATGTCGAGCCTGTCATGGCGGGTGAGCAACCGCTCGATCTGGGCTTCGATCTGCTCACTGTGAGCGCGGCCGAGCCTGTCCGCGGCCTCGACGTCTCGCGCTTCGATCGCCGCGATGATTTCTTCGTGTTCGTCCACAAAGCGGGATGGCAGCCGATCATCATAGGATTGGTAGTAGAGACGCAGCATTCTCCGCCCTTCGCCCAGCAGACGCTCAAAGAAGCGCGCATAGTATTCATTGCGGCCAGCCGCAGCGATCGCCGCGTGAAAGTCCGCATTGGTTGCGATCATGGCCAAGGCGTCCTGGGCTTCGACAGCCGCTTTGAATTCTGCCTGATGAGCTCGAATGATGTCGAGGTCACCTGCCTTGTGGTGCTGCGCGGCGAGCCGCGTCGTGACCCGGTACATCAAACCCAGCGCATCGAAATAGGCGTGCATGCCGAGAAAGTCGATGTTCGACACCATGGTCGACCGGTTCGGCAGGGTCTCGATCAGCCCCTCTCCGGCAAGCCGCACCAGAGCTTCACGGATCGGCGTGCGCGACATGCCGAACCGCGTTGCCAGTTGAACTTCGTCGATCGCACTTCCAGGGGCGAGGCGAAGATCAAGGATTTCATCCCGCAAGAGGTCATAGACCTGCCTCGCGCCGGATCCCCTCTTGCGCTCCAGCGCATGATTTTGATTGCTGTCGTCCATGCCGGCACCCACAAAGTTTTTATCTGTCATTCATGCACTACTGCATCCTCTCCTCGTCGTCAGCCCGTCCGGCAATTCGAACGAAAGTCTTGACGACCGTCGACAGCAGCATATTCATCGCCCAACGCTACCGCTACGCCAACTGCGCACGCTCAAAGATCTCACCCCTCGCGTAGGCCCCGCCCGCCGAACAGCGCTTTCAGGAAAGTCCCAGCATGAGTGCCCCTGCCTACATATCGTTCGAACAGTCGCTTGCCGGTTTTGACAATATTGCTGCCGCGGTTCCGCCGATCTCGAAGGAGGAACTGAACGCGCGCATAGCCAAGCTGCAGGGGCTGATGCGCGACGGAGGCGTCAAGGCGGTCTATCTCGATACATCGACGAGCCTCACCTATTTTACCGCCATGACGCTCGGGGCGAGCGAACGCATGCATGGTGCGATCATCCCTTCGCGCGGCGCTCCGATCTATATCAGCCCAGCCTTCGAGGAGCCGAAGACCCAGACGCTAATCACGATCCCCGGCGAGATCGCGGTCTGGGAGGAGCATGAGGATCCGGCCCGTTTGGTCGCTGACCTGATCTGCAGCCTTGCCGCAGACGGGAACATTCTGGCCTTCGATCCGGCGACGCCGTTCGCATTTTCCAGCCCAATCACCACGCATCTCGGCGACCGCCTGACGGTTACCGGCGCCAAGGACTTGATTGCCCAGTGCCGGCAGATCAAGTCGGCGAACGAGATCGCGATCATCCAGGCCGCGATGACCGCGAGCCTTGGTGTTCACAAGGCCGTCTGGGAAGGTCTCTACGAGGGCGTGAAGACAACGGAAGTCACCGATTTCATTGCCGCTGCGCATGCCAAGCTCGGTATGAAACACATCTTTGCCGCTGCGCAGTTCGGCGAAGCGACCGCCTATCCGCACGGCGTTCCCTATGCGCAGACGCTGAAGGCGGGCGACATGGTGCTGATCGATCTCGGCGCGCATATCCACCGCTACTGCTCTGATATCACCCGCACCTATGTCTTCGGAGAGCCGACGGAACGGCAGCGCGAGATCTGGTCGCTCGAACAGAAAGCCCATCGCGCCGCCTTTGACGCGGCAAAGATCGGGATCGCCTGCGAAGAGGTTGATTTTGCCGCCCGCAAGGTGCTGACCGATGCCGGCTACGGTCCCGACTATCAGGTTCCCGGCCTGCCGCACCGAACCGGACACGGGCTCGGCATGGATATGCACGAAGACCCCTACATCGTTCGCGGCAACAAGACACCTCTTGCTCCAGGCATGGTGTTTTCCGACGAGCCGATGCTTGCACTATACGGCGAATGCGGCGTGCGCCTGGAAGACATCATCTACATGACCGAAGAGGGCCCCGCCTTCTTCACGCAGCCGTCGTCCTCTCTCGAGCGGCCGTTTGATTGACGAGGCGAGTCTATCCGAGGGCGTGAGCCGGGGCCGGCGTCACCTGTGTCGGCCGGCGCAGCCTTCTAGCCAGTCGTCATCCTGCGCAGAACATTTGTTTTCCAATAGAACTGGTGGACAAGAGCGCCCAGCACATGGCCGGAGATCAGCACCCATAAGGCGACTTTGAGGACATCGGCATGCAGTTCCCCTGCACTGCCGTAGCCAAGATAGTATGCAGCCATGCCAGTCAGCGGCATTGCGACGAGCAGAATGTAGAGCGCGGCATGCGCGGCTGTGGCAGCCATCCGAAAAATCGGGGGTTCCTGCGGCGGGGATGCCGGAACGCCACGGGTGAAGCGGATGATCAGGCGAAGCACGACGAGAGCCAGAATAGAAATGCCCACATAGGCGTGAATATTGGCACTTGCCACTTGGTCGGCAGAGGCCATCCCGTCTCGCTCCATACTCCGGTTCCAGTCGCTCATGCCATCGGGCAGGACGAGGTTGAAAGTGACGAGCGCAGCGGTAAGCCAGTGCAGGACGCGTTGAGATACGGAGAATGATAGAGGTCTAGACGTTGTCATTGGTGATCCTTCCATCGTGGTTGTCTCAGACGTCGCATGGGGCGATCGGATGGTGAGCGTCGAAGGGGCATTGGGTTTGATCATCGAGATCGCTTGGTGCGGGGACTTCAGCTTCACACGCACCGTTTCATTCCTTCGGTTGTCAGGATGATCGACTAGAGGCCGAAGCTGACATTGAACTGAAGGCGGTCAGGGTCATTTCCCAACGCCTGCCTCCGCTGCCATGACGCGGTCTCGAAGCGTTTCGCGACTGCATCAGGTAGAGAGACCCAGCCGCCACGACGTCCCGTTCCGGACGGCCCGAACACCGTGCCGGTCGCCGTGGAAAGGTTCATCCGCGGCAGCCGTTGCGGTCACGGATAGAGTTACACGGGGTGAAAGTCCGATCATTCAAAGCGTATGCGAAAGCAGAAAAAAACAGACGCCGTGTTCAGGGGAGTCAATCCAAAAGTTCGCGTAAGACGGTCGCGAGCTCCCGAGCAGTATGTGGTTTCCGCAACCATCGTCCTGACTGAGCCAGTTCTTTACCTGCGATGGTTGGCTCGGCGTATCCGGACGTGAACAGAACCTTTATCGTCGGCTTTGCCATCCTCACTTGATCCGCAAGCTCGTTGCCTGTCATGCCGCCTGGCATGACGATGTCGGTAAAGAGGAGCGAGATGTCATCGTGCTTTTGGAGGAGTTCGAGCGCCTGAATTCCAGTTGCTGCTTCGATGATTTGGTAGCCGAGGTCTGCAAGCCGTGCGACCACCACTCGACGCACCCTCGGATCGTCTTCGACGACCAAAAGCTTTTCCCGGCCTCGGGGCAACGGAGCGGTTTCTGCCGTGTCGAAATGCGTGATCTCTTCGTCAGCTTTTGACCGGGCGGAAGGCAGAAAGAGCCTGACGCTCGTTCCCTGCCCGGGCTCGCTGTAGAGCTGAATGTTTCCACCGGATTGCTTGGCAAAACCGTAGACCATACTCAAACCCAGACCTGTCCCGGCACCAAGGCCCTTCGTTGTGAAGAACGGGTCAAAAGCCTTCTCGCGAACCTCGGCCGTCATTCCCGAACCCGTGTCCGTTACTGAGATCAAGACAAAGTCACCAGTCCTTACCGACGGATAGGTTTTCGCGTAGTCAGCATCGAGTTTGACGCTGGAGATATCGATCGTCAGCCTTCCGCCTTTTGGCATAGCGTCGCGCGCATTTATCGCCAAGTTCAGGATGGCATTCTGAAGCTGCGATCCGTCGACCGAAGCCTCGATGGCCGCGCCTGATATAACCGTGCGAAGCTCAACGGCTTCTCCAAGGGTTCTGCGCAACAGGTCCGAAAAGCCGCCGACGAGTTGCCCTATGTCCACCGTTCTCGGATTGAGGCTTTGACGCCGTCCGAATGCGAGAAGCTGGCTTGTCAGTTTGGCACCGTCATCTGCCGCGCTTTGCGCCTCACGCAGGAGCACTCGAAGCTTTGGGTCCTCAAGCTTGTTATCGATCATTTCCAGATTGCCGCTGACCACGGTCAGGAGATTGTTGAAATCATGAGCCAAACCGCCGGTCAGCTGGCCAATTGCCTCCATCTTCTGCGATTGGCGCAGTTCTTCCTCGATCTTGTGTCGGCTCGTCAGGTCCCGGATGAAGCCCGTAAAGATCCGCTTGTTGCGGGTTGCTGCTTCGCCCACCGAAAGCTCCATCGGAAAGGTCGAGCCGTCCTTGCGTCGTCCGGTCACAACCCGGCCATATCCGATGATGCGCCGTTCGCCGGTCGTCAGGTAATTGGAAATGTAGCTATCGTGCGCCGCGCGGTCGGGGTCGGGCATCAAAACTTTGACGTTCAGTCCGCAGACTTCTGCTGCCTTGTATCCGAACAGCCGTTCCGCAGCCGCGCTGAACGACGAGATGATGCCCGCTTCATCAATGACGACCATCCCGTCAGGAACGGTATCCAGGATAGAAAGCTGGTGGGCCTCGCGCTCGGCGACGGTTTCCTGCATCACTTTCATCGCCGTGACATCGTTGTTTGTCTGGACCACGACCTGCTCGGCCGAGCCCAGCGGCGATAGAAGAACCCAGTGGGTCGCAATGAAGAGAGGACGGCCATCCTTGTGGTGATGGATGACTTCGCCGCTCCAAGACTGCGCAGCCAAGAACCGGTTTCTTTGCTCTTCAACAGATTCAGGGAACTGCGTGCCGAGAAGCTCGTGAACCTCTTGGCCAACGGCCTCAATGCGTGACCATCCGTAGAGGTTTTCGCATCCTGCAGTCCAGCTGCGGATGATACCATCCGTTCCGTGAACAATGATGTTTGCCGCATCCAGCAAGCCTGTAACAGCAGAAAGCTGTCGTTCGAGCTCATCTCGACTGCCTCTATATGACATAGCTTTCCCATGATCGCACGCTCAGTGGGACCGTCCCCCGCGGACGATCGTTAACCGGGGCTCGCGGGAACGATCATCTTCATCTCCGGCCATCTGCGCAAGCAGAACCGGACGGCAGATCGTTATCGCGTTTCGAGCCGCCACACCGTCGATTTGGATGGCACCCTTGCCGATGAGCTTTGTCATGGTGCGCGAGACTGTTTCGATTGTCAGTCCAAGGTAATCGGCTATGTCCTGCCTCCCCATGGGAAGCTCCAGCGTGGTCCGGTTGCCTGAGGAAGCCGCTTGGCGCCGGAGTGTCGCCAGCAGAAAGGAACAAAGGCGTTCCTCCGCGTTCTTGGATGACAGGAGCACCATCTGATCCTGCGCTGCCGCCATCTCGTCGGAGACCAGAGCGAAGAGCTGTGGGCGCAAGTGATCACTCTCGGTCACCGCTGCATCGAACCGGCGTCGTGACAATCGCCTCAGGGTTACAGACGTCACCGCCTCGGCACTGTAGAGATAACGCCCGCCAAGCGAGATGCCGACGATATCGTTTGGATAGAGGAAGCCGGTAATCACGCGCCGTCCGTCGGCGATGATCCGAAAAATTCTCAAGGTACCTTCGAGAATTTCGAAAACATCGACCGCATCGTCGCTCTCAAAGAAAAGCGCTTTTCCCGCTGTCAAATGTTCAAACGGCTGCTTGCAGAACAGGCTGTGAAGGCTGGTTTGGTGATGGACTGCGTGAAGAGCAGTCGTCCCACTTTCATAATTCTGAGTTGTACTAAGCATAACCGTGCCTCCAATCTCGATGCACGCAGTTGACTCGCGTGGCGTGACGGGCGGATGCTGTTTCCGTGACAATCTATGGAATTGCGTAACACATTGTAACAGGAGGGGATAATGGCGCGGCAAAATCCTGCGACAGCTCACATCCTCATCGTCGATGATGATGTGAGGATCACTCAAATGTTGAAGCGATATCTCAACGAAGAGGGCTATTTAACCAGCGAGGCCAAGGACGGTGAGGAGATGCGCCTGCAACTTGCGCACACACAGGTCGATCTCATCCTGCTGGACGTCTCTTTGCCCGGAGGGGCCGATGGTTTTGATCTTGTTCGGGAGGTGCGAGCGGCGTCCGATACCCCGATCATCATGCTGACCGGTCGAAATGACGTTGTGGACCGGATCATCGGGCTTGAGATGGGCGCCGACGACTATCTCGCGAAGCCGTTTAACCTCAGGGAGCTGCACGCCAGGCTGAAAGCCATTCTGCGCCGGCGAAACGTGCAACCTTCCGAGCAGGAAGAGACCGACAAGATCGTCCATTTCGACCGCTGGGCTCTGAACCTTACGCGACGCGAGCTGTCATCAGCGGATGGCGAAGGTATCCATCTGACAACAGGCGAATACGACCTCCTTGCTGCCTTTGTGGCCCATCCAGGACGCGTGCTGTCGCGAGATTTCTTGCTAGAGGAAACAAAAGGGCGCCATCTCGATGCCTATGATCGGGCAATCGACGCTCAAATCGTCCGGATTCGGCGCAAGGTGGAGGTCGACCCCAAACAGCCGCAAATCATTCGCTCCATCCGGGGCGTCGGCTACATGTTCGCCGCACGCGTCAGCGTGGCGAAGGTTGCTTAGAGGGCGATAGGTCATACGTTAAACCGGCCCGCGGTACTTTGAAAGTCGAGGTGTCGCCCAGGAGCCAGTGGTCGGTTTTGGCGACGGGCCAGACGTGGATGCGATTGCATCCTTCCTCTGCAGCGCGGTGTTTCGCATACTCCAACAAGCGCCCTGCCACGCTATGCTCATTGAGGAGACTTACGGACGCGAGAACAGGAACTTCCAGCTGTTTGCTCAAGCCACTTTGCGTGCTGACAAATACCAGGGAAATCCCGCGGACAACCCCTGCCGGGTCAATTACAGTAAGCCAATTTCTCCGGAGGTCTTCTTTGGAAGTCGCTGCCTGCCACTCGGCAAGATCAATGTTCGGAAAGAGATGCCGAACGATTGCGTAAGCACGAGCAACGTCCGAGGCTCGAAGTGCACTGACCGTATAGTCCGCATCCATCTCCATCCCCCCGTTGCACCGATAATCTTTGGTGGACCGGCTGAGCCTGCATTGACGGCGGTCAACGCAACGACTGCAGATGTCGAAGGGTTAGCGCGGGTGAAGAAAGACGCAATATGGACGCTGAAGCGCCTTCTTCAGCGCGTAGCGTGAGGATCGAAGGAGAGCGCAAGGATGTGCTTATCCATTCGCCCGATGAACCTGGAAGGCATGCCTGCTCGGAAATCAGGCGACGGTCTTCAACTGGTCCTCTGCCAACATCCGCTGCGCCACAAACGCCTGACCCGCAATGGCTCAACGATCAACGCCCCGTTGCATTGCGCTTTATCAATGAGAGCCGCACCATTCCGGGTGAAAGAGTTACCGGAGGCGAGCCACCGAGAACGACCGTTTTGAACACGCGGCCCCAAAGCCCAGCCATGCGGTCGCAGGACTACTGAATGATTGCCATTACAGCGCCGTGTCGAGCCGCGGGCTGCAAGAGGACGTGAAACAAGGACGCCTTTATGACGGACAAGCTTCTCCTCACCTTCAATGCCGGATCTTCATCCGTGAAAATCGGCATCTTCAGAGTGGACGGTGAAAGGCCTGAGCGGATCGGCAAAGCCGTGGTCGATTTTGCAAGCGACCCCGTGTCGCTGCATCTGAAGGAAGGTCCGGCGCAGTTCGAACTGTCGCTGGAAGGCGCTTCCGGCGACGATCTTGCCGGCCTGATGGACAAGGTGTTCGGGGAACTGAGTGCCCATTTCGATCTCGACGCCGTCACCTCCGCCGGTCACCGCATCGTCCATGGCGGCGACGTCGTCGACGGTCCCGTGGAACTGACGACCGCGACTGTTGCGAAGGTTCGGTCGTTGACGGCACTTGCGCCACTCCATCAGCCCCAGGCGCTGCGGATGATCGAAGCCGTCCGGCACCTGCGCCCTGATCTGTTCCAGACCGGCTCCTTCGATACGACTTTCCATGCGACACAGTCCGACCTCGTGCGGCGTCTCGCAATTCCGCGCGCCTATCATGACGAGGGCATCAAGCGGTACGGCTTCCATGGACTGTCCTATCGCTACGTCGCCGGTGCACTGGCCGCCAAGGCGCCCGGTATTGCGGACGGCAAGGTCATCATCGCCCATCTGGGCAGCGGCGCCAGCCTCTGCGCCATCGAAAACGGTCTCAGCCGCGATTCCAGCATGGGCTTTTCGACGCTGGACGGAATCCCGATGGCAACGCGACCCGGCTGGCTTGATCCCGGTGTGCTGCTGCATTTTCTGGGGCCGCTCGGCAAGTCGGTCGAAGACGTGGAGGACATGCTCTACCACAAGTCCGGCCTGCTGGGTGTTTCAGGCCTTAGCGGCGATACGCGCGAGCTCCTGGAGAACGACAGTGAAGAAGCGCGGGAGGCAATCGATCTCTTCACGCTCCGGATCGCCGGCGAGGTCGGGAGGCTTTCATCCACGCTCGGCGGGCTCGACGGCCTCGTCTTCACCGCCGGCATTGGCGAGAACCAACCGGAGATCCGCAGGCGTATTACAGACCAGCTTTTGTGGCTGGGCGTAGAGCTGGACGGTTCGGCCAATCAAAACAACGCGCTCACGATCAGCACCGCGGCAAGCCGCGTTGCCCTTCATGTCATCGCTACGGATGAAGAACAGATGATCGCAGAGGAGTGCCTGTCCGTTTTTCGCGCGGGGGAAAATCCCGCCACCTGACGGCACCCCGGAGGCGTCGCTCCCAGTCACGACAGTAATTTTCGATCACTCGCCCTTTCGAAGGAGCAAGAAGATGCAGCTACGTAACAACCTGCCCGTCACGCCCGAGATCAGCACCGAGGAGCTGACGCTCATCGACCGCTATTGGCGGGCGGCAAACTATCTCTCAGTCGGGCAGATTTATCTTCTCGACAACCCACTGTTGAAGGAGCCCTTGAAGCCGGAGCATATCAAGGCACGGTTGCTCGGCCACTGGGGCACGACGCCCGGCCTCAACTTCATCTACGCGCATCTCAACCGGATGATCCGCAACCGCGATCTCAGCATGATCTATGTCTGCGGACCCGGCCATGGCGGTCCCGGCATGGTGGCGAGCACCTATCTCGAGGGCACCTATAGCGAAATCTATCCGGACATCTCCGAGGATGCCGAAGGTATGCGGAAACTGTTCCGGCAGTTTTCCTTCCCTGGCGGGATTCCGAGCCATGCAGCGCCGGAAACCCCGGGCTCGATCCATGAAGGCGGTGAACTCGGCTACGCTCTGGTGCATGCCTATGGCGCAGCCTTCGACAATCCGAACCTCATCGTCGCCTGCGTCGTCGGCGATGGCGAGGCAGAGACCGGACCGCTTTCCGCAAGCTGGCAGTCGAACAAGTTCCTGAACCCCGCCCGCGACGGTGCGGTGCTGCCGATCCTGCATCTGAACGGCTACAAGATCGCCAACCCAACTCTTCTCGGCCGCATGGCCGACGAAGACATCGAGCACCTTTTCCGCGGACACGGCTACGAACCGTTTTTCGTGGAGGGCCATGAGCCTGCCGATATGCACCGGCAGATGGCTGCGGCATTCGAGACGGTTTTCGATCGCATCCGCACGATACAGGCCGAAGCCCGCGACGGTACGGTGTCGGAAGGCTTCCCACGCTGGCCGATGATCGTGTTTCGCAGCCCCAAGGGCTGGACGGGACCAAAGGAAGTCGACGGCAAGAAGGTCGAGGGTTTCTGGCGCGCTCATCAAGTGCCGGTCTCCGGCTGCCGTGAGGACGACGGGCATCGCAAGGTCCTCGAGGACTGGATGCGGAGCTACCATCCGGACGATCTGTTCGACGCCAACGGCCGGCTGAAAGAGGAATTGCGGGCGCTTTCGCCCGGCGGCGAACGCCGCATGGGTGCCAACCCCCACGCCAATGGCGGCCTTTTGCGCAAGGAACTCATCGTTCCCGACATCCGCGACTATGCGGTTCCCGTAAAGACGCGGGGCGCCGACATGGTGCAGACGACGGAGATCCTCGGGAAGTATCTGCGCGACGTGATGAAGCGCAACGACGCGAATTCGAACTTCCGCATCTTTGGTCCGGACGAAACGGAATCGAACCGGCTCGGCAATGTCTTTGAGGTCACCGACCGCGTCTGGATGGAGAAGATCGAGCCCTACGACGTGCATCTGTCCCGTGACGGCCGTGTGATGGAGGTGCTTTCAGAGCATCTTTGCCAGGGCTGGTTGGAAGGTTATCTGCTGACCGGCAGGCATGGCCTTTTCTCCTGCTACGAGGCCTTCATCCACATCATCGATTCGATGTTCAACCAGCACGCCAAGTGGCTGAAAGTGTCGAGTGAACTGCCATGGCGCAAGCCCGTCTCCTCGCTCAACTACCTGCTCACCTCGCATGTCTGGCGGCAGGACCATAACGGCTTTTCCCACCAGGACCCGGGCTTCCTCGATCTCGTTGCCAACAAGAAGGCGGATATCGTGCGCATCTACCTGCCGCCGGATGCCAATACTCTGTTGTGGATCGGCGACCATTGCCTGAAGACCTGGGACCGCGTCAACGTGATCGTTGCCGGCAAACAGCCTGAACCGCAATGGCTGACCATGGACGAAGCGATCCGGCATTGCGAGGCCGGCATCGGCATCTGGGACTGGGCTGGCAACGAGGACGGTGCGGTCGAACCCGACGTGGTGATGGCCTGCGCCGGTGACGTGCCGACGCTCGAGACGCTGGCGGCGGTTTGCCTGCTGCGGGACGCGATCCCGGAACTCAGCATCCGCGTCGTCAATGTCGTCGACCTGCTCGCCCTGCAATCGCAGGACCAGCATCCCCATGGTCTCTCAGACGAGATGTTCGATCGTCTGTTCACCACCGACAGGCCGGTGATCTTCGCCTATCACGGTTACCCCTACCTCATCCACCGGCTGACCTACAAACGCACCAACCACCAGAACATCCATGTTCGAGGCTTCATCGAAGAAGGCACGACGACAACTCCATTCGACATGACGGTGCTGAACGAACTCGATCGCTTCCATCTCGCGATAGAGGCGATCGAACGCGTACCCGGTTTGAAGGACAAGGCAGGCAGCGTGATCGCGATGCTTGAGGACAAGCTGGCGGAACACACACGCTATGTCCGCGAACATGGCGAGGACATGCCGGAAATTCGCGACTGGAAATGGAAAACCTCCAAGACGGTTGGATAAAAGGCCGGGCATCAAACGAAGCAGCCCGACCTATCACGCTCGGGCTGCTTTGAGCGGAAGCACCAAGTCCCCTTGACCACGATCAATGCCCTTTCCTGCGAGTGGAAGACTATCCGGTCTCACACTCAAAACTCGGGGACACGATGACGACATTCTCATTTGAGCAGCGGGAGCAGCGCGAGACGAAGTTCAAGGCGATCCTCCTCCAACGACAGCAGTATCTGCAAACACGCCTCGAAAAAATCGAGCATGACTTTGAACAACCTCGTAATCGCGACGACGACGATCGTGCGGTCGAACGCAACAACGACGAGGTTCTGGATGAGCTCGGCGAGGCGGGGCAAACGGAGCTGTTGGCGATCGAGGCCGCCCTTCACCGGGTAAAGGAAGGCACTTTCGGTATCTGCGCCAAATGCGGCAATGCCATCAGCGACCAACGTCTCGACGTCGTCCCGCACACGCCGTTCTGCCAATCCTGCGCACACGCGCTTCAGCATCTCTAGACCGCCCTATGGCGGCGTTACGGGCGAAGGCGTGAATTCCGGCGGTGGCTGCGTCTCGGGCGCCTTGCGTTGCGCAAGATCAAAGGTCTCCAGCATCGCATCTGTCAAAGTGAATAAAAGCTGCGAGAGGATTGTTTGATGTTGGTCAGGGACTTCATGACACAGAGGCCGATCTGCGTGTCGGCGAACACGAGTATCAAACATGCGATCCAGCTGATGCTCGATCACAAGGTCAGCGGTCTGCCGGTGATCAGCGACGATGGTCAAGTCGTCGGGATGCTGACGGAAGGCGATCTCTTGAGTCGGAGCGTCTTCAATCTCGGCCCGCAGTCTCCACCGAAAGACCCTGACGATAGTTTCTTCGAAAATTACGTGCGAGCGCACGGCACCACCGTGGCAGATTCCATGACAAAGGACGTTATCTCCGTCTCGCCACAACAATCGCTTGCGGATGTTGCAGCGCTTGTCAGGACGCATGGTATCAAACGGTTGCCCGTACTTCAGTCGGAAAGGCTCGTGGGGATCATCAGTCGGAGCGATATCATGCGGGCCGTGACTGCAAACCGCGATGCCGTGGCAAAAGGAGATGTCGCGTTGCGGCTTGCAGTTTTGACGCGGCTGCGCTCGGAGCTCGGCCTCGAGCCAGAGCGACTTACAGTTGAGGTCAGGAATTCGATCGTCGAAATCTTCGGCCCTGTCCCCTCGCCTGCGCAAAGGCGTGCCATGCAAGTCGTGGCAGAAAGCGTTGCTGGTGTAGCCGGCCTGATTTTCGAAACCAACTGCGTTGAGACACTGGACCACTGACGCGACGTTCGCCCTGTCTGACGCCTTTCGGTTGTCCACATAGGCGGGCGCAGGCGGCGACCGCCCCTCAAAACGAAGACGATCATGCGCGAGCGATTTCGTACGGTCCGTCCTTCGCAGGCACTGTTCGGCTTAAAATCCTGGAGGTGAGACTGGCATCTCCGGTAGTCCGACAACCAGAATCTGATCGATCACCTTGGTGACACCCAGAGTGTTCTCAGCCGCGACCCGCGCAGCCGTCTTTTCGCGTGCATCCAGTACCCTCCCTTCCAGTGTGACCACAGTCGCGTCGACGGCCACCGTGATGGTGTCACCCCACCGTTGCCGGTCATATTCAGCCTCAAGTCCGGCTTTGATATCCGCGTCGATTCGATCGACGGCGGACGCTGACATCTGTCGGATCAGGGTGCGCATGATGTCGGCTCGCGTGACGATGCCGACGAGCTTGTTATTTTCGACAACCGGCAGGCGTTTGATGCCGCGATCGCCCATCAGGTTCGCGGCATCCTCGACGGTTATCCATGGCTCTACCGTGATCGCCGGCGAGGACATGACTTCGCTCACCTCTTTCCCGAAAGCTTTCGCGTAATCCTCCGCCAACGCACCGCGTGACGAAAACAGCCTACGCCACATCCCGGGCGAAGCCTGCGACCTAAGCTCCCCGCGTCGCAGGAAATCGCTTTCACTGATTACGCCCAGCACCTGCTCGTCATGATCGATCACAGGCAGACCGCTGAACCCGCAATCCAACATGGTGTTGGCCGCCTCCCAGATCTTGGCGTCTGGGTGAAGAGAAATCGGATCTGTCGTCATGATGGATCGCACGGTCTGCATGGTTTTTTCTCCCTCGTTGTGGGGAGGTTAAACCCGCGGCTGGGGCCGTCCTTGATCTTCATCAACGATCACCGCTTCGAGCGCCCCAGTCCGGGCAACGCGCGTGCGACGAGGCCGGTCTGAAGATAATGGACCTGTTGGGTCTCCCGAAAGCGCTTTCGTACCCATCGATTGACAAAGATCATCGCCATCTCTTCCGAGGCTTCTAGGCTTGCTTCATCCAAGACCTCTGAAATGATGGAGCCAACCATGTCGTTCAAAACTATTCTTGCTGTCGTCGGTGAACACGGCGCCAACGCCGATATTGCCAAGGCCATCGAGCTGACAATTGAGTCAGACGCGCATCTTTCGATCATGGTCATCGGCACGGCGTTGCAGCCGATCACGTCCGACTATCCCGTGGGGACCGCCTGGCTTGAGCAACGGCAGGAAGAGATAAAGGCGCTGGTCAACGTCAAGACGGCCGCCGAGGCGCTGTGCAGCCAGAGCGCCATTTCCTTTGATATCGATCACTTTTACGACGACAATTTCATCCTTCAGAGCAATATCGGCGTGCGCGCCATGTATGCCGACCTCGTCATTCTCGGCAACAGCGTCCGGCGCGAAAGAGGGTTGCGACGTCTTGTGGTCTCGGCTGCAGCCTTTGACGCCCGCACGCCGATCCTGCTGATCCCTTCCAAGGGCAACATCACTTTTCCGCCCAAAAATGTTCTTCTCGCCTGGAATTCCAGAGCGGAATCCGCAACAGCCGCCAAGGATGCACTGGATATTCTGAAACGAGCCGATGCCGTGCATGTCGTTCTCGTCGATCCGGATGGTGCCTACTTCAAAAACGGGGGCGAGCCTGGCGCAGACGTTGCCGCATTTCTCTCGCGACATGGCATAAAGGTTGTCGTCGAACAGCTGGCGAGCGGCGGCCGAGCAACGGAGGACATTCTCACGCAGCATGCATTGGAGACCGGCTGCGACATGATCGTCATGGGAGCCTACGGCCATTCGCGGCTGCATGAACGTATCTTCGGCGGTGTGACGGCAACCTTGCTGGAATCTTCGGATTTTCCGATATTCATGGCCCGATGAGCGGCTGTCACGCACAGTCTCCGAACCTTAGGCGCATCGGCTGCGGTCGGGCCTCTCGTTCCGTCCGGCGCGTTGACGGCCTCACGGCCGTCGCGCGCCCGATGGTTCTCGTGGTTCAGGGCTTGGTCCGCCCGGCACGTTCCCCCGTCGCTGACCCGGTCGATCCTATGCAAATCGTCTCGGCGGCAACCGGGGTTGGGAATACCGCACTCTTAAGATTGCAATCCTGATCATGCGGTCGGTCCCTGGTAGCGGATCCCGGTGACGGTCCCCTGCCTCATCAACAAGCGCTTGAAGACGAGGATGACTATGCCCCTGGAACACTGGCTCCGGCCGTTACGGCCCCTTCTCGTCGCGGCCCCGATCTTCGGGCTGACAATAGGATTGATCGCCTGGCACGGCGGATTTCAGGATCTCTATGCCACATCGCTGGCGCTTGCGACCGGCCTCGTCATGGTCGCCCTCGTTGCCCAGATCATCGCGCGGATTGGCGCCGGTGAAATCGGTCTGGATGTCATCGCGCTTCTCTCAATGGGCGGAGCCCTACTTTTTGGCGAATACCTTGCGGCGGCGATCGTGGCCTTGATGTATTCCGGCGGTCAATATCTCGAGAATGTCGCCGAGGGCAGAGCCCGCCGCGAGATGACCGCGCTTCTTTCGCGTGCACCTCATGTGGCAACGAGGCGCCGTGAAAGCCAGATGGAGGAAGTGTCGGTCGATTCCATAGCGGTTGGCGACTGCCTTGTTGTTCGGCGTGGCGATCTGGTGCCGGTCGACGGAACCGTGAATGACGGCGAGGCTGTTCTTGACGAGTCCGCACTGACAGGCGAACCGCTGCCTGCCAAGAAACGCCCGGGCGATGTCGTCATGAGCGGGGCCGCCAATGTCGGTGACCTCTTTAATATGACCGCCACAAAAGCAGCCTCCGACAGTACCTATGCGGGCATCTTGAAGCTTGTTGAGGCGGCCCAGCAGAGCAAGGCGCCGATGTCCCGCATGGCAGACCGGTATGCGTTGGTCTTCCTGACCGTCACAATCGCAATCGCTTTGCTGGCTTGGTGGATTTCCGGGGATCCCGTCAGGTCCGTCGCTGTCCTCGTGGTCGCAACACCCTGCCCACTCATCCTCGCCGTACCGATCGCTTGGGCTGCTGGTGTCTCAAGGGCGGCAAGCTCCGGTCTTCTGATCAAGGGGGCAAAAATCCTTGAAGAGCTTAGCATGATCCGGACGCTGGTGCTCGACAAGACAGGGACGCTGACCGATGGCCGACCGACCCTGCGAGAAATTTCTACATCTTGGCCGGAGGACGAGTTTCTGCGCCTCGTCGCCTCGCTCGATCAGGCATCGAGTCACGTGGCCGCCAAGGCGCTGGTTGATGCAGCGCATGCCCGGAACTTGAGCCTTGTTTCGCCGGAACAGGTGAGCGAGGAACCCGGCGAAGGAATTGCCGGGACGGTTGGCGACAGAAAGGTTGCCATCGGTGGCATCAACTTCATCGCCTCGGCCTACGGCGTTGAAATCAACGACGCACACACACCAGGAACCATCGCCGCAGCGGTCGCGATCGACGGGAAATTTGCCGGCATCTTGTTGTTTTCGGATCAACTGAGGGCGGGAGCTGCTTCGGCGTTGAACGGTTTCAAGGCAATTGGGGTAACGCGGATCATTCTGGCCACGGGCGACCGCGCGATTGTCGCACGCCAAATCACCGCCGGCCTGCCTTTCGATGAGGTCAGAGCCGACCTCTCGCCAGGCCAAAAGATCGACATCGTCAAGGATGAAAAGACACGCGCGCCGGTGATGATGATCGGCGATGGCGTGAATGACGCGCCTGCCCTTGCTGCAGCGAATATCGGACTTGCCATGGGTGCGCATGGCTCAGCTGCCGCCATCGAGTCGGCCGATGCGGTTCTGTTGGTGGAGAGGCTCGACAGGATTGTGGAGGGCATCGCGATTGCGCACGCCTGTCGACGGATCGCGCTACAGAGTATTTTTGCGGGCATCGGTCTGTCGGTTGGCGCGATGATCCTCGCCGCAGCGGGGTATTTGACGCCGGTGCAAGGTGCACTGTTTCAGGAGATCATCGATATCGCCGTCATCCTCAACGCCCTGCGTGCCCTGAGAATCCGACCTTCCGCCTCGCGTCTGTCATAACGCGATTGGCGTCGCGCCTGTCTATTCTACCGCCACTGCTTGGTTTGGCTTGGATCGACGACCCGATCTACATAGGCGGCAGTTCTCAGCTGCTTTCACCTTCAATCAGGTCCATGGGCCATACCAAACGTTTGACGGCATCAGGGTAGTGCAGCTTGTATTCCGGCATGATAGATAACAGACCTTCGGCAAGGCTTATGCCGAGATCGCGAAGAGAAAGACTGAAGCAGGTCAGGCTTGGTTTGAGAAACTGGGCCTGCGGGCTCTGCCGCCCGATGATGGCGATGTCCTTGCCGGGCATCAGCCCGACCTCTTCCAGCCCACGGTAGAGCCCGGTCACCAACGTCTCGTTGACAAGGACAACAGCCGTCGGACGGGTTTTGCAGTCCATGATCTGACGAGCCACGCCATAGCCACCCGTTTCGCTCGGCGTGGCACGAAAAATGTGCTCCGGCGAAAGCGACAGATTGTGCCGGGCAAGAACCTCCTGGGATCGGTGAACGAACAGATGGCCGAGGTTCAGATCACCATTCGGCCAGATCAGGCCGATGTGCCGGTGACCGCTTTTCACAAGCCGCTCGATGGCGACCTCCGCCATGCCCTCGAAATCCAGATCGATCCAAGGCTGGCCGACATCGGTCTGGCTTCGCCCCAAGGTGATGAAGGGAATATTGTGGCGAGCGAGCAGTTCGAAACGCGCATCGTGGAGACGGGTGGCAGACAGAATGACAGCATCCGCGAAGCCACGCGCGACGACGCGCTGAAGATAGGCGTCCGGGTCTTGGTCGGATGAACACAGCAGTGCGACGAGATCGAGCTTGTGACGGGCAAGGACGGTTTGCACGCCGTCGAAGACACTCATAAAGAACGTGTCGCCCTGGCCTGTAATTTCGGGTCCCGTCTGCATCATGAAGCCGATGACGCCTGTCGACCCCTTGCGCAGAGAACGCCCCGACTGGTTGGCGACATAGCCCAGTCTGGTGGCCGCTTCGAGAACCCGGCGCCGAGTCTCTTCATTCACGTCCGCCTTTCCGTTCAAGGCGCGGGACACAGTTCCTATTGATATATCTAGATAATTTGCCAGCTGGCGAATGCCCTTCATGAACTGCCTTTCCGCGGACCCGAATGCGTCGCCCAAAACAATATTGACAAATTCTGGCTCCTGTCCATACTACCGTAAACGTTTACGGAAAATCGGAAGAGGAGTTTTGATTTCCGTAAGGAGGAGGATACCAGTGACATACAATGCTGTTTTGTGTGGATGCGGAGCTATGGCCAAAGGCTGGCTCCGGGCGGTGCGGGACACGCCCCACATCAAAGATGCCATAGAAATCGTTGGCCTCGTTGATCTCGACCGAGCGACAGCTGAGGCGCTTGCAACCGAATTCAATCTTCAACAAGCGGTTATCGGGACGGATCTGGAAGTTGTTCTCGCGGAGACCAGGCCAGACATCCTGTTGGATGTCGTCATCCCCAACGCTCGCCATTCGGTGGTCAGCGCCGGCCTCGCCCATGGCTGCCACGTCCTAAGCGAAAAGCCGATGGCAACCTCCATGGAGGAAGCGCAGGATCTGCGCCGTGCCGCCAGCGCAGCGGGTCGTATTCATGCCGTCGTTCAGAACCGACGTTTCATTGCAGGCGTCCGCCGCATGCGTCGTCTGGTCGAAAGCGGCGCGATCGGCGAGGTCACGGGCATTCATTCCGATTTCTTCCTCGGCCCACATTTCGGTGGCTTTCGAGAAGAGATGGAGAATGTCCTGCTCCTCGACATGGCGATCCATACGTTTGATGCAGCGCGTTTCGTGTCCGGCAAGGCACCCCTCTCGGTCTATTGCGTTGAAACCAATCCGGCCGGCTCATGGTACGCCCATGGCGCTGCGGCCAATGCGATTTTCCGTTTCTCGGACGATGTGGTCTTTACCTATCGAGGTTCCTGGTGTGCCGAAGGCGAGCGCACCAGCTGGGAAAGCGCGTGGCGCATTGTCGGCTCGAAAGGCATGCTGACCTGGGATGGCGAAGACACGTTTAGGGCTGCCGTTGCCGGGAACGATACCGGCCTCCTCCCGGGCTTTACGTCAATTGACGTGCCTGCCCCTGCCAGAGACGAGGAAACCCACGGCCACGCCAGCGTGATCGCCGATTTCCTCGTTGCCATCAGCACCGGGCGCGAACCCGAAACAGTCAACCACGACAATATTAAAAGCCTGGCCATGGTGCTTGGCGCCATCGAAAGCGCCAAGTCGGGCCAATCCGTCGACATTTCATCATAGGGACCGTGACATTGATCAACCAGCAGGAAAAATCCATTCGCATCGGCACCATGGTCAGCGCCTCGAAGGGGCAGGCTGCAGAACGCATTTCGCAGATCGCCGACATGGGGTTTGAAAGTTTCGAGCCCTTTTTCTGGCAGACGACCAATGGTCAGGACATTGCCGAGCTCGGCAAGCGCTGCCGCGAGGCGATTGGAGATCGCGACATTACGATGTCGACACTTGGCATGTTCGGTAACCCGCTCGAAGAGACCGACATGGACCTTCAGACGTTGCAGGGTTGGAAGGATTGCATCGACAACGCCCACCATTTTGGAGCGACGTGCGTTGCCGGCTTTACCGGCCGCATCCGCAACAAGCCCCTGCCCGACAGCCTTCCACGTTACAAGCAGATTTGGAGTGAGCTGGCCAAGCGGGCGGCGGACAAGGGTGTGAAAATCGCTTTTGAGAACTGCGCCATGGACGGCAACTGGGCGACGGGCGACTGGAATATCGCTCACAATCCGGATGCCTGGGAGCTGATGTTCAACGAGACCCCCGATGACAATATTGGGCTTGAATGGGAGCCCTGCCATCAGATGGTCTATCTCATCGACCCACTGCCGCAGATCCGCAAATGGGCTTCGAAGATCTTTCACGTCCACGGCAAGGATGCGACCATTCGGTGGGACGTCATTCGCGAACATGGCATCTTCGGCAAACATCCGTTCGTTTTGATGCGCACACCCGGTTTCGGCGACAGCAACTGGACGGACATCATCTCCGAGCTGCGACTGGCGGGCTGGTCCGGCTCCATCGACATCGAAGGCTGGCACGACCCGGTCTATCGGGATGGACTGGAGATGACCGGACAGGTTCACGGTCTCAATCACCTGAAACAGGCGCGCGGCGGCGATTTCGTCGTCGACCCGGCTTAGATCGTTCAATGTTGGCGCGGCAAGGAGGAGGCCGCGCCGCGCGAAAGTGCATTCCGGAGAACCACAAAGGAGGACAAAATGGGTATCCGAACATATACGATCGCCATCGCTACGGCGTTTGCAGCAACTGCATCGCTTTTTGCGCTCAGCGCTCAGGCAGAAGACGTCAAGCTGACGCTATGGTCGCTCGACCGAGACATTCAGCCCGCCCCCAATCTCATCAAGGAATTCAACGCCCAGAAGAACGGCATCCAGATCGAATATCGCCAGATTCAGTTCGACGATGTGGTCAGCGAGGCGATGCGAGCCTATTCGACCGGTAAAGCACCTGACATTATCGCAATCGACAATCCAAATCATGCCATGTTTGCGTCTCGCAAGGCATTTCTGGACCTTACCGACATGATTGCCGGTTCAAGCACGATCAAGCCGGAAAACTACTTCCCCGGCCCGCTCGCCTCCGCCACCTGGGACGGAAAATATTACGGCGTGCCGAAAGCGACCAATACGATCGCGCTTTATTACAACAAGGACCTGTTCAAGGCCGCGGGTCTGGATCCGGAAAAGCCGCCGCAGACCTGGGACGAGTTGCTCGAGACCGCCAAGAAGCTGACCGACCCATCCAAGAATGGTTACGGCATCACCTTCTCGGCCAAAGCCAATGAGGAAGGCACGTTCCAGTTCCTGCCCTGGGCACAGATGGGCGGCGCCACCTACAAGTCCATCAACAGTGATGGGGCTGTCCGGGCGCTGACGATCTGGAAGCAATTGCTCGACGGCAAAATGACATCTCCCGACACATTGACGCGCAGCCAGTGGGATTCCACGGCAACCTTCAATGCGGGCAATGCGGCGATGGCGATATCCGGACCTTGGGAAATCGACCGCATGGTGACCGATGCCAAGTTTGACTGGGGAACCGCGCTCTTGCCGGTGCCGCAGGAAGGTGCCGAGCGCTCTTCCGCTATGGGCGACTACAACTGGGCAATTTTCTCCAACACCAAACATCCGGAAGAGGCGTTCAAGGCGCTTGAGTTCTTCGCCTCCAAAGACGTCACCATGTACAAGGATTTCGGCCAGATCCCTGCCCGTTCCGACCTGCCGATCCCGCCGACCGGAAATGCGCTTAAGGATGCGGCCCTCAAGACCTTCGTGGAACAGCTGAAATATGCCAAGCCACGCGGCCCTTCGCCAGAATGGCCGAAGATTTCCAAGGCAATTCAAGATGCCGTCCAGGCGGCGCTGACCGGACAGATGGAGCCTAAGGCCGCGCTCGATCAGGCTGCAGAGAAGATCAAGCTAATCGAAGGCTGAGGCAGGACTGCCTTTCTCAGGAGCCGATGGCACTCGTGCCATCCACCTTTTCCTCCCGGAAGGAGCTGTCTCGTTCGTCAAGAGCGGACAGCTCCACACCGGATCTTATGGGGTTTCCATGAAAAGGATACTTTCCAGCATCACGGACGGCCGCGGCTTCGACATTGGCCTGGTCGGAGTTCCCTTTGCCTTCCTGTTCATTCTTGCGGGCTTGCCCTTGCTCTACAATATCCTGATGAGCTTTCAGGAAGTGGACATGTTCAGTCTGGGAAGCATCATCAGGCCATTCGTCGGCTTCAAGAATTACATCGATCTGTTCAAGCAGCCCGAAACCCTGCCCATTCTCTTCAACACCGTCATTTTCGTGGTCGGCTCGATCGCTGGCCAGTTTCTCATCGGGTTTGGCCTTGCGCTGTTTTTCTGGGTCAACTTTCCGGGATCATCGTGGCTTCGTGGATTGTTTCTGGTCTCTTGGGTCATGCCGGGTCTGGTCGTCGGTGCGATCTGGAACTGGATACTCTCGGGGGACTTTGGCGTCCTGAACTTCTTTCTGCGTGAAAGCGGCCTGATCGACAGCAATATCTTCTGGCGCTCAGACCCCAATTTCTCGCTCTGGGCGGTCGTGCTCGCCAATATCTGGCTTGGTACATCGTTCAATATGATCCTTCTGTCCGTCGGTCTTTCCGCCATACCCGGCGATCTCTATGAAGCAGCCGAGCTGGACGGTGCAAACGCCTGGCAGCGCTTCTGGACCATCACATTGCCCATGATGCGCTCCACCATCGGTGCGATCATTTCGCTCGGGCTTATCTTCACACTGCAACAGTTCGATCTGTTCGCGGCAATCACGGATGGCGGGCCGAACAACTCATCCAATGTCGCCCAATACTGGGCCTGGGACCTCTCCTTCCGGCAATACGACTTTGGCAAAGGTGCCACGATCTCGGTCATCATGACTGTGTTCGTGATGTTTGCGGCTATCGTCTATGTGCGCTCGACCCGTCATGAGGTGCGCGGATGACTGAAACCAACCGAAACCGCCTGATGCTCGCCATCGCCATCATCATGGCGGCGATCTACCTGTTTCCGCCCTACTGGATGTACGTCACGGCTCTCAAAACGGGCTCTGAGATGTTTGCCACCCCGCCCAGCTTCTGGCCATCGACAGCGCAGTGGAGCACCTTCGCGTATGTCTGGGAAAGCCGGAACATGGGGCGCTACCTTTGGAACTCAACGCTGATCGCCTTTGGATCGGTGGCGCTCATCGCCGTTCTCGGTACCGGCTGTGCCTATGTACTGGCGCGGTACCGTAACCGCTGGGTGGATGTGGGCCTGTTCCTCATTCTGATGCTGCAGGTTCTGCCCGCATCGCTAATGATCACGCCGATCTTCGTCGGGTTCTCCCAAGTCGGTTTGCTGGACTACCCGCGCTTTGCCGTCATCCTGGCGATAGCGGCAAAGAGCATGCCGTTCTTCGTGGTCCTCGTGCGGGCGACATTCATGGCTGTGCCGATGGAGCTTGAGGAGGCCGCATTGGTCGATGGCAACTCGCGCATCGGTGCCTTCTTCAACATCGTGCTCCCGCTTGCCCGCAACGGTATTCTTGTCAGCGCCATCCTCATCTTCATGCAGGCATTCGGCGAGTTCGTCTATTCGAAGTCGATGATCCAGAACATCGAATTGCAGCCCGCAAGTGTCGGTCTCAACTCGTTCATGGGCCCAAACACCAGCGAATGGAACAACATCATGGCGTACGCAACGATGTACGTAACCCCGATCCTTGCCATCTTCGTCCTTCTGCAGCGCCGCATCGTTTCCGGCCTCACATCGGGAGCTCTCAAATGACCAATCAAATCGAATTGTCGGGTGTCAACAAATATTACGGTGCCTATCACGCGCTGAAGAACATCGACCTCACCATTCGCAAAGGCGCTTTCGTCGCCCTGGTGGGACCGTCCGGATGTGGCAAATCAACGCTTCTGCGCGCCCTCGCAGGGCTTGAATCGATCTCCGAAGGTAACCTTGTTATTGCCGGCGACCGCATGAACAATGTACCGCCCCGCAAGCGGGATCTGGCCATGGTGTTCCAGTCCTATGCGCTCTACCCGCATATGACGGTTGAGGAAAACCTCACCTATAGCCTGCGCATTCGCGGCACCAAGAAGGCGGAGGCGAAGAAGGCGGCAGAGGACGTGGCCGCCATTACCGGCCTGTCGGACCTGCTGCATCGCTATCCCCGCGAACTCTCCGGCGGACAGCGACAGCGTGTCGCGATGAGCCGGGCCATTATCCGCAATCCCAAAGCCTTTCTGTTCGATGAGCCACTGTCCAACCTCGACGCCGCCCTGCGTGTCCATATGCGCAAGGAAATCAGGGCACTGCATGACCGGCTTGGCGCGACCTCGGTCTATGTCACGCACGACCAGATCGAAGCGATGACAATGGCTGATCACGTCGTGGTCATGCGCCAGGGCGTGATCGAGCAACAGGGCCAGCCGCTTGAACTCTATGACCGACCGGTCAACCGTTTCGTTGCCGGATTTATAGGATCGCCGGCCATGAATTTCATTCCGGCAACGACAGGACCGGATGGAAGAAGCCTCATCCTGGATCTTGGCCGGCCACAGACGATCGGTCTCGACAGAACCATTCCGGCCAATCGAAATCTTGTCGTCGGTCTGCGGCCCGAACATCTTACCATCGCCGAAGACGGCAAGGGTTTGTTGGAAGCACCAGTGGCCTTGGTCGAGTCGACAGGGTCAACGACCTTCGTCACAACGGCAACGACGCCCGAATGTGTCGTCGTCGTAAATGGGCGGGTTCCAATAACCGGCGGTCAAACCGTCGGATTAAATTTTCAGCAGGAACACATTCATCTGTTCGATGCGGAAACGGACAGTCGGATTGAATGATTGATGCCTATGGCGACAAGCGTAACCACGCTCTTGAGCCGGGTGGCCGCGTCCGACGGCTTGCAGAAATCGTTCTGGCCGGTTTTGGTGAGCGCAGCTGGCACCGTTGTTTTTCCGCTGCGGCTTTCTTCTCTGCATTTTCCCCTTGCGGTCCGCCAATTCTGACCCGCCACACCCCCATGTTCATGGCTGGCGCGGTTTGGGGATTTGCTCAATAATCCTTTCTGGCCAAGCCGAGGCCTGAAAGCGAGTGTTATCTTGAACACCCAAACGGAGAGAGCCGGACCTATATCCGTTGTCATCGTCGAGGACGATGGACCAACACGTCGGCGTATCGCTGACGGCCTGTCCGACGCTTCCGCATTTTCGGTTCTTCAGGCGGGAACGCTCTCGGAGGCGCGCCAAGTGCTGGAGTCTGGTTATCCTGATGTGCTTCTGACTGACCTCCAGCTACCCGATGGCCATGGCATGGACCTGATCCGCGACGTCCGGCAGCATAGCCAGACCACCGAGATCTTGGTCATCTCCATCCTGGGCGATGAAGAAAGCGTCATTTCGGCTATTTTACTCGGCGCCAACGGCTATCTGCTGAAGGACGCTCTGCTGACCGACATCGCCGACACGGTGCGCGATCTTATGCGGGGCCACTCGCCAATCTCGGCCTCGATAGCCCGTTTCATCGTCAAACGGACCCAAGGCGTCAAGGATCCCGTCGTCGGGACGGACTTGAATACCGCCAAGCTGACAGCGCGCGAAATCGACATTCTGTGGGGCATCGCCAAGGGTTTCAGCTACGCCGACATCGCGGATTATCTGGGTATTTCACGCCAGACCGTTCCCGGCTATATAAAGAACATCTATCGCAAGCTCGAGGTGAATACCCGCGGTGAGGCCGTATTCGAAGCCTTGCAGCAGGGCTTGATAAAGCTTTAGGATGAAAGCTGCCGCTCACCAAGTTGGAAGGATGGCTCGACCGCGTGGCAGGATCGGCTGGCTGCTGCTGTACCTGGCGCTGCAACCTGTCATCATCGTCCTTTGCATCCTGGCCCGCCAGATCGGCCCGCCCCTGCCTCCCGCGGTCTATGAACTGAGCGGCGTTGAGCTTCAAGACGCGACAGGCCAATTCCGTTCTGTGGACCTCCCGGACTTTCGCCCCGTCTCCGAAGATGCGACCTCCTCTGCGATTTATCGCGTCTCACTCGAACGACCGACCACGCAGAAAGATGTGGCATGGAGCATTTTCGTGCCGCGCTTTACCACGGGCGTACAATTCGAGGTTAACGGCTCAATGATCCACGATACGCACCGGAATGTTATGAGCCGCAGACCCGACCGCAATACGTCCGCCATAGCGACGATTCCGGAGAGCCTGCTGCATGAGGGGCGCAATGAGCTGATCATTCACCTCGTCACATGGGGGCCGGTCGGCGGCTATCTGGACAGCGTTTATGCCGGTCCGGACAAGGTCCTGAGACCGGTTCACGATCAGCGGTCAATCATGTTCGAGACCCTGCCACTCATCCTCGTTGCCGGACAGGCGACATTGGGAGCGATCCTCGGCCTGATCTGGATCAACCGCCGGAACGATCGCAGCTATGGGCTGCTTGCGCTCGCCATGCTGATCGGTTTTTTTCAGTATTTCGTCTCGATGCCAGCATCACCACAAACTCTCGGCCTCGTCGGCGCTGCCGTTGTTACGCAAGCGCCGCTGGTTCTGCACTTCATCGTGCGCTTCATCGACATGCCGCCACCGCGATGGCTTCATCTCACATTCGTACCCGGCATTATTATTGCCTTTGCGGGCCTTACGGGACAGCATGATTTACTTCACGCACTCTTCCTGCCGCTAGGGCCACCAACGATTGCTCTCTGCGCCGCCGTTGCTTGCCTCCTTTTGGGCAACGCAGCTCTGCGCGGAAACCGAAAGGCGCTGATAATGGCGCCTGTATTCTCAGTCATGCTGGGGTGCGCCCTGAACGATATCCTGACGGTCAGCCGGCTCATTCCGGGTGAACGGATCTTTATCGGCTGGTTCGGTTATTCGATCGTCCTGATCGTCATCGGAGTCTGGCTGACCTGGCGTTTCGTCCAAGCTTTGAATGATGCCGACAGTTTCGCCGACCGGTTGGTGAAGCAAGTGTCGGAGGCGAGGTCAAGCTCAGGGCAAGTTTTTCCCGCGAAGAAGAACGCGCAAGGGCGGCGGCTTTGGCCTCGGAGCGGACGCGATTGATGCGGGACCTGCATGACGGGTTGGGCGGGCAACTCGTCAGCATCGTCGCTCTTGCCGAACAGCCGAGAGATACAACGAATACAATCGGAGATGCCGCTCGCGCTGCGCTGCGCGATCTTCGTCTGGTCATCAACGCAATGGAAGAGATCGATGGCGACCTCATGCTTGCCCTTGGCTCCTGGAGGGAGCGGATATCAGGCCAGTTGCGCGCCCACGACATGCAGCTGGTTTGGAGCGTACAGTCGCCACACGGACTTCCCGTCTATCCAGGCCTGCGTCCAAGGCACGTTATCCAGGTTATCAGGCTGCTTGACGAAGCTGTCACCAATGCGATCAAACACTCGGGCGCATCGATCGTGACGATCATGATCGAGACCATAGCTGGCCCCGACGGCGACGCGAGGGGCCAGATCTCCGTCAGGGACAACGGTTGCGGCTTTGCGGTCGATGCGGTGAATGGGGCGGGGACGGTGCAGGGCCGGGGCTTGCTCAACATGAAAAAGCGCGCAGCCCTCTGCGATGTGACCTTGTCCGTCACAAGCGCACCGCTCGGCACGACGGTCTCGCTGCTGCTACCCCCCGACTTCCCCGAAGCCACCCAAGGGGGCTGATGCCAGCGGGGAGCGCGCGTATAAGGTCATAGGAACCGAGCGCGGAGACACTTCCATCGCCTGGACTATCTGATGCCGAGACGGTTCCTCGGGCCACCACGATTGACCGGCGCGACACCGAGACCGGGTGCGCGAACGCCCGGCCTGCGGACACAGCCAACCGGCAAGCCCGGAGCAGTACAATAGATCGCGGTCCTTGCCACGGGACGCGCCACGCAACCAAGCGGAACCCCCGGCGCCGTGCAGTAGACGACCACCGCGGCCTGGGGGCGCACCACGCAGCCTTTTGGGACGCCGACGGCGTTGCAATACACGACGGCCGCCGCCGGCGCGGCCGTGAAAATTGGCGCTGCCAGCACGGCAAGATAGGTAAGGGCCAATGCGGCCTTGAAACCATTTGGGCGATGTTTCATGGCGAATGTCTCCCGGATTCTAAACTGCGCCGACGGATACCGGCTTGACCCCATCATGCCCGTTTCCGGTGCCGCGAATACGCCATGAACATGGGGTGGATGCGCATCTTAAACGCACTTAATGGTTGAAACTATCGATTGCTCGCCAGGCCGGTTTGCCCGGCGAGCCGTAGTTTCTCTGCAAGTGCGAACGGGACTGGCACGATGGACGTCTCCGCGACTGCAACAGGCCCGTCCCCGGCCCCCGATCAGCCTGTCGTCAACGTCGCGGACTGGATCGTCAGTGCAGAGCAGGTCGTCGATCGTCTCGAGACGGCGTTGGTGGACACGGCGCTCGCCCTGCCACATCTTGATCGGGAACTGTTATGGGCGGGCACGGTGTCCATGACCTCGGCGCCCAAGGTTCTTGCCCTAAGCCTTGGCGCCGGCGGTGTCGTCATGTTGATTTTTCTGCTCAGCAGTTACGGTCTGAGAGGCCGACGCGAGGCTGCCGCGCGCGAACGCGTCCCATTCCTCGCCGTCTTGAAACGGACGGCCTGGAGCCTTGTGCCGTTGCTGGCCGCCATCGCGGTGGGGCGCGCAATAGCCGTTCGACTGCTGAGCGCCGATCCGCTCGGGGATGGTTTTGCCAGGGAGTTTCTCGTTTCCGTCATCTACTGGCTGTCTGCCATTACCTTTCTCGGCATTGTCTTTTCGCCCCGCACTCCTCAATTGCGGCTTCTGCCGCTGGACGAGAGCGGCGCGGAAAAAGGACTTCGGCGAAGCGCCGTGATCCTGGCGTGCGGATACCTGATGGTGTGCCTTCTGGCAGCAGCCGCCCGCGTCGGCATGCCGCCGAACTCGGTGCGGCTGCTGGCGATACTCGGCGCGTTTGCCATGACGGCGGCGGCTCTTCGATTGCTGCATCTTCTGCGCCGGCACGGCCTGACGCCGCTGCTACAGATGGTCGCCGCCTGGATGATCCTGCTGGTGTTAGGCTTGTGGATATGGGGCTGGCTGATGCAGCAGTTTGACCTGTACCAGGGGATCAAGGGAACAACGATCGCCCTTATGCTGGCGCTGGCCTTCGATCGCTCGATCGCCCTCTCGATCCAGCTGTCGCGCAAGCCCGAGGTGATGCGTCGACTGTTCGTGGTGCGGGTGGTGATCGATGCCTTGGCGGCAGCTGTCATCCTCAGGCTGATCGTCGAGTACTGGCTGGTCGGCACGCTTGCGGTCATCCCGCAACAGGATTGGCCGCGATACTCTCGGCAGATCAATTTTTCGCTTATGGTGCTGGTGCTCGCTGCCGTGCTCGCCGCGGTTACCCACGCATGGGTAGAGTCGCGCATGATGCCGAAGGAGGCTCTCACCTCGCTGGAAGACGCGGAGTTGCACCTTGCGCGTATGACAACGGTTCTGCCGATCCTTCGTGTAGTCTTGCTGGGGCTCATCGGATCGATTTTCTCGCTGGTGACCCTGTCGGTTTTAGGGGTCGACACCACTCCCATCATAGCCGGCGCCGGCATTTTGGGTCTGGCCATCAGTCTCGGGTCCCAGGCGTTGGTGAAGGACGTAATATCGGGCATTTTCTGGATGCTGGACGATGCTTTCCGGCTCGGCGAAGAGATTGAGATCGACTCCACTCCCGGCAGGGTGGAGCAGATACTGATCCGCAGTCTCAGACTGCGCGGCTTGGATGACAGGCTGCATACAATTCCCTACGGCCAGATCGAGACCGTTGTCAGCCGCAGTCGCGGACTCGTCCTCGCTCGGGTGAGCCTGAGACTGGAGAACGAAACGGACGCCGTCGGGCACGCGCGGTTACTGCGGTTGGCGGCGTCGACCCTTCGAAGCGAAACCAGGCTTCAGGCCGATATCGTCGGCAAGATCGCCATCAGCCCGCCTGAAGCCCATCTGCAGACCAGGGAGCTGGTGTTGAGCTTCAATTTGGCGCGTGCCGCAGCGGTGACCGCCATTCCCCTGATCCGCTCTCTGCTGCTTGAAGTGCTCGAAGCCTCCGGCTTCGATCTCGCGCCAGATGGCGTCCATGTCTCCCTTGCTGAAAGGCGCGCCACGGCAGACCCGATGGCTGGCACGCTGGACGAGGTGCAGACCCCATGAACATGGGATGGCTTCACTGCAGCCTTTGGTTGATCGTGCCGTCCAGCATCGCAGGGACATTGACCAGTCCCTTGGAGCAAGTCCTGCGGCCTCGTCGCGAAGAATTGGTCCGGATTAGTTGATGCTGGCAGTTCCGCAACTGAAGAATGGACTGCTGACCGCGTCCGCCCGGCAGGAGGCTCCCGACACAGGGATCAACCTGGCGGATATCGCAACACTCAAAGGAGATCGAAATGGCAAACGTTAAGCTGATCACCCCTGTTCTGGTCGTCTTCGGGGGGCTCGCCGTCGCTTCGAGCGGCTATGCGCAACAGGAGGCCTTCATGACCGCAGACAAGAACGCCGACACGATGCTGGACCAACCCGAATTCAAGGTCTTTATCGACACGATGGCCGCGTCCGGAAAGCCGATAGCCCTCAAGGTCAAGCAGGCCGGTCGCTACAACCTGGCGTTTGGCCGGATCGACAAGGACAAGAACGGACTCCTGACGCCGAACGAGTTGCAGTCGCTGAAATAGCTGCCGCTCCCTGAGCAGGCCTGCCACGACATGCGCAAGGGAAGGATCTTTCCATGAAACATGCACTGTTGCCCCTGGTGGCCGCAGCTCTGCTGATTGGCTGGGTCGGGCAGGCCTGCGCCCAGGCCGAGAAGCGGAAAGTCATGGTCGAGGCACCTACCCTCGTCGAGGTGACGCTGTACCTGGAGACGACGGGAACGTTCCGCGCGGTCAACCAGGTTGACCTCGTCGCCCGAGTCTCCGGTACGCTCGAGAAAGTGAACTTCAATGAAGGCGACACCGTGCGAAAAGGTGACGTCGTCTTTCTCATAGAGCCCGAACCCTATCGCATCAGCCTCGCAGCTGCCGAAGCAGAACTGCGTCAGCAACAGGCCAACCTGCAACAGGCGGTCTCAAACGCGGCCCGGCAGGAAGGACTTTCTGCCAAGCAGGTCGTATCGCTAAGCGCAAATGAATCGGCGGTGGCACAGCGACTGGCAGCCGACCACAGGTCGAGGCCGCCAAGACCAAGGTGCGAAGTGCTGACATCAACCTCAGCTACACGGAAGTGAAGGCGCCGTTCGACGGTATCCTATCCGCACGCGCGGCCGATCTCGGCGCCTTTATCAATGCCGCATCGGCTCCGAAGCTCGCCTCGCTGGTCGAACCGGACCCGCTCCACGTACTCTTCTCGGCCGATGAGCGGCAGGTAATCGCCATTCGCCGCGCGATGGCTGAGCGCCATATAGACCTGAGGAGCCTCGGGGCGATCCGAGTTGAAGCCGGTCTTCAGGGTGATGCGACCTACCCTTACAGTGGATATCTCGACTACATCGCGCCAGAGCTGGATAGCGCGAGTGGGACCATGACCCTTCGCGGCGTTATTGCCAACACGCACCGCTTGCTATCGCCGGGCATGTTTGCCCGCGTCCGAGTCCCGATCGTCACGCGCAAGGCACTGACCGTGCCGGAGGCCGCGATCGGCAATTCCCAGTTGGGCCGAACGCTTCAAATCGTCGATGCCGAAGGCAAGGTCGCAGCCGTCAAAGTCGCGCTCGGAGAAAAAGCCGCCGGCGGCCGACGGGAGGTTGTCAATGGCGTGAGAGAGGGCGACCGCGTGATCGTCAAGGGCGGGGCTGGGTTGCGTGCCAGAGAAGTCGTCGAAGTCGTGACGGCACTCGATTGATCTGCTTACAGAAACAGGGAATGCCCCAGGATGGCCAGGTTCTTTATCGATAGACCGGTGCTTGCGAACGTGATCGCGCTCCTGACCGTCATACTCGGTCTGGTGGCGCTGGTCGGCCTGCCTGTCGCACAATATCCGAATGTCGTACCGCCCTCGGTGCAGGTGACGGCACGCTATCCCGGTGCCAACGCCGAGACGATCGTCCAGGATGTGGCATTGCCGATCGAGCAAAAGGTCAATGGGGTCGAGGGCATGCTCTACATGCAATCGACCTCCACCAGTGACGGCACCTACGCACTCACCGTGACCTTTGCCATCGGCACCGATCCCGACGCGGCGCAGATCCTTGTGCAGAACCGTGTGGCGAGTGCGACGCCTTCCCTTCCGGATGCCGTACAGGCACAAGGCGTGCAGACGGCCAAGCGCTCGACGGCTATTCTGGCGATTGTAGCACTCACCTCCGACAACCCGGATCATGACAGCCTGTTCATGACCAATTATGCAACCATCAACCTGATCGATCAGATCGCTCGCATCCCCGGCGTCGGTAGTGTTTCGGTTTTCGGCGCCGGCAACTATGCGGTGCGCATCTGGATGGATCCGGACCTGATGGCGGCACGCGGTCTCATGCCGTCAGATGTGAACAACGCGATCCGTCAGCAAAGCCGCACATCGTCCGCCGGCCAGCTTGGCCTTCCACCGGTGCCGGAGGGGCGCGATTTCCAATACACGCTGAAGCTCGACTCCAAGCTCGCCGATGTGGCGGCCTTCGAAGACATCGTCCTGCGCGCAAATGACAATGGTGATCTTGTGCGCCTGCGCGACGTGGCACGGGTAGAGCTGGGTGCTCAGCAATACAGCCAGGATTTCAGTCTCGATGGAAAGCCGGCGGCAGGCCTCGCACTGTTTCTGTTGCCCGAGGCCAATGCGCTTGACGTCGTAGCGGCGGTCAAGGCGAAACTGGAGGTCATGTCGACCGACTTTCCCGAAGGGCTTCGCCACTCCGTGCCGTTCGACACGACGCTGTTCGTCAAGGCCGCCATCGATGATGTCTACCACACCCTGGTGGAAGCCGCGTTCCTCGTGCTGGTTGTCATCCTCATCTTCCTGCAGGATTGGCGCGCGATGCTGGTGCCTGCCACTACGGTGCCTGTCACCATCATCGGCGCCTTCGGCGCATTGGCATTGTTCGGTTTCTCCATCAATCTTTCCACCCTGTTCGCCATCATCCTTGCCATCGGCATCGTGGTTGACGATGCAATCATCGTGGTCGAGGCCGCTGCTCGCCATCTCGATGACGGAAAAACGCCAACGGAGGCTGCGGCGCTTGCCATGGACGAGTTGATGGGCCCGATCATCGGCATCACACTTGTGCTGCTTGCCGTGTTCCTCCCGGCCTCCTTTCTGCCTGGCCTCAGTGGCGAAATGTATCGCCAGTTCTCGCTGGTCATTGCCGCCACTGCCCTGATCAGCGCGGTCAACGCCGTGACCCTGAAGCCGACCCAATGCGCCCTATGGCTGAAACCACATGCCCTGAAGCCGCGCAAGAACGTCGTCTACCGCGGTTTCAACGCAAGTTACGATGCCGTCGAACGGGTCTATGTAGGGCTGGTGAGGGTCATGACCCGTTTCAGTGTGACGGTCTCGCTGGTGGCACTGCTGTTGGTCGCGCTCTCGCTCTCCCTGCTGGCGCAGGTGCCGACGGCCTTCCTGCCGATCGAGGACCAGGGTTATTTTCTGGTATCGGTCCAGTTGCCCGAGGGCGCGTCGCTCGAGCGCACACGCCTCGCAATCGAAAACCTGCGGGGGCGGGTCGAGAAGCTGGATGCCGTTGAAACGGCGGTCGCAATCAGCGGCGTCTCCGCCCTCAACAACAATGCCAGCCTTTCCAACGCGGGTGTCCTCTACGTGATCCTCAAGGACTGGAGCCTTCGCCAACAGGGAGATGACCTGTTGTCGCTCTACACCTCCCTGCGGAGGCTGACTGCCGATCTCCCGGACGGACAGGCGCTCGTGCTTCCGCCGCCTCCGATCCAGGGTATCGGCAACGCGGCGGGCTTCACCATGCAGGTAGAGGCCCGTGACGGCGCCTTCGACTATGCGGCTTTGGAAGAAGTGGCGGCCAGCATCGCCCGTGCAGCAGGGTCTGATCCGACATTCCGCGAAGCCTTCAGTCCGTTCCGTGCCGACGCCCCCCAATTTGCCGTCTCGATTGATCGAAGCAAGGCTCAGCGCGCCGAGATCGATGTCGGCGGCGCCTACGACGCTGTCAGCCAGTACATCGGATCGTCCTATTCCGGCCAGATCAACCTCTTCGGCCGCATTTTCCAGGTTTATGTACAGGCAGACGCCTCAAGGCGCGCCGAAGTCGCCGACCTGGAGCGGCTTCGGCTGCGCGGCGCCTCCGGCCAGATGGTGCCGCTGGGCTCGATCGCAGACGTAAAACCGGCCACCGGGCCTGCGCTGATCAGCCTCTACAATCTCTATCCATCCGCTCAAATCATCGGCTCGCAGGCGCAAGGCTATTCGACCGGCCAGGCGCTCGATGCACTCGACGGGATCGCAAAGTCGCTGCTGCCTCACAATTTCGAACGGGAATGGACGGCTGTGTCCTACCAGGAACGAGAACTCGGCGGACAGATTTATCTGGTCTACGGCCTGAGCCTGCTTCTGGTCTATTTCGTTCTGGCTGGCCAATATGAGAGCTGGTACGCACCAATCAGCGTCATCGCGAGCGTCCCGCTCGCGCTGATCGGAACGGCTACGACGCTGCTGTCGCTCAATGCCGCCGTCAACCTCTACACGCAGATCGGTCTGGTGCTGCTCGTCGCACTGTCGGCCAAAAACGCGATCCTGATCGTTGAAACCGCGCGGCATCTGCGGCTGCATGACGGCGCAGAGATTGTGGATGCGGCCATAAGGGCCGCGATCACGCGGCTTCGACCGATCCTGATGACGTCGATCGCCTTCATCCTCGGCGTCGTGCCGCTCGTGCTGCAGACCGGGGCGGGAGCGAGCGCGCAAAAGTCGATCGGGATCGCGGTTCTGACCGGCATGATGGGCTCAACCTGCCTGACCGTCGTCTTCGTACCGTCGCTCTTCGTCGTCCTGCAGAGATTGGAAGAGCGCTTCAAACGTCGCGTTCCAGTTTCAAGCTAACTGTGGCCGGCAAGCAGAGAGCCTTGTAAAGTCGTTCGCATGAAACCGAACCTCCACGTAAGCGCTTTCGTTGCGGGGACCTAGAACGACGCCTTCAGCTGGCCGCCGATGCTCCATACAGGATCGGCGTCTTCGCGAAACGTTGCTGCGGCAGAGGTGTTGACCTGCCATTTTTCGGTAACCATCCACCCGATGCGTCCGCCAAGCGCCGCATAATTCTGGTCCTCTGTGCTGCCCTTGACATCGCCGACCCAGTCGACGGAGGCTTCTACGCCCTTCTTGTCTGCGGACGTGCGTCCTACACCCAGTAAAAGCGTCAGGTCGAACCGCTCATCGAGCTTGCGGCTCCAAGCTAATTCGGCGCCGAGACTGTCAGTGATCGTTGAGCCGGATCCCATCCTGGCGGCGAAGAGATTGTCGGTCTTGTCTTCCCCATAGCCATCGAGGTCGAGCCAGGATCGAGCGAAACGGGTCGACAGCGCCAGTTCGTTGGTATCGTCGGGCGCGTAGATGACACCAACCCGAGCGTAGGACGCAAACAACGATCCAGATGTCGCACCCCCGGTCTGGATCATCTCATCGATGTTCATGTAGCTTCGGGTGAGCGACGCGGAAACATCGGGCGATCCCCATGCGCCAGCCTCCCCGAAAGCACGCCATGTTGCCGGCGCAGTCGTGTATCGGATACCTCCGGCAAAGAGCGCAAGGTCGTCCGAGAGAGCGTCCGACGCGCTCGCGCTGACGCGTGTTGCGCCCCCAAGCAGGCTGAAGCCGCTGCCAGCTTCCCAGCGAGCGTTAAAGCCCGCCGCCGCGTCACTGTTGCCCGAGAGAGAGACATAGCTTCCGCTGTCGAAGCGCTCGGATTGGCCTAACAGCGTTAGTGCTGTTTGAGAAAGATCGAGCGCGATGGACTGCCGTTGATGTGCAATCTGGTTCATCGAGTCCACGACGGAGCGGGTTGTGGTGAAGCCGAGGCGAGCGAAATCGATGGTATCGAGGAACAGGATTGCGTCCTGGGCCTCATCGTCCAAGGGCCCGGCGGATGTGAGGAGCACTGTAAGGTCGAGTGTGCTGGATCCCGAGACCCCGACCTTGCCACCAACCGCGACGTCGGCATCCACTGGGCCGGACGCCTCGTATTTCAGTATCTCCATCCGATCCTTGAGAGCTTGAATGGACACGGCCTGCCCTTCCGACGGCGAAACAAAGCCGCGATAGTCCATCGCATAAACTGAGTGACCATCCGGCTGTGTCACCGGTACGCTGAGCGAGCAGCGTGTCGTGGCGCGGCGGATACCGGAGGCACCGCCCGCTGTCGCCGAAAAATCGTCGAACAGATAACTGGTCGCGTTGCCGTCGGGTGATCGGACGCGCGAGTATGTCCCTTCAGCGCATCCGTCTGCTGCGAGCACCAGATCTGGAACAGAGAAATTGACCACAGCAAGCAGCGGGAGGAAACGGCGGATACGCATGACAAAATATTCCCGGCATCGGGGGGGCAGCGACCGTGCTGCCCCGGATTTTCCTTTTTAGCGGCAGTCGCGCCACTGAAGTTGGTAGACGATCGCTGCCTTCACGTCCTGCGTATCAACTGTCGCCATGGCCTCCTGCTTGCGCGTGGTATTGACGCGGATGCTGGAATTGGTGCGCAGGTTTACGTCCTCGCCGCACGCCGACCAGATCAGTGATTCCGCAACGAGCTTGTTTGAAATCAGATAATCCTTCTCGACCGGGCCGTTGAACGTTTTTGTGAATGCCGGACCACTTCTGCCCGCGAAGAAGTACTCCACATTGAACTGCGAGCGCGCGCCGCGTGGGAGCTGGTTAAACCCGCGGTAATCGATCGCGAGGACCGAAACACTGCGACCCTGCGGGACATGGACCGGTATGGCAACGTTGCAGGTCTTGCGGTCCAGGGATTTGCCGGTATCACCGCCGGCTTCAACAATGTAGTTGTCGAACAGCAGGCTGAGAGCCTTTCCATCAGGGCTGATGGTCGCCGATACGCTGTCAGAAGGGCAACCACTTCCGCCATAGCCTGGTGTGCCAAGCGAGATATCGTCTGCTTGGGCGGCCGAGGCCATAAGGAGAGATGCGAGCAAGAGACCTGCGGTTTTCATGGGGTTCCTCAAATTTTGTCGAACGTGGCGTTCGGTAGCGGCATGACGCGAGTGAGCTGAACTTCTCCTGAGTGGGACATTCATGTCGGAGTCATTCGCCTGATGCCAAATGTCAGTAGGAGAGTTAAAAGATTTTTAACTAAAAGTGGCGGTGAAGGTACTTTTCGTAGGTCTAATTAAGGCAATTCAATCACTTTGCGCGAGAAACCGGATCCATCGAAGCAAAAAGCACTGACCGAGGAGATTCAGATGTTCAGGATTGGCACAACTTTGCGTCTTTCAGCTCTGGCGGTCAGCCTCGGCATTGGCCTGTCGAGTTGCGCTGCGACGGCACCATCCATCCGTTCCAGTGAAGCCGGACCATCTCAATCCTCGCGGGCTGCCGAACACCGGCGCGCGCAGAGGCAAAAAGCGATTGATGGCGGTTATCAGCGGCTTTATCGTCCTAAAGGATGCCGCTCCTCGACGGCATCATGCGATGGATTTCCTCGAATGTCGTTCAAGCTGTCCACACCGGGCACGGCGACGACATAGAATTCACACCGAGCGACGCCCGATGGTGATCGTCTCTACCGCTCAAGCCCGCCGTCACATTTGAACAACCAGCCGGATCACTTCGCCTCGGTGCAAGCGGTCGAAACCTTCGTTGATCTCGTCGAGCCGGATCTCGCCGCTGAGAAGCTTGTTCACCGGCAGGCGCCCGGACTTGTAGAGAGCAACATAGCGTGGAATGTCACGGACGGGGACGCAGGTGCCGATATAGCTGCCCTTCAGCGTTCGCTCCTCGGCGACAAGACTGACGATGTTGAGCGGAAGCGTCGCGGTGGGTGCCGGCAGTCCGGCCGTCACCGTCGTCCCGCCGCGCCGTGTCATCCTGTAGGCGCTCTCCAGCGCCTTTTCGGAACCGGCAAACTCGAAAGCGAAATCGGCGCCGCCATTGGTGAGCTGCCGAACCTTGTCGACCGCGTCCGCATCGCGTGCATTGACAGTCGCCGTCGCGCCCAGATCGCGGGCGATGCTGAGCTTGTCATCCGAGAGGTCGACGGCGATGACCTGCGCCGCACCCGCCGAAATAGCTCCCAGCAGAGCGGCAAGCCCGACCCCGCCGAGGCCGATGATGACCGTGGTCTGGCCTGCCTGGACCTTCGCCGTATTCACCACCGCGCCGACGCCGGTCAGGACCGCGCAGCCGAACAGCGCTGCTTCGTTGAACGGCAGGTCCTTGTCGATCTTGACGATCGAGCGGCGCGACACGACCGCGTGTTCGGCAAAAGCCGAGCAACCGATGTGATGATGGACCGGCTCGCCATGCGATTTCAGCCGAATGCTGCCTGTCAGTAGTGTGCCCTTGCCGTTTGCTGCAGCGCCCGGTTCGCAGAGCGCCGGTCTTCCTTCCGCACAGGGAAGGCAGTGGCCGCAGCTTGGCACGAAGGCAAGCACGACGTGATCGCCGACCTCAAGATCGTCGACACCTTCACCCAGCTCCACCACTTCGCCCGCGGCCTCGTGACCGATTGCCATCGGCAGCGGTCGCGGCCGGCTTCCGTTGATCACCGAGAGATCTGAGTGGCAGAGCCCTGCGGCACGAATGCGCACAAGCACCTCTCCCTGCCCCGGCGGATCGAGATCCAGCTCGGCGATTTCAAGCGGCTTGCTCTCTGCATAAGGCATGCTCGCGCCTGTCTGGCGAAGCGTTGCGGCTCGGATCTTCATGTCATACCTCTCTGAAATTCGGAATGCGGCGCGTGAAAACTAGCATTGTCTGCACCGCATGCGAAAACTTCCGCCTTCGGTTTCGATCTGCGTGGCGTGTGGCGCCAGGAAATGCCCCGTCATCAGCATAGTCTCTGTATCGGCGATATCGCCCAGCAATGCTGCCCGCGTAAGCGCGGACTGGGCCTGATTTTCGCAGCCCATGCAACTCAGTTGCGGATATTTGAGCTGGATCGGGTGATGGATGATATCGCCTGAAAACACGCATTCGCGGCCATTGGAATGCAGCCATATCGCGACATGGCCAGGCGTGTGGCCCGGCGCCGGTTTGAACGTGAGGCAGCCATCCAGTTCATACCCATCGTCGACCAGCACGACCTGACCAGTCTCCACGACGGGCAGAACGCTGTCGCTATAGGCTGCAAGATGATGACCGCCGGGATCGGAGCCGTATTTCTCGGCCCAGTAATCGTACTCTTTGCGGCCAAAGATGTATTTGGCATTCGGGAAGGTCGGAACCCAGCGCCCGTCGATCAGCCTTGTGTTCCAGCCGACATGATCGGCGTGGAGATGGGTGCAGCAGACATAATCGATGTCCTCAGGCTCAACGCCTGCTGCACGAAGACGCTCGAGAAACGAGGTCGAAAGGTTGGACCACTGGGTGCGAGCGTGCCGTTCCTTGTCGTTGCCGACGCAGGTATCGATCAGGATCTTGTGCCGGCCGGTGTCGACCAGCCAGGCATGGATGCTGAGCCTGATCCGATCGCTATCGGCATCGTAGAACGCCGGTGCAAGCCAGGAACGCTCGCGCTCGAGGATCTCGTCCGTGACGAGAGGGAAGAACGTCTTCATCCGGAACGATGTATCTTCCAGCTCCCAGATGGCCGAAACGGTGATGTCTCCAATGGCAAAACGGGTCATGAAAATCTCCGAAGTTCGGGCCTGCTCACGCGCTCGCGACAACTGCCTGTTGCCGGACCGGCGGCCAACCGGAATCAGTCGATGTCGCAAGCCGGTTCAGCAACTGTTTCAGCACCCAGACCTCGTTTTCGTCGAGAAGCGCAAGGCAGTCGGCTTCGGCAGCCTTCAGCATGGCGACGATCTCCATCATCGCCTTGCGTCCCGCGCCCGTCAGATGCGCACGCCGTGGGGCTGTCCCGTCGATCTCGATCAACCCTTCGGCCTCGAGCTTTGCCATCGTCTCGTCGGTAATCTCGTCTCCGCGTGAGCGACCGATCTCGCTGATGGTGTCGAGTGTCCTGCCATCCTCATGGCCGAGCAGCGTCAGCACGGCATAGTCCGCGCCGCTCCATCCGCGCCGCCGGCGTTCGACCACCGCGTCGTTGCGGATTTGATAGAAGACCCGTGAGATCTGGTAGATGAAATCATCGGGCGAAAGACTGCTTTCCGTTTTCTCAAACGAGGTGTTTTCGCCCGCGTGGCGAATGAGCCGGCCGTATTGCCCGCCATGGAAGACCAGCGGCGGTGTGCTCGAATGCTCGAACCCGGTGATCTCGCCCACGAAAATGATATGGTCCCCGCCTTCATACTGATGGGCGGTCCGGCATTCGAAACGGGCAGCGCAGTCTTTGAGCAGCGGAATGTCGCCGTCTCCCCTCTCCACGGTCAGCCCCTCGAACTTGTCTTCCTTCTTGCTGGCGAAAAGACCGGAGATGTCGCTCTGTTCGGCTGACAGGATGTGAACTGCGAAATGGCCCGCCTGCCGGAAATCGTCGAAGCTCGAGGATGTCCTGGCAAGGCTCCAGAGGATCATCGGCGGATCGAGCGACACCGAACTGAAGCTGTTTGCTGTGCGTCCGATATCCTGCCCGTCCGCGGATCGGGTGGTGACGACGGTCACGCCGGTCGCGAAGGATCCAAGCGCGTTTCGGAGAATGCGGGGGTCGTTGGACATGGTGATTGCTCCCTGTCTTATTGATGGTGATGAATGGTCTTTGCGGATGATGCCGGTTGGGGCAGCGAGCCGCTCTGTTCGTCCTCGAGATCGGCACCGGCCGCCTCGCGCAACGGAATGATCGTGACGACCGACAGGCAGGCGGCGGCGATGATGTAGCAGGCAAGCGGTATCCAGCTCCCTGACCAGGCCCAGAGCGCGGCTGCGATCATCGGCGTCGGTCCGCTCCAGAGCACGGTTGCGAACTGATAGGCGACAGACACGCCGCTATAGCGGACCGACGCCCCATACTGCTCGGCGAAAAGGCTGGGCTGGGTGGATTGCGTCGTGGCCTGCCCGAAAATGATGGACAGGGTCATCGCAGCGGTGATCCAGAATACGCTCGCCGTATCCATGAGAAGAAAGAACGGCACGATGAAGAGGCCGTTGAAGATCATGCCCCCCATGAACACCCGCTTGCGGCCGATCCGGTCGGAAAGTCCGGCAAACAGGGGCTGGGCGATAAAGCAGAAAACGGCTGCGATCATCAGCGAATTGAGCGCCGTCGCCCGGTCGATGCCGACGACCGTCGTCAGATAGACCAGCGAATACACCGCCACGATATAGAAACTGGTGTTTTCCGCGGCCTGACAGGCGACCAGAAGCGCTGTCTTCTTTCCATGCTTGCCCAGCACGTCCACGATCGGCAGGCGCTGGCGTTCGCCACCGGATTTCAGCTTCTGGAAGCTTGGCGATTCCGCAAGGCGTCTGCGGAGGAAGATGCCGAAGACGAGAAGGATGCCACTGAACAGGAAGGGCAAGCGCCATCCCCAGGCCATGAACTGCTCGGGCGTCGTCAATCCGCCGACAAGCGCCATCACGCCGGACGAAAGAAGAAGGGCCGCCGGAATGCCCATCTGCGGCCAGCTGCCGAAAAAGCCGCGCGTCTTGTTCGGCGCGTGTTCGACGACCATCAGGGTCGCTCCACCCCATTCGCCGCCAACTGCAAAGCCCTGCAGGAAGCGAAGCACGGTAAGCAGGATCGGCGCCCCGACGCCGAGGACGGCATAGGTCGGGATAAGACCGATCAGAAATGTGATTCCGCCCATCATGGTGAGGCTGAGGATCAGCATCGCCTTGCGGCCGATCCGGTCACCGAAATGGCCGAACACGATGCCTCCGAGAGGCCGGGCAATGAACCCGATGGCGAAGGTCGCGAAGGCCGCGATCATACCTGTGACCGGGTCGAATTCCGGAAAGAACAGTTTGTTGAAGACGAGTGCCGTGGCGGTACCGAAGATGAAGAAATCGTACCATTCCAGGGTCGATCCGATAAAGCTCGCCAGTGCGACCTTGCGGATGTCGGATGTTTGCGTGGCCATGAAGCTCCTCCCCGAGCTGTTATTGGCAATCGCATGGGTCTCCCTCAAGCCTCCAGCGGAAGACCCATGCGCAGATCGTGGTTAGTTTTCGAGCGGGATATCGACATCCAGCAGGGGGGCGTGCTGTTGCGCACCGTAGACGTCGGTATCGCCGATATCGCCGGCGGGAATCGCTCGCGGGAACGTCGCCTTGAACGCAGCGGCGGTATCGTAGGGCGTAAACAGCACGTCTTCTTCCCTGACGCCGTAGAGCCTGGAGAAAAGGGCCGCATTGAGCACTCCCGTCGCCTTCACGCGGCGGTAGAGGTCGTGATCCTCGAACAGGACGTCGATCGTGACGTTGAAAGGACCGGCATTCTTGCTCTTGCAGATCTGGGCGATGTCTCTGATGAGGGCCATGTCACACCTTCTCGTATTCGATGGGGAACAGGGCGCAGGGATCGCTGACTTCGACCGTATGGAAGATGCTGAAGCGATACATCGGCCCCATGTCGATATCCGACGGACTGAACGGGAACGCCATGTTGCCTTCCTTGCACAGACGCCCCGGAAAATCCGCATGCAGCATCGAGGTGCGCGCCATGGCGATGACCGCATTGGCGACATCCGCCGTCTTGGCGACAACCTCGATCACGAAGCCAAGTTCGTGGCTCGTGATCTGCTTGACCGGCTCCCAGCCGCCCATGACGCCGTCCTTGCCGTAGCAATGGATGATCATCCGGTAATCGTCGCGCGGAACGCCGAAGGATTCGGCCTTCACGGCAACCTTCTCGCGGTGGGTGGCGAGATAGTCGTCGATCTGCGAGATCAGGATCGGATCGCGCGTGCCGCAGATCGCGATGGACCGGTAACCGGCCATCTCGACGCCTTCGAGCTTGATCGTGTACCGATCGGCCGGCGTCCAGGTCATGCCGTCGATCTTGACGGCACGATCGCTGATCGCCTCGAACCGGCAATCGGTCGTGTCCAAGAGACCACCGGGCTCGACGTGGTGGATCGGGCTCGAATTCTCATGCAGCGCGAAATTCGCGACGGCCAACGGCGTCGAGCGCCGAATCGGGTTCGGCGGCTCGCAGACGACATGGTCGTCGCGAACGCGAAGGAAAATGCAGTCCGGCTCCTTTGGCACGGTCGGCTCGGCGCCGCATTCCAGCATCTTGCCCGCATACCACGACGGTGCAGGCGCCATGCCGGCCCGGATGGCGGGTGCCGCCCACTGCGCCGGATCGCTGCTTCGACCGGCAAGAATGACTTGCGCGCCCTCATCGAGTGCCTTTGCAAACGGCTCCGGCCCCATCATGCCGACGACGCGGGTAGAGTTGTCGATCATCTGCCGGTTGAGCGGCTTCATCTTTGCCAGCGGTTTCGTGAGGCCCTTCTCGGCCCAGCCGGCGAGGTCGCTCTTGCTTTGCTCGGAATGGATCAGCGCCATCTTGAACGACAGCCCCTCCTCCCGCGCAATTTCCCTCACCAGTGCTGCCGTATCCTGCAGATGCGGCTCGCCCCCTGCCCCACCAGACGTGCCGATGATGCAGGGAATACCGGCCGCAATGCTGGCCTGCAGCATCAGCCGCAGGTCACGCTTGACCGAAAGGCGCGAGCAGAAGGACGTTCCGGCACCGAGATAGTAGGGCCCCGGATCGGTACTGCCGCCATCACAACCGATGACATGGGGCTCCCAGGACATTCCGATCTTGAGCGATTCCTCGGCATAACCGTAGCCGAGGATGCCGCTCGTCGAGAGCATTCTGAATTCTTTCATCACTCTTCTCCGACTGCTCGCTTATTCCGCCGCCTGGCGCTGGGCGGGATGGACCGGCATGGGGATGCCGAGGTTTTCGCGCAGCGTCGTGCCGGCATAGTCCTTCTGATAGACGCCGCGACGCTGGAGCTCCGGCACCACGTAGCGGACGAAGTCCTCGTAGGCGCCCGGTGTATGGGTCGCCGCCAGCACGAAACCGTCACAGGCTCCTGATGTGAACCACTCTTCCATCTGGTCGGCGACCATGGTCGGCGTCCCGCAGAAGATCGGAAACTCGCCGATCGTGCCGCGGCCCGAATAGTGCACGAAGTCACGCACGGTCGGATTGGGTTTGCCGCTCAGGGAGATGACGCGCTCCTTGAAGCCCGACCAGGACAGCTTCTTCAGCTCCTCGTCGGTGAATTCGCTATCCATCGGCTTGCTGGCGAAATCGAAGTTGAGCGCTTCCGACAACAGCACGACAGCATCGATCGGCTTGGCGAGCGCACGAATGTACTCGCGCTTCTCCTCGGCGATTTCCTGGCTTTCGCCGACGCAGACGTAGCAGGCCGGGCAGATTGCAACCTCGTCGGGATTACGACCGGCGGCAGCGACCTCCTGCTTCACGGCGGCATACTGTTTCTGCCCTGCCTCAAGCGTCGGGTAGACGACAAAGATCAGATCGCCCCACTTGCCGGCGAACTCGCGACCGCGGCCGCTCTGGCCTGCCTGGATCAGCACCGGGCGCCCCTGTGCCGAGGGCGGCACCGGCAGCGGACCCTTCGAGCTGAAATACTTGCCCTTGTGATCGAGCCGATGGACCTTCTTCGGATCGGCAAACTGGCCGGTCTCCTTGTCGACGATCAGCGCATCGGGCTCCCAGCTGTTCCAGAGCCCTGTCACCACGTCCAGGAATTCGTCGGCCCGCTCGTAGCGCAGGTCATGCGCAAGATGCTCGACGCGGCCGAAGTTGGCCGCCTCGGAATTGTTGAGCGAGGTCACGACGTTCCACGCAGCACGACCCTTGGTCATCAGGTCGAGCGTTGCGAACAGACGTGCCACATGGAAGGGCTCGTAATAGGTGGTCGAATAGGTGATGCCCAGGCCGATATGGCTGGTTGCCATGCCGATCGCCGTGATGATCGAGACCGGATCCATCTTGACGACGCGAACGCCGTTCTCGACCGCTTCCTGGTGATCGTCACCGTAGATGTCGGGCATGGCTAGACGGTCGTCGAAAAAGGCGAGATGGAACTTGCCGTCCTCAAGGATGCGTCCGATGCGCTGGAAATATTCGGCGGACAGAAAATCGGTGGCGCCGGCAGGATGCCGCCATGAGCCGGGCGCAATCGAGCAGTTCTGCGCCTGCAGGAAGCCCACCATTTTCATCTGGCGTTTTGAAGTAGACATCGTTCCTCCCGTGTCATCGTCAATCGCAAATATATGCGCAAACGTTTGCGCACTCCGATCCAATCGCTTTCTGGAGGAGATGTCAAGTTGGGAGCGAATATTTTGTCATGCAGCCCCTCTTTTTCGCATCGGTGCGGATGCGGAGTGGCGCGACAGGGCGCAGCTGTTTTGTTATGAATCGGTATGAACTCAACACTGCCGCCTTCCACACCGCGCCGAGCGACGGTCGTTACCCTGTCAGCACTGGCAGGAGTCGCGCCATCGACGGTGACCCGCGCGCTCAAAGGCGACACGCGGATTTCCCAAAAAATGCGGGACCTGATCATCGGGCTTGCGAAAGAACACGGCTACATGCCGAACGTTCTGGCGCGCACGCTGTCTTCGGGGAAGAGCGGTCTGTACGGACTTGTCCTCGGACCGGCTGAAAACCCGTTCTATACGGAGCTGTTGCACGAAGCGACGCGACAAGCGGAGAAGCTCGGCTTTCGCCTCCTCATCATTCATGCCGGCGGCGGGCCTATCGAGGATACCACTGCGCAAGCGCTGATTCAGTACCAGGTCGATGGCTGCATCATCTCGTCGGCCATATTGTCCTCAAAGGCCGCCGACATCTGCGCCCAGAACAACGTCCCGCTCGTTATGGTCAACCGCGTCGCACTTTCGCACGGATGCTTCGTCACCTGCGACAACCGTGCCGGCGGTGCTGAGATGGCGAAACTTCTGATGTCGCGCGGCTGCCGTCGTTTCGGACTGATCTACACCTCCTCCACCAGTTCGACGTCTCGCGAACGCGAGGAAGGATTTGTCGCCGAACTGGAACAGGCCGGCCTGGCACTCTCGTTTCGAATCGACGGCCACTCCAATTACGACGGCGGTTTCGAGGCCGGTCGCGAGATCGCGGCGATCCCGTCGGCGGAGCGCCCGGATGCGATCTTCGCGTTGAGCGACATCATGGCCATGGGCGTCCTCGACGCACTGCGCCTGGCGTCGATCGATGTGCCCGGCGACATCCTGGTTGCCGGCTTCGATGGCGTTGCGGCGTCCGCCCGGCCGATCTACGACCTCACGACAATCCAGCAGCCCCTGCCCCTGATGATCCAGCGCGCCTTTGAACTGCTGCGAGCGCGCACGGTCGATCCGAGCCTGCCGGACGAACTGATCGCCATGCGCGGCAAGCTGATTGTTCGCGGCTCCACCGGCAGGGCATGAAAAAGGGCGCTAAAAGCGCCCTTCCTCGATCCAAAATCCGTGCAGCCTATCCCCCCGCTTTCGGAATATACATCACGATTGCGGGGAAGAAGTAGATGGCAAGCACGGCGAACAGCATGATGACGACGTATGGCAGAGCCCCGTACATCACCTCCTTCAAACTCGATTTCGCCACCGACTGGATCACGAAGAGGTTCATACCCACCGGCGGCGTGATGAGCGCGATCTCGATCATCAGCACGAAGTAGATGCCGAACCAGATCGGATCGATTCCGTGCACGCCGAGCGACGGGAGGAGCACCGGAAGGACGATCAAGATCATCGCGATCCCCTCCAGGAACAGGCCGAGCAGGAGCAATACCGCCGTGACCGCCAGCATGAACATGCCAGCCGTCTCGATATTAACGGCGATCCACTGGGAGATTTCGTAGGGAATGCGGTAAAGCATGATCGCCTTGCCGAATACGTTTGCCCCCGCAATGATGAGCAGCAGGTTCGCCGTGGTAAGACCCGCGCCGAACACCGCCCCCCGAAAATCTGCAAAAGACACGCCGCGGCGTATGCCGAACACGTAGATCAGGGTCATGACGAGGCCCACAGCTGCCGACTCCGTCGGCGTGAAGACGCCTGCATAGATCCCGACGATCATCGTCAGCGCAATGACCATGGTCGGCAGGGCGCGAAGGCTTGCAGCCATCCGACCACCCGAACCGGATTCACCTTTTTCCGCCTTCGGTGCCGCGCCCATGAACGACTTGACGATGCAGTAGATCAGGAACAGCACGATCAAGAACAGCCCGGGCCCGACGCCGGCAAGGAACATCGAGGCGGTCGACTGCTCCGCGACCGCCGAATAGATGATCAGCGGAATGGACGGCGGGATGAGAATGCCAAGCGTTGCGCCAGCAGCGAGCGTTCCCATGACAAAGCGACGATCGTAGCCGCGCTTGGTCATCTCGGGAATTGCCACGGTGCCAATCATGGCCGCAACGGCCACGGAAGAGCCCGAGATCGCGGCAAAGATGCCGCAGGAGATGATCGTTGCGATCGCGACACCGCCGCGCACGCCGCCGACCCATCGCTGCACCGCATCGAACAGGTCTTTTGCGACCCCCGCCTTCAGCAGGATATTCGATGTCAAAAGAAACACCGGCACCGCCAGCAGGATGAAATTGTTGACCGAGCCGAGGAATTCCATCGACACGCTGGCGAGCGGCACGTCCTTCATCAGGAGAAGAACGATACCCGTCGTCGAAAGCGCGATACCGACCGGTATGCCCGCAAACAGAAAGACGAAGAGCGCGACTAGTACGATAACGCTTTCCATATCAGATCTCCTCGTGCGCGAGTTCGAGCTTGCGTCGCTGCCCCGTCGCAACAAGCAGGATCAGTTCCAGCGCAGCCTGGACGAAGAAAAGAAAGAACCCGATCGCGACCGGCAGGTAGAAGAGCCAATAGGGGATGCGCAGGACACTCGCCGTAGCGCGGCCGACTGTCGCCGCGTCGATTGCGGCAACAAGCGCCTCGAAGGAGACGACGGCACAGGCGAGCGCAATGATCGCAAAGCTTATGCCTTCGAGAACGACCTTGGCGCGTTCGCCGACCGCATCGGAGAAAAGCGTGATCGAGATCAACTGCCGGCGCCCCATGCAGGCTGGAAACAGCAGGAATGTTGCCCATACCATGCCGAGACGTGAGGTCTCCTCGACCCAGTCCGTCGGACTGTTGAAGAAGTATCGCGACGCCACTTCATAGGCGACGATGATGCCGATGAAGAGGTAGATCCATGAACTGTATTCACCGATCCTCATGATGGTCGACTCGATTGTGCCGACCCATTTCTTTTCTTGCGGGGGCATGGTGCCGTTCCTCCCAGACGTTCGCGTCTGACCCTCTCAGACGCTGCGCGAATGCGCGTTTCGCCGCGACGGTGGCATTGCGCCCCGCCCTTGTTTTTGGTGTCGTGCTTTTACATTGTGCCGACTCTGTGCGAGGCGGCGCGGCTAGCCAATTGCCGCTACTGAAGCTTTTGCGCTTCGTCGAAAACAGATTTCGCAAGGTCGTTTCCGTTGTCGTAGAACGACTTTGCGACAGGTGCCGTTTCCTCTTTCCACCGGACGATTTCATCCGGCGTGAGATCGATGATCTCCATCTTCTTAGCGAGAACCTCGCGCGTATGCTTGGTGGCATCGAAGATGCGATCCATGAGCACCGTCTCGAGTTTCGCGGCCTCCTCCTGGAAGATCGCACGAAGTTCGGTAGGCATCTTTTCGAGCGCTTTTTCGCTCATCAGGGCGAAATGCGTCTCATACATGTGGTCCGTCGCGATGACGTAGCGCGAAACCTCGAAAAGGCGGCGCTCCTCGACCGACGGCCATCCCGTCAGCCCGCCATCGACGATACCGCGCTGAAGCGCCAGGAACTGTTCGCTACCGCTGGTGACGACCGGAGCGGCTCCCACGGCCTCGACGAATTCGCTGACGGTGGAGCCGAACGTTCTGATCTTCAGGTTGCGCATATCCGCAGGGACATGAACTTCCTTGTCGCGGGTGATCATCGTGATGAAGCCATAAGGGATCCAGAACATCGCGCGCGACCCGGTCTGGTTGATCCTCTTGTCGAGTATGGTCCTGATCGGGGTTCCGGGCAGCACAGCGCGATCAAGCTTTTCGCGCGTATCGAAAAAGAATGGCACGGCGAACACGTTGAGAGCGGGCACGGTGCCGGCAAGGATTGATGCAGAGGCAATGCCGATATCGATCGTGCCGTTTGCAACCGCCTCGTCCATGTGCTGGTCGCTGACGAGTGAACCCGAGTCATAGAATTCGAAGGTAATTTCGCCGTTTGTCCGCTTCGACACGTTGTCTGCGAACTCCTTGATGACGTTGGTGAGGTAGTGATTGTGCGGAACGCTGGTGGCGACGCGAAGGGCCCGCTCGGCGGCGAAACCCTGTCCCGTTCCCATCACAAGAGCTGCCAGAACGACAGCAAGTGTCTTGAGCTTCATCTTATCCCTCCCGGTCAATGCTTGCATCCGGTGACTCAGCCGCGACCTCCTTATCGCCACTGCAGATGCGCAAACGTGTGCACTAACTTTCGCAAATTTGCCCGTCCCGTCAAGTTTTTTTCTGCCGACGCCCGAAATATCCTTCTTCCCTGGTCGTGAAGGATCGTCTTCAGGCACTGCCGCGCACGATCAATTTGCCAGGCAGGATGCTGGTCGTCGTCTCGTCGAGTGGAACGGTATTGCTGGCCTGTATCAGGCCCACGACCTCGGAGATCATGCGGGTAATCGGCTGCCGGATCGTCGTCAGACGATAGGATCTCCAGCCGGCCATGGGAATGTCGTCAAATCCAACGATCGAAAGATCCTCAGGTGCGGACAGTCCAAGTTCGCGGGCAGCATCTATGGCGGCGAGCGCCATGATGTCGTTGCAGCAGAACAGCGCATCCGGACGGTTTTTTGCTGTCAGCAGTGATAGCACTGCGCCGTAGCTGCCTCGGTAGGTGAACTCCCCGTTTCCCTCGGCAAGCACGGAATGCCCGCTCTCGCGTAATGCTTCAGAAAAGCCTTCCGCCCGGTCACGGTGAGTAGACGTGTTGGAAATCCCGCCGATGAAGCCTATCCGGCGGCGCCCCCTGCCGAGCAGAAACAGTGCCGCATCACGACCGCCTGCGTGATTGTCGCACGCGACCGCATTAACGCGGACATTGCGCTGGATCCGGTTGAGCAGCACCACCCGGATGCCATGCTGCCGGCAGGCGTTGGCCATTCCAGACGTCAGGCTTGCGGAGGTCACGACAAGTGCGCTGGGGCGAGCGGCAAGGATCTGCGGCGTCAGCTGGTCCATGTCCGCCTGCGGCGGGATGGCATAGACGAGCAATTGTCTCCCGACCGCCTGCAGTGCTTTTGCGAGCGTGTCGAGAACGAGTGGATAGAACGGGTTGGCGAGATCGCCGGCAACCAACGTCACTGTACCGGCGGAGATCACCTCGGCAGTACGGCGCGCCGGACTGCTATAACCCAACTGCGCTGCGACCTGAAGGATACGCTGTCTTTTCAACGGATCGATGGACGACCCCGGCGAAAACGCGCGTGATACCGCGGCGATGGAAACGCCCGCTTCATGAGCGACCTGCTTGGCTGTCGGCTTCAAAACAGACTCCATGAAATTTTTTCACGCAATGATGAAAACTTGCATTCAGCGTCGCTAGCACATTACGCTCGATGTCAAAAGGGAGGTGAGACATGTCAATTCGCTATATGAAACAGGGGAAGGCGGCCGCCGAACGCGCCGAAGATGACGCCAAAGTCAGGACGCTTGTCGAAGCGACGCTCAAGGACATCGAAACCCGAGGCGACGCCGCAGTACGCGACCTGTCGGCGAAATTCGACAACTTCTCTCCGGCCTCGTTTAGACTGACCACGTCCGAGATCGAGGCGGCAATCAACAAGGTGTCGGCTCGCGACATGGACGACATCAGGTTTGCCCAGACTCAGATCCGCAAATTTGCCGAAGCCCAAAGAGCGTCGATGACCGATATCGAAATCGAGACAATGCCGGGGGTCTTCCTCGGCCACCGCAATATTCCGGTCCAGTCGGTCGGTTGCTATGTTCCAGGCGGCAAGTACCCGATGGTCGCGTCGGCGCATATGTCTGTCCTCACGGCCTCGGTGGCGGGAGTTCCCCGCATCGCAGCAGCGGCTCCGGCCCAAAAAGGCGAACCCCACCCCGCCATCGTCGCTGCAATGCATCTCGGCGGGGCTCATGAAATTTATGTCCTCGGCGGCATTCAGGCGATCGGCGCGATGGCGCTCGGGACCGAGACCATTCGCCCCGTCGACATGCTTGTCGGCCCCGGCAACGCGTTTGTTGCGGAAGCAAAGCGCCAGCTCTACGGGCGCGTCGGAATAGATCTCTTTGCCGGCCCGACCGAAACGATGGTCATTGCGGACGAGACTGTGGACGCGGAAATGTGCGCCACAGACCTTCTGGGGCAAGCCGAACATGGCTACAATTCCCCGGCGGTTCTCGTGACCAATTCGGAGACGCTGGCGAAAGCGACGATCGCTGAAATCGATCGAATTCTCGGAATCCTGCCAACTGCCGAAACCGCTTCCGTATCCTGGCGCGAGTACGGCGAGATCATCGTCTGCGACACCTACGAGGAGATTCTCAACGTCGCCAACGACATCGCCTCCGAGCACGTGCAGGTTATGACAGACCGGGACGACTGGTTTCTCGAAAACATGCATTCCTACGGTGCGCTCTTCCTCGGCCCACGCACCAACGTTGCCAATGGCGACAAGGTCATCGGCACCAACCATACTTTGCCGACGAAAAAGGCGGGGCGTTATACCGGCGGTCTCTGGGTCGGCAAGTTTCTCAAGACCCATTCCTACCAGCGCGTCACAACGGACCAAGCGGCGGCTGAGATCGGCGCCTATTGCTCGAGGCTGAGCATGCTCGAGGGTTTCGTCGGCCATGCCGAACAGGCGAACTTACGGGTGAGACGCTATGGCAACCGCGACGTCGCCTATGGCGAAGCAGCCGAATGAGCGGCCTTTTCAATCTTGCCGGAAAGCGGGCGCTCGTCACCGGCGCCAGCCGTGGCATTGGACGCGCGGTCGCCGAAGGCCTTGCCGAGGCGGGTGCCGAGGTAACGCTTTGCGCGCGCTCGCGGACGGAGATCGAGGAGGCCTGCTCTTTGATGTCTACGCGCGGCTGGAGGGCGCGGCCGCTTGTGTGCGATGTCACCGACATTGCCGGCTTCCGCCGACATGTCGAAGCGCAAGCGCCGTTCGATATCTTTGTCAACAATGCCGGCACCAATCGCCCCAAGCCGCTGACCGAGATCACTGAAGACGACTACGATGCCGTCTTCGGCCTGAACACGAAGGCTGCAATTTTTGCAGCCCAGGCCGTGACGGCCGTGATGCTGAAGCACGGTAGGCGGGGCACCGTCATCAACATGTCCTCGCAGATGGGCCATGTCGGCGCGGCCAACAGGACGCTCTACTGCGGCTCGAAGTTTGCGATTGAAGGTTTTACCAAGGCGTTGGCGGTCGAACTTGGACCTGCCGGCATCCGCATCAATACCCTTTGCCCTACCTTTATCGAGACACCGATGACCGCCTCGTATTTCGAGGATGAGGAGTTTCGCCGCGAGACGCTGTCCAAGATCAAGCTAGGTCGCCTGGGACAGCCGGCTGACGTCGTCGGCGCCGCCATTTTCCTTGCATCCGACGCGTCGTCCCTGATGACCGGCTCGGCGTTGATGATCGACGGCGGCTGGACGGCGGACTAGTCCGCCACCGCCTGCTTCGCCCGGACGATCCGCATCAGCATTTCATCGCGCCAGGAGCGTCTGGCATCGAGATCCTGCTCTGCGAGCAGTTCGCGACGCTCCGCATCCGCCCGTGTCACCGCATCCGGCGCCCAGCCTCGGTCTGCCCTGCGCTGATCGGCAAATCCGGCATACATCGGCCCGAGCCGTTCGGCATAATCTGCAAGCCCCTTCGGCGCGTTGAGATCGATGGTCTCGAACGGTCCCATGAACGACCAGCGCAACCCAAGCCCGTCGCGCACCGTGCGATCGATGTCTTCGGCCGTAGCATAGCCTTCCGCAAACAGTGCAAACGCTTCGTCCAGCAGGGCGCCCTGCAACCTGTTCAGCACGAAGCCGGGAATTTCGCGCGACAGCGACACGGCTGACTGCCCCACATCCTCCATCAGGCGCCGGACACGGCTCGCTGCCTGTGGCGCAGTCCAGGGCGTCGGGACGATTTCGACCAGCGGCACGAGATGCGGAGGATTGACGGGATGCACCACCATCAACCGCTCCCGGTTGCCACACTCCTCATAGAACGCCGACCCGGGAAATCCTGAGGTGGAACTGCCGACGATGGCATGGGCGGGAAGCACCGCATCGATCGCAAGACTGACCTCGCGCTTCACATCGATCCGCTCGAACGCCGACTCCTGTACGTAGTCGCAGCCCGACACAGCCTCGCTGAGGCTCCGCGCAAAACGGATGCGCGACAGGACCAAGGACGCGTCGCCGCAAAGCCCCCCGGCGGCAAGATCGCCGACGGCCTTGTCGATCTGCGCGCCGATGACAGCCTCGGCGTTTTCGCGGGCATCATAAACGGTGACGTCCATGCCGGCCCGCGCGAAGACAATCGCCCAGCCCTGCCCCACCAGACCTGCGCCGACGATGGCAACGTTCCTGATCGCATTCATGTCCTGGATCTCCCCTTGTGAGCTGCAGTCAAAGGCAGCGCCTCCACGCTGGCTGGGTGAGCAAGCAGCAAGGCAGCCCGAGGGTCAATCGCCGATCATTCAAGTGAAAATCTTTCACGAAGGAAGGCGTCCCACCGTCGTCGTATCGGCTTTTGGCAGTGGACGAGGCAGGCGGTTGCTCCCGGACTGATATCCCGAAGCAGCGTCACCGCCCCGGGGTTACTTCATTCCAGAACCGAACTTTTCCGAAGGCATTTCTGCAATCTCGGTGCTAGTGCGTCCTTGACGGCGAAGAGCCTGTCTCGCCGTAAACAGAGAAATCCTTGGACAGCCCACCTCATGCAGAGATGCGATGCCGGAGGACCGCTCCGACGAATTCGCTAGCGTGACGCCGAACAGCATTGAAAGCCTTCCAACCACGCGAGGAATTCGGACGGTTGTGTCAGTGCGCTGAAAGGACAGTGGCCAACATCGCGGTTTGCCTTCGCGGCGAGGGTTCCCTGATGGAAAGCCAACAGAAGTTGCTCCTTATCGACTCCAAGGTTTCCATCCTGTTCTTCGCGGACTGAGAAGTCATCGAAGACACTTTTGCATCGCGTAGCGAGCATCAGCCCATGCCTCCCATTGTTAAGTTGGAGGTCAAACTAGTCATCGGGCCTGAATGGTGACTGAATACCAGCTCCCGCAATTTCACACGACCAGAAGTTCCAAGGGCGCGCGACCACTGTGTTGGACGCAGTTTGTGTGGCGGTAATTTCCGATTGGAAGCCCGCCAAACGGCGTCGGGCCGCCCGTGAATGGTTGATGGGTGTTGTCCAGGCAAAGGCTGGTAGGCAGTTCGCGCATGCCAGTTAACCCAGCGGATTTGTCCGGAGAATGCCTCGCGGCAAGGCTTACTCCGTGACCCTCTTCGCACTCGTTAATTGGAGGATGCCTGAGGAAGTCGTGCCGCTGTTTCGCCATTTAACGCAGACGTAACCACCTTACTTACCCGTGCTTTAATAGCCTCTGTTTTACCATCACGTAAAATAAGAGATGACGGTTGCGGGATGAAGATACAGTTTCAGAGTCAGTGGTTTCTACGATGGTGCCTGCCGGCTCTCGTTTCTTTGGTCGTCTGTGGTCTGCTTTTACTGAGTTTGAGTTGGGCGGCTGCTACAAGCGATGAGGTGGCCGCGGCACGGCAGCGCGATCTCATGAAACTTACGGTCGCGAAACTGACGGCTGGCATTGCGCATGACCAGGAAAGCGCAACTGTCTGGGACGACGCCGTGAGGCATGCAACCAGTGGCGACCTGAAATGGATCGAGACGAACCTCGGTTCATGGATGCACAGCTATTTTGGGCATGATGGCGCCTTGGTCCTTCGACCGGACCTCTCTGTGCAATATCTGTTTTCATCCGAGACAGACTATTCCCCTACCCCAGATGATCTCCGCAACGCCTACTTGCCGCTCGCTAAAAAGCTTCAAGCGCGTCTACTTGCCGAAGATACCGAGGGTATCAGCGAACGGACGCTTTCGATTGGCGAAGCTGATCTGAGCTATGTCGGATTTCGACCTGCAATTGTCAGCATAAAGCCAATCGTTTCAGACACCGGTGATCTGGAACAGACGCCTGGCGAGGAAATGCTGCATGTGAGCATACGCTTTCTCGACGGCGATCTTCCTCTGGCAATCGGTACCGAATATGAGTTCGCCAAACTGGAGTTCACCTCTAAGCGACCTCTGGAACGGAATGTTGCGTACGTGCCCTTGGTCGCACGAGACGGGCAAGTTTTTGGATACTTCCGTTGGAACCCATTCCAACCCGGACAATATGTATTCGAAGCCACTGCCCCAGCCCTTTTTATCGCGTTTATTGCACTTTTCGCTGGGACCAGTTTTTCTGGAGGTGCAATCTGGCGCCGCTCCGAGCGGCTGGCTGCGAGCCGCGCAGAACTGAAACATCAAGCCTCCCACGATGCCCTGACCGGGCTTGCAAACCGCGCTTACTTCAACGAGCAACTCAATCGTCAACTATCGAGCGGGCACGCCGAGGCTCTCCACTGTGTGTTGTTCGTTGATCTTGATCGCTTCAAGGCTGTCAACGATACGTTCGGTCACCCGGTTGGCGACAAGCTGATCTGCTTGGCAGCGAACCGGATGCGCGATCTCCTGCCGCAATCTCTTCTGGCGCGGGTGGGAGGCGACGAATTCACCATTCTGCTGGGAGAAAACGATGCCAGGAATGCTGAAGATCTCGCATCGAAAATTGTGCAGTCACTGCGGGCACCGTTCGAAATCGGAACGACGCATGTCGTCATTGGCGCAAGCGTCGGAGCAGCTCTAGCAACCGGCCCCTGTGACCCCATCGAACTGACGCGCCAGGCGGATATCGCGCTTTATCATGCCAAAGCAGCCGGCAGGAATACCCATGCGGTGTTTGGTGAACATATGGACGAACTGCTACGCAGGCGCAGAGCGTTGGAAAGCGATCTCCGTTTTGCAGTCGAGACCAGGACACAGCTCGAGACTTTTTATCAACCAGTCTTCAATGCGACCGACGGAAGCATTTGTTCCCTCGAAGCGCTTGCTCGGTGGAAGCACCCGACGATGGGCTACATAAGTCCCGACCAGTTCATTCCTCTGGCGGAGGACATCGGGTTGATCAACGACATCGGCGCCCTTGTGCTGGACAACGCATGCAGGACTCTTGCTGATCTTCCCGGCATCTCTATTGCGATCAACGCTTCGCCGCTTGAGCTTGGTTCTCCCGGTTACAGTCTGCGGGTCTTGACGACTCTCGCAAACATGAACGTAAGCCCCGAGAGGCTTGAGATCGAGATGACCGAAACTGCAACTGCGGATAACACGATCGACCTGAAGCGAACCATAGCCATGCTGCGAAAAGCAGGCGTCCGGTTTGCCATAGACGACTTTGGAACCGGGTATTCTTCATTCTCGCGCGTGCAGAATATCGAGGTGGATCGCATCAAAATCGATAGGTCGTTTATCGGCGAAATGCACCAAAGCGGCAGCAGAGCCGTTGTTGTCGCGATGATTGGCATGGCCAGAGCGAAAGGGCTGAAGATAACGGCTGAAGGCGTTGAGACAATCGAGCAGCGTGCCGAACTTGAACGGCTTGGATGCGACGATCTCCAGGGCTTTCTGATGTCGCGACCTCTTCCTCGCCAGGACGTTGCAGCATACGTCTCCCGGATGGCTCGAACCTGAAGGGGTCAGGTTACGCTGGGCTTTGCATTGTGATGCCATGCCCCGGCAGGAAGACCCCACGCGCAGACTTAAACGCATGCGTCCATCGCTGCGTCATCGTAACGGAACTTGCTCGGCGTCGTTTCGGACGCGCTTACGGCCATCACGCGTTTAGCAGTACCGCGCTGCTGCTGCGTTGTCATTTGAGCGTGTAGGGACTGCGCGCCAGTTCCCCCTGGCCGAAGACAACGGCATCCATTATCTGAAGATATCGGTCAACGCGCTGTCGGCGCCAAGGAAACGACCCATGTCTGATCTCAGCTTTATCTGGCCGCTGTCCGGCGGCCTTCTGATTGGCCTTTCCGCCGCGATCTACCTGCTGCTGAACGGTCGGATAGCCGGAATTTCCGGTCTGGCCGCATCTGCTGTCGGATGGACAGGCAGTGGAATCAGTCCGCTCGGGGTCGCTTTTCTGGTTGGCATACTCGGTGGAGCTGCCGCCGCCTTTACCTTGTTACGGCACGCAGAGTTCGCGATCACCGCCTCGCCTCCCCTTCTTGTGGTAGGCGGGCTCCTGGTCGGCTTCGGGACGCGGCTTGGTTCCGGCTGCACCAGCGGCCACGGTGTTTGCGGACTGGCACGCCTATCGCCCCGGTCCATCGTCGCGACGGCAACATTCATGATCGTGGCGGCAGCAACCGTCTTCATAACCCGGCATCTGATCGGAGTGGCATGATGACCCAGCGCATTCTCGTCTCCATCGCCTGCGGAATTCTGTTCGGCATTGGCCTTGTCGTGTCCGACATGGTCAATCCCGCCCGTGTTCTGGCGTTCCTCGATGTGACCGGTAACTGGGATCCGTCGCTTGCTTTGGTGATGGGCGGGGCACTGATCCCGTCATCAATTGCCTATGCGATCCGGCGTCGTTGCAGCAGACCGGTCTTCGAAACCCAGTTCCATGTGCCGACGAGCCGCATGATCGACCGTCCACTTGTCGCAGGCGCTGCACTGTTTGGTCTCGGCTGGGGCCTCGTCGGTCTATGCCCGGGTCCCGCAATCGCCTCTCTCGTTACAGGCCGCTGGGAAGCAGCACTGTTCGTCGCGGCCATGCTTGCCGGTATGTTTGTCCATCGCATGGTGTCGTCCCGACAGACTGTGGCAGCGCGGTCCTGATGGGACGGAGAAGGTAACTTCCGCAACCTCGATGGCATTCGAACCACCATCCCATGAACCATTGAAGGCAGTATAAGGGGTTCTTTACTCCCGCATTGTCGAGCATAGCATTTACCAGAAGCCAGTTTAGCTTCGCCCTCTCGTCCGGCCCGCGGCGCGGCCTTTTCCCGCCCACTCCGACAACACAATCATCATGCTCCAGAGACTGACGAGATCTCAGTTAAGCAGTCATTAACCATCTTGAGACGTATATTAGAATTGCTTGAAATGCTTCGGCTTGGAAAGTAGTCGAGCGACGGTGGTTTGTCTTTGCAGGTCCGTCTGGACCTGCGGGCTTGGGGGATATGATGAGCATGCTTTCCCGTGTTGTCCGGACGGCGATATTTGTGCCGCTCGCCTTCAGCGTTGCGTCTTGCGCGCAGACGCAGACGCGGGCGCGGACGGCATCGGTCGACAGTATCGCGACCGCATCAGTCCCGAGCTCTCGGCCCGCAGTGAAGGACCGGAACACGAATTTGACCATGCAGGCGGCCGTCCGGCGGGCGGTCGACTATCAGCCATCGATCATGCAGGCGGCGGGCGAACTCAACCAGCAAGGCGCGGCGATCCGGGATGCACGATCGGGATATTTTCCGTCGATCGGGGGCGGGATCGATGTCGGCAGGCGCAGCGCTTTCGGGAACGGTTTTCAGCCGGCCGCCACCGTGACGGCGTCGCAGATGATCTACGACTTCGGGAAAGTCTCCAGTCAGGTCGCCAGTGCCACGGCGACAGAGGAAACCCGGCGCGCCGAGTTCATTGCCGTGGTCGACAACGTGATCAGGGACACCGCGCTTGCGTCCCTCGAAACCCTGAGAAACCGCAGTCTGGCGGTTGTCGCGTCCGATCAGGTGCGCGACACAAAGGAAATACTCGAGCTCGTCAACGCGCGAACGGAACAGGGAGCCAGCACGAGATCGGACAAGCTTCAGGCCGAAGCGCGGGTAAAGATGGCCCAGACCACGGCACTGGAGATCAGGTCTCAGTCGGAGCGCTGGCAGGGCAGCATGGCGTCGCTGTTGGGTATGTCCGGGAAGATCAATCTCGGAGCGAGTATTCCCGCAGACCTCCCCAATGCCTGCTCTGCGAAAGAGCCCGATTGGGATACGGTGCCGAGCGTCCGAGCGGCGGCATCGAAGAAGACGGCCGCCGAGGCCAATCTGCGGTTCAGCAAGGCCGATGTCCTGCCCACCCTGGCGCTTGAAGGCGGTAGCAGCATGGATCTGCTCGGAAATTCACCAGGCAGCCCGGACTATACGATCGGTCTGAAACTGACCGGCAAGCTTTACAATGGCGGCTCTTATAAGGCCCGGAGCGAAGCTGGCCAGTTCGCGGTTCAGTCCGCTGAGGCCGGCATCGCCAATGCCAGGACAGGCGCGCAGCGGAGCTGGATGGAATCGCGCACGCAGCTGTCTGGAATGCGCGCTTTGCTCACGACACTCGCCTCGCGACAGACGCTGATGCGCGAAACCCGAGATCTTTATCAGAGGCAGTTCCTCGACCTGGGAACGCGGACTCTCCTCGATGTCTTGAATGCCGATCAGGAGCTACATGCCGCACGTTTCGACGCAATCAACATCCAGTTCGATGTCCATAAGCTGAATATCGAGTGTGCCTCCGCAGCGGGGCGCTTGCGGGACATCTTCAAGCTCGAAAAGAAGCCGGGCACGGCCGCGACCGTCGTGAACGGCGGCGCATCCAAGTCGGAGACGCCAATCGAAATGGCGGTCGCGATGCCTGCGCGACAAGCACTGCCGATAGAGGCAGGACCAGCTGCCGCAGAGAATGCCGAACGCGGAGCAGACGTTGAGACCGAGCTAAGCGAGGCGCTTGCCGTTTCGCTTCAAGCCTCCAGTATCGGCGCGGACGTTAAGGACAAGCGAAACCGGTTCGAAGAGCTTGCTTTGCGCGGCGCTCTCTAGCCCGCAGGGGTCAAATTCGGTTCTGTCCGCCTTTCATAAACGCAAATACGCTGACCGGCATTAACACTGCATCAACCGTCCGATGCGAGAATTAGTTATCGCTAATTGATAACGTTCTAAAATTGAGCAAGTCTTATCCCAGAGTTTCTTGGTAGGATTGACAGCAATCGAGACACTGCCGGACCAGCCAGTTCGGTATTCAACATTTTGCCCGGCGCAGACCTTTGACGGTCCGTGTCATCGCATCTCGCTGCCCATCCGCCAAGTCCGTTCGGTTTCGCTGTGACGCTCACGGCCTTAAGAGGATGTATCCATGGTTGCCGTTGTAACGAATATCGCAAGTGGTGAAAGCATTACCGTCGCATCGGGAAACATCTCTGTCCGTGAACCAAGTGTTATTCAGCTTGAGGTCGGCCCGAAAGACATTGCTGCGACCATCCGTCAGGGCGACGATCTCGTCATCCGCCTGCAGAACGGTGAGGCGATCCGAGTTGCCGATTTCTACGCCAGCGGCCCTGGTGAAGCATCAAGCAAGCTGGTCCTGGTGGATGAGAACGGGGTCGTCTGGGATGGCAACCACACCGTCGGAGAAGCCGATTTCTCATTCACCGAGTCGGCCGGCGGCGACCAGTTGGTGGGTGGCGCTGAAGGTGGGGGCGATGCATCCATTCTCGGCCTTGCTGCACTCGGCGCGCTTGGAGCTGGAGGAATAGCTCTCGCTTCCGGAGGCGGCGGCGGTGGCGACGACAACGATGACTCGGACGCAGATGCAGACGCGGATGCCGACGCCGACGCCGACGCCGATGCAGATGCTGACGCCGATGCCGATGCGGATGCCGACGCGGATGCGGATGCAGATGCAGACGCCGACGCGGATGCGGATGCGGATGCCGATGCGGATGCCGACGCGGATGCGGATGCGGACGCGGATGCTGACGCAGACGCGGATGCTGACGCAGACGCGGATGCCGATGCTGACGCAGATGCCGATGCTGACGCAGATGCCGATGCGGATGCAGATGCCGACGCGGATGCAGATGCTGACGCAGATGCCGACGCGGATGCAGATGCTGATGCTGACGCAGATGCCGACGCGGATGCGGATGCCGATGCAGACGCGGATGCCGACGCGGATGCGGATGCCGATGCAGACGCGGATGCAGACGCTGATGCTGACGCAGATGCCGACGCGGATGCGGATGCCGATGCAGACGCGGATGCCGACGCCGATGCGGATGCCGATGCAGACGCGGATGCCGACGCCGATGCGGATGCCGACGCCGATGCGGATGCCGATGCAGACGCGGATGCGGATGCGGATGCAGATGCTGACGCGGATGCAGACACAACCGCCTACGACAATACCGCCGTCGCGTCGATCAACCTTTCCCCCGTGGTGACCAACGTTGATATAGGTACCCAGACTTACGGCGTTGCCGTCAGCCTTGGTGGCTTGGATCTCCAGGTGCTTCCGAACGTCGAAACGATCGATTTCAACGTCGAGGAGGGCCATACGCTCGATGCACGTTTTGAACTCGACGAGGGCCTCAGTCTCGGCGTTCTGTCCGATTATCAGGTGGTCATCCAACGATTTGACGGTGTCCAGTGGACCAACGTCACAGGCACCGGCACCGGCAATGCCACACTGCTGGACCTGCAGTTGCTGGATGGTGCACCGACAGTGAGCCTGGAGGATCTTGGACCGGGCCAGTACCGCGCCTTTATCGCCTATGACGGCTTGCTGGGTGCGGGCCTCGGAAGCGAGCTGACGATCACCGGGACGGATACCGACACAACCAGTATCGGCGCCATCGCCGTAGTTGCGGCCAGCGGCAACGTCATTACCGACGCAGGTGTCGGCGGCGAAATCGACGCGGTCAATCCCGGCACCATCATTCAGAGCATCAATGCCACACCGGTGACCGCTGCAGGCGCGACCATCCAGGGAGATCACGGTACACTGGTCATCGGCCAGGATGGCAGCTACACCTACACCCCGAACCCCGATGCAGCCGGCATCGGACGGGTAGACTCCTTCGAATACACGATCTTCGATCCGCAAACCCAGGCGACTTCGACTGCGGAACTGCATGTCCAGATCGACAGCGAGGGACAAAACCTCACCTTCTCGACGATTGATCCAACGGCGGATGCGAGCCTTGGAATTGTCGCCACGGACGACGCTGGGGCGGCGACCGTCGTGACCACTCACCCGGTGACGGAGGCCGTGAACGCCGACTTCCTCGATGTCTCGTTGGGACTGTTTGGGGGAAGTGAAACGGGAACGTTCACGGTGGCCGCCGGATCCTTGGCAACGGTTCAGATCGGCGCGGACACAGACCAGCTCCTGGGTCTCCTCGGGACAACGACGATCACCGTCGAAATGCAGCAGGCTGACCTCAGTTGGACGGTCGTCGAAACCAGCACAGGTGCCAATCTGGCCGAGCTTGCCGGTTTGCTTGGCGGCTCCACAGGCCTGGAACTGCAGGACCTGGAAGCGGGCAACTACCGAGTTACGGTATCGCAGGATGGCGTGAACATCGGTGGCAACATCGACGTGCAGCTCGCCACGTCGACGAGTGACCTCGGAACGGTCATTTCCGATGGCGTAGTCGCGGCAGTCGGCAACGTTCTGGACGGTGATACGCTCGGCTCCAACTTCACCAACTTCCAGGTGTCCAATGGGACAGTGTTTGTCGATCCGGCCGCCGCAGGTACCGTCATCGTGGGTGATCACGGCACGCTCAGAGTCTCTGCCGATGGCAGCTATTCCTATGAGCCGAACGACACACTCGGCCTCGATGGAATGACCGACAGCTTCACCTACCGTCTCGTTCATCCCAATGGAGAGGTCGTTGAAGCAGAGTTGACGATCCTCATCGACCAGGCAGAGCCCGTCGCCGGAACGTCGATGATGATGGCGGCCGATACAGGCTCTGAAGCTTTGCAGCCGAGCATGCTGACGTCCGCGTTCGCAGACGTCGACCTCCTGGATCTCGATACCGGAAACCATGGCCGTTTCGGCGATCTGACAGACGTCATCTCGCTGGATGGTGTGAGCACCGATCTCGGTGAGTTCATCGATCTCGGGAGCGTCAGCGCACTGCCGATCGACGTTGGCCTCCACGAACTTCTGAGCGGAGACCAGGGCCTTGTCGTGGACGGTGACCTTGATATCGGCGGGCTCGCCGGAGCCGACGGTGTTGCCGACCTGCCCGAGTTTGCCGGCAACATCGTCCCCACGGTCTTGGAGGACACGACCGTGGAGCTGCTGGACGGTTCGGCCTCAGACAGTGTGCTGCATGGCGGCTTGCTGGGGGGAACTGTGGGCAGCCTGCTCGACGACGACGCTCTGCACCATGCCGGTACCTCAGTGATCTAGCCCTCAGTCGTGCTGCTGCCGGTTCTGCGGCAGCGGCACGACACCCGCTCGCCCGTCGTTTGCAGACGCTTGAAAGGCACGGCATTGACCCAAGCAACACCTCAGTTCGACGTCGTGCAGCAGAACCAGGCGGACGACTGGATCGAAGTGTTTGAGCAGGTTGCCCGGATTTACGGACTGGGCTTCTCGATCGAAGCGGCCCGCAAGGCTGCGGCGGCTTATTCGCTGGAAGACCAGGCGAAATACGTCCAGCGGCTCGCGCAAAAATTCGGGCTTCGTGTGAAGCTGGCTCAACCCAGTCTGGACATGATGACCAGCTGGAGGCTTCCCGTCATCGTGCAGCTCAAGGACGGGTCGGTTGCAACGGTTGTCGCCATCGATGCGCAACGCAATGGCGCCGTCGTCTTTGCAGGCGACAACGGTCTGAAAACGACGCTGGCGATCGATGTGCTGTGTGCCGAGGCAACGCTTGCGGCCATTCCCAGGCCGGCACGCTCCACACCTGACTCGAGGGTGGACACCTATATCGCCCCGCATGACGAAAGCTGGTTCAGACGGTTCGCGCTCGGTGACCTGCGCCCCTATGGCTACGTTCTGGTCGCATCCCTGATCGCCAACGCGCTGTCGCTCGCCGGCGTCATCTTTTCGATGCAGGTCTATGACCGCGTTGTCCCCGCCAACTCCATGAGCACGCTTTATGTGCTGTTTGCAGGCGTCATGCTCGCCGTGCTGTTCGACTTTGTCGTTCGCAAGATCAGAGGTTCGATCATCGATATCCTCGGCAAGCGCTGTGATCTGCGACTGTCCGATCTGATCTTCGGCCACGCGCTGCGTGTGAAAAACAGCGTCCGCCCAAGATCGACCGGAACATTCATTGCTCAGTTGCGGGATCTTGAGCAGGTCCGCGAGGTGTTCACCTCGACCACCGTTGCCGCAGTCGCGGACCTGCCGTTCTTCTTCCTGTTTCTGGTCATCTTCTGGTTCGTGGGCGGGATGCTGGTCGTCATTCCGGCGGTCGCACTCGTGCTGCTTGTCCTGCCCGGAATTCTATCACAACGAAGACTGCACCAGAGCGCCAGCGCTGCAATGCGCGAGGCATCACTCCGCAACGCGATCCTGGTAGAGAGCATTCAGGGCATCGAAGACATCAAGATGCTGCAGGCGGAGGAGCGCTTCCAGCAGAAGTGGAATAACTACAACGCGGTCAATGCCGATGCCCAACTGAAGATGCGCGTTCTGACGTCGTCTCTGACCGGCTGGAGCCACAGCGTTCAGACGAGCGTTTACGCGTTCATCGTATTCTTCGGCGCACCGATCGTCATGGCTGGGGACATGACAACGGGTGCGCTTGTTGCCTGCTCCATTCTCGGTTCCAGGATGATGGCGCCGATGGCGCAGCTCACCCAGGTTCTCAGCCGTGTCCAGCAGGCAAAAATCGGGCTGAAGAGCCTTGACGCGATCATGCAGATGCCCGTCGACCATCCGGTCGCCGAGACACGCATATCCATCTCCGCCATTGCCGGAACCTACGAATTTCGATCGACCGCGTTCCACCACGCGGAGCCTGCCAGTAAACCCGCTCTGGTGCTGAGAAGCCTCAAGATCGCCGCCGGCGACAAGATTGCCGTACTGGGCAAGAACGGTGCAGGGAAATCAACTTTTCTGCAGGCGCTATCCGGGATGATCGAACCGAGTTCCGGCGAAGTCATGCTCGACAATATTGCGCTGAGGCATATCGATCCGTCGGATCTGCGCCGTGACGTGGGGCTGCTGACCCAGAATTCCCGCCTGTTCCACGGGACCCTGAGGGAGAACGTTACGCTCGGTGCCTCCAACGCCTCCCAGTCCGCAATCCTCGACGCGCTCTCGATCGTCGGTGCCGACGAATTTATCCGCGCTCTGCCGAAGGGACTGGACTACCCGTTGCAGGAGGGCGGCAACGGGCTGTCCGGCGGGCAGCTGCAGGCGCTCCTCCTCGCCCGCCTGCTGGTGCGCGATCCCAATGTCGTCCTGCTCGATGAGCCGACAGCCGCCATGGACGAGGCGACGGAGCGGTTGTTCATAGCGCGCTTCCAGACCTGGTCGCGCGACAAGACGGTTGTCATCGCAACCCATCGCATGCGGGTTCTGGAACTGGTCGACAGGGTGATGGTGTTCGACAAGGGTCAGCTGGTGCTCGACGAGGCAAAGGCAGATGCGATGACGACGCTGAAGGGCATAAAGCCGCTCGCCCCAGAAAAAACAGTGCCACCCAAACTGGTTCCTGTTCACAACACGTCTGGCGGGATTTGAAGACATGGCAGAGATCTCGAGCGACAAGGCTTCGGACTACGGGTGGGCTTTCGGTGACGAGGACGATGTCCAGCTGTCAAAGGCAAAGACCGTCATTCTTTTGGCCATGATCCTCCTGACAATCGCGACGGTTTGGGCTTATTTCGCCATGCTTGAAGAGGTCTCCACCGGCGCGGGTCGTGTCGTTCCGATCAGGCGCGAACAGGTCGTCCAGTCGCTTGAGGGGGGCATCGTTTCGGAGCTCTTTGTTCGCGAAAACCAGATTGTAGAAACCGGCCAGCTTCTGGCGCAGCTGGATCCGACGATCACCGAATCGGATGTCGGTGAATCATCGGCCAAATACCGTGCCTCGCTTGCGGCCGCCGCACGCCTGACGGCCGAGATCAACCGGACAGCTTTGACCTTTCCGACCGAGCTGAATGCCTATCCGGACCTCATCCGTTCGGAAACCCAGCAATTCGAGGCGCGGACGACAAGCCTTGAACAGTCTCTGGAATGGATGGAACAAGCGATCGTGCTGGCCAAACGCGAGCTGGAAATGAGCGAGTCGCTTGCCAAGATCGGCGCCGCCAGCAATGTCGAGATCATCCGGCTGAAGCGGGAACTGGTCGATCTTGAAATGAAGAAGGTCGATATCGCCGCCAAGCAGAACCTCAGCGCCCGCGAGGAACTCGCCAAGGCAAATTCCGACATCACATCGCTGTCCTCGACCATCAAGGGACGGTCCGACAGCCTGCAGCGCCTGACGCATCGCTCACCGGTTCGGGGCATCGTCAAGAATATCGAGGTGTCGACGATCGGTGGCGTCGTGCCGCCAAACGGCAAGCTGATGGATATCATCCCGCTCGACGACGAGTTGCTGATAGAAGCGCGTATATCGCCACGCGATATCGCCTTCATTCACCCCGATCAGCGCGCCAGCGTCAAGATCAGCGCCTATGACTACGCCGTCTATGGCGGGCTGGAGGGACGGGTAACTGCGATTTCCCCCGATACGATGCGCGACGAGGTCGATCCCAACACGTTCTATTACCGTGTGTTCGTACAGACCACCACAGATGCGCTGGTGACCGCGCAAGGGACGCGCCTGCCGATCGTTCCGGGCATGGTGGCAACCGTCGATGTCAACACGGGCAGCAAGAGTGTGCTGGACTACTTGATCAAACCCTTCAACAAGGCGCGTGAAGCGCTGCGCGAGCGATAGGTGACCATGCCCGCAGAAACTTTCGGCCTTGCGCGACTGGATCGCCTTCGAGACCCTGTTCGGCAGGTCATCCAACCACTCGACGCACCGCATCCGGCTTATGTGCTGTTTGTCTCGATCAGCGACGGAGACAGACGAGCGTCCGTTGCAACGGTCGGCGCCGACAGTTTTGACGCAGTCTGGCAAAAAGCTTTAAGCGCCGCCGGCGACCTCCTGGACAGCCAGAGGCTCGACGGCCGTCTGTTGCGGATCGACTGGCCGGTGCGGATCGAGAAGATCACGGTCGAGACCCTCCACAAACAGCTTGGTCGCACCAAGAGAAACTACTTCCGGCTCGGACTGTCGCTGGACAATCAATTCGAAACCGCGTTCCTGGACAACGAACTGAACGCCAACGCCATGCTTTATGGTGGCAACAAGGTCGAGCACTGCGTTCTAAACGAACGAAACTTCGCGCTCTATGCGAAGACACGATTTGGAAAAGCGTTCGAAACGGATTTTGCCGAGGCGAGAGCGCTCTGGGCGTTTACAACGAGGGGTTTTTTTCTCGATGAGGAAGGCCGACACCACCGTCTTTGCGGCGAAGGTGCGGGAATTGGTCAGCGCGAAGGTCATCCGCTTGATCGTGCCATGCTCGATCGCCTGATCGACTCCTCATCCAGCTATCTTGCGTCTCAGGTCAAGCCGGACGGCGCGTTCGTCTACGGCTATCACCCGTGCTTCGACCGCGAGATCCGCACCTACAATGTCCTGCGCCATGCAAGCACGACGTATGCAATGATCGAAGCTTACGAGGTAACGAGGGATAGCAAGACGAGAGCGGCAATAGAGCGCTCGCTCGGGCAGCTAACCGGTCATCTTACCCGGATCGCAAGACTGCCTGATGGGGCCGAGGCCGCCTTTCTGATCGACGTCGGTTCGGAGATAAAGCTCGGCGGCAATGCCGTCTTCCTCCTGGCGCTCGCGAAATATACAAGTGTCATGAGCGATAATCGATATCTGCCGCTGATGGATAAGCTCGCCACCGGTATCGTTCATATGCAGGACGCAAAGACCGGTGAATTCCGCCACGTCCTGCTTTACCCGGACCTTTCCACCAAGGCCGAGTTCCGCACTGTCTATTACGACGGCGAGGCCGCCTTCGCGCTGATGCGCCTTTATGCGCTCACCCGCGATATCCGCTGGCTCGGCGCGGTTGAAAAGGCTTTCGAGCATTTCCTGCGCCGGAACTACACGCAATATCACGACCACTGGCTGGGTTATTGCGCCAACGAACTGACGCTGTTTCGGCCGGAGGAACGCTATTTCCGCTTCTGCGTCGAAAATGTCAGCACCTATCTCGATTTTGTCGCCAATCGCATCACCACCTTTCCGACACTGCTGGAACTGATGATGGCAACCCGGCAGGCGCTGTCGCGGATTGCTGACCACCCGGATCTGGTTCCGCTCCTCGGCGAGATCGACCTTGCAGCGTTCGAGGTAGCGCTCGAAAAACGCGCTCATTACCTGCTGAACGGTCATTTCTACCCGGAGGTGGCGATGTTCATGCGCAACCCAAGGCGGATCATGGGTTCGTTCTACATCCGCCACCACGCGTTTCGCGTAAGGATCGACGATGTGGAACACTATCTGTCCGGGCTGATCGCCTATCGCGCGTATCTGAACGAGAAAGAGGCGTTCAAATCGCTGGTCTCTCGGCAAGAAGGAGCCGGTTCATAGTAGGGCTCAGCAAGGGCGAGTGGCGTAACGATCGGTCAGTCGCGGTAACATTTTACCATATCAAGAATGACCATTGGGGAAGCTCGAACAGATCAAGATAAAGGATCCTCAGAAACTGCGACCCTAGGCGTGGAAATATGATATATTTTCCATGCTCTATGCCATGGGATCGAATTGTCTTGAGACGTGTCAACATCCATGCACTCCTTGCCTACGCGGCCTTCTCCATCACTGACGCTAGTGTAAAGGCCGCCGGCGGCGGCCATTTGTCGGTCTTCCAGATGGCATTCATCGTCAACGTCTTCGCAGCTCTGGCCGTTCTCTTCACCCGCCATCCCGGCGAACGATGGCGCGACTTCTGGCGCACCGCCCATCCTCTTGCCGTGCACGGCCGCGCGATCTGCGGCGTTGTCGCCAGTCTTACAGGTGTCTACGCTTTCACCGCGATCCCGCTGGCGCAGGCCTACGCGCTGGTGTTCATGGCGCCCCTGTTCGTGACCATCATGTCGGCACTGGTGCTGAAGGAGCATGTGGGGATGTGGCGCTGGTCAGCCGTTATCATCGGCTTCATCGGCGTTCTCCTTGTCGTGAAGCCGGGCCACGAGGCATTCGAGGGCGGCCATCTTGCCGCGATATTCACCGGCCTCGGCACTGGCACGGCGGTCATCATTCTTCGGCGCGTTAACGGCAAGGTTAAGACAACGAGTGTTCTGGGAACACTCATCGCCTACCTTCTCCTAGTCAACGCGGGGGTTATGCTCATCCACGGCGCCATCGTGCCGACATTGAAGGAATGCGCCCTGCTGGCGCTTGCCGGCATGTCTTACGGCCTTGGTCAATGGGCCTTCGTGTCGGCCACGCGCCACGGGAACGCTACCCAGATCGCGCCAATGCACTACTCGCAGCTGGCGTGGGCTGTGGTCTTCGGCGCATTGATCTTCGACGAATTTCCCGATGCCGTTGCGCTTGTCGGTATCTCGATCATAATTTTCGCTGGCCTCTTGACGGTGTTGCGCGAGAAAATGCGTGGCACCAGCGGTCCGATCGGTAAGGCTGCAACCGTTGACAACGCCGACCTCGGGCACGATGCCGCGGAAAATTATCCGCCACCCATTCCCAAATAAAATATTTGATATATCATGTATCGTCTATCTGAAGCGCAACAGGGATGGTCGTGCAGACATGATGGGCAAGCCGGTGTTCGGGGTCGTGGCCGACGATCTCACAGGTGGAATGGAAACTGCCGCAATGCTTGTCGCGCACGGCGTCGACTGCGCATTTGTGACCGATCCTGAGGCTGTGGATACAATCGGCGATGTCGACGCTATCGTCGTTGCGCAGAAAACCCGCGTCATTCCGGCGGCACAAGCCGTTGCAAGAACCGAAAGAGCGGCCCGAGCATTGCTTGCGCGCGCCACACGCCAAATCTTCTTCAAGTATTGCGCAACGTTCGACTCGACCGATGACGGAAATATCGGCCCCGTGGCTGACATCCTGATGGCGACCACCGGCGCGCCCTATGCCGCCTTCTGTCCTGCCTCGCCGGCACTGAAGCGTACAGTCTACAACGGGCACCTGTTTCTCGGCAGCCAACTGATTTCGGAATCCCCCAAGCGGCACGATCCACTGACACCAATGACCGATCCGGACCTCGTCCGCGTGCTGCAGCGGCAGACGAAGACCCGAGTCGGGCTACTTGCCCACCCCGCCGTCAGTCAGGGCGGCACGACGCTCCGGCTGGCCGTCGCCGACCAAGCAGCAGAGGGCATCCGCTATTTCATTACCGATACGATCTACGATCGTGATCTCGACGCCATCGCCGAACTGACCTGCGACTGGCCTCTAATGACCGGCAATGCCACAATCGTCCAGCACTATCCGGCGCTGTGGCGACAGAGAGGTCTCCTGACCGGCGAACCGCATACGCGCAGCCTTCAGCCTGTGTCAGGCAAGGGTGTCGTGCTGTCTGGCAGTTGCGCCGAACGGACACTCGAACAGCTCGCCGACTTCGAGCGGTCGCATCCCGTCCTGCGGATCGATCTAACTGACATCGACAGCGCCGAGTCCGCGGTCGATGCAGCCCTCCGTTGGGCGCTGCCAAAACTCGAGACCGGCCCAGTCGGACTGTCGACATCCGCCGCGCCAGAGGCCGTTGCCGCTGCGCAGGCGCGGTACGGCAGGGATGGCGCTGCGGCGCTTGGCGAAAAGATCGTCGGCGACCTTGCCGTCGCCTTCCATGGCGCCGGCGTGCGGCGGTTCGTCGTCGCCGGTGGAGAAACGTCCGGGTCCGTCGTCGAGCGCCTCGGCATCCGCGGCCTGAATGTCGGTCCCTATGGCGGACCGGGCGTCGGCACGGCGGTCACTAACGGCGATGATCCGGTCGCGCTTTGCTTGAAGTCCGGAAAACTCGGCCCGGTCGACCTGTTCACCCGGGCGCTGGCCTCGATGCAGAACCCGGAGGAGAACGCATGAACGAGATGGACCTACGCAAGACGATGCTTGACGTCGTCGCGACGCTCGAATTCAAGGGCTTCAATCACGGATCGAGCGGCAATGTCAGCTGCCGGCTTGGCGAAGACATGCTGGTCACACCGACCGGCGGCAACAGCGCCAACATGACGCCCGAGCGGCTGGTTCGACTGGATCGCAACGGCGACACGATCGGCGACGGCCTTCCCTCCAGCGAATGGCACATGCATCAGGCGATCCTGCACGCCTATCCGCATGTCCAGGCCATCATCCACACCCACGCCGACTGCTGCGTGGCGCTCTCCTGCCTCGCAAGACCAATCCCCGCCTTCCACTACATGATCGCCAGCTTCGGCGGTACGGACGTTCCGTGCGCGCCCTATGCCACCTTCGGCACGAAGGCGCTGGCGGACGGCGCCGTCGCGGCGCTGAAGAACCGCAAGGCCTGCCTGCTCGCCAATCACGGTATGATCGTTGCCGGAACATCCCTGCAACAGGCCCTGGACCTGACTGTGAAGCTCGAAACGCTGGCCCGCCAGTACATTCTGGCTCGCCAGGCCGGTGAGCCGGCCATCATTCCCGACGACGAGATCGAGCGGGTTCTGGAACGCTACAAGGGCTACGGCCGCAGCCGGTTGCCCGGCTGATCATAGGGGGAAAAGCTCCATGGAGATCACTGGTCATTCGAAGATCATGTTCGTGCTGGCAGATCCCGTAGACCATGTCCGCGCCAGCGCCGTGCTGAATGCCTACTTCTCAGGGATCGGTGAGGATGTGGCGACATCGCCTCTCGCCGTTCTCCCGCAGGACCTTGGGACCGTTGTCAATGCGATCCGCCTCATGGGCAATGTCGTCGGTTTCGGTGTCACCATTCCGCACAAGGTGGCCATCATGCAGCTTCTCGACGACGTCACCGATCGGGCCGGGATGATTGGCGCCGTCAACTTCGTACGGCGGTGTCAGGACGGAAGGCTGGTGGGGGACAACCTGGATGCGCCCGGCTTCCTCGCAGGCCTCAGCGCCCACGGATTTTCAGCCGCCGGCAAGCGCGTCCTGCAACTGGGCGCGGGCGGTGCAGGACGCGCGACGGCACTCGCGGTCGCACAGGCTGGAGCCGCCGAACTGCGGATCTCCAATCGAGACCAAGCCCGGGGCCACGCACTCGCCGTTGCGGTTCAAGCCCTCTTTCCGGCAACACAGGTGTCGGCCGGGCCGGCCGCCGCCGAAGCGTTTGATCTGATCGTCAACACGACCCCGCTCGGAATGAAGGCTGCCGATGCGATGCCGGTCGATATCAGCAACATTACCAGTTCTACGGTTGTCTACGACATCATCGTCAATCCGCCGGTAACACGATTGATGGATGCCGCCAGAGCGCGTGGAACCGTTACCATCGGCGGAAAAGCCATGCTCGACGCGCAAATGGCCCTTGTCGCAACGTTCATTAAGCGGTAGCATTCCGATATATCAAATATCATAGGGGAGTTCGACACGTACAAAGACGGGATCGACTGCAATCTGGAGGGTCCTTCCGGTCTAAGCCAAGCCAAACAATAAAAAATGGGAACAGGCTTCAGTGACGATAGCAATGAACAGAGAACCGGCGGCAGGCGCATCCATTCGCATCAGCCGGCTGGAAAAGCGCTTCGGGAGTGTTGTCGCGGTCGACGGCGTGGATATAGACATCGCCGCCGGCGAATTTCTGGCGCTGCTCGGGCCGAGCGGCTCCGGCAAGACGACAATCCTGATGAGCGTAGCGGGCTTCGAGTTTCCGACGAGCGGAAACATCGTCGTCGATGAGGAAGACCTCACCTATCTCCCCGCCAACAAGCGCAATCTGGGAATGGTGTTTCAGAACTACACGCTGTTTCCGCACATGTCCATTTTGGACAACGTGGCGTTCCCTCTGAAGATGCGCGGCATGGCGAAAGCCGAGCGACACGCAAAGGCTGAAGAAGCACTCGCCACCGTACGCCTCGCCGGGTACGGGAAGCGCTTCCCCAACCAGTTGTCGGGTGGGCAGCAGCAGCGCATCGCGCTGGCGCGGGCTATCGTCTATCGACCCCGCGTCCTGCTGATGGACGAGCCTTTGAGCGCCCTCGACAAGAACCTTCGCGAAGATATGCAGCTCGAGATCAAGCGCCTGCATGCCGAGCTCGGCATTACCGTGATCTTTGTCACCCACGACCAGAGCGAAGCGCTGACCATGGCAGACCGGGTCGCGGTGCTGAAAGACGGCAAGATCCAGCAGATCGGCCCGTCGCGCGAGCTTTACGAGCGTCCAGCCAATCTCTTCACCGCCGGATTTATCGGCGAGATGAACTTCATCAACGTCACGGTGGAAAGCATCGGCGACACGATGACGGTGCTCCTGCCATCAGGCGAGCGCTGGACCGTTCCGGCGAGTGCTGCGGTCGACACCATGAAAGCCGGCCAGAAAGCTGTCCTCGGCTTCCGGCCCGAGCGCCTGCATCTTGGGACGGCAGGATCCGACTACACGTTGCAGGCGACCCTTTCGGACGTCGTCTACGCGGGATCGGCCCTGCTTCTGATCGGCAAGCTGCCCGACGGCTCGGAAATCCGGGCACGTCTTCCCGGTGCTTCGGCTCTTGCTGCACTGACCCGGGGTGCGACAGCGACCTTCGGCGTACCGAAAGAGGCCATCCTGCTTTATGCCGGAGGCGCGAAGTGACCAGCCACACCCGATCCCAGTTCTGGCATTCCGACGGCCGGCGCTTGAGCGGACTGGCAACCCTTCTACTGCTGTCGCCATTCTTCGCCATTATCGCCTTCGTGTTCCTCTATCCGATCGCACAGCTTCTTTATATCAGCGTTATGGAGCCTACCCCGACGCTCGACAATTATGCGCGGGTCGTCACCAATCCTGTCTATGCTCGGGTGCTGATGCGCACAGTCTGGACGGCTGTGCTGGTAACCGGACTTGCGGTGCTTCTCGGTTTTCCAGTCGCCTACTTCATGAGCCGCGCTGGCAGGACAGCAGCGGCCCTGGTGGGCGCCTGCGTCATCCTTCCCCTGTGGTCGAGCGTGCTGGTGCGCACCGCTGCATGGTCCTTCCTGTTCCAGCGGGAAGGCCTGATAAACTCCGGCCTCCTCGCAATCGGCATCACGTCCGAACCGCTGAAACTGCTCTATACGCAAGGGGCGGTCGTCGTCGCGATGACCCATGTGCTGCTGCCATTCATGATCCTGCCGATCTTCGGATCTCTTCGCGCAATTCCGGACGACTATCTCCGTGCCGCGGCAGTCCTCGGCGCCTCCCGTTTTGCGGCGTTTCGGGAAGTGATCCTGCCGCTTAGCCTGCCGGGCATCGCAAGCGGCTCGCTGCTGGTATTCCTGACGGCACTCGGCTTCTTCATCACGCCGGCGCTGCTCGGCTCGCCGCAGGAACTTATGATTGCGACTCTCGTCTCGCAGCAAATTCGTGAGGTCCTGGACTGGCCCTTCGCTTCGGCGCTCGTCGGTGTCTTGACGCTGTTCGTTACTCTGCTGGCGATCATCTTCAGCAAAACCCTTCGGTTCGACCGCCTGATGGGAGCGCAATCATGAAGCCGCCCGTCGACAAAGGCTCGCTGGCTCTCGGCGCATATGTCTACGCCGTTCTCGCGTTCATCATCATTCCGCTGGTCATCGTCATCCCGATGTCCTTCGGCACAAGCGATTACCTGGAGTTCCCGCCGCGCGGTTTCACCCTCAAATGGTATGAGGAGTATTTCAGCAGCCGCCAATGGCGCAACGCGACCTGGCTCAGCGTGCAGGTCGCCTTCCTGACCGCCATCTCGGCGTCGGTCATCGGCACCGCGGCGACGTACGCCATGGTCCGCGGAAGGAGCAGTCTCGCGACGCTCTTCCAGATCCTGCTGATCGGCCCGATCATTGTCCCGCACATCGCGCTGGCGGTCGGTCTCTACCTGTTCTTCCAGTCGATCGGGCTGTCCGGGACGGTTCCCGGCTTTGTGCTTGCCCACACCATCCTGGCGCTTCCCTTCGTCGTGTTCACAACCGCCTCTGCACTTGGGAAGGTGGATGCGAACCTGGAAGCGGCGGCGATGAGCTGCGGTGCGAGCCGTTTCAACGCTTTCCGTTTGATTACGCTTCCCCTCATTCTGCCGAACGTGGTGAGCGGCGCGCTGTTTGCCTTCATCATCTCCTTCGATGAACCGGTCGTTTCCTTCTTCCTGTCCGGTGTCCGCTACAAAACCCTTCCGCGACGGATGTTCGAAGACATCGAGCAAAACCTGACCCCCATCATTCCGGCGATCGCCACGCTGCTGATCGTCCTCTCCATAATAATACTCGCCGTCGCCTTCCTCATGAGGTCGCGAGCCAAAAACTGACTGGGAACCACGCGTAAAACTGAAAAACAAGAGGAGAACCATCATGCCGATACAGAACTGGAAATGGACCACCGCAGCGATCACAATCGCCGCAGGAATAGCCGCCACGACGCCCGCCGTCGCGCAGGAACTGGAGGAGCAGCTGGTCATCGCCACGACAGGCGGCCTGATGGGCAATTCGCTTGCCAAGTATTTCTACGAACCGTTCGCCGAGGCCAAGGACGTCGAAGTGGTGCCCGTCGCCATCGAGGTTCCCGACCAGTGGGCGCGTGCGGAAGCGATGACGCGCACAGGAAACGTCGAATTCGATATCGTCACTGCCACCGGCCCCGATCTCGTCGCGCGCACCAACATGCTCGAGGAGATTGACTGTAGCCAGCTTCCCAGCGTGCAGAAATTCGGCGTTGCGGATGCTTGCACGCCCTACGGCGTCGCCCGGACCACCGGTGGCATGCTGATCAACTACAATACCGACGTGTTCAAGGACAAGGCGCCGAAGACCTGGGCAGATTTCTGGAACGTCAAGGATTTTCCCGGCCCGCGCGGCCTGCCTGACACCGGCGATCGCGACTGGTGGGTTCCGGTCGCCGCACTTCTGGCAGACGGAGTGAAACAGACCGAACTCTTCCCGCTCGATCTTGAACGCGCGTATAAAAAGCTCGATGAAATCAGGCCGCATGTCGCGGTCTGGTGGAAGACTGGCGACCAGGTGCAGCAGATCATGCGCAACAAGGAAGTCGTGATGACCATGAGCTACTCCGGCCGCGCGCTGGCAGTGGTCAAGGAAGGCGCGCCGGTTGCCATGTCCTGGGACGGAGCTATCCGCGACACAGGCTATATGGCGATCCTCAAGGGTGCGCCCGACAAGAATGCCGCGCTCGCCTATCTCGACTACTTCTATGCCAATTCCGAAGCGCATGTGCCTTTCATGCGTGACGTGAACTACGCGACCGGCAGCAAGACGGTCTACGACCAGCTGAAGCCGGAGGAAGCCAAGCTCTTCGCGACGTCGCCGGAGAACTACGAGAAGCTGGTGAAACCCGACTTCGAATGGATCGGCGCCCATCGCGACGAACTGCGTCAGCGCTGGACAGCCTGGCTGACCCGCTAATTGCTATAAAACGGTCAGTCACAACTGCTCCTCATCGCCTTCTCCCCGTTCTGTTGGGGGGGAAGGCCCAAAATGCCGATAAGCAAATACATACGACTGCAACGACAGGACGATTTCCATGGATCACACCAGTGACCCGAACGCGCTGCGCTATGTCATCGACCCGCAACGGCTCGATCTCGTGGAGGAGTTCCGTGAAAGCCCGCTTGGCGTGCATGGGGCCGAACTTCGCAAGATGCTGGCCAAGATGCGCTGGGGCAAAGCCCAGGGTCGTCTCGTGCTGGTCGTGCTGGAGGCCGGGAAGGCCTGGCGCCTGTCGCGCATTCCCGAGCGGCGCGGCGATCCGATGCCTTTCGTCGACGAGCGCATCTTCACCTCGCTGGCCGAGGCGGAATGGCATGTCTTCAAAATCCGCTGGCAGGCCATGACGGGTGCAACATTACCCCCGGAGTATCAAGGTGATCTATAAGACCAACGAGTATCTCGGCTACCCCGACCGCATCAGCGTTCCGGCTGGAGAAACCGTCAAGTTCCAGCTGTCGAGCAAGCGAGACGCCGTTAAGGTCGAAGTCATGCGCCTTCGCTGCGGTGACGTCGACGTCAACGGACCGGGTTTCAAGTACGACCTGATGAACAGCACCATCGATGGCGTCCATACCTGCCTTGACCAAGAAATTCGCCCCGGCTCTTGCGCGGTGATACATCACGGTGGCGCACTTGTTCCGAGCGGCGACGCATGGTCTTTCGGCTGCTACATTTATCCGACCCGTATCGCCGACAACGCCCGCGGTATCATGGGCAGCTGGTGCGAAAGCACAGCCGAGGGATATGCGCTCGAACTCGATGTCGAGGGCCATCCCGTTCTGCGCATCGGAAGCCTTAGCCTGACCCTCGACGTCAAGGCGCGCGAGCGTGTCTGGTCCTTCATCTCCGCAACTCTCGACTTCGCAAAGAAGACTGCAACGCTGTCGCTGATCGTGCCTGCTGACGGCACGCGTCCGGCTGTTGCCCACGCCGAGACTTTCGACCTTTCCGACATGTGGGCATTCGACAGCGGCCTGGATTTTCTGATCGCAGCGCATCATCTGGACGGCGCGAAGCGTTACACTGCCCACTTCGACGGCAAGATCGAGGCGCCACGGGTCGTGTCGCTGGCGCTGGATGCGGAAGCGCTGCGGGTCTACGACTGCCAGCCGCGTACCGGCACTGCCGCTTCCGGTCTCGTCGCCTCCTGGGATTTCGGCGACGGTATCACCTCGCTCGACGTGAAGGATCTTTCCGCCAACTGCCTGCACGGGCGTCTGCACCAGTTGCCCCGCCGCGGCGTCACGGGCTTCTTCTGGTCCGGTGCGGTTCATGACTTCCGGCTTGCGCCGCGCGAATACGCCGCCACCCATTTCCACAGCGACGACATCTACGACTGCGAGTGGCAGACGACGTTCTCGCTCAACGTACCGGCGGAATGGCGCACCGGCGTATATGCGCTCCGGCTCACGCCGGCTGGCGACGAACCGGAGCCGGACTGCGAGAGCTATGTGACGTTCTTCGTGACACCCGGCAAGAAGACGAAGCGGGCCGACCTCGTGGTGGTGCTCTCGGTTGCCACCTATCTGGCCTATGCCAACAGCGCGCTCCGTCTTTATCAGGTGCATTTCGAGACGCTGATGGAGCACGTGCTGTGGCTGCCGCTGGACGATGTCTACATGCAGGAGCATCCGCAGATCGGCCAGTCTACCTATGACAGCCATGTTGATGGATCCGGCCGCGCCTTCTCGTCCTGGCTCCGCCCGGTTCTCAGCATGCGGCCACGCGGCTACTGGTTCAACCTGATCAACGACACCCATATTCTCGACTGGCTCGAGGAGAAGGGCATCGCCTACGACATCATCACCGATGTCGAGCTGGACCGCGAGGGTGCCCGGGCGCTCAAACCCTACCGGGCGATGATGACGCCGACGCACGCCGAATACTACTCGTTCAATATGATGAACGGCATCATGGAGTACCAGAATGCCGGCGGTCGCCACGTCTCGATGGGCGGCAATGCCTTCTACTGGCGCTGCGGCTTTCATCCGGCAGCTCCGGCGGCGCTCGAAGTGCGCCGCGGCATGGCGGGTACGCGCACCTGGGAGTCCGAGCCGGGCGAAGTGCATCTGGCCGGTACCGGCGAACCGGGTGCACTCTGGCGGCACAGCGGCTTTGCGCCACAAAAACTGGTCGGCACGGGCTTCTCGGCCATGATCAACGACACCTGCACCTACTATGTGCGCATGCCCGACAGCGAGGATGAAAGAGCGGCCTTCATCTTCAAAGGCACCGGCAGACACGAAAAATTTGGCGATTTCGGCTTCCGCTATGGCGGCGCCGTCGGCAGCGAGATCGACCGTCTCGACTACGAGCTCGGAACGCCGCGCCACGCGCTGCTGCTTGCAACCTCCGAAGGTCTCGGCGCCGGCGCGCTTCCGACACCGGAGGAGTTCCGAACCATGGTCGACGGGCTCGACGGCACCCAGAACGCACTTGTCCGCGCCGACATGGTGTTCTTCGAGACAGCCAATGGCGGGGCGGTCTTCGCTTCGGGCTCGATCACGTTCGGCATGTCGCTGGGCTACAACAACTACGACAACAATATCAGCGCCATCACGCTCAACGTCGTGAAGCGGTTCCTCGACCCGGAACCGTTCGTCCTGCCGAGTTTGGCATAGGCGGAAATGCCGGGCCGCACATGCCAGTGCGGCCTTTCGAACCTGGCGGCATCGGCCGCAAATATCGCAAGAGACCATCACCATGGCAGACAGACCGGAATTCCAATCGCCTGAACTCGGCACCATGAATGTTGCGCCCCGCAAGGTGCGGCCGATGTACGCCGACGATCACTGGAACAGCCAGCCATGGTACGAGGCGCCGCGCGAAGATCCCGATATTCCCGAGGTCTATACCTACACCGACGCAATCTCCTACGATCCGGGCGATGAGGTCACCTTCCATTCGACCTCGACCGCCAGGACATGGCGCATGCAGATCTATCGTGACGGATTGCACCCGGAGACGGTGCACGAGGTCGAGGCGATCGACGGTGTGTTCGCGCCAACACCCAAGGACGCCTACCGCAATGGCTGCAACTGGCCGATCAGCCATCAGTGGACGCTTCCGGCAGACCTGAAGTCTGGTTTCTACCGGGTCGTCTCGACCTGCGAGAGGCCAAACGGCATCAAGTTCGTGCAGCACCACTTTTTCGTGGTGCGCCCCACAGAAAAAACCCGCCGCGCCAAGATCCTGATGGTCCTGCCGACCGGAACCTGGACATCCTACAACGACTTCGGTGGCGCCAACCACTATTTCGGTGTCGAAGGCGAGCAGCGGGATGAACCTTCGCCCGTCCTGTCGCTGGAACGGCCATGGACGCGCGGCATCGTCTGGCTGCCAGCGGGCGCCCCGCGCATCTGCGCCGATCCCGCACCAGAGATGGGCGACGCTCCGCGATACGCGATGAAGGAATGGGCCTACGCCAACGGTTTTGGCCAGTATTATGCGGCTGCCGGCTGGGCGCAATACGACCGTCACTTCGTGCTTTGGGCCGAAAAGGAGGGGTTCGAGCTGGACATGATTACCCAGACCGACCTGCACTACCGACCGGAACTGCTCGACGCCTATCCTTGCGTCACAATTATCGGTCATGACGAATACTGGACCTGGGAGATGCGCGAGACGATTGAGCGCTATGTCGAAGGCGGTGGACACCTCGCTCGCTTCGGCGCCAACTTCCTCTGGCAGATCCGGCTTGAGGAGGATGGCAAACGCCAGATCTGCCACAAATTCAAAGCAAGCCAGAAGGACCCGGTCGCCGGCACGGACAAGGCGCACCTGCTCACCAGCGCCTGGGAAGACCACACCGTGAAGTGGCCAGGCGCCTCCACCGTAGGCGTCAACGGTGCGCACGGAATGTACGCATCTTGGGGTGGTTTCGCCCCGAACGGCCAAAAAGGCATGACCGTTTACCGACCGACCCACTGGGCATTTGCGGGGACCGGACTGCACTATGCCGACATCTTCGGCGACAAGCAGCATATCTTCGCCTACGAGGTGGACGGGCTGGACTACACGTTCCGCCACGGCCTCCCCTACCCCGTCGAGGTCGAGGGCCAACCCGACACGATCGAGATCCTTGCCATGTCGCCGGCGGTTCTCGCCGAAGACGAGCCCGAAGGCGAAGGCTTCCGCTACTATGTGCGCGGCAGCGACCACGAGGGCCTTGTCGAATGCGTGACCGGCGAAGTAACGCCGGAGGGGCTCGCCAAATACAAGTACGGTTCCGGCATGATGGTGCATATGACCCGCGGCAAAGGCGAGGTGTTGACCGCCGCCACCTGCGAATGGGTCATGGGCCTGAAACGCGGCGATCCTTTTACCCAGCGCATCACGCGCAACATCCTCGACCGGTTCACGGCCCGCTGAACCGCACTGCGGGGAGCCGGAACAATGTCAGAAATGAACGATGGCTTAGGAGCGCCTTATCGATGAACAGTGCCATCAGCCACGAACGACAGCCCGCCGCCCGCATCCGTGATGCAGCTGAACTCGCGCGCATCGCCCGGTTACTCCGGCGTGATGTGATCAATCTCGTGGCGCCCACGGGCCAGGGCTATGTCCAACAGGGACTTGGTGCAGCCGATCTCTTTGCCGTCCTGTATTTTGCCGAAATGCGGATCGATCCGACCGACCCGCGGTGGCCGGATCGCGACCGCTTTCTTCTCTCGACGGCGCATAACACTGCGATCTTTTACGCGACGCTTGCTGCGCGCGGGCTCGTCGACCGAAATCTGGTGCGCGACTACTGCAAGGACGGCTCCGTATTCGAGGTCAACGCGTCGGAGCGGGTCGGCACGGCGATCGAAGCAACGCTTGGTTCGCTCGGACAAGGCCTTTCGGTTGGCATCGGCATGGCGCTGGCAGCACGGCGCAGGAAGTCGGACAGCCGCATCTATGTGGTGCTTGGCGACGGCGAATTGCAGGAGGGCCAGCTCTGGGAGGCTGCCCTCTACGCTGGCAGCGCCGGTCTCTCCAATCTCTGTCTGATCATCGACTACAATAGCATGCAGGTCGAAGGTCACATCGACAAGGTAGTATCGGTTGAGCCCGTTGCCGAGAAGTTCAAGGCATTCGGATGGGCATCCGAGAACATCGACGGACACGATATTCCGGCATTGCTAACGGCGCTCGATCAAGCCCGTGGTCGGGACAGGCCAACCTGCCTCGTGGCCACAACGATTGCCGGCAAGGGCGTGCCTTCGCTCGAAGGGATCCTCGCACACAATCTGAAACTGCCAGCCGACGTCGCCGAGGAAGCGCTGGTCGCACTTGCTGACGCAAAGGAGCGCACATGAGCCAGAGCAAAGATCGCGGATCGCTGGAAGTCCTGGACTTCAACGTGCGTGGTGCGTCTGCGGCAACTGCACGGAAACACTACGGCGAAGCGCTATTGCAGGCCGCACGCGACGACGAACGGATTGTATGCCTGACGGCGGATCTGACACTTCCAACGGAGACGGACCTGTTTCGGGATCAATTGCCGGAGCGCTTTCACCAGGTCGGCATCGCCGAAGCCAATATGATCGGCATCGCCGGGGGCTTGGCCCGGTCCGGCGAAATCCCATTCGTTCACAGCTTTTGCGTCTTTGCAACCCGTCGATGCTACGACCAGGTGGCGATGCAAGTCGCCTATCCACGCGCCAACGTGAAGATCGTCGGCGTCATTCCCGGATTGACGACACTGCTTGGTGTATCCCATCAGGCGATCGACGATATTGCCCTGATGCGCGCTTTGCCGAACATGACGGTAATCGAACCGAGCAGCCCGGACCAAGTACGTGCATCGGTCGCCGCGATCGCCAAGTATGACGGTCCCGTCTACCTTCGGCTAAAGCGCACCGACGGGACGGAAAGAGCCGGTGAAACCGCGTCCGAATTCACCATCGGGAAGATGCGGGTGCTGCGCGAGGGCAGACAGGGTCTGATTGTCGCCTGCGGCATGATGGTCGACATCGCACTGTCGGCCGCTGACGAACTGAGCCGCGAGGGCGTCGAAATGACGATCGTCGACATGTCGACGATCAAGCCGCTCGATCCCGACTTGATCGACCTCGCCCGACGGATGCCGCTCGTGGTTACGGCGGAGAATCACTCGATCATCGGCGGGCTCGGCAGCGCGGTGGCGGAGATGCTGATGGAGAACGACGTGTCGTCGAAATTCCGCCGGATCGGCGTCCGCGACACGTTTGCGGAAGGCGGCACCACGCCATTTCTCTTCGAGAAATATGGACTATCCGCAAATGCCCTAGCCGCGACGGTGCGGCAGACCCTAGCGCAGCAGGAGCGATAACAGGCGCTACAAACTTTGCAGAGTCAGGGAGTGGGTGGCGGCAGGTATCGGGTACCGCCGGATTTCTCTAGCAGGCGCACTAGGTTTTGGCCACCCTCCATCATGTCTGCCTGAATGGCCTCGCGTACCTTGTCCGCACGACGCTGCCGCAAGTACTTGAGGACGGAGAGGTGCTGATGCTCGTTCGGGTAGGTCGGGGGAGCGCTCGGGTAGTGAAAGTTCAAGAGCGGACCGTTGCGCATCCAGATATCGTCTAGTATGGCCAGGACCTCCGGCAGTTCGGACCCCTCGTACAGGCCGCGATGGAACTGCCAGTTGGCGCGCACGGCATCCGACCACCGCTGCTGCTGCTCCGCGGCAATCAGTTCGGCGTGGATGGCCTCCATACGATCGATGTCTGCTTCCGATACACGCGTCGTCGCGTGTTCCGCCGCAAGGCCCTCCAAGAACAGCCTGACCGTCCGCAGCTCGATATACTGCTTGGCGGTCATGTGTGACACGGCAATTGAACGGCCAGCCTGCATCTCTAACGCTCTGGCGCGAACGAGCTGCATCAGGGCTTCGCGAATTGGCGTTTCGGACACGTTCATCGTTGCAGCCAGTTCGCGGATCTTAAAGCGATGGCCCGGCCAGAAGCGCCCTTCCATCAAAGCCTGCCGAAGGTTGTTGTAAACCAGTCCGGTGAGGCTATCACGTGCGACTGGTCCAACACCAATCGCGTCTGTCGCCCGATCCGATTCACTCATCTCATTCCCCATCACAGCCGAACCATGCCAACCAAGCCACGGACTATATATAATATACGTGGAGGGCGCAGGTTGTTTCAAGCTTCGGCGGTCGGAGCGTTGATTTGGGTGCAGATGATGCCCTGCCTCCCACGATTCTCTCACCATTTGTTATGATACGTCGGCTGCACGAGACAGGGGTACTCGTTCGAATTTCTCTATTAAATATTGTTTGCCACCGACATATATGATATATCAAATTATCAGATGGAGTTTTCGATGTTAGAGCTGGTCAGGATGCAAGACGCCGCGTTGCGCGCACGTGCACAAAAAGTCGTTCCTGGTGGAATGTGGGGACACCTGAATGCTGCAAAGCTGCCGGACAGATATCCGCAGTTTTTCAGCCACGGTGAAGGTGGCCTGCTTTGGGATGTCGATGGCAACCGCTATGTTGACTTCATGTGCAGTTGGGGTCCCAATCTCCTGGGTCACAAGCATCCCGAAGTCGAGGAGGCGGCCGAACGCCAGAGGCGCATGGGTGATTGCCTCAACGGACCAGCTGAAGTCATGGTCGAACTGGCCGAACTCGTAGTGGATACTATTTCCCACGCCGACTGGACAATGTTCCAGAAGAACGGCACCGACGCGACTACAACCTGCGTCACTGTTGCTCGCGCGGCGACCGGTAAGCGGAAAATCCTTGTCGCCAAGGGCGCCTATCACGGCGCAGTTCCCTGGTGCTCTCCGTCGCTCATCGGCGTAACGGCAGAAGATCGTGCTCACCTCGCCTACTACACGTTCAATGATATTGAATCGCTCGAAGATGCGGTCAATGAAGCTGGTGACGACATTGCCGCGATCGTCGTCTCGGCCTATCGCCACGACATGAGTTTTGATCAGGAACTGCCCACTCAGGATTTTGCCAGAGCCGTAAGACGGCTCGCCGACGCCAAAGGTGCGGCCGTTATCCTCGACGAGGTTCGCACCGGTTTCCGTCTTCATACGGCCGGCAGCTGGGAGCCGCTTGGCGTCAGTCCCGATCTTTCCGCCTGGAGCAAGGCAATCGCCAACGGTTACGCCCTTTCGGCGGTGACCGGCAGTGACTGGCTGCGCAAGGCGGCCTCGCAGGTGTTCGTCACGGGCTCATTCTGGGCTGGTGCCGTGTCGATGGCTGCCGCTCTTGCAACGCTGAAGGTGGTCCGCCGCGACAACGTCCCGGACAAGATTGCACGGCTTGGTCAAATGCTGCGCGATGGTCTGGAAACACGTTCACGCCAGTTCGGTCTATCGATCCGTCAGTCAGGCCCCGCGCAGATGCCGACCGTTCTGTTTGACGACGACGCCGACTTCGCGAAAGGATATGCGTTCTGTAACGCAACCCTTGCCAAGGGCGTCTATTTCCATCCGCGGCACAACATGTTCCTTTGCGCGGCCCATACGGAAGCTGACATCGCCGTCGCTCTCGAAGCCGCCGAGCACGGATTTGCAACTGTTGCCAAGACTGCTCCGAATTAGCTCGACGCGCCTCATGCGGCGTTGCAACGGTTACAGCTCGCTCGAGGCGCACTGAACGATCAACCAGAATGGGCTCGCTTCGAGAAATAGCTATAAGGCGGCCGCTTCACTCCTGATATTTCCGCATGAAGCGGCTGTCGATGCGATGCTTCCAATTGGCCACCCAGCGGCCGGCCACGGCTATGTTCCACTTGTCGGCAATGGCCCGCCCGTCGGCGAGAGAGATCAGTGCCAGCCACTGCCGTTGCGGTTGATAAGAAAGCGGGGCTTCTCCGCAGAGGCTGCGGAGGATGTTCTCGGCCAGAACCGGTCCTTGCCGCACGGCAAACACGCCGGCCTTTGGACGGGGGCTCGGCAGAGATGCGACGTCGCCGGCGGCGAAGACATCCGGATGCGACAGGGATCGCAACGTTTCGTCCACGCAAATGAAACCGCTTCGGTCGAGGAGAAGGCCGGTCTTGCGCAAGAAGGCTGGGGCGCCGCTCGACGTCGTCCAGATGACCTCGTTCACCGCAAGTCGCCGACCGTCGCGGGCGACGAGCTCAGCGTCGTGGAAAGCGACGACATCGAACGCGGGGTGGTGGGCGATGGCCGCCCTTCGCAATTCCCGCTCCAACAAATGCCGCGCCCGCCGACTGCGCTCCGGAACCAGCTCCGCTGCCCGTCCGACGAGGGTTATGCGGATGTCTCGTCCGGCAAACCGGCGTCTGAGCGCAAAGGCGACCTCCACGCCTGCCACCCCCTGCCCTACGACCGCGATCGTTGAGAGCCGTCCTTCTGGGGCCTGCGCATCGAGCCGGGCAAGGCGATCGGCAAAGCTTGCGATCGGCTTTACGGAGATGCCGGCCGATATGCCGTCGGGCAGTATAGGGGTGGAGCCGATATCGATCGAGAGCAGCCCGTAGCCGAGGTTTTGGCCGCTCGCGACTGAGACCACCCGGCGTTCCGGGTCGATAGCGGTCGCCGTGGTTTCGGCAAAGGCGCCGCCAGCGCGCGCGCACAAGGTCGCCAGATCGATGTGGAAATCGTCGAAACCGTATTCCCCCGAGATATGGCCCGGAAGCATGCCGGAGTAAGGCGCATAGCGCGATGGCGAAACCAGCGTGATCTGCGCGCCGAGACCCATCTGCCCCAACAGGCGCACCACCTCGACATGGGCGTGGCCACCACCGAGAAGCACGACCGGGATTTTCGCGTTCGCCTCAGTCATGAGCTGCTCCCTTCATGCCAATACGATGAACGGGACCGCCAGCGGCCTCGGCATCCGCTTCGTCATGGGTGACAAGAATGACCGGCAGGCCGGCGGTTCTTGCACGCTCGAACACGAGGGTTCGCATCTGGGCGCGCAACTCCATATCGAGCTTGGAGAAGGGCTCGTCGAGAAGCAGCAATCTCGGCCGGGAGACGAGAACGCGAGCAAGCGCCACCCTGCCCTTTTGCCCGCCGGAGAGCGTGGCCGGGTCCCGATCCGCAAAATCTGCAAGGTTCATGTCGGCGAGAATGTCTGCCGCGATCTGCCGGCGTTGGCGGCGATCTCGCACATCTGCCGGAATGGCGAAGGCGACATTGGCGCCAACAGACATATGCGGGAAGAGCAGCGGGTCCTGGAACAGGATCCCGGCGCGACGGGCTTGCGGCTCCAGCGACAGGAGATCGACACCATCGACAAAGACGGTCCCTTTGGCGTCGAATACAGGATCGAGAAACCCGCCGATGAAGGACAGCAAGGTGGATTTGCCCGATCCCGAAGGTCCCATGACGGTGACGACTGAACCGGGAGGAACGTCCGCGGTCAGCGCAATCAGGCTGACATCACCCAGACGGATCAACACATTCGAGAGGGAGAGGCCATTGGTCGGCTGTCGCTGGATGATCATCAGACCCTCATATCCCGGCGGTTGCGGTGGAGCGCTGCGGGGATCAGCGCGAAGAGCACGAAGGCGAGGAAAGGCAGGATGGTCTGCAGCAGGGCATAGACTCCGATGACACGGCGGTTGTTGCCGGAGGCTAGAGCGACGGCCTCCGTGGTGATGGTCGAGAGCCGCCCCTCCCCGATCAGGAGGGTTGGCAGATACTGCCCAACCGAGACGGCAAAGCCAAGGGCAAGTGCTGTCAGGATCGGACGGACCAGCATGGGCAGGCGGATCGACACGAGCACCGACAGCCGTGACCGGCCGAGTGCTGTCGCAATGATCTCGTAGCGACGATCGAGCGCGCGCCAGGGATCGGCGAGCGAGAGAAAGACATAAGGCAGCACAAAGACCAGGTGCACGAGCACGAGGGCTGTCAGCCTGTAATCGCCGCCACCACTACCGATGAAAAGCAGCTGCAGGCCGAAAACGAAGGTGATCTGCGGCACGATCAGCGGCAGGTAGAGCATCAACAGCGCCTTCTGGCTCACGCGGCGTCCCGTCTGAATCTCCCGCTCCAGGCAGCCGACGGTCAGCAGGATGGCCAGCAGCGTCGAGGCGAGACCTGTCACCAGTGTCGTTACGAGCGGATCGCCAATGCGCGGCAAGGCACTCATCCAGCTCCTCGGCGTAAAACTCTGCGGCAGGATATCGGGAAACTGCCAAAGACCGGCGACAGACCAGATGGCCAGAATGGCGAGGCCTGCGAAGACGGCTCCGCCGATCAGGCCGACGACCAGGATCGACGCGCGGCGCAGCAACTGGTCGCGAACGAACCGCCATCCCCTGTCCCGCGATGCGCGGAGCAGGACCGCAGCGACCCGCTCCAGCATCAACCACAAGAGCAATCCTGCCAGGGTGACGCCCAGTTGCAGGACGGCACCGGCCGAGGCGAGGAAACGCACGGACAGATCCGGATCGTTCATCCACTGGACGAGCCGGGTCGCGAGCGTGCCGGGCAGGTTGGGACCAAGGATCAGCGCCACATCCACGACCGAGGACGAGTAGGCGATGACGGCATAGACGGCAAAACGGATCTGCCGGTAAAGCGACGGCCAGAGCAGGTAGACGAAGCCCGCAATACGCCCATAACCGAAGGAGGCTGCAAGCCTTCGCGCAGCGGAAAGCTCCACCTGCGGCAGGGCCGCCAACGTGACCAGAAACAGGAACGGTGTTTCCTTGATCACGAGGCCCGCGATCATCGTCAGCCCCATCGGGTCATGCGGGATAAGAATGTCCGGCGGCCGATCAATGCCAAAGAGAGGCGCGACGAGGCGAATAAGGAAACCCGATGGCGCGATCAGGAAGGCGAGCCCGAAAGCGGCCGCCGCATGGGGCACGGCCAGGAGAGGCGACAGCAGATGCTGCAGGCGTGACAGCGTCGGTGTGCCGGCGTAACTCGCAACGAAGATCAGCGTGATGCCGAGAGAAATCAGGGTGGCGGCGAGGCCGGTTGCTACACTCAAGACTGCCGCTGTTGGCAGACCCGGTGTCGCCGCAAGATCTCGAAAGGGTTGCAGGCTGAGGTCATGTCCGCCGAGTGCGGGCAGATAGCCGAAGGCCGGCAGCAACGTGCCGAGGAGCCCGAAAGTGATCGGCAGGACCAGAAGGCTAAGCGTGACGGCAACCGCACTCCTCGGAAGAAGTGCGGTCATTCCGTTCAAAAAGGAGCGATCGGTCGCCTGGGCTGTCACAGCTCAGTTTCCGCTGGCGTAGCGCCGGCGCCATTCGACCTCGATGCGCTCCATCCAGCTCGCATGCGGCTCGGCAATCACGGGGCCGAGCTTGTCCGGCGCAAGGGTGGCTGCGCCGAGGTCGAGCGCTTTGAAGGCGGCACGATCCGGCTCCGGCAGTTTTGACATGGCGAGAACGGTCGGATCACCCCAATAAGTCGGGTCCTGCTTGCGAAGCTGCGCTTCAGGCGAGATGAGGAAGTTCGCCGTCACCAGCGCCCCCTCCTTCGCATTGGCATTGTAGGGGATGGCGACGAAATGGGTGTTGCCGAGCGTGCCTTTGGAGAAGGTGAAGGAGCGCACGGTCTGGGGCAGTTCGCCGGCCTTGATCCCGGCAGAGGCTTCCGACGGATTGAAGGCGAAGATGATGTCCAGTTCGCCGTCGGCCAGCTTCTGTTTCATATCCGAATAGTTCTGCGGGAATGTCTTGCCCGAACGCCAGGCTGCCGGATGCAACTGGTCGAGATAGGCAAAGAGCGGCTCGACATCAGCGTTAAAAGTCTCTTCGCTGACCGGCTTCGCCAGTTTGGAGGGGTCGGCGATCACCTCGCTCAAAACCTGTTTCAGAAAGGACGAGCCGCTGAAGTCCGGTGGGGCCGGATAGGAAAACCGGCCTGGGTTCTTCTTCGCCCAATCGAGAAGCGCAGTCGCGTTGTCCGGCATGGCGAAGGCTTCGGTGCGCGCGCTGTCATGGAAGAAAACCATCTTCGCGCCACCCCAGGGGCTTTCAAGGCCCTCTGTCGGCTCGGTGAAATCTGTGAGGATGGTCGGCTGGTTTTCGACATCGACATAGGCCCAGTTGGGCAGCGAGCTTGCCCAGCCGGGGGTGAGGAGCAGCCCTTGCTGCTTCATCGAGACGAAGTTTTCGCCGTTGATCCAGATGAGATCGACCGAGCCGCCGTCATTCTTGCCGGCGGCTTTCTCGGCGATCACCTTGGCGACCGCGCTTGCGGTATCCTCGAGCTTCACCTGCACCACGCTCACCCCGTAGCGTGACTGCATCTCGGCGCCCACCCATTCGAGATAGGCGTTGATGTTTTCCGAGCCGCCCCAGGCGTTGAAATAGACCGTCTGGCCGGTTGCTGCCTTCTCGACGGCTGCCCAGTCGGAAAGCTCGGGGCCGGCGGCTTTCGCCGGAAAGCTACTTGTGGCTGCCATCAAAGCGGCGGCGAAAATCCCTGTCATCAATCGCATTCTGTGCCCTACTCCCTGAAAGTCGACCGCCTGACGCTGACGCGCTGCGGCTCCTGTTTGAATTACGTCTTCGAGATGCGCCGGGTTTCATGCTTTCTTGCCGGGACCCATTTGTCGTCGCGCGAGCGCGGCCGCAATCTCCTCGCTTGGCTCCGAATCAAACGTGGCGCCCGCCATTGCAGTCAGCTCATGGGTAATGCGCATTTGTTCGACGAAGGCCCGGCATCCCCGGCAAATCGCCAGATGTAGCCTGATGTTGAGCCGCGGCCAGAAGCCGAGATCGCCGTCGATCAGAAGGCTGGCGCGCTCGACCACTTCATTGCATCGAAACATGGCTCAGCCCTCCCCGGATGTGGTAAAGTGAACGCTCATTGCGAACTCCTGCGCTTGGCGATCTGCCGCACGAGCGTCGGGATCAGCGCCACCAGCGCCAGCGCGAAGAAGGCGAGCGTGATATCGCGCGTCACGAGATCCGAAATCTGCGCTTGCCTTCCGCTCGCCTGCGCGGCGACCAGCACACTGTCAACTCCCTGGCCGAGATAGGCATAGGCGAAAGTGCCGGGCAGGATGCCGAAGAACGTGGCGGCTATGAAACGCCCGAGGCTGATGTCGAACAGGGCAGCAGCGATATTGACGACGAAGAAGGGAAAGACCGGAGCGAGACGGATGACGAAGAGATAGCCGAAGGCATTCTCCCGGAAACCGTCCGCCATTTTCTTGATGACGCCATCAACCCGGTGGCGCAGAAAATCGCCGAAGGCCGAGCGCGTGGCGAGGAACAGGATCGCCGCACCGACCGTGGCACCAACGGCCACCAGCGCCCCCCCGATCATCCAGCCGAAGAGGAAACCACCGAAGATGGTCAGCACGGACGCTGCCGGAAACGAGAAGGCGACGGCCGCGGTATAGACGAGCAGGAAGATGACCGCCGACCAGAGGACATTGGTGTCGACGTAACTCCTCAAAGCCTGCCGTTGTTCGGCAAGAAACGTGAGGCTGAGATAGTCCTGCAGGCCGAAGACATAGCCGAGTGCGAGGCCGGTGATGACGAGGACCACGGGCGTGTAGCGCCACACGCTACCTTTGCGGACGGGGCCTTTAGAGGTGGCGGGCTCGTCATCCGGCGGCCCGCTGTGTTGTGGGGAACGGCTGTCAATCATGGCGGTTTCCGTGAAGCTGCGGCGCGCCTTGTGAGATCGGATGTTCAGGCGCGACTGATCCCCCATGGTCACTATGGCTTGATAGGATCGAATGCGGCTGGACTTTAAAGGCGATTGTTTTGCTAATGATGCCTGAGCTGAGGCTGGGGGCAGCATGGCGCAGGTTGATTGTGATGATCGGGCTCTGGCGCTGCGTCTCGTCGAGGGGGATGCGGCAGCGTTCGAGTTGCTTTATCGTCGGCACAATGCTGCGATGATCCGCCTTTGCAACGGCATCGTACGCTCGCGTGTCATCGCGGAAGACGTCGCGCAGGACACCTGGGTAACAGTGCTCGACCGCATCGATCTCTTCGAAGGGCGCGGATCGCTTGCAAGCTGGATCTACACTATCCTGATCAACAAGGCGCGCAGCCGCGCCAGACGCGAAGGCCGCACGGTGTCCTTCGACGATTTTGGTGTCGACGGCACCCTCAACGACGCGTTCGACGGGCGCGGCCACTGGCGCACCATGCCCGCACTTTGGGAAAATCTGACGCCGGAACGCCATGTCGAGGGTCGAAGCGTTCTGCAGAATGTGGAAGCCGTCATCGAAACGCTGCCGCAGGCGCAGCGCGCGGTGCTGATCCTGCGCGGCCAGCAGGAGCTCGATCCGGCGGAGGTCTGCACCCTTCTCGACATTTCCGAGGGCAATATGCGGGTACTTCTGCACCGAGCGCGGCTGACGGTGCGCAACGCGCTTGACCGGCTGAATGCGGATCTCTGAGAGGGACACGGCGTGGCTCATCGATCATCTCCGGAAAAGGCGACCCAGCCCTGGCGCCAGCGGATGACGGTCGTCACCCCGCAAAGCGCGGCAAATCCATAGGCAATCAGCGGGAAATGCCAAGGCAAGAGGCACATGGCGATGAAGACCGCGATCGTCTCGAAGCCTTCGGCGAGACCGCCAGCGTAGTAGATGCCCTTGGTGGGAAATTCCGGGGCCTCGCGGCCGAGTTTCGCCGCAACTGCCGAGAAAGCGAGGAAGGACGAGCCTGTGCCGACGAAGGACACGATCAGCACCGCTGCGGGCAGCGCATTGATCTCGGGCACCGCAACCGCGAAACCGAGCGGGATCAGCGCGTAGAAGACCATGTCGAGCGCGATGTCGAGATACGCGCCACGATCCGTCGGACCATGCAGGCGGGCAACCGCACCATCGAGCCCGTCCAGCGCCCGGTTCACAAGGATCAGCAGAAGCGCCACCCAAAAGTAGCCGAGGCAAAGCGCGGCAAAGGCGCCGAGCCCGCCCATGAAACCAACGAGGCTGATCTGATCTGCACGAACCCCGCGATGGGCCAGAAACGCAGCGATGGGCTGCAGAGCTGCCTTCTGCAGCGGCAGGATCTTGGCGTCGATCATCCGCGCCTCCAGGTCTGGAAGCGTTCAAGCAGCGAGAGCAGAAACCCGTTGATGTGATTGCGGCGCCACTGACCGGCCACCAGCTTGTTGGCCTCTGCGAGCGTCGGGTAAATGTGGATCGTGCCGAGGATCTTGCCGAGCCCATGGCCATGTTTCATGGCGAAGACGAATTCCGCCAGCAGGTCGCCGGCATGCTCGCCGACAATCGTTGCACCCAGGATCTTGTCCTTGCCCGGCACCGTCAGCACCTTGACGAAGCCACGGGCGGCCCCATCGGCGATCGCGCGATCGAGATCGTCCAAGCCAAAACGCGTGACCTCATGCGGTATCTTCGTCTCCTTTGCCTCGGTCTCGGACAAGCCCACCCGCGCCACTTCTGGATCGGTGAAGGTCGCCCACGGAATGACTGAGTAATCAGCCTTGAAGCGCTTGAGATCACCGAACAGCGCATTGACAGCGGCAAACCAGGCCTGATGTCCGGCGACATGGGTAAACTGGTAGGGCCCTGCCACATCGCCGGCGGCGAGAATGTTCGGATGAAGGGTCTGGAGGTATTCGTTGGTCTCCACCACACGATCGACCTTAATGCCGAGATCCTCGAGCCCGAACCCCTTCAGCCGCGGGGCGCGTCCGACCGCGACGATGATCTCGTCGAAGCCGATGCGGAACCTAGCCCCGTCCTTTTCGACCTCGATCCATTTTTCACCGCCATCCGCCCCACAGGCGACCGCCTTGTGGCTCGTCAGCACATTGACGCCGTCCGCCTTCATCGAGGCTTCGACGACCCTGGCCGCATCATCGTCCTCACGCATCATCAGCCGTGGTGCCATCTGGATCTGCGTGACCTCGGAGCCAAGTCGAGCAAAACTCTGCGCCAGCTCGCAGCCGATCGGCCCTCCGCCCAAAACGACGAGCCTCTGCGCCACAGAAGGGCGATCGCGGAGCCGCTCCCACATGGTATCGGATGTGAGATAACCAATTTCGGCGAGGCCCGGTATCGGGGGCACAAAGGCCCGGGCGCCGGTCGCAATGATGATCGCGCGCGTCGTCAGACGCTGCGTGCCGCCTTCGTTCAGGGAAATTTCCACCGTCCAGGGATCGATCAGCTTTGCGTAGCCTTGCAGGACGTCGACGCCGAGCCCCGTATAGCGTTCGACGCTGTCATGCGGCTCGATTTCGGCGATCACCTTGTGGATCCGCTCCATCACCGCAGAAAAAGGCACCTTCGGCTCGACCGGCTCCAGGCCATAATGGTCCGCATGGCGCATCTGGTGCGCCACCTTTGCGCTCTTGATCAGGGCCTTCGAAGGGACGCAGCCATAGTTCAGGCAATCGCCGCCCATCTTGTTCGCCTCGACCAGCGTCACCTTCGCCTTGGCGGCGGCAGCGATATAGGCCGACACCAGCCCAGCGGATCCGGCGCCAATGACCACCAGGTTGCGATCGAAACGCTTCGGCCGCGTCCAGGTGGATCGGGAAAAGCCCTCGTTCTGGTCCATAGATTTCGTCTTTCCACCCGCAATAGACGTTGCTTCAGGAAGACGCGCAGGAATCCACATTGTTACAAGGCTTCATCAAGATTTCCTGTGATGAATGGATTTTCCCTTCAGAACAGCGCTATTACGCGATGCTGGCTTCGCTCGTCACGCTTGAACAACCGCAGCTACAATCCCCCAACCGCCTCTGCCGCGGCTTTCACGCGCTCGAAATCCGCCGGCAAGGTCAGTCCATGTTTGGCCCGCTCAAGGGCCTCCCTCGAGTGGCGTATGGCATTGTCGCGATAGCGATCATGTTCAAACGTCGCGAGAATTCGCAGCACTTTCTGCAATCTCAGCCCGACTTCGACAACGCCGGCGCCGTCCCGCGCGATCGGTGTGAAGAGATCATCAAACAGTTCGTCAAGGCTGATCGCCGGCACGTAGACATTTGGATACGGCACTTCATGCTCATCCTCCCCTGTCGTTTCGTTCCAGACAGCCAGAACGCGCACTGTCCGCGTGAGAACATCGATCGCGGTACCGGGATCGTTGGTGGCCGCCGAAAGGGCGCGAGACGCAATCTCCGACAGAACTGCAGCGCCAAATCGCGGGTCCTGATCATAGGACCTGGTATCGCCCACCGTGAAACAGCGGGAGATTGCCGTTGTCTCCTCGGCGTCATCGGCGCCGTCGATCCACGCAACCGGCGTCGACGGATCAACAAACTGACCCGGAATCATGTGAATGTATATCTGCGCTTTCGCGTCGGTTGCGATGCCGGAAAGGGCGCCGGTATCAAGGTGCTGCACATACCCTATCCGATCGACAAAGACCGGTCTCGCCGTGGCCGGAATGGTCTCTGCAGCGCTTAACCGGCTTCCGCCGAGATACGGTTGCTTACGCCGGGACCGCATCGCCTCTATGGTGACCTTTTCCACTCTCTCGGTCGTTTCTGTGACACGCCCGAGCCTGGAAAGGTGGTCGATCCAACGCAAGAGCGTGACGACAATCAGCACAATCACGGCAACTGTCACAACAAAGAGAACGACGCGACCGCGGTCGCCGTAGGCGCCGGTGCTCAACGCGATGATCCCGACAAGACTGAAGAGGAAGGAGCCGATGAAGGTCGCGAGCACGTTTTGCGTCGTGCTGTCCTCCATGACCAGCGTGGTCGCGCGGGGCGTGACGTTGCTGGTTGCAGCCGAATAGGCCGACACCATCGTGCTGAGAGAGAATGTCGTGACTGTCAGCATACTTGAGGCAATGATGCCTAGTATATTATCGACAGCGTCAGCGCCAATCTTCGTGGGAAGATCACCCGGAATGAACGGACTGGCGACGATGGCGACAAGTGCGGTGATAATGGCAAGGATGGAAAACAGACTTGCCCGAAACCAGATTTTCCGGACCAGTTTCGACAAAAGCCAAACCCAGCGTGACGTCATCGGTATTCTCACTCTTCTGGCTCATCGCGGGCCGTCTCTTGTCGACGTCTCAGGTGTACGCCTTTGCCTGCCAAGTTGGGATTAATCAGGTCGCCCGTCAGTCTGCCGCGACAGTTGGTGTCCGCTTTGGATCTCAACCCACGTAGCGGGACCTCTGATCAAGCGTCTGCGAACAGACCGCCTTCCGCTACGATGAGCGTCGGACCTATTATGGTAACAGGCGCGCCTTGCAACGAGGCCGCCCCCCATAACAGCTAGATTCCAGATGGATGTTCTGGAGCACTGTGGACCAGCTGAAACTCCGGCGAATGCACCAGGTGCAGATAGCGTTCGAACTGCGCCAGGACGTCGCTGATGAGTTGATCGCGCGACATCCCCATCACGTCATACCCGCGATTGCCGCTTGAGAAATAGGTCCGCGCCTCAAAGCGAAACTCAGGCTCTCCGGCCCGCACAGGCGTAAAACTCGCGACGCGCTGCCGTGTGGGTGTGACACCGTAGACAAAGTCACGAACATCTTGTGCGGGTGAGCGCAGGACGATCGCCCCGTCCGTGTCATCGACCACCTGCGCATGCCGTCCCCTGGAGGTCAGTTCCTGCGCGACCTGATCAAGGGCTGGACGCACATGCGTGTCGATGAAGCGACGGACATCGGCTTCGGTCGCGGTGGCCAGCATCAGGGCCAGTCTCCGCTGCCAGGTCTGCCCGGATGCCGGCTGGGCAGCCGGAAGGGTGGCGCCGTTGTGCGCATCGCGCTGTGCAAGGTCCTCTCGCATGCCCAGATACAGCGAAAGGACAAGACCGAGCATGATCACGGCAAACGGCAGCGCGCTGGCGACAGTGGCAGATTGCAGCGCCGTCAGGCCACCGGCGAGCAGCAGGCACCCCGCCACGAAACCCTCCATAACGCACCAGAAAACCCGCTGTCCTGTTGTCGTGTTCGTCTCGCCGCCGGCTGCAATGGAGTCCACGACAAGCGCACCCGAATCTGCCGAGGTGATGAAGAAGATTGACACCAGCAGAACCGCGAGCGTCGAGGTAATTGCCGGCAGCGGCAGATACTCGAAGAACCGGAACAGACCGACTGAGACGTCATTGGCGATAGCCGCGCCGAGAGCGCCGTTGGCGATGCCGGTATCGATAAACATCGCCGTATTGCCAAACACCGTCATCCAGAAAAAGGTGAACCCGGCGGGAATAAAGAGGACGGCGACGACGAATTCCCGCACGGTTCTGCCGCGGGAAATGCGGGCGATGAACATGCCGACGAAGGGCGACCAGGAAATCCACCAGGCCCAGTAGAACAAGGTCCAGGCATCAACCCAGGGCGTCGGCTCATAGGCGTAGATGTTGAATGTGCGCAGGACCAGCGTGTCGAAATAGAGACCGAGGTTCTGCACGAAATCCCGAAACAACAGGCTGGTCGGACCAACCACGAGAACGAATATCATCAACAGGATGGCAACGATAAGGTTGGTTTCCGACAGGATGCGGACGCCCTTGTCGAGGCCGGTCACGACCGACACTGTCGCCATCGCGGTCACGACTGCGATCAACGGCAACTGCACAGCGATGCCGATCGGAACGCCGAGAAGATGGTTGAGACCCGCATTGATCTGCGAGACGCCGACACCGAGCGACGTGGCGATCCCAAACATCGTGCCGACAATCGCAAAGATATCCACCGCGTGACCGATCGGACCATCGATACGGTTTTTGAGAATCGGATAGAGGCCGGAACGGATCGTCAGCGGCAGGTTGTAGCGATAGCCGAAATAGGCGAGCGACAGGCCGACAACGGCGTAGATTGCCCAGGCGTGGATCCCCCAATGGAAGAAGGTCACGGTCATTGCTTCGCGCATGGCTGCGACCGAACGCGGCTCGGCCGTCGGCGGCGCCATGAAATGCGTCATCGGCTCACCGACGGCGTAGAACATCAGGCCGATCCCCATGCCGGCGGCAAACAGCATGGCGATCCACGACAGAAAGCGGAAATCGGGAACGGAATCATCCGGACCAAGCTTGAGCTGTCCGAAGCGGCCGAAACAGAGCAGCAGGACGGATGCGAGAAATATGCCGACGGAAAGCAGATAGAACCAGCCGAACGCGCCGAGGATCGATGCCTGCACGGCGCCAAAAAAAGCGCCCGCTTGCCCGGGTATGGCGATGCCGACCACCAGAAACAGACCGATGACGATGACTGAGCCGTAGAAAACCGGGGGGTTGATGACAAAACTTTTCATACCGCGGATTTGTCCTCCTGCGCTCCGACTTGCGGATTATGGGAACGGACGATCCCGCCCCAATCCGGCCGCTTTTCATGGAAACTAGGCGGCGCTCCTGAAAAGTCCACAATGACGACGCAAGCCGATGCCTATCGCAAATGTCCATTCTTCGACCATGACGGCGAGACATGATACGAGACCGAAGTTTGCAATCGTGCTCCAGCTTGGCCGTCGTTACTCGCGAACAGCGTATGTCGGCCTCCGGTGAGGCGTTGAAACGCGCGGCAACCACCGATCATCGTGATAGGGCAAAATAGCTTCGCAAGCGCCATCTCCAGAGGTCTTGGCCGACCGTCACCCTGGACCCCGACCTCCATCCCCTCACCGACCATTCGACTTTCTCCATTCGGCGAAGATCGACAAATTGTTCTCGTCCGTGGCGGGATACAGGCCAATGATCGTGTAACCGGCCTTGACACGTTCGGCGGCAAAATCCTCGTAGGCCGTCATCTCGACCGCCTCGTCTGCGATGTCGTCGGCGATTTCCAGCGGGATGATGATGACACTGTCGTCGTCGCCGACCACGATATCGCCCGGGAATACGGCGACGTCGCCGCAGCCGATCGGCACGTTGATGTCGATCGCTTCGTGCAGGGTGAGGTTTGTCGGGCTGGAGGGTCGGTGATGATAGGCGGGAATGTCCAGTTCGCCGATCACCATTGCGTCACGAAAGCCGCCATCGGTCACGACGCCTGCCCCGCCGCGCACCATCAGGCGGGTAATGAGGATATCGCCGGCGGACGCTGCACGCGCATCCTTTCGGCTGTCCATCACAAGCACATGGCCCTGAGGGCAGGTCTCGATCGCGTGGCGCTGCGGATGCTGCGGGTTGCGGAACACCGTCATGGGATTGCGGTCCTCGCGCGCCGGCATGTAGCGCAGCGTGAAAGCGGGCCCGACCATATTGCGACCCTTTGGCTTGACCGGCCGCACGTCCTGGATCGTCTGGTTCCTGAGGCCACGCTTGTAGAGCGCCGAGCAGAGCGTCGCGACGGAGACGCCCATCAGTTTGTCACGGGTTGCGGGGTTCATAGTTTCTCCTTGATGCTTGCTCAATTGATCGCCGGCTCGGTCACCTTGGCGCCGAAGTCCGTCTTCAGGAAGTCGAAGTCGCAGCCCTTGTCGGCCTGCTCGATATGTTTGGTGAACATGAAGCCGTAGCCCCGTTCATAGCGCGGCTCCGGCGCCACCCAGGCGGCGCGACGCGCGTCGAGCTCTTCGCCCGCGACCAGCATGTTGAGGCTGCGTGCCGGAATATCGAGTTCCACCATGTCACCAGTCTTCAGCAGCGCCAGCGGACCGCCGACGAAGGCTTCTGGCGAGGCATGCAACACGCAGGCGCCGAAACTCGTGCCCGACATGCGGGCATCGGAAATCCGCACCATATCGCGCAGGCCGAGCTTCAGAAGCGCCTTCGGCATCGGGATCATGCCCCATTCCGGCATGCCCGGCCCGCCTTGAGGCCCGGCATTGCGGAGGACCAGCACGGTTTCCGGCGTCAGCGGATAATCCGGGTCGTCGATGATCGTCTTCAATTCGGCATAGCTGTTTGCCACCAGTGCCGGGCCGCGGTGCTTGTGAAATTTCGGATCGCAGGCGGCGGGCTTGATCACCGCTCCATCCGGGCAAAGGTTGCCCTTCAGCACGGCGAGAGACCCTTCATGATAGACCGGATTGTCGAGCGGCCGAATGACGTCCTCGTTGTAGATCTTCACCTGATCCAGCCCTTCGGTCAGCGGCAGGCCGGTGACGGTGATCGCCGTCGGATCGAGCTTGTCGCCCAGTTGCTTCATCAGTGCCCTCAGGCCGCCGGCATAAAAGAAGTCTTCCATCAGATAGGTGCTGCCGGATGGGCGGATATTGGCAATGACGGGCGTGGTGCGGCCGATCCGGTCAAGGTCGTCGAGTTCGAGCGGAATGCCGGCCCGGCGCGCCATGGCGATCAGGTGAATGATCGCATTGGTCGAACACCCCGTCGCCATCGCGATCGTCACGGCATTGTTCACGGCAGCCTGTGTGATCACCTTGTCCGGCGTCAGATCCTCCCACACCATCTCGACGATCCGCCTCCCGCAGGTGGCCGACATGCGCTGGTGGTTGGCATCTGCAGCCGGAATGGAAGAGGCGTTCGGCAGCGTCAGCCCCATGCCTTCGGCAATCGCCGTCATCGTGGAGGCCGTGCCCATCGTCATGCAGTGCCCATAGCTTCGGGCGATACCGCCCTCGATCCCCTGCCATTCCTCCTTGGAGATCGTGCCGGCCCGTCGCTCGTCCCAGTATTTGAACCCGTCCGTGCCGGAGCCCAGCGCCTTGCCGGCATAATTGCCGCGCAGCATCGGGCCGGCCGGTAGGTAGATGAAGGGAACGCCCATCGATACCGCGCCCATCACCAGGCCCGGCGTTGTCTTGTCACAGCCGCCCATCAGCACGGCGCCGTCGACGGGGTGCGAGCGGAGAAGCTCTTCCGTCTCCATGGCCAGCATGTTGCGGTAAAGCATCGTGGTCGGCTTGACGAAATTTTCAGAAAGCGACAGCGCCGGCAGCTCCATCGGGAACCCGCCCGCCTGCAGCACGCCGCGCTTTACCCATTCCACACGCTCACGAAAATGCATGTGGCAGGGCTGCGCATCCGACCAGGTGTTGATGATCGCGATGATCGGCCGGCCTTCCCAATCCTCCGGGGCATAGCCCATCTGCATCGTTCGCGACCGATGTCCGAACGACCGCTGATCATCCGGCATCATCCAGCGCGCCGAGCGTAGTTCTTCGTAAGTCTTCCTGCCTGCCATTCCAAACTCCCGTGCCGCGAGGGCACTCTTCCAAGATCAAGACGATCGCTTATTCGGTAAACGCCTCTTCGCGTTTGCGGCTGATGCTCGGCGCCAGAACGAGCGCGAGGACGGCGACGGCGAAGATCAGCAGCGACAGGCTGAGCGGGCTGCGCACGAAGATCGACGGATCGCCTTGGCTGATCAGCATCGCGCGACGCAGGTTCTCCTCCAGCATCGGTCCGAGAATGAAACCCAGCAAAAGCGGTGCCGGCTCGAAGCGCATCTTGCTAAGCGCGAAACCGACGACGGTGAAACCTGCCATGACGAAGACGTCGAACACGCTGTTGTTGATGCTGTAGGCGCCGATGCAGCAGAAGCCGATGATGGCCGGAAACAGCAAATGATAGGGGACCGTCAGCATCCGCACCCAGAGCCCGATCAGCGGCAGGTTGAGGATCACAAGCATCAGATTGCCCGACCACATCGAGACGATCATGCCCCAGAACAGTTCCGGCTCGTCGGAGATGACATTTGGGCCGGGCGTGATGCCCTGGATGATCATTGCGCCCACCATCAGCGCCATCACCGGGTTGCCGGGAATGCCGAGCGTCAACATCGGGATGAACGAGGTCTGCGCGCCGGCATTGTTGGCCGCTTCCGGCGCAGCCACACCCTCGATCGCCCCTTTGCCGAATTCGGCCCGGTTCGGAGAGATCCGTTTTTCCACGGCGTAAGAGGCAAACGACGCAAGCATCGCCCCGCCACCCGGCAGCACGCCAAGGAAGGAACCGAGTGCCGTTCCCCGCAGAACCGGCGCGATGATCCGCTTGAAATCCTCCTTGGTCAGCATCAGGCCGGTTACCTTCTTGACGCCGACCGAGCGTTCCTGCTCGCTTTCCAGATTGCGCAGGATCTCGCAGATACCGAATATGCCCATGCTGACGGCGACGAAATTCAGTCCGTCATAGAGTTCCGGAATGTCGAAGACGTAGCGGGGCGTTCCGCTCTCGACATCCGTCCCGACCGTGCCGAGGATCAGTCCGAACACGATCATCGCGAATGCCTTGAGCAGTGATCCGCTGGCAAGCGCCACGGACGCGACAAGGCCGAGAACCATCAGCGAGAAATATTCCGCAGGCCCGAAATTGAGGGCGACGGCAGCAAGCGGCGGTGCTGCGACCGCAAGCAGGATCGTCGCGACCGTGCCGGCGAAGAAGGATCCGAGCGCTGCGGTTGCAAGCGCTGGTCCGGCGCGGCCGTTTCGGGCCATTTGGTAACCGTCGATCGCAGTGACGACGGACGAACTTTCGCCGGGAAGGTTGATGAGCACCGCCGTCGTCGAGCCGCCATACTGGGCACCGTAGAAAATGCCGGCCAGCATGATGAGGGCCGATTCCGGCGGAAGTCCGAAGGTGATCGGCAAAAGCATGGCGATCGTTGCCGTCGGGCCGAGGCCCGGCAGCACGCCGATCGCGGTGCCCAACAGACAGCCGACAAAACCGTAGAACAGGTTCATCGGCATGAAGGCGGTCGACGCGCCGAGCCAGAGGTTAGAAAAGAGATCCATATGCAATCCAATCCGGTTTCGTCGGCTGCGCTAAGGCATCAGATGCGGGCGTCAGATGAGTTCGCCGATGAAGGGAATCCATGGGCCGAAGGCGCTGACAGGAAGCGAAAGGAGTTTTGTGAAAAGCAGAGAGGAACAGACCGCGAGAAACAGCCCGAGCAGGATCGAGTGCCGCCAGTTGGCGTATCGGCTTGCGGTCGCCACCCCGACGATCATGAGGAACATCGTAGGCGCAAGACCAAGGCCCGAGAGCAACAGGCCGAAGCCGACCGGCGCCGCAATCACCAGGGCATAGGCCTTCCAGTTCCAGACCTCCGGCTCGCTCGCCTCGACGCCGACCATCAGTGCCTGCACGATGATCAGCCCACCGATCCCGATCAGGAGCAGGCTCAGCATGATCGGGAAATAGCCGGGGCCCATCTGAAACGAGGTGCCGACTGCGAGCTCGCGGCCGAACCAGATGAACAGAAGTCCGGCGCAAATCATCGTCACGCCGCCGACGAAGTCGCGGCCGTTTCTAATTTTCAGCATGGCTTGATACTCAGGTGTGAAAGATGTGCCGGCCGGAGACTAGACCCGGCCGGCAGATTGTCTCACTGCAGCGGCACGTTGGCGGCCTTGATGACTTCGGCCCACTTCGCCGTTTCCTTGTCGATGAAGGCCTGGAACTCGGCCGACGTATTGCCGACAGGTGTCACGCCCATCGCTTCGAGCTTTGCCTTCATCGCGGGATCGGCAACGATCGCCTGCACTTCCTTGCTGAGCTTTTCGACGATTTCCGGCGGCGTGCCGGGAGGAGCAAAGAGCCCGTGCCAGGAGGTCGCCTCAAAGCCTGGGATGACGCTTGCCATGGTCGGCACGTCAGCGAGCAGATTGGCCTTTTCCAGGCTGGTGACGGCCAGCGCCTTCACCTTGCCGGCCTTTACCTGCTGGGCGGCAGTGGGAATATTGTCGAACATCATATCCACATGTCCGGCGACAACGTCCAGGATGGCCTGGCTGCTACCCTTGTAGGGGACATGCGTGATCTTGATGCCGGTCTTTGTCGCGAGCAGCTCACCTGCAAGGTGAATCGATGTGCCGACACCTGACGAAGCGTAGGTATGTTTGCCCGGCTCCGTTTTCAGGAACGCGACGAGTTCCTCGACAGTGTTCGCCTTGATCTTGTCCGGGTTGACGACGAGCACGTTCGGCAGGCTGGCGATCAGCGAAATCGGCGCAAAGCCCTTTTCCCGGTCGTAAGGGAGGTTTTTGTAAAGTGTCTGGTTGATCGCGTTCGAGCTGACTGTGCCCATGCCGATCGTGTAGCCATCCGGCTTGGAGCGGGCGAGATCGCCAAGGCCGATATTGCCGCCGGCGCCTGGCTTGTTCTCAACAATGAAACGCTGGCCCAACCGCTTGTCGAGTTCTTCCGCGACGAGGCGGCCGAATGTGTCGGTATTGCCGCCGGCCGCAAAGGGAACGACGACGGTCACGGTCTTGGTCGGATAGTCCTGCGCACGGCCAGCCGTCATGCCGACTGCTGAAATCACGGCCGTAGCGGCCGCCAACGTCATGAAACGCTTGAGGTTCATATTACTTCCTCCACTTATCCGGCATCTGGCCGGTCCCATTTAACCACTCTTCGAAACCCTCCTCCCGAAGAAATGGTAGCGCTTTCATTCTATCGCCAAAATCCACGACCGCAACCTCCAAGGCAAATTTTTAAAGTTTTTTAAATCAATGCTTTGTGCTTCTAGCAGCAGGATTTTCTCCACGCCCACTTGATTAGTTCTGAAATGAAAGCGTAACTCATTTTGACGGGGACACTCACGATGACAGACGATTTCAATATCAAGCGCATGACGAGCAACAGCCCGGTGACACTTGCCGATATCGCGAAGCTCGCAGGGGTCTCGCCTGTCACCGTGTCGCGTGCTATCAACACGCCCGCTCTGGTCAAACCGCGGACGCTGGAGACGATCGAGAAAGTCATTGCGAGGACGGGCTATGTGCCCAATCTTCTCGCGGGCGGCCTCGCCTCCCGAAGGACAAGGCTCATCGCCGCGATCGTTCCCTCTGTTGCCAGCACCATCTTTGCCGAAACAATCGAGGGCCTCAATGCCGAACTGGTCTCTGCCGGTTATCAGCTGCTGCTCGGCCTTTCCGGCTATGAGCCAGCGCGCGAACTGGAACTGACCCGCGCCATTCTTGCCCGCCGGCCCGATGGCGTGATCCTTACCGGCATCACACATCTCAAGGAAACCCGCGCGATGCTGACGGGCGCCGGCCTGCCAATCGTCGAGATCTGGGATTCGACACCTTCGCCACTCGATACCGCCGTCGGGTTTTCGCATGCCGCCGTCGGTGCACTGGTTGCCGACCATCTTCTCATCCGGGGATATGACCGTTACGCACAGGTCGGCGCCAACGATCCGCGCGCCGTCCAGCGCCGCGACGGTTTCGTCAGCCGCCTCAAGGGCGTCGCCGATGTCGAGCTGCCGGACCTGGAAATGAATTCGCCCTCCACCTTCCGCGACGGAAGGCTGGCGATGGCACAGCTTCTCGATCGCGGAAAGGGAACTCTCGGGGTCTTCTGCTCGTCGGACGTGGTTGCCCACGGGGCACTGGCGGAAGCTTACGCCCGCGGATGCCGCATGCCGGACGAACTCGCCATTGTCGGGTTCGGTGATTTCGACTTTGCGCCTCACACCCACCCGCCGCTGACCACCGTGCGCATCGATCGCCGCGATATCGGAACCAAAGCGGCCCAGTCGATCCTAAGAAAGATTGCTGGCGGCAAGGATGTGGAAGCGATGATCAATATCGATTTTCACATCGTTGTCCGTGGAACCGCCTGAGTCTCAGTGCCTCAGGCCCGCTTGCCGAACTCCGCCGTGCCGCGTGTCCAGTGGGCAGCCTGTTCCGAAAGCGTGATCCCGAGGCCCGGACGGTTTGGTACCAGCATGCGCCCATCTCTGATCTCGAGCCGTTCGTTGAACAGCGGATCGAGCCAGTCGAAATGCTCCACCCACGGCTCCAGCTCGTAGGCTGCGGCAAGATGCAGATGGATCTCCATGGCGAAATGCGGGGCGAGCTGGAGTTTCTTTGTCTCGGCCAGCGCACAGATCTTCAGAAACGGTGTGATGCCGCCCACTCGCGGGGCGTCCGGCTGGATGAAATCGACCGAATTGTTCTGGATCAGTGCCACATGCTCCAGCACACTTGTGAGCATCTCACCGGTGGCGATGGGCGTATCGAACTGGGCTGCAAGTGCCGCATGCCCCTCGACGTCATAGGCATCCAGCGGCTCTTCGATCCAGGTCAGGTGATAGGGCTCCATCAGGCGGCCGAAGCGCATGGCGGTCGGGCGGTCCCATTGCTGGTTGGCATCGACCATCATCGCCGCCCGCTCGCCGATACGCTCGTGCACGGCAGCAACTCGCTTGAGGTCGAGTGCTAGGTCGGGCTGGCCCACCTTGATCTTGATACCGCCGATACCGTCGGCAATCGACTGTTCGACATTCTCGAGAACCTCCTCGATCGGAGAAGAGAGAAACCCACCAGAGGTATTGTAACACTGGACGCTATCGCGATGCGCGCCCAGCAGCTTTGCGAGGGGCAGTCCGGCGCGCTTGGCCTTGAGGTCCCACAGGGCCACGTCGAAGGCCGCGATCGCCTGCACCGCAAGCCCGCTGCGCCCAACCGATGCCCCCGCCCAGCACAGCTTATTCCACAACTTGCCGATATCGTTCGGATCCTCACCGATCAGCACATTGGCGATTTCCTTGGCATGCTCGTACTGGCCAGGTCCTCCGGCGCGCTTGGAATAGCTGAAGCCGATGCCGGAATGGCCATTTTTCGTCTCGATCTCGGCAAACAGGAACGCCACTTCGGTGAGCGGGCGTTGCCGTCCGGTCAGCACCTTCGCATCACTGATCGGTGTCTTCAGCGGCAGGAAGACCGAAGACAGCTTGATCCAGGCGATGCTATCCGCCTCAACGGCGGCCTGCGATGCAGTCTTCTTTTCCATTTGCGCGTCCATGTCTCCAACTCCTCCTGTCGTGCGCCCGCAAGGAGCGTCCTGCTTGACGAATACGCGTCCGATCCATTTAAGTCCAAACCGAAGATTGTCGCTCAGCGATACAGGAATTGAATAGATGCTCGATATGGTTCAGGTGAAATCCTTCGTCGCTGTCGCGTCGGAACTCAATTTCAGCCGCGCCGCGAGGCAGTTGAACATGACCCAGCCGCCACTCAGCCGGCAGATCAGGCTGCTGGAACAGCAACTCGACGTGACGCTCTTCGAGCGCAACAGCCGGCGCGTCACGCTGACCCCGGCGGGCCTCGCGTTTCTCGCCGAAGCGCAAAAGCTTCTGGCACAAGGTGATGCAGCGATAACGGCAACACGCCGCGCCGCCCGCGGCAGCGCCGGCTCCATCCGGATCGCTTTCGTCGGCGCCGCAACCTACGGCTTTCTACCGCACTTCATATCAGCCGCCCGGACGCTGACGCCGCAGATCGAACTCGACCTGGTACAGATGGAAACGGCCGAACAGTTGCAGGCGATCAATCGCGGCGATGTCGACCTCGGCTTCTCCCGCCCGCTTTCGGGCACGCATCAATTGCAAAGCCTGTGCGTTGTGCGGGAACCGATGATGCTGGCCATCCCGCGGGCACACCCGCTGGGATCGCGGCGAAGGCCGACGCTGGAGGCGCTGAACGGCGAACCGATCATCATGTTCTCACCCCAGGCCCGCTATCTGCACGAAAAGCTCGCCGCATTGATGACCGACAACAACATCACGCCCCACATCGTCCAGAGCATGACCCATTCACAGGCCATCCTGTCGCTGGTCAGCGCCGGCATCGGCCTCGCCATCGTCCCGGCGGCAACGCGCCACGCATGCTACGACAACGTCGTCTTCCGCCCGCTCGACCTCAGGCAGGAATGCGTCGCGGAACTGCATGCCATATGGAGCAGCGAAAACCGCAATCCCCTATTGCCGGAGATTCGCTCTCTTGTTGGAAGCTCCGCAGTGCGTGATCTCTCCAGCTAGATCTGCAGAGGCAGTCGGTGCTCGATTTCAGGACCATCTCTCGCCAATCCAGTTCTCGGACGAGTCTTGGATGTTAATCGGGCCTCGTGCTGCCTGACTCCACTCTTCGTGGCCGAGTGCCCCAGAATAGCTGATCGCAGCATCAGGATCCGTCAGCGCTGCATGACTGGAGCACGGTTCCGGTCCGGACCTTCAATATCTCAGTCGCTGCTTACAGCAGTCCGAACGTCTTCAGCGTTTCGCCGATGCGGGCATCCTGCTCGGCATTTGGCAGCAGCGCCGGCTGGCGGCTGGCGCCGACGGAGGGATCCTGCAGGTAGAGCGCGCGCTTGACCATGGCCGGCGGGAAGCCGTGGGCGTAGAGATCGGTGCGGAAAGCGGTGTAGATGTCCTGCTGCCGTTCGGCTTCTGCGATATCGCCTGAATTGAAGCCGCCGACGATGCCGGCCAAGACGTCAGGCATAGCGTTTCCGAGACCGGAGATGCAGCCGGCAGCGCCGTTCTGCAGCGCCCAGAGCACGAGATGGTCGGGGCCGGAATAGACTTCGAAACCGTCGACCTCCTTGGAAACCTGAAGATAGGCGGCCAGTGTCTCCTGCGCGCCGCCGGAATCCTTGATGCCCGCGATATTGCCGTGGGTCGCCAGTTTGCGGGCGGTTTCCGGCTCGATATGGTTCTGGGTACGGGCTGGGATATCGTAGAGATAGACCGGCGTGTCGACGGCATCAGCGACAGTCGAGAAGTGGCGGACCAGACCATCCTGCGTGCAGGCTATGAAGAACGGCGTGATGACGGCGATGCCGGTCACGCCGATCCGGTCGAATTCCTTGGCAAGCTGCAGCGTTTCGAAAGTGGCCGGCATGCCGGCATTGACGATGACATCGACCTTGCCGCCGACTTCGTCGACCACTTCCTCGAGCAGCTTGATCTTTTCGCCGTGGGTCAGCGCCGAAAAATCGCCATTGGTGCCGGCGCACATGATGTTGTTGCCAGCCGCGACCTGACGGCGCACCTGGGCGCGCGTGGCCTCATAATTGATGGTCTCGTCGTCGTTGAAGCATGTCACGATCGCGACGAAGGCTTTCTTGGTCATTATTCTACTCCGGGATCAAATCTGGGAAACGCGTGCGAGGCGCGCATTGCGGTTTGTGGCCTGCACGTCCGGGTCGGGGTCGAGGCTCGCGGCAAGAAGTGCCTGCGTATAGGGCATTTGCGGATTGTCGAAGACCTGCGCGACCGTGCCGAACTCGACGACCTCGCCCTTCTGCATGACCATCACGTAATCGGCGAAATCGCGCACCAGCGGCAGGTCGTGGGCGATGAAGATAAAGGCGATGCCCATCTTCTTGCGCAAGCCGTCGAGCAGCCGGATCACCTGCGCCTGGACAGACACGTCGAGTGCCGACACGGCCTCGTCGCAGACGATCAGTTGCGGCTCGAGCGCAAGGGCGCGGGCAATGGCGATGCGCTGGCGCTGACCGCCGGAAAACTGGTGCGGATAGCGCCCCATATGCTCAGGCGACAGGCCGACCTGATCGAGCAGTTCCGCGGCACGCTCCCGCCATTTGGCTTTGGGCAGGATTTCCGGGTGGATGACCCAGGCCTCGGAGATCAGCTGATAGACCGTCATGCGCGGATTGAGCGACTGCGTCGGGTCCTGAAAGACCATCTGCAGATCGCGGCGCAGCTTGAACAGGTCGCCCGGCGACATCGTGAAGAGGTCCTTGCCCTTCCAGCGCGCGGTGCCACCATCCGGCTCTTCGAGGCGCAACAGCACGCGGGCAAGCGTCGATTTTCCCGACCCGCTTTCGCCAACGACGGCGACGGTTTCACCCGGCTTCAGCTCGAAGGACACGCCCTTCAGCGCTTCGAAGCCCCCATAGAACTTGCGGACATCCTTGACGCTGAGGATCGATGCGCCGTGTGCGTCCGGCTCGTGCATGTCGCCCTTGCCGGGGGCGGCGGCGATCAACTTCTTGGTATAGGCGTGCTGCGGGTTGCGGTAGACGTCGCGAACCGTGCCGCTTTCGACAAGTTGGCCCTTTTCCATCACGACGACACGATCGGCAACTTCCGAGACGACGCCGAGATCGTGCGTGATGATCAGCACACCCATTCCCGTCTCGCGCTGCAACTCCTTCAAAAGTGCCAGCACCTCCGCCTGCACGGTGACATCGAGTGCAGTGGTCGGCTCGTCGGCAATCAGCAGGTCGGGTTTGAGCGCCAGCGCCATGGCGATCATGACGCGCTGACGCTGGCCGCCGGAAAACTCGTGCGGATATTTGTCGAGCGCAGCTTCAGGATCCGGCAGCGCCACCCGCTTGAACAGGCGCAAGGCTTCGGCCTGCGCCTGCGTGGTGCTGATGCCGTGGGTCTTCAGCGCCTCGCGCATCTGCCAGCCAACGGTATAGACCGGGTTGAGGTGGCTGAGCGGATCCTGGAAGATCATGGCGATGCGTCGGCCGTTGACCGCGCGGCGAGCCTCGCCCGACATTTTCAAGAGATTCTTGCCGTCGAGCAGGATCTCGCCGGACGTGATCTTGCCCGGCGGCATGTCGATCAGGTTCATGATCGCCGCCGACGATACCGATTTGCCAGAACCGCTTTCGCCGAGGATGGCGAGCGTTTCGCCACGGTCGAGATAGTAGGAAATGTTGCGCACGGCGTGGACGGTGCCGGACACGGTGTGAAAGTCGACGGAGAGATCGCGGACCTCGAGAAGATGATCAGCCATGTTTCGATCCTTTCATTTCCAGGCGCCAGCGCTGAACCGGGTCGAGCGCAATCCGCAGCCAGTTGGACAGAAGGTTGAGCGACAGCGTGGTCAGAATGATTGCAAGACCGGGCCAGAAGGACAGCCACCAGGCATTGGTCAGGTATTGGCGCCCCTGGGCAATCATCAGGCCCCAGGTGATTTCCGGCGGCTGGATGCCGATGCCGAGGAAGGAAAGCGCGCTTTCCGCCAGCATCACATAGGCAAAATCGAGCGTGGCAAGCGTCATCAGCGTCGGAAAGACGACGGGCAGGATGTGGCGGAAGAGTATGCGCTTGGACGATGCGCCCATGACGCGGGCGGCCTGCACGAACATGCGGCTCTTAATTTCGAGAACCTCCGCGCGGGTGGTGCGCAGATAGACCGGGATACGGGTGATCGACAGGACCAGCATCAGGTTGAGGATCGATGAGCCCAGAATATAGAGCACGATCACCGCAACCAGCAGCGACGGGAAGGACATGATGACGTCGGCGATACGCATGATGACCTGGCTCGTCCGCTCCGACGCGAAGCCGGCGATCAGACCGAGCAGCGTGCCGATGACAGCGGAGATCAGCACGGCGCCGGCAGCGACCATGATCGTGTTCTGCGTGGCGACAATGATGCGCGGCCAGAGCGGGCGACCCAGTGCATCGGCGCCGAGCCACATGAACCAGTCGCGGCTGAAATCGAACGGCGCGAGATTGCGACCGCGCAGGTTCTGCTTGGTGGCGAGATCATCAAGAAGGGTCGGTCCGATGATCGCCATGACAATGACGAAGACGAGGAAGATGGCGGCGCAGAGCGCAAACTTGTCGGCCCAGAGCATACGCGCCATGCGGACGAAGAAGCCCGGTTCGGCGGCAATGGCATTCTCGGGCGCGGGGGATGGGACGGCCATGGTCATGTCGATCCTCAGTAGCGGATGCGTGGATCAAGCAGAGCATAGGCAAGGTCGATCACGAGGTTCATGAGGAAGATGGCGAAAGCGGTGACAAGGATCGCCGCCAGCACGACGTTGAAGTCTCGCTGCAGGATGCTGTCGATCATTAGCTTGCCGACGCCCGGGAAACCGAAGATGGTTTCGACGATCACCGCGCCGTTGAGAAGGCTGGCGGCCTGATCGCCGATGACGGTTATGACCGGCAGCATGGCGTTGCGCAGGGCGTGGATAAAGATGATCGGCCCCGATTTGACGCCCTTGGCGCGGGCAGTCTTCACGTAAGCCGAAGACAGTGCCGAAATCATCGAGCCGCGCACCACCTGGACGATGATACCGAATGGGCGCACGAACAGAACGCAGATCGGCAGGATCCAGTGCGAGAGCGTGCCCGTGCCCGAGGTCGGCAACCAGGACAGCTGGATGGCAAACACCACGATTGCGACGATCGCGAGCCAGAAATCCGGGACGGAAGCACCGATCAGCGACACCATCGAGGAAAACCGGTCGAAGAAGCCGCCAGTGCGAAACGCAGCAAGCGAGCCGACGACGATCGCCGCGATGGTGACCAGCGTCATGGTGATGACGGCAAGCCACAGCGTCCAGGTGAAGGCTTCGAGCACGACATCGAGCGCCGGGCGCGCCTTGCGCAGGCTTTCGCCGAGATCGCCGGTCACGACATTGCCGACATACTGGCCGAACTGCACGAGAAGCGGCTGATCGAGGCCGTGCAGTGCACGGAACTCGGCCTTCATTTCGGCCGATGCTTCGACGGGGAGAAAAAGGGAAGCCGGGTCGCCTGTCAGGCGCGACAGGAAGAACACCATGACCAGCAGCCCGACGAGCGAGATGAGGCTGGCAAAGGCGCGCTTGCGAACGAAAGTGAGCATGGTGACCTCGATCTTGCTGGAATGGACGGCGGCAGGAGCGCCGCCCATTTCACTTCGATTGGGACGATCAAAATACGTCCTCGGAGTATGGTCCGCGTTAGTTCTTGATGCCGATCTCGGAGAGCTGCAGCATCGAGTTGGTGGCGATGCTCGGCTTGAAGTCGAGACGTTCGGACACGCGGGAATAACCAACCATGTGGAAGAGCAGAACGTCAGCGACGAGATCATCGTGGACGTAGGCGATCAGTTCCGACCACAACTTTGCACGTTCATCACCAGTGGCAGCGGAGGCGCGGGACACGAGGTCATCGACCTTCGGATCGGAATAACCCGACTGGGTGCCCTTCGAGTCGTATTTGAAGAACATGGTGAAGGACGGATCACCCTTGGAATTGTCGTGCATGGCGGCAACGATCTGCGGACCGCGACCTTCCTTGAACGGCTTCGAGTAGTAAACCTCGTGCTCGGCTACTTCGACAAACCGGAGGTCGATCTTGAAGCCGACATCCTGCAACTGAGCCTGGATAGCTTCCATGATTTCCGTCACGTTCGGGAAATTGGCCGTCCGCGCGACGACGGTGATCGGCGTGTCGACTGCAACACCGTCAGCTTTTGCCTCATCGAGCAGCTTCTTCGCCTCGTCCGGATCATACGGGAAAACTTTCACATCCGGGTTCCAGCCGAGTGTCGTCGGCGGCACAAGCGCCGTTGCGAGAACCGCGTCCTGCGGCACGAGTGTGCCGATAAAGGCCTCCCGGTCGATGGCGAGGTTCAGCGCCTTGCGGATGCGGACATCATTGAGCGGCGCGATATTGCCATCGATGCGAAGATACACGGTTTCGCTGTCGAGATAGGAGAAGTCCGTCTTCTCGTTGGTCGCTTCCACCTGCGAGATCGACGGAGCAAGGTCGGCTTCGCCGGTCTGAACCATGGCTGCGCGCACGGCCGGATCGGAACGGAAGAGATAGGTTGCCTTGGTAACGGCGGGCTTCTTGCCCCAGTAATTGTCACGCGCGTCGAGCACGATCTGCTGGCCCGGCGTCCAGTTGGACAGTTTGTACGGGCCGGTGCCGACGGGCTCGCGGATGAATTCCAGAGGCGTGCCCTCGGGAACGATGGTGACGAGCGAGAGCAACAGCGGCAGGATCGGCTGAACCGGATAGACCTTGAAATCGATGGTGGTGTCGTCGACGATCTTCACGTCGAACTTCATGCCGCCGAAGTAACGGCGGGATTCGCAGATGTTCTTGTCGCTGAAAATACGATCGAAGCTGTATTTGACGTCCTTGGCGCCGAAGGCTTTTCCGTCGGAGAATGTCACGCCGTGGCGCAGATGAAAGCGCCAGGTGCCGTCGCCGGTCTGCTCCCACTTTTCGGCGAGCCGCGGCATAACGCCCTGCTTGCCGCGCACATCGAGCTCGGTCAGCGTTTCACTGACATTCTCCATGATGACGCGGCCGATATTGGAGCGCGTCGCCATGCAGGGCTCGAGCAGGTCGGCTTCCTCAGGCAAGACGATTTTGATGTCACTCGACGCAGCCTGAGCCGGAGAAAAACCGGTACCGAGTGCGAGGACGGAGCACAGAACGGCTCCAAGTAGGTGCGAAGTTTTCATGTCATTCTCCTCCCTCTAGCTGCGGATCGCACTGGTCAGTGCTCATCTTGCGATGGCCTCCCAACTGTGCGCTTCAGGCATTCCTCCGTGTGGCCCTGTGCGTCGGTCGGATGCCTCCATCCGTTTCGTCGCCATAAGCGGGCTGACGCAGACCATCTGATGTCTGACCAAGTTTGTCAAATTAATTATTCCTCTATATGAATTGGACAAACTTTCGTGAGGATAAATCCATTTATTATCATGACGATGAGGCTGATGAACTGGCCTCAATCTTCAAATTTCAACGCCCTTCAAACTTGACAACTTTGTTATTTTGGTGATTTTCACGGTGGCAAGAGGAGACGCCGATGACGCCTGAACAGATTGCAACCGTCATGACCGGCACGGTGAAAGCCGTCGGAAACGGACGACACGAGGCCATGCTGGCTTCACCGATGATCCAGAACCACGCCTCATTCCTGCACCTTGCCGAAGACGGCGCGCTGATCTGCGCCTGGTTCGGCGGCACGCTGGAAGGCAAGTCGGATATCTCGATCTTTGCTTCCGTTCTGGCGCCAGGGTCGGACACATGGGGCGAGCCGCAGCGGTTGAGTTCCGACCCCGCCCATTCCGAACAGAACCCGGTTCTGTTTGCGGCCCCTGAAGGCGGCCTGTTCCTGTTCCACACGTCTCAGCCTTCAGGCAATCAGGACGAATGCCGTATCCGCATGGCGGAGGTAAATCGCGATGCCGGTGATGCGACCAAGCTGACGGTCAGTGATGGCCGCTATCTCGATTTGCCGCGCGGTTGTTTCGTTCGGGCACCGCTGACCGTTCGCGACGATGGAGCCTGGCTTTTGCCGATTTTCCGCTGCATCCAGCGGCCCGGCCAGAAATGGAACGGCAGCCATGACCGCGCCGCCGTCGGCATTTCCGAAGATCACGGCAAAACCTGGCGTCTTGACGACCTTGAGCAGTCGACCGGCTGCGTCCATATGAGCCCGGTGTCCATCGGAGACGGGAAATTCGCCGCCGTGTTCCGCCGCAGGCAGGCCGATTTCGTCTATCGCACCGAGAGTGCCGACGGCGGGCGCACATGGTCCGCGCCCGAAGCGACAGACGTTCCCAACAACAATTCATCGATCGCCGCAACCCGTCTGCAGGATGGCCGTATCGCGATGATCTGCAACCCGACCAATGCGGACATGTCCGCAGACCGCCGCGCCTCGCTTTACGACGAGCTGGGCGAAGACGACGACCGGCCGGATGCCAATCCGGATGGTGGCTGCGTACCGATCTGGGGTGTTCCCCGTGCGCCGGTTACCGTCTGCATTTCCGAAGACGGCGCAAGAAGCTTCTCGCAGCGGATCATCATCGAGGATGGACCCGGCACCTGCCTGTCGAACAATTCGATCGACGGTCACAACAAGGAAATGTCCTATCCGTCGCTGCTTGAGGGTAACGACGGCAGTCTTCATATCGCCTACACCTATTACAGGCGCGCCATCAAATACGTTCGTCTGGCTCCAGGCTGGGCCAGTTCAGCAGCGGGAGAACAAGCATGAGCAACATTATCGGCATCACCATGGGTGACCCCTGCGGCGTTGGACCTGAGATCACGGTGCGGGCGCTGGCCGAAATGAGCGACGCGGATCGGGCCATCACACGCATCTATGGAAACCTGCCGACGCTGGAAGCCGCCCGCAAGGCGCTGAACGTCGAGATCGATCTTGCGGCCTATGTCGTTGACCTGCCGATCGAAGGGGCACCCCTGCCCTGGGGCCAGCTTTCACCGGTCGCCGGCGATGCAGCTTTCCGCTTTATCGAAAAGGCCGTGCGCGATTCCGAAGCCGGCGTGATCGGCTGCATCGTGACAGCCCCGATCAACAAGGAAGCGCTCAACCTTGCCGGCCATCATTACGACGGCCACACCGGCATGCTGCGCAGCCTCACGAAATCGGCCGCCGCCTATATGCTGCTCGCTTCGGAAAAGCTGAAGGTCATCCACGTCTCCACCCATGTCTCGCTGCAGGAAGCGATCCGCCGCGCAACCACGGAACGGGTGCTGGCCACCATCAAGGCCGGCAACAATCACCTGAAGCGCACCGGTTACGAGCGTCCGCGCATCGCGGTCGCCGGTATCAATCCGCATTGCGGTGAAAACGGCCTGTTCGGCACCGAGGATGACGACCAGATCGCGCCGGCTGTGGCTGCCGCCCGCGCCGAAGGCATCGACGCCTACGGCCCGATCTCGGCAGACACCGTGTTCCACCGTGCCTATTCCGGCGGCTTCGACCTCGTCGTCGCGCAATACCACGATCAGGGCCATATCCCGATCAAGCTCGTCGCTTTCGATACGGCCGTAAACGTCTCCGTCGATCTTACCATCGACCGCACGTCCGTCGACCACGGCACAGCCTTTGACATCGCCGGCAAGGGCATCGCCAACCACGGCAACATGCTGTCGGCCATCGCCTATGCCCGCAAACTGGTAGCCGGCGGCAAGGGAGAGCAGACATGAGCAGCGCTCCCCTGATCGTTCTGCATCAACCGAAACGACTTATCGTCGGCGCAGGCACTGTCGGCGAGGTCGGCACCTGGGCCTGCGACGTTTCCTCGACACTGGTGATCGCCACGCCGATCACCGCTGGTTTCGTCGAGCGGTTGAAACTGCCAGGCAAGGTCACCCTGTTCGACGCCATCCCCGGCGAACCGGAGATCGAAACGCTGAACGCGGCGCTGGCAGCTGCCCGTGCCGCAAAGCCGGATCTCGTCGTCGGCCTCGGCGGCGGCTCCGTCATGGACGTGGCCAAGCTTGTCGCCGCTCTCTGGGATAGCGAACAGACGCTGTCCGATGTCGCCGGCCCCAACAAAGTGGCAGGGCGCAGCACGCGGCTGGCGCAGGTTGCCACAACGGCCGGAACAGGCTCGGAAGCCGGCATCCGCTCGCTGATCACCGATCCCGTAAAGGGCGCGAAGATTGCCGTCGAATCCCCTCACCTGATCGCCGATCTTGCAGTGCTAGACCCGGAACTCACCTACTCGGTTCCGCCGGCGGTCACCGCTGCAACCGGCGTCGATGCGATGGCGCATTGCGTCGAGGCCTTCACTAGCAAGCGTTCGCATCCGATGATCGACGGTTTTGCGCGCATGGGCATTCACCTCGTCGGCAAGTTCTTGGGCCGCGCGGTCAAGGACGGCGCAGATCGTGAGGCCCGCGAAGGGCTGATGCTGGCGTCCTATTACGGCGGCATCTGCCTCGGGCCTGTCAATACCGCGGCAGGCCATGCCATCGCCTATCCGCTCGGCACGCTGCTGCATCTGCCGCACGGGCTGGCCAATGCCATCGTGTTTCCCCACGTCCTGGCGTTCAACGCGCCAGTGGCAAAGGACAAGACTGCGGAAGTAGCACAGGCGCTGGGGCTAGGCCAAAATCTCTCGCAGCCCGACCTGTCCGCGCAGGCCCATGGCTTCTGCGCCGATCTCGGCATCGAGATGTCATTGGCAAAACATGGCGCGACCGAAGCCGATCTTCCGCGCTTTGCCGCAGATGCGCACGCTATCCGTCGCCTGATGGACAACAACCCAGCCGATATGAGCGTGGATGACGTTCTGGCGATCTATCGGGCCAGCTTCTGAGAAGCTACCTCCAGTGAAAAAGGCGGTGCCGCCAAGCACCGCCTTTTGCGTACCATACCGAAGTCAAATCGCTCGCGATCCTCAAGATCGAGCCTACAGATGCGACGACTGAAAGAGCCTCTCCCGCGACCCCTTCAGATGCTCGAACATCAGACGGCGCGCTTCTTCCTCATTGCTGTTGGCGATCGCCGTCGCAATCGCCTCATGCTCGCCAAACACGCGCGACAGGCCGGACGCTTCCCTCTTGATCGAGGCGCCATGGAATTTCATGCCGACCGCAATATGATCCTTCAGGGCTTCCATGGCGGTGGTGAAATAATTGTTCTGCCCGGCCCGGGCGATGGCGAGGTGGAACTGAAAGTCGGCATCCTCGCGGTGTGACTGACGGTTCGTGGCATCGCGCAGCAGTTCGAGCGCCTGGCGGATCGCCTTCAGACTGTCGGCATCGTGACGGGCGGCAGCGGCAGCGGCGGCAGCCGGCTCCATCGTCAGGCGGAATTCGTAACAGTTGAGAAGGTCTGCGACGTTTTCCAATTGGCCGAAACCGAGGGGATCGCGCAAGCCCACCGAGCGGACGAAACTGCCGGCACCGCGCCTTGAATAGATCAGGCTCTGGTCGCGCAGCCGTTTCAGTGCTTCGCGGATGACGGGTCGGGACACCTCGAATTCGGCGGCCAGATCGTGTTCCGTCGGCAGGCGCTCGTCGGGCTTGTACGCACCGGACTTGATTGCGCGCAACATCCGCTCGAACACGATATCCGCAAGGCCCTTGCGGGCGGTTCCCGTTTCCAGTCCCATCGTCAACCTGCCTTTCGCAGGACCATGTCTGCAATTTGCTTCAACGTATGGGGATGACCGAAGCCACCCGATTTTGCAATAATGCAGCGCCCTTGTGCCGACGCAACACCAAGACCCGGCAGGCATTCGCCATGCAGACGCAGCCTCGACAGGCCCAGCCGACGCAGCACCGCCTCGGCCGTCGCTCCACCGGAGAGAAGCAGCGTTCCGTCGTAACCGGCAAGGTTCTCGTGCACGCCGTCAGCCAGAGCTTCCGCCACAAGCTGCGCATCGAGCTCTTCCTCACCCGGCGTCGCGTGCACCAGCGTCAGATCAGGTCTTGTCCCACTTTCCGCGTCCAGCCGGCCGTTCGGCGCAGGCAGATACGTCAGGCTGTGGCCGTTGCGCAGGGCGTCGATCTGCGCAAGCGTGATCGGATCGCGCGATCCGATGACAAATGTGATCGGACCGGACGGGATGGTCGCTGCCTGCGCATCGACCTTGTTCGTCATGCGACGGGCGAGCGCTTCTGCAAGACCGCGAGCGCCGATCAGCAGATCGGTCCCGTTGTTCTCAGCGACGTCGAGCGCAACGTCCATGTCGGCGGCTGAGCTAGCGTCAGGGATATGGGCACGAGCTGTGTGCGCACCGAGCCTGTCGGCGATCACGATCGGAGCGTCGATACCAAAGCCGGTGACACATCCGTTCGCAACCACCCGACCGAACTCTGGTATCCCAGGCGCAACGAGGGCACGTGTGAAAGGGATGGCGTCCAGTTCGGCAACGATATTTCCCTTGAGGCGGGAATCGACCTTCTTGAACAGCCGCGTTCCCGGCGGCAGCAAGGTGATTGTCGCAGCCGTGGCGGCACGTGCTTCGCCGGCACTTGTTTCGCGGGTGTTGAGGTTGATGGACAGAACGTCGGGGCGATCGGCGACGATCCCCGTAATTGCATCAAGGTTGAGCGCCACGTCGGTGCGAATACCTCGCCCGGCAAAAGGCGCCGCCGAGTCGAGCGCACCGGTCAGGTCGTCCGCAAGAATGACTAACATACGCCTCCACCTACTTATGTTGTAAGCTTTATACCACGGAAAAGTGCTTATAAGTCAACATGGGTATGGAGTGAAATGACAAATGTAAGGTATTGAGCTCGGTTGGGGCAACAGTGTTAAATTTCAGAGAGGTTGGCATGAATGACATCGTCGTCGACGACTAATCGCGATGGCGTGATCCGTGATCATCATTCGAGACGACCAGCCGTCAAAGTCCCCAAAAGTGTTTCTGGGAACCATGCCATTCTCGACCAGATCAGCGCGCTTGAATGCGTCCGTGACAATGTTGTCGGCTTTCGCCCGCATACGGATTGTATCCGGCGACCACGACCCTAGGCTGGTCGATGCCCGCAGCCTTCAGGCAGGCTCGCGTCAACTCGATTTCGCCGACAATGCGCTCGACCGAGAGACAGATTGCAACGGCCGTTAGCGGGATATGCGAGATGGCGCGTGCATTTCAATCATTTTCAGCACGTTGAACTCGCGCATCTTGAGTTTGAACGACAGGGCATCTGGCAAGAAGATGGCGTCATCACTATAGCCGGGATCGGCTAGGTACATCGTCGACTTATCAAACACCCAGCGCTTTGCAGGTATCGCGCGCGCTCGGTGGTTACGTCGACATCTGGCGCGATATAGGCCTTTCCTTGAAACCGGCGAGCTTAAGCAGGCCGCCGGTCAGTTCCGGGCTAATACCCGCCGGATCGCCCGTCGCCAACGAGACGATCGGACGGTCATCGTGTTGCATATCGGTGGACAGAGTTTCTTTCGATTGAAGGCCGGTCATAGAACCGTGACGGCTTTGCCATGCTGATTGATGATAATCCTTTCCTTAGTTGAGGCGCAAGCCGGCGTCGTTGTCGAAGAGGTGCAGCTTTTGAACATCCGGTATGACGCGGATGATCTCGCCGGGCCGCGCCGTGATACGATCCCGGAAGAGGCAGGTAATTTCAGTATTGTTCGCCCGCGCGACAACCTGGGTCTCCGATCCGGTCGGCTCGACGACGACAATCTCCATCGGCATACCCTCGCCGGACATGATCAAGTGCTCGGGACGGAAGCCATACCGTGCCGGCCGGCCCGAGGAGCCCGACGGCGCATTGGCGATCGGGAACGTTAGGTCGCCGAAGGCGAAACCGGAGGATTCGATGCGGCCTTCCAGAACGTTCATGGAAGGCGAGCCGATGAAGCCGGCAACGAACAAATTGGCCGGCCGGTCATAAAGCTCGAGCGGTGCGCCGACCTGTTCGATGATGCCACCATGCATGACGACGATCTTGTCTGCCATGGTCATCGCTTCGATCTGGTCATGGGTGACGTAAATCGTCGTGGTTTTCAGGCGCTGGTGCATCGCCTTAATCTCGGTGCGCATCTGCACGCGCAGCTTTGCATCGAGATTGGAGAGTGGCTCGTCGAACAGGAAGACCTGCGGATCCCGAACGATGGCGCGGCCCATGGCTACGCGCTGGCGCTGGCCGCCGGAAAGCTGGCGCGGATGGCGTTCGAGTAGCTTGTCGAGGCTGAGGATCTCGGCAGCCTTTTTGACCTTCTCGGCAATCTCAGCTTTGGGCAGGCCCTTGAGCTGAAGTGAAAAACCCATGTTTTCGGCCACCGTCATATGCGGGTACAGCGCATAGTTCTGGAAGACCATTGCAATGTCTCGGTCTTTCGGCGGCACATTGTTTACCACTCGGCCACCGATGCTGATATCGCCGCCGGTGATGCTTTCCAGCCCGGCGATCATGCGCAGCAGAGTCGACTTTCCGCAGCCCGAAGGGCCGACGAGCGTGACGAACTCCCCGTCCTCGACGTCGACCGAGATCCCGTGGATCGCCGCGACCGCGCCATACGATTTCTTGACATTGCGAATGCTGACGTCAGCCATGATCTACTCCCATTATTGCAGTCGAAATGGCGGCGACACGGCATCGCGTCCGCCGCCCTCTCCTCAAGCGGATTTGCGCAGTGTGGTGGCGGTCCGACCGCGGATGCCTGCCGGCATCGCATCGCCGTGGGCCTCGATCAGTTCGTCGACCATGGCGCGGATGTCCTTGATTGACAGCACGCTTGTCGCATGGCGGTCGAGCATGGCGGCGCGATGCACTTGGTCACGATCGCCGTTGAGCGCTGCCTTTACGGTCAGGTCCTGAACGTAGACATGTGGGGCGCAGTACCCGGCAAGCTCAGGCGGCAACGAGCCGGCATTGCAGGCGCGCATGCCGCTCTTGTCGACGACGACTGGAACTTCGACGCAGCATCCGTCCGGAAGGTTGCTGATCAGGCCATCGTTGCGGACGTTGCCGTAGATCAACTGCGGCTTGCCGGTCGCCATCGCATGAATGATTAGCGAACCGTATTCGCGCGAGCGCTCCAGCGGGAAGGTCTCTCCCGCCAAGAGCTTGCGGCGGGTCTCGGCATAGCGACCAAGGTTGCGAACGCTGCGACGGATGTACTCATCAACTGGAACGTCGTACGCGGCGATATCTGCTTCGCTCTTCAGGAAATAGGGCGTGTATTCCGCATTGTGCTCGCTGGACTCGCTGATGAAGCGGCCGAAGGAACGCATCAGTTCGAAGCGGACCTTGTCCTTGGCAAAGATTTCCGGATTCTCCATGGCCGCCCAGAGCCGGGGATAGGCATCCTCGTCGTCGATCTTGAGTTTCAGGAACCAGGTCATGTGGTTGATGCCGGCGCAATCGTAGGACAAGCTTTCGACCGGGACGTCGAGATAGGATGCGAGCTCATGCGCGGTGTTCTGCACGTTGTGGCAGAGGCCAATCACCTTCTGCTCCGGATAGGCTTCGTAGACGGCCTGGGTCAGGATGCTCATCGGGTTGGTGTAGTTGAGCAGGACCGCGTCCGGGCAGAGTTCGCGCATGTCGGCGACGAGATCCAGCATGAACGGAATGGTGCGCAGGCCGCGGAACATGCCGCCGATGCCGAGGCTGTCTGCGATGGTCTGCTTGAGGCCGTATTTGCGCGGGATTTCGAAATCCAGCAGCGTCGCCTCGTGCATGCCGATCTGTACCATGTTGATGACGAAATCCGCATCCTTCAATGCAGCCCGCCGGTCGAGATGTTCTTCGATGACCGGGTTCGCATCGAACTGCGCCGCCGTCCAGCGGGTCATCATGCCCGCCGTCTCCAGCCGCTCCTGGTCGATGTCGTGGAGCGTGATGGTGACATCGCGGAGTTCCGGGAAATCAAGAATGTCGGTCAGCAGATTCTTGACGAAGACGACGCTGCCGGCGCCGATCATGGCAACTTTCAACATAGGTAGTCCTTTCACGTAGAATTCAAATTTGCATCGCCACCAAGTCTTGTGAGCCGGCTTACTTGAGGCCCGTTCCGGCAATGCCTTGGATCAGTTGGCGCTGGAAAAACACGAAAATGACGAGCATCGGCACTAGGGACAAAAGCGCGATGGACATGATGTCCGTCCATTCGGTGTTGTACTGGCCCTTGAGCAGGTTGAGGCCGAGTTGGACGGTGTACATCTCCTGATCAGTGAGCATGACCAAGGGCATTACGAAGTCGTTCCACCGCCACATGAAGGTGAAGATGATCAGCACCGCGATAATCGGCTTGGACAACGGCAGGACGATCTTGCGAAAGATCGTGAGCTCGCTGGCGCCATCAAGCCGCGCGGCCTCGATCAACTCGTCCGGGATCGACACCATGAACTGGCGTACCATGAAGATGCCGAAAGCTTCGGCAGCACGCGGCAGGATCACGCCCCAGTAGGAATTAAGCAGCCCAAGCTCGGACACGACGAAGAAAAGCGGGACGATGATGACCTGGACCGGTATCATCAGGGCGCTCAGCACCGCCAGAAACAGCACGTCGCGTCCGGCGAACCTGAACTTTGCGAAGGCATAACCGCACAGCAGGTTGATGGTGACGGTGATCGCCACTGCCACCACGGCGATGACGGTCGAGTTCCAGAACCAATGCAGGAACGGCATATGCGCCAGCGCGTCGGCGAAGTTCTGCCAGACCCATCCCGTGGGCATTAGGCTGACGTCAGGGATGAAGATCTGATCCTTTGGCCTGACTGCCGTCACGAACATCCAGTAGATCGGAAAGATCATGATGACGGCGCCAAACGCCATGAGAACCCAAAGACCGATCGTTTCCAGCCGCTTTTTCGTCGGAGTAGTTGTGGTGACCATCATGGCCGTGGTCTCCTACACAAATTCTTCGGTCCGCTTGTTCACGCGCCACTGCAGCAGAGTGAACAGGAGGATCAGAAGGAAGAGGACGATACCCATGGCGCTCGCATAACCCATTTCGGATGTCGCGAATGCCGACTGGTAGATGTATTGGACGATCATCGTCGTCGAGAAACCTGGACCACCACCCGTCATCACGAAGATCAGGTCGAAGACCTGGAAGGAATGGATGACGTTGAGGATGAGCAGCAGGAATGTCGTGGGACGCAGGAGCGGCCATGTGACGTGGCGAAACTGCTGAAGGCGGGTGGCGCCGTCGATTGACGCGGCCTCGTAATAGGTCGGCGAAATCGACTGCAGCGCCGCCAGATAGACGACCATACAGAATCCAACGCGCGTCCACAGCGTCGTGATGATGATCGACGGCAGGGCCCAGCTTGTGGTCGAGAGCCAGGCGACCGGCTGGATCCCAACGAGCTTCAGCAAAGCGTTGATGACGCCGTAATGGTCGTTGAACAGCCAGGCTGCGATGATCGCCGTCGCAACGCTCGACACGACGACGGGGAGAAAGTAGATGCTGCGCAAGAACGTGCGGGCATAGAGATCACGGTTGAGGCCGACGGCGAGCAACAGGCCAATGGCGAGGCTCGTCGGCACGGTTGCCACAGAATAGATGACGGTATTCTTTATCGCCTGCCAGAACTGGTAGTCGGTCAGGAGGCGAGTGTAGTTTTCCGCGCCGATATAGAACGGTTCATCGATCAGGGACCATTCGTGCACGCTGATGAAAGCCGCATAGAGAAGCGGAAAGAAGATGAAGACCGAAAATAGAACGAGATTGGGCGCGATGAACAGATAAGGCGTCAGTCGCGGCCGGAAGGATGCCCACCAGCCGGAAAACCGGCTGGTGGCAGTCTCGTTCATTGCCTTCTCAAGGGATATTGAGGTGGGGGCCATGACCTGCATTCGCTTTGATAAGATTTCAGGGGTTTAACGATTCGTTCAGGCCCGCAGCAGAAGCCGCTCGATATGGGCTTGGATATTCTCGGCTGTCTGCTCCGCAGACTGGCCGGATGTAAAAGCCAGATCGAGCTCGTCGGCCATCTTGGGGTTGAACCTGCCCCAGTTGGGATGGATGACCGTACTGACGAGATGTTCGGGAATGGTCTTCGTCTGCTCTACGAAGACCTTCATCTCATTCGGCCGTAGAGAGAACTCGATCCCCTTGTCCACAATCGACGTGCGCACCGGCAGAAGCTGGGCCGTATTGACGAAGCTGCGCATGTTTTCCTCGTTGACGAGGAATTTGACAAACTCGGCGGCCAATTCTGGCGTCTTGCTATCGCGGGAAACCGCGACGCAGGTGCCGCCAAGATCGTCGGCCATTGCGACGTCACGCGGCAGGTAGGTGACGCCCCATTTGGCCTTCATCTGCTGCTCGACGAAGGGAATCTGCCAATTGCCATTCAGCATCATGGCGATCGTGCCGTTGGCGAACAGGTTCTGCACCTTCTCGGCGCTCTTGACCGAGGTGCTGGGCGGAACCAGTCCTTCGGTGAACCAGCTCTGTGTCCATGCAATCGTCTCGATGCCGGCCTTCTCGGTGATGCGGGAGGCCGTCAGGTCCTCGCTCAGCAAGCGCCCGCCATGCTGGTAGAGATAGAACATCCAGCGATGCACGGCGCCGTTCTGCCAGCTCATGGCGAACGGATAGGATGAGCCGCCCTGCGTCTTGAGCTTTTTGGCGTTGTCGATGAACGCCGCCCATGTCCAAGCTTCGTCGAGGCTGGACGGTACCGCGATATTGGCCTTTTCCAACAGTTCCTCGTTGTAGAACAGGGCAAACGTATCGGTGTGATGCGGCAGCGCGTAGGGAGTGCCCTTGACGTTGGCGGCGCTCCAGACGGCAGGTGTGAAGCCCTTGCCGAAGTCCTTCTCGAGATACTGCGTAAGGTCGATGGCGGCCTTGTTGCTCGCGTATCGCCCGATCTGCTGATAGGTCACGCGGAAGAGGTCGGGCGCCTGGCGGCCCGCAAGGCGCGTATCGACCTGCTGGTAGAATTGCGCGAACGGCATCACATCAAGCTTGACCTTGACGCCGGGATTGGCGCTTTCAAATTTGGCGATCACGTTCCTGTAGCCAGCAACTTCTGAATCGCCGCCCCAGACGGCAAATGTCAGCTGTTTTTCCTGTGCAAGCGCCGGCATGCCGAGCGCGCCGGTCACAAGCCCCGCGCCGAGACCCGCGCCGGTCTTCAAAATGGTACGTCGATTGATAAATTGCGTCATGTCTTCCTCCCATGAGTGTCAATTTCCAACGCCTCCCTCGACACACATGCCGGGAAGGCACGTTTTCAGTTGTGCGGCATTCCCTCCGAATCGACCTCCGTTCCACCGCACGATTCGCGCACAAGTAGCCTGACGGGCAGCAGATGATCCTGCCGCCCTTCCTTCTTATCGATTGCATCTATGACCGCTTGCATTGCCAGCTTCCCGAGCTCCTCCCGGGAGCTGTCGACTGTTGTCAACGTCGGGGCGGTAAAGCCACCGAAGGCAATGCCATCGAAACCGACGACGGCGAAATCATCCGGCACCCTCAGCCCGCGCTTGCGCAATCCATGCAAAGCGCCGATCGCGAGCCGGTCGTTATAGGCGAAGAGAGCCGTCGGCGGGACGTCAAGCGCCAGGATGCGGTCAAGGGCGAGGACACCGCCTGACAGCGAATTCTCGGTCACCACAACGAGATCTTCATCGAATGGCAGACCAGCCTCGGAAAGCGCATGCATATAGCCATCGATACGGTCATGCCCGCCATGCGAACTTCGCAACGCCTGTGTAAAGTGTGCGATGCGCCGATGTCCAAGCGAAATGAGGTGGCGGGTGGCGATATATCCACCTCTCTCAAGATCGACGCGGACGCTTTGAATTCCCGGTGCGGGGCTAGGCTCCTGCAGCACGACAACGCCGACACCGCGCTTTACGAGAGCAGGTAGTTCCGGAGCAGCGCAGTTATTGTGTCCTGCGACGATGATCCCGTCGTAAGCCGCCCCTTGCAACAAGAGCGCAGTGTGAAACTCGCTCAGTTCGTTGCGGGACGAAATGATCGTGACCGAATATCCGCGCAAACTGGCTTCCGCTTGCGCCGCACTCGCGATCTCTAGGAAGTACGGATTCTCCAAGGTCGGCAGAATGAAAGTGATGATCTTGGTGCTGCGCTGCCGCAGGCTTCTGGCGGCATGATTGGGCGTGTAGCCCAACTGGGCAGCGGCGGACATCACGCGTTCCCGTGTCTCCGGAGAAATGCGCACGGCACTATCCCGGCCATTGAGCACGAGGGAAATGGTCGCTTGGGAGACACCCGCGAGGCGTGCGACATCAGCGCTTGTCGGTGCAGCGGCGGCCGAATGTTCACCCGTGGACTTGCGGTTCATCGCGGACCCTACACTTGCTAAATCGTATTAGCTAATACGTATTAGCTTGAGCGACGGGCTGTCAAGCCCTCACATGGAGGCGAAAACAATCGCATCGTCGCGTCCTTTCTGGAAGGGAATAGGTGACCGTCGGAGGTAGCTTTTGTTGCCTTCAGCGTATGGGAGATCCGCTTCACGGTCTCGCCTACAGCGGGATGCTGAGGAGGCTCCGGACCCAATGGCTTTGCATGATCTTGAAAAAGCCCGTCCCCAGTAAGTGGCTCCTTCAAATCGAGAGCTATATGGTAGGGTCACTTGCAGCTGGGAGGATCGACGAGCAAACGTTCCTCGCCTCCGTTGCTGCGGCCACGTTCAGGTTTCTGCGAGGGCGCGATACGCTCGTGCGCCAACACACCCACCGTTCGACGGGTCTTGCACGATTTATTGTGCTAGCAACGTGATCATGACGTGGGTAATGGCTTGAGCTTAGAGCGGCGGCAGCGTTCAGAACAGTACTTCACGTCGCTCCAGTTCTTGGCCCACTTCAGCCTCCATGCAAAAGGTTTTCCGCATGTCGCACACGTTTTTATCGGCAGATCCGCTTTCTTGACCATTCTCGCCATATGGATCCTCTCCTATTCAACGTGTTTACGAAAATGCGAACGAACCACTCGCCGCTCAGTTACCGAAGTGGCACTTCCACGAGCCCTACCCTATCTGGGGAAGCACTCAGCGATTGGAAGCACCCGACTTCAACCTCTTTTCATGTCCGCTCGAGCTATTTCTGTTCACTTTACGTTCCGCCTGCCCTATGACAGGCGGGTTTGCCATGTTTGAGACAGTGGATGATCAACCGATCGACTTTTGAATTTCTAGAGGAAGCCTCCAGTAATCACGGCGCCGAGTGGCTCGACGACAACCGAGCTAGACTTGATTGCGCGCGCCGCGACTTAATTGAATTCACCCTAGCGTTAGCTAATAGCACAGGGTCGATCGACAAGCGCGTAGATGAGGCCAACCGAGATCCCCGCAAATGTTTGAGTGCCGCGTCTATCTCGAAAGGCACCTGCTGCATCACGTTGCGAGTTTCGCCTTCGAAGAACGCAGCCGCGACATATTTCGTGCAAATCTCTCCGCACAGCTCATACAGCGGAGGCGGAGCGCTGCTACCCCCGCCACGGCTTGCCCGCATTTTGCGGCAAACAATCGCAAGCCACACCGGCAAATGGAGAGGGATCGTCGAGGGTCCATTATTTCGGACATATTTCCCAAGTGGTCTGACAGGCGGTCATGATTTGAGCGCCAGCGGGTACGTCAGAAATCACGACGCGCTCGACTTTTTCAATCTCAAAAACTTCGGAGCCTGTCGCAACGTTTCTGACGAGATGCTCGTGTCCTCCAATCTCGTAGAGGAAATAGTAAAATCATTCGCCGCTGCCCGCGGCCTGGTCGATTACATCAATCGGGCATCGACTAAGCTCCCCGAGTCCCGATAACCGGACGGCTCTTGCGCGCACACTTACTGACCCGAAGCTTATCGAGACGAAAAAGTAGGCTCGCGACTATCAGCACGGTCGGGATGTGCTTGATCGGTTTCCTGTCATTGAGCTTGTTTAGGACGCTAAAAAGGTGGCTGCAGAAGTCTCGGCATTAGAGATTTTGCTTGCGAGCACTTATACGGTAGGGACCGGCTCTCTCCCCCATTACGACAGATTTCCAGGAAAGGGTGATCTCTCTTCGCGCAGTCAAGGCATCAACCGCTTCATGGACGGCTGGCATGTAGTCACGCCACTCAAGCGGAGCGTTGTGATCATTTGCAAGGCTGCGCGCAACTTCGCTCGGGCACGTCGTCCCATCAGGTCGACTGGCGACAAAACTCAAAATGGTCGATTCCGCATCCGCTCTCATGGCTCGTCCCCATCTAATTGAACTGTTTCGCGGGTAATTTGACAGGTAAATTGTCTCAGCAAAGCATCAGGCAAGACGATCTCTGCGCAATATGTCTCACAGAGGTGGTGTTGCGCTGGACGGCTCCGTTTTGAATAAGGGAGAGAGCTACCTCGTTCAGGCAAAGCGATATGGAAAACCGTTCAACCATGCGGCGGCTCTTGACGCTGTCTCAGCTGCCGGGAGACGCAGCGGATCGTTACTCAAGATCTTACCGATGCGCCACCCCGTCATCGCAGAGGCTTTGGAGACGCCATTGATTGTCAGCTTGGGATGCTTGAGCCACTGCTCGATCGCAACAGTGGTGACGAACCTGAAGGCGTCATAGATGGTATTGCTGATCGGACTTGAGGCGAAATCCCGCGTCCGCGTCGCAGGGATCATGACCGGGACGCCGCTGCAGATCTCGACGTTGTCCGAATACGGGGTTGCCGAGCGCACGCCGGCCTTGGCTGCGGAAACCGCTCGGTTGCCGCCCTTGCCGCAACATGCCGGGTTCCAGGCGGAGCCGGTGACTGTTTCGCCTTTGCGCGGCCGTGCCGGACCGGACATTTGACGATGATGTCGTAATGCAGACTGCCGAAAACGACGACAGCGGGGCTGAATGCGGTCTTAGAAATTTGTCTTTCCGTCTGGAGGCGACGGCCGCCATAGTCTTTTCGGGATTTTCCCCAAATTGCCTATTGCACATCACCGGTCGCCGAAGTCCCGCCGCCAGGCGCAAGTAGATGTAAACGCTCGTCTATTTGCTCCGCATCCGGCCAAATCAAAGCCTCTGACCAATCGCGCGCGCCGCCCTCGCCGGCCCTCGATATGACTCAAAGGTTTTCCTTGAGTAGAATTTCGATGCGGATCTTTTCCTGTGCGGCGAGCGGCTCGCGGGCATCCGAGCGGGCGCGCATGATGCGAATTGCACTGCGCACCGCATGGCCCGGATCCTGTGCGATCACGGCATCGATACGGTCGTCCCGAAGCGCCTGTTCGGTGAAGGGAGTTCGCTCGTGGACAACCACGGCAATACCGCCGAGATCGACGTTTCCGGCAGCAGCCAGGATCGGCACGCGAGCCTCTGCGCTCAGCACGTAGATTCCGGAAACATCGCGATTGCCGGCCAACACGCGGGCCATCACCTGCTGGCTACGTGCCTCGTCGGCGTGGGTTTCGATGGACGGCAGACAGGTCAGATGCGGAAAGGCACTGTTGATCACGTGGTCGAAGCCAAGGCGGCGTTGGATGCTGTCGAGCGACTGCATGGTTTCCGCGATCACCATGACCTTTCCCGGTTGGGGACCCGCAAGCATGCCCATCAGCTTGCCCGCGGTCGCACCCGCCGCAAAGTTGTCGATACCGACGAAATCAGCCTCTGGCAGCTTTTCCTGCCCGGACAGGAATTGCACCACCTTGATGTTGCGCTGGAGAAGCCGCGCCATGGCGTCACGCACCTGAGGCGATTCAGGCGCCATGACAGCCACGCCGTCGACCTCCTCCTTGTCGAGGCTGGAGAGGAGCTTTGCCACGCCGTGCGCATCGTCGATCCCGATCTGGCGGTAGGCAATCTCGGTGAGGTCGCCCTTGAGCGCATCGGTCAGCTCTTCAACGTGCCGCAGGAGCTCCTTGAGGTATAGATCGCCGCTTGCCGGAAGCAGGAAGAGAAAGCGGTACACCTTGTTGCGGGCAAGGCTGACAGCCGCCGGATTTCGAACGAAGCCGATCCGCTCGATTGCGTCATTGACCAGCCGGGCGGCCTTCAGGCTCACATTCGGTCGTTCGTTCAAGACACGATCGACCGTTGCAAGGCTCACGCCTGCAGCCTCGGCCAGATCCTTCGCTGTTGGACGCATGACGACTTCCCAATGATTTCCGCCTTCCAGAGCTTTCCTCCAAAACATCAACAAACGCAAGAATTGATGTGCGCACCTCAAAAATCACTTGCTTTGAGGTGCGCACATCAATTAGCCTCCATCTGGGTTCGGGAGAGGCATCCATTACACCCCGTTCCGCTGGAGGAGGCCGGCCAGAGATTAGGGTCCGGAGCCGGCATTTGGCCCGCAAGGGCGTTTCGCCATCCGCAGGAGACCGGACGGCGCTGGGAGGATGACATGATGAAATCGCTTTACGTGAAAGGTCTGCTTACTGCCGGAACGGTCGCCTGTTCGATGGGTTTCGGCACTATGATGGCGCATGCCGACGAAAAAGAACTGACGCTCTGCTGGGCCGCATGGGACCCGGCAAACGCACTCGTCGAACTCAGCAAGGGCTTCGAGGCGTCGTCCGGCATCAAGATGAAATTCGAGTTCGTCCCGTGGCCGAACTTCGCCGACCGCATGCTCAATGAACTCAACTCGGGCGGCAAGCTCTGCGATCTGATGATCGGTGACAGCCAGTGGATCGGCGGCGCCGCCGAGAACGGCTGGTATGTGAAGCTCAACGAGTTCTTCGACAAGGAAGGCATCAAGATGGATGCCTTCGTTCCGGCAACCGTCACGGGTTATTCCGAATGGCCGAAGAACACCCCGAACTACTGGTCGCTGCCAGCCTTCGGGGACGTGGTCGGCTGGACCTACCGCAAGGACTGGTTCGAGCGGCCCGAAATTATGACAGCCTTCAAGGAGAAGTTCGGTCGCGACCTGACGCCGCCCGCAACCTTCGACGAACTGAAGCAGGTCGCCGAATTCTTCCAGGGCCGCAAAATCGATGGCAAGACCGTCTACGGCGCCTCGATCTATACCGAACGTGGCTCTGAAGGCATCACGATGGGCGTGATGGACGTGCTCTACAGCTATGGCTTCAAGTACGAAAACCCGAAAAAACCATATGATATGAGAGGCTTTGTCGATTCCGAGGGCGCTGTGAAGGGCCTCGAATTCTACAAGTCGCTCTATGATTGCTGCGTCGCACCGGGCACATCCAACACCTACATGGGGGAAGGCATCGACGCCTACAAATCGGGCCAGGTCGCCATGCAGATGAACTTCGCCTTTACCTGGCCGGGGTTCGAGGCTGATCCGAATGTCGGGGGCGGAAGGACTGGTTATCTCGTCAATCCCGCAGGGCCCGGTGGCGAGAAGTTCGCCCAGCTCGGCGGCCAGGGCATTTCGGTCGTCGCCAATACAGACAACATGGACGGCGCACTGGGCTACATCAAATGGTTCGCCCAGAAGGATGTACAGGACAAATGGTGGTCCATGGGCGGCTTCTCGTGCCTTCGCGCCGTCGTCGAAGACCCGAATTTTGCCAAGAGCCAGCCCTATGCGCAGACCTTCCTCGACAGCATGGCGATCGTAAAGGACTTCTGGGCCGAGCCGTCCTATGCGACGCTGCTGCAGGCATCGCAGAAGCGGTTCCACGACTATGTCGTCGCTGGCAATGGCACCGCGAAGGAAGCTCTGGACGGGTTGATTGCCGACTGGACGGAAACGTTCGAGGACGAAGGCAAGCTCTGACACAAGAAGATCTTGGCTCCTGGATCTGATCCTGGCGCAGTGTCTCTAATCTTTCCCCCGGCAATGCCGGGGGAAAGCCAAAGCCAAGCGTTGCCGCCTGCACATCTTTAGAAACCCAGCCTGCCGGCACAACCCGAGCTTTGCCTTGTTGCCTCACCGGCCACGGCACCGCATGCGGTTGCCCTTTGGAAACGCCACACGGATCCGGACGATGACCGACACACCCGCAGACCGCCTCGCCCGCGCGACGCCACAACCGGTTGCAAAACGCATCCGGGGCTTAAGCGACAGGGCAATCGCCTGGATCTTCGTGGCGCCCACGATCTTCCTGCTTCTGTCGGTCAACATATTTCCGCTGATCTGGACGATCCGCCTGTCCTTTACGAACTTTGCTGCCAACAAGCCGAACGCGGAGGTGAAGTGGGTCGGATTGCGGAACTACACGCGCATCCTCACCGACGCCGATACCTGGGCGAACATGCAGACGACCGCCCATTTCCTCATCTGGACGATCACCTTCCAGGTGCTGATCGGCTTCTCCTTGGCATGGCTGATCAACCGCAAGTTCAAGGGCAACGACCTGGTGACGACGCTGATCGTCATCCCGATGATGCTTTCGCCCGCCGTGGTCGGCAACTTCTGGACCTTCCTCTACCAGCCGCAGATCGGCCTCGTGAACTACGCCGTCGAATTCCTGACCGGCATTTCCGCCGACAGCTTCTCGATGCTTGGCCCCGGCGGCTGGGCGCGCTGGGCGATCGTGATTGTCGACACCTGGATGTGGACGCCCTTCGTCATGCTGATCTGCCTCGCCGGACTGCGCTCCATCCCCGATTACATCTATGAAGCAGCCGAAGTCGACCGCGCATCGAAGTGGCGGCAGTTCTGGACGATCACGCTGCCGATGGCGCTGCCATTTCTGATGCTGGCAGTCCTGTTCCGCGGCATCGAGAACTTCCGGATGTTCGACCTCGTGGTCCTTCTCACCGGCGGCGGGCCGGGGGACGAGACGCTGCTCGCCTCGATCGACCTCAAGCGCGAGGCCTTCGAGAAATGGCGGACCGGCTATTCCAGCGCCTATGCAATTGTCCTGTTCGTCACGGTATTCGGCCTCGCCTCCATCTATGTGAAGGCCCTGAACAAGGTAAAAGAACGATGAGCGCACATTCCGTCACCGAACCGTCGCCCGCCTCGAAGTGGATTGCCGGCATCCTGGTCGGACTTTATGCGGTGATCACGCTGATCCCGCTCATCTGGATCATTTCGACGAGCTTCAAGTCCGGCCCGGATTCGATCAGCTATCCGCCGAAGGTCGTCTTCCAGCCGACGCTCGAAGGCTACGTGAACCTCTTCACGACACAGTCGCGCCCCTCGGCGGAAGACCTTGCCAGGCTGCCGGCACCAACCACGTGGTATGACAGGATCACGCGGGAAAGGGGCATGATCATTTCGGGCCCCTCACGCTTCGGGCAACGGTTCCTGAACTCGGTCATCATCGGCTTTGGCTCGACATTCCTGTCGATCTTCCTCGGAACGCTGGCAGCCTACGCCTTCAGCCGCTTCAAGGTGCCGCTCAAGGACGACCTTCTGTTCTTCATCCTGTCGACCAGGATGATGCCGCCAATCGCCGTCGCAATCCCGATCTACCTGATGTTCCGTCAACTGGGGCTTTCGGATACGCACCTCGGCATGATCCTGCTTTATACGGCGGTCAACCTGTCGCTGTCGGTCTGGCTGCTCAAGGGATTTATTGACGAAATTCCGCGCGAATACGAAGAAGCGGCCCTGATCGATGGCTATACCCGCTTCCAGGCCTTCTACAAAGTCGTCCTGCCGCAGGCGGCAACAGGCATCGCCTCGACCGCGATCTTCTGCCTGATCTTCGCCTGGAACGAATATGCTTTCGCAGTCCTGTTGACGAGCGGCAATGCCCAGACGGCGCCCCCCTTCATCCCGACCATCCTGTCGGTTGGCGGCGGTATCGACTGGCCGGCCGTTGCGGCTGCAGCGACACTGTTCCTGCTGCCCGTGATTATCTTCACCGTGCTGCTGCGCAAGCATCTGCTGCGGGGCATCACCTTCGGAGCCGTGCGCAAATGATGAACTTCCTTGCCCGCCTGCGCCGGTTCCGGCGACCCGAATGGGAGATGTTTGCCTCGGCGCTGATCGCGCTCGGCGTGGTCATGCTCATGCAGCCGCTTTCGCTGACACTCTTTACCTTCTCCTTTCCAGTGACGCTGATCGGAACCGTCATGTTCATCGTCGTCAGTCATTTTCCGGAGTAGATCATGGCCCAGATTCGCGTTGAGAACCTGCGTAAGGACTTCGGAGCCTTCAATGCGGTGAAGTCGTCCAGCTTCACCGTCGAGGATGGAGAGTTCTTCATGCTGCTCGGCCCGTCCGGCTGCGGCAAGACGACGACGCTGCGGATGATGGCCGGCCTTGAACTGCCGACCAGTGGCGAGATCTATATCGGCGGCGAAGAGGTCGGCATGAAGCGCGCGAGCGAGCGCGACATCGCCTTCGTCTTTCAGATGTTTGCGCTTTATCCGCACATGAACGTGCGCAAGAACATCTCCTATCCCCTGGTCAGCCAAGGCATAGCGCGCTCGGAAGTCGATCGCCGCTTGGCGGAAGTCGTCCGCATCCTGCAGATTGAATCCATCCTCGACAAACCGGTCGGCGGGCTTTCGGGCGGCGACCGCCAGCGCGTCGCACTCGGCCGTGCGATCGTGCGCCAGCCGAAGGCCTTCTTCATGGATGAGCCCCTCGGCGCGCTCGATGCGGAGTTCCGCGAGCATATGGCAGAGGAGCTGCGCGCCCTGCATGACCGCATGGGGGCGACCACCGTTTATGTCACCCACGACCAGCTGGAAGCCATGCAGATGGGCGACAAGATTGTCGTCATGAACCACGGCGTGATCGAGCAATTCGGCAAGCCCCAGCAGATCTATGACTGGCCGGCAACCAAGTTCGTGGCGAAATTCATCGGCTCGCCCCCGATGTCGTTCCTGGAATTCGAAGGTGCGATCGACGACGGGGGCGACGCGGTGACGATCGGTGGGTCCCGCATCGAGGTTCCCAAATCCCGCGAAGGCGGCAAGGGTGCGCTCACGCTCGGCGTCAGGCCGGAACATGTCCGCCTGTCGGACGCAGCCGGTCTTCGCGGGCGGGTGGCCGCCGTCGAATATCTCGGCACCACACAGATCGTCACGATCGAGACGGCGCATGGAGAGATCAAGGCGCGGACGGCGTCGAGCGATGCCATCCGGACGGATGTTCCCGTCGGGCTTGAATTCGATCGCCGCTCACTCACCCTCTTTGATGCGAACAGCGGGATCGCACTGGTGTCCGAAGCCAATGAAGGAGTTCTCACCCGTGGCTGAAGTCGTCCTTTCCAGCATCCGCAAGTCGTTTGGCGCCACCCGCGCGCTCGACGACGCGGTGATGACCGTACCGGACGGCGCCTTCGTGGTGCTTCTCGGTCCGACCGGAGCCGGCAAGAGCACGCTGCTGCGCCTGGTCTCGGGCCTCGACACGCAGGACAGCGGCGACATCAGGATTGCCGGACAGTCCATGGCCGGGCTGACGCCGGCACAGCGCAATGTCGCGATGGTCTTCCAGCAATATTCCCTCTACCCGCACGTGACGGTGCGGCAGAACCTCGAATTTCCGCTGAAGTCGCCGCTGTTGCGCACGCCGCAGGCGGTGATCGACCAGAAGGTGAAGGCAATCGCCGAGGTCCTGCAGATCGCCCACAAGCTGGACAACCGGGCAACGGCCCTTTCGGGCGGCGAGATGCAGCGCGTGTCGATCGGCCGGGCGCTGGTCCGCAATCCGCAGATCTATCTCATGGATGAGCCGCTGAGCTCGCTCGATGCGAAACTCCGCGCCGACCTTCGGGTCGAACTGAAGAACATCCAGGCCCGGTCCGGCGCCACCTTCCTCTACGTGACGCATGACCAGATCGAGGCGATGACCATGGCAACCCATGTCGGCGTGCTCAAGGAAGGACGCCTCGTGCAGTTCGGTTCGCCGCGCGAGATCTACGAAGCGCCGGTCAGCATCTATGCCGCGACCCGGCTTGGCCAGCCGCGCATCAACGTGCTCCCCGCACACCTCTTCCCCGGAGCAGTGGCGGGGGCCCATACGATCGGGCTTCGGCCCGAGCATATTCTCCAGGGAGAAGGGCAGGAAGCCAAGGTGGTCCGGGTGGAACATCTCGGCGACCAGACGCGCCTTCATCTCACACTTGGAGAATATCCGATCATCACCGTCACCGATGCCCACACCGCCCTGAAGGGCGGCGACATCATCAAAATCCAGCCGCAGGAGCCGATCTATTTCGATGCGGCCGGAATGCGTCTCGTCTAAGGGAGGGTCTCATGTCTCAATTCCTCAACAGCCGCGAAAATGCCGTCACCGAGGCGATCGACGGCATGCTCATGGCCTCGGCTGGAGCGCTGAGCCGCCTCGACGGCTATCCGCACATCCGCGTCGTGTTGCGATCCGACTGGGACAAGTCGAAGGTCGTGATTGTCTCGGGCGGCGGATCCGGCCATGAACCGGCCCATGCCGGTTTCGTCGGTCGCGGCATGCTGACAGCCGCCGTCTGTGGTGATGTCTTCGCCTCGCCGAGCGTTGACGCTATTCTAACCGCGATCCTCGCGGTGACTGGCCCGCTCGGTTGCCTGCTGATCGTCAAGAACTATACAGGCGACCGGCTGAACTTCGGCCTTGCGGCCGAACGCGCCCGTGCCTTCGGGCTGAATGTCGGCATGGTGATCGTGGATGATGACATCGCGCTCCCCGATCTGCCGCAGTCCCGCGGTGTGGCGGGCACGCTCTTCGTCCACAAGATCGCCGGTGCGATGGCGGAAAACGGCGCAAGTCTTGATGCCGTCATCGACACTGCGCGGCGGGTGATCGCCAATACCCGCTCGATCGGCATTGCACTCGACACCTGTACCGTGCCGGGCTCGCCGAAGGAAAAACGCATTCCCGAAGGTCACGCCGAACTCGGCCTTGGCATCCACGGTGAGGCGGGTGTAGAGCAGATCGAGTATGACGGCGTGCGCGGCGCCGTGGCCGCCATGGTGGAGCGGCTTGCGGCGGGCATGGAGGACAAGCCGCATGTCGTGCTTGTCAACAATCTCGGCGGCACCTCCGTGCTGGAAATGGCCGTGGTCGTCAACGAACTGGTTCAATCGGCGATCGGCGCGCGCCTCTCGCATATCGTCGGGCCTGCTGCGATGATGACCTCGCTCGACATGCAGGGCTTTTCGATTTCCGTATTGCCGGCGGAAAAGGCCGATCTCGACTTGCTGGCCAAGCCGGTCGGCCTTGCAGCATGGCCAGGCGTGACGGCGATGCGACCCGTCAACGTCATCGCCCTGCCCGATGGACTGACCCCGATCGCGCCGCTTGCCTCGCAGCATCTGCCCACCCGTCAATTCCTCACAGAGTGCTGCAAGCTCCTGATCGAGGCGGAAAAAGACCTTAACGCGCTCGATGCCAAATCCGGCGACGGTGACACCGGCTCGACCCTTGCAAGCGCCGCGCGTGCCCTGATCGAGGCCCTCGATAGGCTACCGCTTGCAGATCACACCCAGCTCTTTCGCGCCATGGGCCAGGAACTCAGCCAGACCATGGGCGGCTCTTCCGGCGTCTTGCTCGCCATCTTCTTTGCCGCGGCAGGCGATGGGGCCTCAAGTGGTCTTGGCATGCGCGACGCGCTCAGGGCCGGCCTTGCCCGCATGCAGGAAATCGGCGGCGCAGAGCTCGGCGACCGCACCATTGTCGATGCGCTCTCGCCTGCACTGGACGCCTATGACAAGGGTTTTGCAGCAGCGGCCAGTGCAGCCCGCGCCGGCGCCAACCTGACCGCAACCTATCTCAACGCACGCGCAGGCCGGGCGGCTTACCTGAATGCCCGGCAGCTCGAAGGTCACATCGATCCCGGCGCGGAGGCAGTCGCGCGTCTCTTCGAGTTTCTCTCCCTTCGACATAGCAGGTCGGAGGACAAACCCGCGGACTGACGGCGGGGATCGGCGCGGCGGGAGCCATCCTGGGCGAGGTCCGCCGCAACGCAAAACACCCGCAGCTTAGAGCTACGGGTGCTTTTTGATGATTTGGTTGCGGGGGCCTGATGGCGCAGCGATCTGAAAACTCGACCGCCTTAAACCCAAAGGAACCGTCGACTCGGTACTTACGCAGTTTGCAGAGTGGGTGTGCCGGCAGCTCCGCTCTTTACTGGGCACCGCGAAACCTGGATTTGAGGATGTCGCGCTATCGGTGTTCGGACGCTTTGGGTGTGAGGAAAGCAAGAAGTCTGTTGGTAGAACCGACAACTCCGGGGTAAGTGAGGATGCAGTTTCCAATAGGCAGGCTCTTTTCGGGAGGCTTGCTACCTGCATCGGCCTGCAATAATCCCTGTACTCCCGCTCCGGCTTCGAGGCATTAATGACGCTACCAAGCAATGAATCAATCGAAGAGCTCGTCGCTTTGTCGATGTTGCAACAAGCACGTACATTTGCCGAGGCATACGGAGGGCAGTCGCGCCTATGGCAGCGGCCCTATGCAGAGGCGCGGCCTCGGGTCGCTTCATCGATCGCATCGGTCTGGATGACGGCCTATCCTCCTTCGGTAATCCCGTTGCCCGGCGAATCCGTTCTCAAGACCCTTGGCGACGCACATCTGTGGTCAGCCCTTTCGGCGATCGGCGTACGCGGTATTCACACGGGGCCGATGAAACGTGCCGGCAGTATGAAAGACGGCGTCTACAGCCCGACGATCGACGGCAACTTCGACAGAATAAGCTTCGACATCGATCCGACTTTCGGTACGAACGAAGAATTCGTTGCCATCAGCCGCATGGCGGCGGCACACAACGCCATCGTCATTGACGATGTCATTCCTTCACACACGGGCAAGGGTGCGGATTTTCGGCTCGCCGAAATGAATCATTCGACATACCCTGGTCTCTACCACATGGTCGAAATTCCAGAGGAAGAATGGCAGCGTCTTCCGGACGTGCCTGAGGGCCGGGAGGCGGTCAACCTGCCTGCCGATACCGTTGACTACCTGAGGGATCGTGGCTTGATTGTCGGCCAGCTCCAGCGGGTCATTTTCTTCGAGCCCGGCGTCAAAGAGACGGACTGGAGTGCGACCGGCCCGATTACCGGCGTCGACGGCAAGGAGCGCCGCTGGGTTTACCTGCACTACTTCAAGGAGGGGCAGCCGAGCCTGAACTGGCTGGATCCATCATTTGCCGCGCAGCAGATGATCATCGGCGATGCGTTGCATTCGATCGACCAGATGGGCGCCCGTGGCCTGCGTTTGGATGCGAACGGATTTCTCGGCGTCGAGCGTCGAGTGGAGGGCCCGGCATGGTCGGAAAGCCATCCGCTTTCCGTGACGGGCAACGCACTGCTCGCTGGCATGATCCGCAAGGCCGGCGGGTTTTCGTTTCAGGAGCTTAACCTGACGATCGATGATATTGCCGCGATGTCGAAGGGTGGAGCGGATCTGTCCTACGATTTCATCACGCGCCCGGCCTATCATCACGCGCTGTTGACAGGCAATACCGAGTTCTTGCGCATGATGCTGCGGATGGTCCATGAATTTGGCATCGACCCTGCGTCGCTTATTCATGCGCTTCAGAATCACGATGAACTGACGACGGAACTCGTGCATTTCTGGACATTGCATGCAGACGATATTTACACCTTTGCCGGCCAGACCTGGCAGGGGCGTACTCTGCGCATGCATATTCGCGACGTAATACGCGAGCGCCTTTCGGGACCCAACGCCCCCTATAACCTTCCCTTTGTCACCAACGGCATCGCCTGCACGACAGCGAGCGTCATTGCCGCAGCCCTCGACATTGCCGACCTGGAGAGCATCGATGACGAGACGACGAAGCTGATCCAGAAAATTCACCTTCTGCTGGTGATGTACAACGCTTTTCAGCCGGGCGTATTCGCACTTTCCGGATGGGATCTGGTCGGCGCTTTGCCATTAACGCCGGCTCAGGTGCAGCACCTGATGGCCGACGGCGACACCCGCTGGATCGAACGCGGCGCCTATGATCTGACGGGTCAGAACTCTGGCGAGGAGTTTTCCGCCGACGGCATGCCGCGTGCCCGCGCCCTATACGGCCCGATCAGCGAGCAGCTCGCGCAGCCGGACTCGTTTGCCTCGCAGCTCAAACGCCTGCTGGCCGTTCGGGAAGCTTATGGGATCGCGGCCAGTCGACAAGTCTCGATACCTGATACCACCGCCCCAGGTTTGCTCATCATGGTCCACGAACTTCCGGATCTACGAGGCACGCAGGTGACCGCCCTAAATTTCAGCTCCTCGGCGATCTCCGAAGTCGTGATCTTGCAGAACGTCAGGCCAGGACCTGTCGTCGACATGATTGCGGAGTCAATCGAAGGCGACCTCACAGAAGATGGCGCATTGACTATCAATCTGGAGCCCTACGAGGGTCTATCCCTCAGAGTTGTTGGAACGCTCCCGACGCTCTGAATGTCACGCGCATATCTCTGCAAATAGCCGCGTTTTTGCGTTCGCTGGTGGGTCTACAACCCGCTTGCGAACGTGATGCTTGACGGGGTTTTAGACGGCTTGGCCGGCGGTGATCCAACGATACGGGATCTCTGACGCCTACACCTGCTGTCGAGTAACAACCAATCGCAGGACCACGCGGGCGACATTACGCTGCCTCCATGCGTCACATCACATGGACAGCTCGAAAGCGCTCGGGATGCTGCTCCTGGCGGCATGGACCGGCACGTCGATGCGTTGTCCTGTGGTCCGGTCGTAGAGGTGCAGTGCCTCTGGCGGCAGGGTTAGCCAGACAGGCCGGCCTTCCAGTTGCTGGTCGCCGGGTGGGAGGGTCGCCGCGATCTCCCGGTCGCCAAGGGTGCAATAGGCGACACGCGAGCCACCCAGTTCCTCGACAAAGTCGACCGTCGCCGGAAGGCCGGTTCCGGCAAATTCACTCAGAAGGAGGTTTTCGGGCCTGACGCCAACGGTGACCGGAGTGCCTTCGGCAATGCTTGTCCGGCCGATGCCGACCCCGCCAGCCGTAGCATCGATGACGAGAGCACCGCCTGCCCCGATGGTGGCCGGAAAAAGGTTCATGGCCGGCGCCCCCATGAACCCGGCGACAAAGACAGAGGCCGGCTTTCGGTAGACCTCGGCCGGCGAGCCGATCTGCTCGACGCGGCCGGCATTCATCACGATCAGCGTGTCGGCAAGCGTCATCGCTTCGACCTGATCGTGCGTCACGAACACCGACGTCGCCTTGAGGCGCCGGTGCAGTTTCTTGATCTCGATGCGCATCTGGACGCGTAGCAGTGCATCGAGATTGGACAGCGGTTCGTCGAACAGGAAGACGTCGGGCTCGCGCACCATAGCGCGGCCCATGGCCACGCGTTGCCGCTGCCCGCCGGAGAGCTGCGCCGGGCGCCGGTCGAGATACTCCGTCAGGTTCAGGATCTTCGCCACAGCCTCGACCTTGCTGTCGCGCTCGGCCCGCGGCAGCTTGGCGATCCGAAGCGGATAGGCGATGTTCTGGCGCACGGTCATGTGCGGATAGAGTGCATAGTTCTGGAACACCATGGCACAGCCACGATCGGCCGGCTCGATGTCGTTCATCACCGTTTCACCGATGGAAATCGTGCCTGACGTGACCTCCTCCAGTCCCGCGATCATGCGCAGGAGGGTCGACTTGCCGCAGCCCGATGGACCGACGATGACGACGAAATGGCCATCGGGGATGGTGATGTCGACGCCATGCAGGACCGGCTTGCCGTCGTAGGATTTTTTCAGGTTTGAGAGTGTCAGATCAGCCATCAGATGTCTCCCGGACGACGGTTGTGCAGGTGTGCAATCGTGGACGTGTCGCGGCCGATGCCTGCGAGAATGGGTCTGCCGCGCATCAGCGGATACCGGATTTCATGAAGGACTGGACGACCTGGCGCTGCAGGAGGACGTAGATGACGAGGACCGGCAGGCTTGCGAGCGTCGAGGCTGCCATCAGTGGTCCCCACTGGTTGCCCTCGGCCGTCATGAACATCTGGATGCCGATCTGGATGACGGAATTTTCGGCCGTGCGGCTGAGCAGCAGTGGCCAGAAATACTCGTTCCAGGTCGAGATGAAGATGAGGATGGCAAGCGAGGCAATCGTGCCGCGCAGATTGGGCACCATCACCTCCCGGAGAATCCGCCAGTTGCGTGCGCCGTCCATCCGCGCCGCCTCGATGACTTCCCGGGGGAAGCTGCGCATGGCCTGGGCAAGAAGCAGGATCGCAAGCGCCGAGACAAGGTTCGGCAGGATCAGCGCCACGATGCTATCGAGCAGACCCATCTGGGCAATCAGCAGATAGTTCGGGATCATCACCACCTGAAAGGGTACCAGCCAGGTCAGCGCCACGGCGCTATACACCAGCTTGTCGAGCGCGAATGTCCAGCGGGCGAAGGCGAAGGCGGCAAGAAGCCCGGTCAGAAGCTGGAAGGCCGTGGACACGACGGAAAAGACCAGCGTGTTGACCAGCATGCGGCCGATCGGGATGGCCTCCAGAGCCTGCCGGTAATTGTCGAGCGACACGCTCGTCGGCCATAGGCTCGTCTCGAACATGGCATTGGCGGGACGCAGCGAACTGGCCAGCATCCAGTAGACCGGGAAAAGGCACAGGATCGACAGAAGGACCATGAGGACGTGCCCGGCCGCGGTGTCGAGGCCGGATTTGTCCGAGATGCGGCGAAGCGGGCGCGCCATCGGGCGGGGCGCGTGCAGGACGTCAGTTGTCATGGAAAGTATACCTGTCGATCAGGCGGAAGAGCACAAAGGCCACTGCGCCGAAGCCGAGGAAAAGGATGACGGCCGCAGCCGAGCCCCAGCCCACCGACATGGTGGAGAAGCCGAAATCCCAAAGGAGATAGTAGATGTTGGAGGTGGAGCCGAGCGGGCCGCCGCCTGTCAGCACGTTGATATAGGTGAAACTCCACTGCGCGCCGAGCAGGATCGTCATGACGACCAGGAACAGGGCCGTGGAACTGAGGAGCGGGAGGCGGATGTCGCGGATGATCTCCCATTTGCTGGCGCCGTCCATACGGGCGGCCTCGACCAGGGAGGGGTTGATGTTGGCATTGGCGGCAGACAGGATCAGCGTCGAAAACCCGATCAGCTTCCAGCCGGTGATCAGGATGACCGTCCAGATCGCGGTGTTGGGATCGGAAAGGAACTTCACGGGCTTGAAGCCGATGCCCTGGAGCATCTGGTTGACCAGGCCGTAGCCGGGATCGAGCAGCCAGCGCCAGACGGCGGCGGCCACCACCGGCGCGATGATCATCGGCACGAAGATGATGGCGCGGTAGATGTTGCGCGAGCGCTCGGGAAGGTCATGCGTATAGATGGCGATCGCCAGCGGAATCAGCACGGCGAGCGGCAAAAGGCCGAAAATGTAGATCCCGGTATTGCGCAGCGACTGCCAGAATTTGGGCAGGGCAAAGATGCGCGTGTAGTTGTTCCAGCCGACATAGATCTGCGGCGAATTGGGCAGCATGTTCCACTGGTAGAAGCTCAGACGCAGCGCATCGACCAGCGGCCAGTAGATCCAAACCACAAGCAGGATGATGGCCGGAGACAGGTAGAGCCAGGGTGCCCAGCGCGACTGGGTCATCCGTCTGCGGCGGGTCGGTACTTGTGTGGCCAAGGCCATTCTACGCTCCAGTGGGTTTGAAAGGCGTTGGCCTTTTCCGTCGGTCCGGTCGTGGCAATTCGGGCGACGGGTGTCTTACGCGCACAGACGGTCCGTCAGCGCTTCGATCTCCGCGGGCGTGAGGCCGATCCGTTGAAGATAGGCCGCGATCCCGCCATGCGCCGCATCGAGAAAGGCGAGGAAGGCCTCCATCGTTACGGCGTCGCTGGCGAGCATCCGATCGACATGGCCGGCATCGATGCCTGCCGCAAGCGAACGGGCGCGAAGCTGCGCGATCAGGCCCTCGGCGGAGGCGGTGAGCGCATAGTCGGCCACGATGTCGGCATGCGAGACGCCGGCGGTGGCCAGAAGCATGGCAGCGACGACGCCGGTGCGGTCCTTGCCGGCCGTGCAGTGGAACAGCACCATCCCTGGTCGGGCTTGCCCGATGGCGCGAAAGACCGTGGCGAACTGCGCGCCACAATGATCCAGCGCGCTGCAATAGCGCTCCGCCATGTCGAAGGGCTGCCGCACCATTGCGATCGGCGCCAGCGCGTCGAAGAGCACGATATTGCGGTAGGACACCGTCTCGTGGCCGATGAAGGGGTGGCTGGTGACCGCAGTCTCGTGCGGCCCGCGCAGGTCGATCACGAGCGAGAGATCATCGGCGACAAGCGTCGCCAGGCTGTCGCTCGTCAGCGGGTGCAGCGCTTCACCGCGCAGGATCCGGCGCCATTGCGTGGTGCCGCCGGCCTGCCGATTGTACCCGCCGAGATCGCGGATGTTGTGGGTGTCGGGCAGCGTCCAGTGACGCATGGCGGCCTCCTGCTGTGCTTCGGTCTGTTTGTCTTGGTACAATTTGGGGGCGCGCGTCGTCGCGGATGCAACGCCCCCACTCGCGCGTGGTCAGGGCATCAGCGCCTGGGCATTGGCTTGCGCCTCGGTCAGGGTCTTCACCACGTCATTGGGACCGAGCACGGCCTCCGAGACGGCTTCCTTCATCATCGCTTCGGCCTGGCGATAGTTCGGGCCGGGGAAGGCGACATTGGGGGTTAGACGCGACAGCTGTTCGAGGTTCGGACGGATCAGCGGGTGCGTCGCTGTCCAGGGGCCGAGCAGCTTTGGATCGTCGACGATGTTGAGGCGAAGCGGCAGATAGCCGATCTTCGAGGTGATGATTGTGTAGCCGTAGTCAGAGGTGAGGAACTTCATCAACTCGTAGGCGGCGCGCTGCTTGACCGGATCCTGCGAGAAGGCATAGAGCGCCGAGCCCGAATTGGTGGGCGCGGTCGGCTTGGTCCCGAAGGCCGGCATGCCGGTCACGCGCAGTTCCCACTTGCCGTCGGCGGATTTGGACAGGGAGTTCTGCAGGGCGCTGGTGTAGAGATACATGCCCAGCCGGCCGGCGGCAAAAGCCTCCTGCGGATTGGCCGGGTCGAGGCGGGCATGGGCGCCGCTGTCGACCATGTCGCGCAGCATCTGCACCGCTTCAATGCCGTTCTTGTCGGCGAAGGTCAGCGTGTTGTCATCGCGGACCTTGCCGCCGTTCGACATCAGGATCGCCTGATAGACGAAGGTGCCGTCTGTCGGGCCATAGGCGCCGGGAAAGAAGCCGTCCGCGCCGGTCTTGGCGACGATGGCTTCGGCGGCCGTCTTCACCTCGGCCCAGGTCTTGGGTGGGGTCTCGGGATCGAGGCCGGCTTTGCGGAAGAGGTCGGCGTTGTAGTAGAGGATCGGCGTCGAGAACGTGTAGGCAAGCCCATAGGTCTTGCCGTTGATCTTGCCGAGGTTGACGCCACGCGGGATCAGTCCGTCGGTAAGGGCAGCGTAGCCCTTGGCTCCGGCCAGATCCTCGAGCGGCTGTGCACCAAGATCGGAGGCAAGATAGATGAGGTCGCGAAACACCAGCTGGGCCACATCGGGCTGCATGCCGGCGGCCATATCGGCCTGCAGGCGCGTGATGATGTCGTTGGACGGAACTCCGACAGTCTTCACCTTGATCAGCGGGTGTTCCTGCTCGAACTTGGCGATCATCTCGCGGGTGGCGTCGGCACCGGCGCTCGCCGTGGCGAGGTTGTAGTTGTAGAAGGTGATGGTCACCGGCTTGGTGATCTCGGCAGCCATTTCGGCATGCGCGGCGCCGGTTATTCCGGCGGCACCGAGGACTGCGGCGACCGCAAGGCCGAGGAAGGTGCGTTTTCTCATCGCGGGAAGCTCCTGTTGGGAGAAGTTGATCATTCGGTGGCGCCCGCCATGGCCGCATCCTGCTTGTGGCGCAGCAGCGAGAGGTCGTAGCGGTTGAGTTCGTTGCGGGTCTGCGGCAGGGGCACAAGCGCCATGGTCAGGCCCGAGGTGCGAATGGTGCCGATCCCGAAGGAGGCGCCTTCGACCATGCGCAGGATGTCTGTCGTCAGGATATCGGTCGCGGCATGCTGGCCCATGCCGACGATGACGGGGATGCCATGCCATGAGGAGAACCGGTCGTGATGGATATGACCGGAGAGAATCCCGAGGATGTTGCGGCCCTTGAGCACGCCGGCCAGCTGCTGGCTTTGGCTGAACTCGATCGTGCGCCAGTGGTCCCATGGAACAGCGTCGCCCAGCACCGGGGCGTGGTGGGCAACGATCAGCTTGGGCAGATCGCCGTGCCGGTCGAGCGCGTGAGCGAGCCAGGCGAATTGCGCGGGCGTCAGGCTGCCGCCGATCTCGCCAGGGGTCGTGGTGTCGAGCGTGACGATATGGATGCCGCCGATAACCTGGTCGTGGTCATAGGGGGCATCGAGATCGCTGGTTCGGTCAAGCATGCCTTTGTAGAACCCGGCGCGCGTGTCGTGATTGCCGATCGCGTAGACGACCGGCACGTCGGTGGCGGCCATCAGCGACCGCAGCTGGCGGTAGCTCTCGACATCGCCGCGATTGGTGAGATCGCCGCTGGCGATAATGAACTGCGGCTTCTGATCCATCGACCCGATCAGCGCGAGCACGCGCGAAAGCGTGGCCGAGGTGTCGCTGAACAGATGGCTATCGGCGACGGAAGGATTGCCGACATGTAGATCGGTGATGTGGATGAACGTCGTTTCGACCATGGGGAGCTCCTGCGTTGGAGCCTGTCTAGGCGCTTCCCGTCTCAGCGGGATGACGGCTTTGAAACGCTGTTTGAAATCGGCGTGGTAAACATCGGCTCCGTTGCTGCAACAACGAGGGCAATGATGCTGCTGGCATTGCCAAGATCGAGCTGGTGGTCCGTAAGTTCGTCGGTGCGGCCGCGGCTTCTCGTCATCTGCGTGCGCACCCCGAGAAGGCACGAGATGCGGAATCCGACATCGACCTCGCTCAGCCATGGCGCGATTTTTCTGAAGTGCGGGACGAACTGGCGATGATGCTCGATATCCTCGACCATCGGCCGGAATATTTCCGGGTCGTCGCTGGATTGTGCAAGCGTCGTCAGATGACGCAGCACCCCGTAACTGGAATGGGGATCGAGGCTCCAGCGGATGGATGGCCCGACAAGCGCTGCGATAAGATCGCCGGCGCAGGCAGGTGCCGGATCGGCCCGTTGAACCGCCGCCTGAAGCAATGCCAGGCGCTCCGCATTGAGGCGGAGATAGACGCGCTCGGCAGCCGAAAAAATCAGGTGCTGAAGGGTTCCAAAATGATAGTTGACCGCCGCCACATTGGTGCCCGCCCGACAGGTGATCGTCCGCACCGTCACGTCATCGGGGTGCCGAGCAGCCGACAGCAGTTGCTCGCACGCAGTGCGCAATTTCTCTCGCGTATGGCTTGCTATCATACGGTTGCGTAGCGCAATTTCTGTGACATCCGAGTGAAGGTCAAGGAGAAGGCTGGCGCGGAGACCACGCCTCTCGCGCAAATCGGATCGGGCAGGCCCGCGAGAACGCCCGTCTCCTGAAAGGGGCTACCGGCGACCGCGCCAGAGAAGCGATGAGGTTTGTCGCAACACGCCGAGCCGGTTGGGACTTTCAGTGAAAAGAGGCCACTCGAGACCAGATATACGTGCGTCGCCAAAGCGGCGGACCTTCCGCAGGTACGTAATGAAGGCGGTGAAGAACCGGAACACGCTAAGCGAAGTAGCTGTACCGGGAGGGGGCAGGAAAACAGGCCATCCCTTCGTACAACGACGTTAACGCCAGCCGCGTCGAAGCTGTCCCCTCATTGAGGTAGTGACCATTCACCTCCTCGTGCTCGGCGAAACGGACGTCATGATCCCATAAGAGGCCAAAATTACTCCTATCTACGCGCGCAATCCCTCGGACCAGACAGATGTGCGTATCGAGCTGCAGATCGAACTTTGTCAGGACTTTAGCAAGACCCGCGGCTGGCGTCTGCTCGAACCCTACTCACACAAGGCGATCAGCGGGACGGACTATAATGGTGGGTCAGCATGTGCTGTCGCGCCAACTTTCAGGCAACCTTGGCAATCAGCCCAGAACGCGAAAGCTGCTCAGCGATCATGCCGAGGAGCTTTTAGTAGAGTTTTCCCGAGTAGGAGGATTTACAAGTTTTATTGGTTTCAGGGCGTAATTGCGCCGCGACCTGTAAAATCGGCCACCTTGAACGGGTTCGAACCTCCGACTCTGTTATATTAGAACTAACGCGATGAAACTGCTCAACAGAGAACGTCGGTTTGTCGTATGGAGAACGACCGATATAGGGCCGTGCGGGGGCAGTCCGCTCCTAGCGACGGTACCACGGAAGCGGACATATCTGCTCAATGAGCCAGCGGTGCCAGACGCGGGGCTGAACAAATCTTCGCCGCTAGCTCAAGCCCATTTCCGATGTAGACATGCACGGCTTAGGCCGTGTTTGATAGATCATGGCGCTATGGTCCCAGGGAACACGGCTTTTGAGCAAGGCCCTGTTTTGGCCCAAAGCGTTTTCATTCAAAAAAGCATCCACTACAAAATCCATCAGAACGCGGACACGTCGCGGCAACTGTCCTCGGGTAAGATAGACGAGTTGCACCGCGGCGCCGAACTCGTCCTAGCCGGTCAAGACCTGTACCAGAGGGCTTATTCCCCGAGTTGTCTAATCTGTTGTTAAGATAATTACGACTTCAGTAAAGCAGAGTAAATAAGACGCCATCACACAGTAATCGCTCGATTTTTGCCATAGTGTGCCGACTTTGGTTCTCGCGTTAACGAGAGAACAAACATGAATAGAATATCGATTGCACTTCTGGCAGTGTCCGTCGTCATCGCCTCGCCGGCCTGGGCACAATTCTTCCCGCCTGTTAATGAGGCCCCCAAATCCATCATTGTCGCGCAGAATGGGCCCGGTTTTTTGAACGGCTATCGCGGCGAACCTGAGCCGAGAGGCGGGTTACGTCGTGGCCCCGATGGATGGTGGTACCCACTGTCGGCGTTTGCGGCCGGCTCGATAGTTGGCGGAGCGATCGCCGCGCAGGATGATGGTCCGCCACCTCCACCTCTGGGTTACGAGCCGCCACCACCAGGATACAGACCACCTGGCCACCGCATGCGTCAGGATTTGCCACCGGAACATTTCGCTTGGTGCGCGAAGCGTTACCGATCCTATGTCGCATCCGACAACAGCTATGTTCCGCGAGCAGGAATACGCGCGCATTGCATGTCACCCTACAGCTAACGCGTAGTGTGAGAGCCGTCCTGATCGCGAAGAGCTTTCGCGATCAGGATAACGTTGAAGCGCTAATCAAGGCCTGCAAAATTGGCGTCACCCTTCCGTGCGGCTTTGATTCCGCTGCCAACGTTCTGCTTAAGAGGCGTGCTTAGCAGCCTCATCATCGCTCTGGGTTTGTTCGGTTGTACATCGGCAAGAGAGCCTTACTCTCGAGACGATGCGCGTGGCGCCGAGATCCCCGGATTTGCGAATGTGCGCAAGCCTTTGGACGGCGAAGTCGGACTATTTGCCAAGAAAAGAGTACCGCGGACACCATCTCCATTGCGGCATAAATATCTGGCAATTTCTGGCGGCGGCGCTGGCGGTGCGTTCTCTGTGGGCGCTCTCAAAGCGTGGTCGCAACGCGGCGACCGTCCAACATTCGACGTTGTCAGTGGCGTCAGCACGGGAGCACTCATCGCCCCGTTTGCGTTTCTCGGCCCTGACTACGACGATACGCTGGAGCATCTATACACGAGTGGAGTCGCTGAAGATCTGCTCCAACGCAGACCAATTATTTCTGGGCTTCTCGGCGAGAGCCTATACTACCAGAAGCCTTTAATGAACATGGTCGAGCAACACGTAACGCAAGAAGTACTCGACCGAATTGCGGTGGAATACCGAAAAGGCAGAGATCTTTTTGTCCTGACAACCAATCTCGATACTCAGCGCGGCATGCTCTGGGACATGGGCGCGATTGCCGCCAGCTCGCGCCCGGATGCGCTTAATCTGTTCCGCAATGTATTGGTGGCATCTGCCAGTATTCCCGGCGCTTTTCCAGCGGTAAAGATCATTGCTACGATCGATGGTCGAACGATTTCCGAGCTTCATTCAGATGGAGCCCCGTCTTCCCAGATCGTGACTGTTCCCGAAGCGATGTTGTCGGATACGAATGTCTCGTTGCCCGCAGTCATTCGCGGGGCGGACATGTATTTCTTAATCAACAATACACTGATGCCTGAGTTTTCTGTCACGTCCAATTCGACCGTACCCGTAGTGACGCGGGCTTACGCAAGCTTGGTTAAATCTCAGACACGGCAGTCTCTCTACGCGGCCTACGAGTATTGCAGGCGTACCAGAGTAAACTTCCACATGGCAGTCATTGACGCCCCTGTCCCCTACAATTTCAGTCAACCCTTCGGCAATGTGTACATGAGGGCGGTGTTCAAGATCGGTTACGATCGCATGGAACAGGGCCGGATATGGCGACAAAAGCCTATTTTCACTCCCGGCGTACCCCAAGCCCTTTCCGGTGCAAGATAGCTGTCTCGTTTGGCGACACGAGCATGATCGCAGCTGACGAGATCGCCCGGTCGAAAATTGAACCTCTCCAGATGGCGGCGACGATACCGAGACCGAGCGCCAGCGGAATGGTGATCGCCATGGTGATGGCAGCGAGTGTGAGCGAGTTCGGCAGGCGTTCGGCGACGAGGTTGGCAACCGGCCGGTCAGAGACATGCGAGTAACCGAGGTCGCCGGTCAGCAGCCCAAAAATCCACTCGAAATAACGCAGGATTGCCGGACGATCGAGACCGAGCGTTTCGCGAAGCTGGGATGCGGCTTCCGTCGTCACGGCTTGGCCAAGCAGTTCTTGTGAGGTATCGCCGGGCAACAACTCCGTGATGAAGAAGACCGCCAGCGACACGAGGAACAGCGACAGTCACTTCCAACGCATCGTGAATCCCGTCAAAGCACCACCGAGCACTTCCGCAAGGCGACCGACATCGGCTGTCGAAATCATCCCTCTGCGATTTTCTTCGAAGGGCAGGATGCCTAACCATGCTTGCAGCAAAAAAAAGCTGCTTGCTGAAAGCGCTGTGGCGCATGGCTAATTCAACGGTTGCGGCGGTGACGCTTCCAGTCCGAACGATCCCCTCAAGGAACAGTAGCAGCTCTTCTCAACTGTCTTCCGGAAGTTTCCCTTGGCTCATCCATGAGTGCGATCAAATAAAGCCATGATGACCAGCCCCGCTGTTACGCCGGCTGCAAACAGGCTCAATCCTAGAATAACACTCCTGGCTGACAGGACAGGCCGCTTGGAGACATTTGCATCGGCTTGATTGACGCCTGAGGCCTCAAGCACGATGTCTTGCTGGATCCGTTTCGGGGATGATCGAGGATCTTGCGCAGTCGGTTGCGCGGCTCCCCATGCAGGGACGTTGGCAACCGTCACCTGCCGGATCGTCTCTTCATCGTGTTTGACGGTGAATCTCACGGCGGAATCCGACTTCAACTTCGTGAGGACTTTCCGAGCGGCTTCAACTTCATCCGCACCCTCCACGAGCGACGTCTGGGTGACGAGGTAATATGGCATGCAGCATTGCTTTCTGTTCACGCGATTGCAGTGTGATCGACCAGGCCGACTTGCGCCGTCAAGGCCCCACAGCCTTGAACACTCCCACTCCTCTTCCCAAATCATGTTCGACCCGCTGGTCCGGGCCCCTCTGGTGAAAGTCTTCGGCGCTTTCACGATGTCGGACCCCATACCGACAGATGCCGTAAGACACGGGACCAGGATGATGATCGCAGACATTGCCGCATGGATTTTTACGCTATTCGTTATCGATCCGCTGCATGCCGAGATGCGGCAACATCTCGATAACGCTAACGCGCCGGTAGAGCTTGTGCAGCAGTCGCGCCAATGCCTCGCTATTGAGGTTCCACGCCTCATCGACAAGGCCGGCAATGAGCCGGGCTGGGCGACGGCTACAGCGATCGGCATCTCGATTGGGTGGATGTCACCTGAACGGGTGTTTGATGGTGCCGATCCGAGCTGCGGCGCGTTGCGCGCACTGATCAGCACTAAAAATACGCGCGAGGCGGAAGGTTGACCCTGGCAGGGCCCGACCGCGAGCACGATACCGGCACAGCGTCCAAGACCTTGTCACATCTTGTAGCAAACGCACGCACCCGGGACGGCCTGACGATTGCCGACGCTCTCGAGCTCATAGGGAGGTCCGGCTTCGGTTTCGTGATGCTTCTTCTGGCACTGCCGGCGCTGATCCCGATCCCCGGTCCTTTCGGGATGATATTCGGCTCCGCGCTCGCAATTGTTTCGCTTCAATTCGCGATCGGACTGGAATCCCTATGGCTTCCGTCGCTGCTAGCCAATCGACGCATATCGGCAAAGGCATTCGAAGCGTTGGAGCGGTATGCATCGCCGTTGGTCCGACGGATCGAACAATTTGTCCGGCCGGGTCGGATGAAGGCATTTGCCGGACCACGCATGCCCTACCTGCTTGCGCTTCCGGTCTTCTGCCTTGCAGTCGCCGTCGCTCTGCCAATCCCGTTTGGAAACCTTGCCCCCGTTGCGGCACTCTGTGCGATCGCCATCGGTCTGATCGAGCGCGACGGGCTCGTGGTTCTTGTCGGGCTTAGTATGACGGCCATCGCGCTCGGCATCACGGGAGCGCTCCTTTACATGGCGGCTGGCGCCATCCCGTGGCTTTGACGTTCGCCCTCCCGGACATGAAGTGCGAACGTCATGGGGGCTGAAAGAATGGAGCAGACGTCAGCCACATTTCTCGCAGTCCACCCAGATATCCGTGACTGCAACTTCGAAGGCGTCCAGGATGCAAAGCCGTTCAAACTCGACTGTCCGGTGAGACAAGGATCGCAGACACTCGACAAGCTGATGTATTGCCTGAACGGATCTGAACCCAAAACACCATGTGAAACCGGCGCAAATCGTTGATACGCCGTTCAACCGGAATCTTTTGCTGTGGATGAATTCACATGGTGATTCCTCTCTCCCTTCCCATCATATGATCTTGCGCACTTCGACCTCGAAACTCAGGACGTGGTTCATCGACGGCTTTTCGGCATCCTCGCCATGGCCGGCGCAGACGGCTTGGAGCATTGCGATCTGCTCGCGCAGAACGTCCTCCAGGCGTGGCACGAGAACGGGGAAGCGTTTCATTGCGACGTAGAGTATTCGCAGGGACAGGTTGTGATAGTGCTCGAGTGTCGTGAGAAGATATGGATTTTTCGCCGCCCGATAGATGAAACGGTGCACCCGGCGGTCAAGAGCGAGGATGTCGCTCAGCTCCCATCGGACCTTCCGTGCGCTGCAACTCATCGACCAGCGCTAGGGCCTCTACGCGCTCATATTCGCGCAGACGTTCTGCTGCCAGCCGGGTGGCGTAGGATTCAATGCGTGCCCGTGCCTCATAGACTGCGGTGAGATCGGTAATATCGACCTTGCTGGCAAACGTGCCCCGGCGAGCGCCGACGACCACGAACCCGTCGTGCTGTAATCGTTGCAGGGCCTCCCGGACAGGGTCCTGCCGCTTTCAAGACTCTCCATCAGCTCGGCCTCACGCAGCAACGTGCCGGGAGTCAGTTGCGTGGTGATGATCTCTTCGCGCAGCCGAACATAGGTTCGATCGGCAAGTGTCAGCTCCGGCTCGGCATATCCTGGTTCTGTTACCAGCATTTCTTCATTCCCTTTCGACCAACCAAGCCGCTTTGGCTAAGATCGGCTCATAAATTAGGAGCCAAGGGATCAGGATGCGGGGACAAACGGCGCGGAAGTTTTCGAACTGGAACCCCGACCGCTGATGCGGCGGGCAACGACTTGGAGCTTTGACATGCGCGTACTCGTCCTCCACTCCCATCCCCTCGAAGAAAGCTTCGGCCGGGCGCTCTGCAAGCTCACCTGCGAGAGCTTGGAAAATGCCGGCCACGAGGTGGACGGCTGCAATCTCTACGAGGAGGGTTTCGATCCTGTCCTCTCCGCCCATGACCGCCGCGTCTATCACGACATTCCCGACAATCTCTCCCTCGTTCAGCCCTATGTCGAGCGCCTGAGGAAGGCGGGAGCACTTGTCATCGTCTCCCCCGTCCGGAATTTCGGTTTTCCCGCCATGCTGAAGGGCTATTTCGACCGCGTCTGGCTACCGGGCGTCTCCTTTGACCTCGTGGATGGCAAACTGACTCCGACGCTGCGCCACATCAGGAAGCTCGCAGCCGTCATGACCTACGGCGCCACCCCGATGCGCGCCTTCCTCGCCGGCAATCCGCCGAAAAAGATCGTCAAGCGCGTGATCCGCGGCCAGATCAAGATCGGAGCCCCAGTGAAGTATCTCGCCGATTACGACATGAACAACTGCACCGAACAAACCCGCTCCGCCTTCATGGCCAGGGTCCGTTGCGCGATAGAAAACTTCCGAGAGGAACGCAGCCTGTCAGACCACCGTGCCCGCCGTCACATCGACTTCTACGAGGAATTCCGGGGACGTTGAACGGAAGGCCCAAGGTCTTCTAAGCTAACTCCGCCGTCTATCGGTCTGCAGCGTCGCTGGTACATCGCAAGCCCATTGAACGTTATCTGGCCCCATTCACCAACGCTCTGTCCCAGGCGGACCTTTGAACGGGCCAGCAACGGCTGAGGTGATCCAGCCGCCGTAGAACGTCCCGGCTTGGGGCACAACGGCCTCGTCGTCTACGAGGCACAAGTCCATGGCCTTTGGGTAGAAGGCTATGAAACTCTTAATCAGGGCAAAGGATGTCGTGGGATGCGCATAGGCCCAGGCTGCGTTCCTGCTCGTTTTGTCGCCCGATTGAATATCGAAATAGCGCGCCTGTCCTTTCCACTCGCAGATCGACCTGCTGCTGCTCTCAAGCAGCATAGAGAGATCTACGTCGGCGGGCGGAAAATAATAGGTCGGCGGATGGCTTGTTTCGATCGTGCGCACTGCGGCCGTCGTCTCCGCGAGAACGCGGCCGTTGTAGATGATTTTCAAATGATTGCGCACAGGCTGGGCGATGCTCGGCCTCGGGAAAGACCAGACACTCTCCTGCCCGGGCAGGCATGGGTCTGGAACGGGATAAGTAAGTGTAGCCATGATGTCCTCCAGTCCGTGCCAGGATGCATCAGCGACGGTAATTTACAAGGGCGGAAGGACGACATGGCTGGTCCTCGCAATCGGCCGTCTCAACAAACATTCAACCTGCGCCGCAGCCGCCGGCGCATTTCAACAAGATGCTGGGCGAGCGCGCCGACACATCAGCTGATGAGAAGGTTATTATCAACGACATTGCTCACATACAGGCTAAAACAAACCCGGTCGTCGCTCAGATAATCTCTATTGTCCGCAACGGGAACAGTGCAGACGCTTAAGTCCTGCTGATGCAAAAGGCCCGCCCATACTTCGTGGAATGGCTGGCCGCAATCAACCGCTTCATCGACTAACAGGAGACACAGAACAAGACGATCGGTGCTGATGTCTCGGAGGCTGCCGGCAGCTTTCCCTACCTGCAGATGATCGGACTTGGATCTGCACTGGTTCTCGCCGCCCTCTCAATCTGGGCCGTCATCGCCAGCGTCACCGTCCCCCTCAACGCGATTGCAAAGGCAATACGCTCGCTAGCGCACCGCAACGTCGATTTCTTGATATATAGCGAAGGCAGATCAGACGAAATCGGCGCGATGGCCTCAACCGTCGCGATCTTCCGCGACAAGGCCCGCGAACGCAGTCGTCTCGAAGAAGAGGCCTCCGCGAACCGCCCCATGTCGGAACAGGAGAGAATGGAGCGGGAGAAGCGCCGAGCGGTTCAAAGCGACTTCTGAGACCGTAGGGCGTTGGTGCGCGGATCAGCAAATATGCGAAAGTCGAGGTTAGATGAGGCGATTGCCTGGTTGCTCCGTCAAGGGTTGGCAACGGACCCGCATCGAGGTCAGGCAATCCACGAATACGCGTCGCCTTAACTGTGATGGCGACGCGCAGCGGGATCGGGGATCGGGACGGCAGCCATCAACGCCCGCGTATAGTCGTTCTTCGGCTGTTCGAAGACGTCGCGGCGGCGGCCCATCTCGACGATAGACCCGCCGCGCATCACCGCGACATTGTGGGACATGCGCTCGATCACCGCCATGTCGTGGCTGATGAACAGATAGGCGATCCCCATCGTCTCCTGCAGTTCCAGCATCAGGTCGAGCACGCGCGCGCGCACCGAGACATCGAGCGCCGCAACGCTTTCGTCGGCGACGATGAGCTTGGGTTCGAGAGCCAGCGCCCGGGCGATGCAGATGCGCTGGCGCTGGCCGCCTGAAAACTCGTGCGGATACCGGCTGGCAGCCTCCGGCGGCAGCCCGACGCGGCGAAGCAGGTCTGCGACCCGGTCCTGCCGCTCGGTTCTGTTGCCGATACCGTGGATGACCATTGGTTCGGCGATCGCCCGCCCGACCGCCATGCGCGGATCGAGCGAGGCGTAGGGATCCTGGAAGATCATCTGCGCCGACCGGCGCACCGCCTGCATATCACGCTGGCTGAGCATGCCGATCTCGCGGCCGTCGATCATCACCTGGCCGGTGAAGGGAATGAGCCCGAGGACGGCCTTTCCGGTGGTCGATTTGCCCGATCCGCTTTCGCCGACCAGACCCAGCGTCTCGCCGGGCAGGATATCGAAGGCGACGTCGCTGACCGCATTCACCGGCGGCTTGCCCTTGAAAATCCGGCCGGCGACGCTGCCATAGCTGACGCCGAGATCGCGGACATTGAGGACAGGCGACCGATCGGGCGCGGGAAGCGGCTGCTTCGGTTCGGCCGAGACACGCGGCGGACCGTCGGTTCCCGCATGCGCACCAAGGATCGGCACGGCGGCCAGCAACTGCTGCGTATAGGCCGCCTGCGGCCGGTGGAAGATATCGATGACACCGCCCTGCTCGACGATCCCGCCGTTCTGCAGGATGACGACGCGGTCGGCCATTTCCGCCACAACACCCATGTCGTGGGTGATCATAATGATCGAGGTGTCGAACTCGCGCTTCAATTCGCGCATCAGCTTCAGGATCTGCGCCTGCACCGTCACATCGAGCGCGGTTGTCGGCTCGTCGGCGATCAACACTTTCGGCCGGCAGGACAGCGCCATGGCGATCATCACCCGCTGCCGCATGCCGCCGGAAAGCTCGTGCGGGAACTGTTTCATCCGGCGCGCCGGTTCGGTCATATTTACCGCGTCGAGCATCTTGAGCGCCACGGCGTCCGCATTGTCTCGGCCCTGATGCTCGCGGATCGCTTCGGTCAGCTGCGTGCCGATCGAGATCACAGGATTGAGCGAGGTCATCGGCTCCTGGAAGATCATGGCGATATCGCCACCCCGCACCGCGCGCATCGCCCGGTCGGAAAGCGATGTCAGGTCGCGATCGCCGAGCAGGATCTTGCCCGAGGTCACCGTCAGCGAGGCCTTCGGCAACAGCCCCATGATCGACAGCGAGGTGACTGATTTGCCCGACCCGGATTCGCCGGCGATGCAGAGCGTTTCGCCCGCTGCCAGATCGAAACTTACATTTCGCAGAACCGGCTTACGCCCCTCGGGCGTTCGCGCATCGACATCGAGATCGCGGACGCTGAGGATCGGCATTGTCGCTTTGGCGGAATGCTCGTTCACGCGAAGACGATCCGCGGGAAGTAGAACGAGACCACCCAGTTTGGCGCATCGACAATCTCGCTGATCCTGAGATCGCCGCAGACGGAACAAAGCATATAGGCATCGACCGGGTTCAACCCATGCTCGACGGTCAGCAGATCGATCATCCGCATGACGCTTTCGCGCGCACCCGTCATCAGGTCCGGCCCGATGCCGGTCGTGACTTCGTATCCGGCGCCGTCGAGATGGCGGGTCACCGGCTCGGTCACGGTGAAGCGCGGCGACTGGAGCTTTGCATCCTTAACCAGCTCGATGGTCGCCTCGACATTCATCTGGCTTTCGATCGCCGTGCCGCAGACCTCGCCGTCGCCCTGGGCGGCATGCGTATCGCCGATCGAGAACAGCGCACCCTCGACTTCAACCGGCAGGTAGAGCGTCACGCCGGCCGACAGGTCGCGAATATCGAGATTGCCCCCGACCCGGCGCGGCGGCACGACCGAATGAGTGCCCGGTTCGGCAGGAGCGACACCGATCGTCCCGGCAAACGGCTTCAGCGGCACCCGTCCACCGGGGCCGAATAGCGACGGCGCCATGGTGGTGGTATCATAGGTCCAGACATGCAGCGCCGGGTCCTTGAACTGGTCGGCCAGAAGACCGAAGCCCGGAATGTTGGCCGTCCAGCCGACGCCTGACGGAATGAACTTGCGCAGCGTGACCTTCAGCGCGTCACCGGGCTTGGCGCCTTCCACATAAACAGGTCCGGAAACAGGATTGATCTTTCCGAAATCGAGACTGTTCAGCGTCTCCAGCGTCGCATCGCGACCGAGCTGGCCGCCGGAGGAGTCTAGGCACTCGAAATGGATCGTCTCGCCCGATTTCGCGACCACGGCCGGTTCGAAATCCTTGTTCCAGCCGAAATTATGCTGAGCGCGGTGAATGGTGTGGGTACAGGCTATGCACATGAATGTTCTCCCTGGTATCTTTTGGTAGCAAGTCCCCTCCCCGACCCCTCCCCACAAGGGGAGGCGGCTAGCCTGCCGCTACGTCCGCGATCGAAACTAGAAGACGTCGCGGATTTTCTCCCCCCTTGTGGGGGAGATGGCCGGCAGGCCAGAGGGGGTATCGGCCTCAAGCGAAGGCCGAAAGCGTCTACTGCTTCACGAAGATCGCGTCGTAATTGATGACGCGGGTCGGATCGATGTAGATGTTGTCGGCACCGCCCATGCGCAGCGACTTGGCGACGACGCGGCGCTCGTTGATCACAGGAACCCATGGCGCATCGGCCATGATGTCGGTGAAGACCTTGCCCCAGGCAGCGGTACGCTCGGCAGCCTTTGCCGGATCGGACATCGAATCTGCCGCAACGGCGCGGGCATCGAGATCCTTGTTGCAGTACCAGGACCAGTTCCAGCCGCCCTGTACGGCACCGGCACAGCCGAGGATCGGGCCGTAGAAGTTCGACGCATCCGGGAAGTCGGCGATCCAGGCCATGCCGCCCGACCAGATCATCGGCGCTTCGCCTTCCGTGCCGCCGGCAGCAATCACGTTCGCCTGTGCAAGAGCCCGGATTTCGGCCTTGACGCCGATCGCTGCCAGATCCTGCTGGATGGCCTGGGCAATGCGTGGCTGCGGATCGGTATTCGTCGAGTAGAGCACCGTCTCGAAACCGTCGGTGAAGCCCGCTTCCGCAAGCAGCGCCTTGGCTTTCGCGACGTCGTAGGCATAACCCGTAAACGACTTGTCGTAACCGGGCATCAGCGGCGGCAGCGGCTGGTTGGCGGGCGTGGCGCGGCCGTTGAGGATACGCGCGACCCGCTCCTTGTTGACCGCCATGTTGAGAGCCTGACGCACCTTGACGTTGTCGAACGGCTTCATCTTGGTGTTGAGCGTGATGTAGCCGGTATGCAGCTGCGCGCCGTCGACAATGATCTGAGCGCCGTCGGGCGAGTTCTTGATTTCCAGGAACTTTGCCGGCGGGATGCCGTCACCGGCGATATCGACCTCGCCTTTCTGTAGACGCAGCAATGCGACGAGAGGTTCCTGGCCAACCTCCACGGTGAATTTGTCGATATGCGGCACGTTCTTGACGTAATAGGCCGGGTTCTTCTCGAACACGAGACGCTGACCGATCGTCCATTCCTTCAGAGTGAACGTACCGGAGCCGACAGGGCTCTTGCCGAAATCACCACCGGCTGCCTCGACGGCTTCCTTCGGCACGACCGAGGCGAAGTTGATGGCGAGCACGTGCAGGAAGGTCGCATCCGGACGCGACAATTTGAACACGACCGTGCCGGCATCCGGCGTCTCGATGCCCGACAATGTCGTCGATTTGCCGCCCGTTACGTCCTCGAAGCCATTGATGGCGCCGAAGAAGCCGGCACCGGGGCCTTGCGTCTTCGGATCGACGGCACGCTCGATCGAGTATTTGACGTCGGAGGCGACGACTTCGCGACCGTTCGAGAATTTTACGCCCTTGCGGAGCTTGAACGTGTAGGTCAGCCCGTCCGGAGCGACCTCAAAGCTTTCGGCGAGCGACGGCACCGGGTTCGGCGTGCCCGGCTCGTAATCCATCAGGCGCGAATAAAGGCTCTTGATCATCGACCAGTTGACCCAGTCGTAACCGATCGCCGGATCGAGCGTGGTGATGTCGTCCTTGTAGGTGACGACGATATCGCCGCCCTGCTGCGGTGAGCCCTGCGCCATTGCGGACATGGTGCCCACGGGGGTGATTGCCACCATGGTTGCAACGGTTGTGTTTCGAAGCCAGCGTTTGAACATGTCGTTCCCCTTTTTGTTGCTGTCAGCGGGTTCTAATGCGCGGGTCGATGACCGGCGCGATAAGGTCTGCAACGAGGTTGCCGAGAATGATGGCGAGCGCAGAGGTGAGCGTGACGCCCATGATGATCGGAATATCCACCTGCTGGATCGCCTGCCAGGCCAGCTGGCCGATGCCCGGCCAGCCATAGACGGCCTCGACAACGACGACACCGCCCATGAACTGACCGATGTCGATGCCGATCATGGCGATGACCGGAAGCACCGCATTGGGCAGCGCATGGCGCAAGGTGATGCGGCGCGACGACAACCCTTTGGCGCGCGCCGTGCGAACGTAATCCTGGTTCAGCACGTCGATCATTGCCGAGCGGACCATGCGGGCATACCAGCCGGCACCGAGCACGCCGAGCGTGGCGGCCGGCAGAACCACATGGGAGGACGTGCCGTAGCCGCTCATCGGAAACCAGCCGAGCGTCGCGGCAAACACATAGAGCAGCAGCAGCGCCACCACGAATTGCGGCGCCGACACGCCGACAAAGGACGCCATCATCACCAGCCGGTCGACGAAACCGCCGCGCCGGACGGCAGCGATCGTTCCAAGCGTCAGCCCGAGCATCACTTCGACGACGATGCCGGAAAACATCAGCGTCAGGGTGGCCGGCAGCCGCGCCATAATCAGCGTCGCGACTTCGGTCTTCTGCGCATAGGATCGACCGAGATTGCCCTGCAGCAGGTTGGACAGATAGGACCAGAACTGCACCGGCAACGACTGGTCGAGGCCGAGTTCTCGGCGAATGTTGGCGACCGTCTGCGCCGTTGCGCTGCGGCCGGCAATCATCCGGGCCGGATCCGCCGGCAGGGCGTAGAGCAGCACGAAGGTGATCGCCGCGACCCCGAGCAGGATCAGAGCCATCTGCACGAGGCGCCGGAGAAAGAGCATCGCCATCAGCCTCGTCCCCGCTGCGTCGGATCGAGAATGTCGCGAAGGGCGTCACCGACGAGGTTGAAGGAGAGTGCCGTCAAAAGGATGATCGCGCCGGGGAAGAACACCAGCCATGGTGCCGCCTGGAAGTAGCTCTGGCTCTCGAAGATGATATTGCCCCAGGACGGCTGCGGCGGCTGCACACCGATCCCGAGGAAGGACAGCGTCGCTTCGAGAAGCACGGTCGTCGCGATGCCGAGCGTGCCCCAGACGATCGCTGTCGGCATCAGATGCGGCAGGATATGCAGGAACAGGATCCGCCCGTGACCGGCGCCGAGCGAGCGTTCGGCCATGATGAAGTCGCGCTCCACCAGCCCGCGGGTTTCGGTATAGATGATGCGGGCCACCTGCACCCAGTTGACCAGCGCGATCACCATCGCGACGATCCAGAGGCTCGGGCGAAGCAGGGCGGCCAGCACGATCGCCAGCAGCAGCGCCGGAAACGCCATCATCAGATCGGTAAACCGCATCAGGAGCGTGCCGAAGAAGCCGCGCACATAGCCGGCCACGATGCCGACGAACAGCCCGATCGTAACAGCCACGCCATTGGCGACGAGCCCGATGATCAGCGATGTGCGGGCGCCGTAGAGAAGACGCGAGAACAGGTCCCGGCCAAGCGTGTCGGTGCCGAGCAGGAACGGTCCGCCCGGCGGCAGCGGCGCACCTTCGAGCGAAAGCCCGTCGAACATCTGGTTGTCAGGATCGAACGGCGCGATCATCGGCGCGGCGAGCGCTGCAATGACGACCGTCAAGACGATGAGAACGCCGAACAACGCGACCGGCTGCCTCAGAAGCTCTTTCATCACCCGCATCAGATTGCCTCCGGGAGCGGTTCGGCGCCTGCGACGATAAAGGCAGCGATCTGCTCCATCGGCAACCGGCGGCGCATCGCGCATTCGCGCAGCGTCCGATAGGCCTGATCCTCGCCGATTGCATGCGAGACCATCAGACGCTCGACCGCCGCATAGACCAGCGGCCTCAGGCGCGAGCGCTCCTCCAGATGCCGAATGCGATCCTGTGCTTCCTCGCGCTCCTGTTGGATGGACAGCGCCATGACAAGCGCGGGATAGACGGCGGAACTGGCGACGGGCTTGGCGATGATGGCGCCCGCCCCTTGCGACAGCGCCCAGGCAATGCGACCGGGCGCTTCCGATCCGAGCAGTGCCACGACAGGGCGAAGCGGCGCCTGCCTGTCGAACGGCAGGAGATCGTCCCAGCCTTGGTCCGCATCGACCATGACGATGTCGGGCAGATCGCCTGAAGACAGCGGCGCCCACTGGACATTTGCCTCGACACCGAGCAGCCGAAGCTGGCGCACGAGCTTTTCGGTATTGCCGTCTTCGCGGTGCAGGATCGTGACCTTTGAGCCGGCGAAAGTCGGGGTCTGCCTCATGACACCACCCGCAGTCTCGGCTGCAGACGGTTGCCGCCGGTGAGATAAGGATCTGCCGCAAGCGGCGGCCGCGATGCAATCACGTCGAAACCGTTGTTGCCGTTGATGCGCCCGAGATGGAAGGGCAGCGCCGCATGGTTGGTTTCGGCATCGATGGCAAGCGGCCCGAACAGGCTCGGCCATGGCTGGCGGCTGAGCTGCTGCCGCACGGCCCGCGGATCGTCGGTACTCGCCGCCGAAATTGCCGCAAGTGCGAGTTTGACCGCCGTGTAGGCGCTCGCAAAGACACTCGACACCCGGCGCTCGCCGAACCTCGCATGAACATTCCGCTTGAAGCGCGCGTTTTCGGACGTCGCCAGCGTATCGAAATAGGAGGCGGCGCAAAGCTGCCCCGTGGCAGCACCCGGCGCGATATCGACAAGCTCGCATTCCATCAGATCGCAGCTTACGACCGGGCAGACCTCAGGCCGAAACGCAGGATCCCTGTCAGCCAGCGCCCGCATCGCGGCCAGAAACGCATAGCTCGAAGGCCCGATAAGGTTGTTCAGAATGAAACTTGGACGCCGCTGCTCGATCTCCGCGATGATCCGTTCGACGGCGGTTTCATCAAGCGGCAGGTAACGCTCACCGAGAACCTCGCCGCCGGCACTGCCCACCAGTTCGCGCGCCAGCCGGTTCATTTCCCAGCCCCAGACATAGTTGGCGCCGACCAGATAGGGCCGCTTGCCATAGCGCGGGATGAGATACTCGAACAGCGGCAGGAGGTGCTGGTTCGGACAGCCGCCGAGATAGATGACGCTCTCATTGGCCTCGAACCCCTCGTAGGGGCACATGTACCAGAGAAGACCGTCATGCTTTTCGATCAGCGGCAGGACTTCCTTGCGGGCAGCCGAAGTGATGGTGCCGACGATGTGGCGGCATCCCTGTCTTAGCAGATCGCGGGCACCATCCAGATAGGCGGCAAGATCCGCGTGGGGATCGAAGAACAGAGCATCGACGCCGCCATCAGACACGTCGCCGAATTCGGCAATCGCGAGATCGGCACCGTCGCGCGCGTCCCGCCCCATCGACCCATAGGGTCCGGTTGTCGAAAAGAGAATGCCAATCCTGATCGGGTCGCTCATGCGGGTGCACCAAAACCAAAAAACCCCACAACGCAGATCCCGCACGGGGCGGGGCGATGTGAGGCGAAGCTGCCTGGAGACAATCGAAGTCATGTGATGCGGCGGCGCATGCCTATTCCGCGAGCTTGAGTAAAATACAGGCAGCACTGCGTTGTCAAGTGCGACGGGTCTTCGACTTCGGGATCGCACGCTGTCTGCTGGACATCCAGACGTCCTCGCTGACTTGATCTCGGATGCAGATCACAGGGATCGAGACACCGTCAGAAACGCATGGATAAGCCCAATACCGGGCCATGCTGGGTAACGTCCCAGCGAAATTTGTTTCCGGTGAAATCGTCCGTTTCGTAGTCTTGCGAAAGCACACGATACCCAACGCGCAAAATCGTTGGATGATTAAACATGTAGGTCCGGTATCCGAGATAGGCCTGGGCATTTATTGCGAGCTTCGAACCAATATCGAACCCGCCAATGTCGGCTTCGCCGGCTAGGTTCCACCGGTCGGAAAGGTCTGTGCTCAGACGCATGCCCACGAACGGGTCAAGCCAGTCCGCAGACTTGTTTGCCGAGGTGAAGCCTGCATCAGCATGCGCTTCGAGTTTTGTCCAACGGATGCCGACCGTAGGCTCGACGGTGAAATGCCGCGGTTCACCAAACACCGTGTCGCCCCCAAGTGCGAGGTCGTAGACGCGGTAGTAAGCGCCGGCTGCCAGAATAGTCGTCTTGATCTTCAAGCCGACCTCGAAGTCGGCGAGATCCTCGTCCTGGCTCGTCTGAACGTACTGTCCATCAAAGTAGAAGCCGAAAAGTCCGTTCGTCACTTCGACATTGCCCATGGCCGCAAGATCGAGGTGTTTGAAAATATCCGAAAACGGAATATCGACATTGCTGTCCAAACCTGCCAGCGACGCATCGCCATCCAGGGACGCAGCCCAGACATAGGGACTGACGATGATGCTCCATTCACGGTCAGCAAGTAGATCAGTCGCCTGATCTTCGGCGGATGCCGGAAGCGACAATGCGAGCGTAATTCCGGCCGCGAGAACGATGTTGTACAACATAGGTTTCTCCCATCGGAACCTGTGCGTACTTCCACGATATCACTATAGTTTTTGCTTGCAAGCAGTGGTTATTCACGCGTAACCTATTTCGACTTTTCGTGGAAAACTGAATGCGGGCGTATGCTTGTGTCGTGATGCTCGCGGAGGGGGGAAGCATGAGATTTCGGTTTGGCACCAAGTACGACCATCTCACCAGCGACCTGCCGTGCAAATGTTGCGATCCCGTATTGCAGACGCTCACGCACCGAATGAATGGCGATCTCCGGCGCCGCGGATTTTTCGTCGGCGCCGCTGCGATGCTGGCGGGGTTCGGGCTGGCGGGTCTGCCGAGCGCCGTGCAGGCTCAAGCAACGCCGACAAAAGCCGTGTTGTTCGAAAATGTGCGCATATTCGACGGTATGTCGGAAACATTGTCCAATCCATCCAATGTGCTGGTGATCGGAAACCGGATAACGTCGATTTCACCGTCACCGATCCAGATTCCAGCCGACCTTTCCGTCACGCGAATAGCGGGCGGCGGGCGAACGCTGATGCCGGGCATGATCGACGCGCATACCCACATCATGTTTGCGACGGTTCCCCAATTGGCCGTCCTGACGTCTGATATCGGCTTCATCAATGTCGCGGCAGTGAAGGCGGCCAACGACACCTTGATGAGGGGGTTCACCACAATTCGCGATATGGGCGGCCCCTGCTTCGGGTTGAAGCGCGGCATCGATGCCGGGCTCGTTCCCGGGCCCAGGATCTGGCCATCGGGTGCGTTCATTTCGCAAACGGGTGGCCACGGCGACTTCAGGCTTCCGATCGACCTCCCCGCGCGGCCGGACGATTTCACCTACAGTGAGCGTGTGGGCGGCTCGGCCATTGCCGACGATCCCGGCACGGTCCGAAAGCGCGCCCGCGAACAACTGGCACTCGGCGCGTCGCAGATCAAGATCATGGCGGGTGGAGGCGTGTCATCCGCGTTCGACCCGCTCGATGTGACGCAGTTCACGCTTGAGGAAATGGAAGCGGGCGTCGGCGCTTCGGAGAACTGGGGGACCTACGCGACGGTTCATGCCTATACGCCAAAAGCAGTCGCCCAGGCGGTCGCCGCTGGCGTTCGGTGCATAGAGCATGGCAACCTGCTCGACGACGAGACGGTGGCCCTGCTCGCGGAAAAAGGTATCTGGTGGTGCCTACAGCCCTTTCTGGACGATCAGGACGCAACGCCCTTTGCCGAGGGGTCGCCAAACAGACGCAAGCAACTGCAGATGTTTTCCGGCACCGACGCCGCCTACGCGCTTGCCAAGAAGCACAAGGTCAAGACGGCCTGGGGTACCGACACGCTGTTCGATGATAAGGCAGCCGCGCGGCAGGGTGCACAACTCACAAAACTCACCCGCTGGTACAAGCCTGCCGAAATCCTGAAGATGGCGACGGGGGACAATGGCCAGCTACTCGCGCTCTCCGGCCTTCGGAGCCCTTACGAAGGGAAGCTGGGCGTGGTTCAGGAAGGCGCACTCGCCGACTTACTGCTGGTCGACGGCGACCCGATTGCGGACATCGCCTTAATCGAGGACCCGGCGAAAAACTTCCTTGTGATCATGAAGGATGGGCAGTTGAACAAGAACATTGCTGCGTAGATCAGTTCGTCCTCTGGCCGTCCCCTCCCACGGAGATTATTGGATCACGCCGAAATCGGTCACTTGGCAAACCGCGCCTTGAGTTGCTCGACCACCGAGTGATCCATATTGGGCGGATCGGTCAATGCGATCCAACTGTCGATGTAGTCCTCCGGTGCATAGACGTGGCCAAACCCCATTGGCGATGTTGTGCCGATCGCCATGTCAAATGTCAGTTGCAGCATGGTCACCACGGGAAACCACCTGAGCCGCGGCGAGACATCCGGGCCTCTTTCCCCCTTCATCCAATCCGGCTCCTTGAACAACGAAGCAGTTTCAAAAAAGACGATCGGGTCACTGGCATATTGCAAGTAGACAAACCGTATCGGTCCCCAGGACGCATCAAACTGGACAGGAGGGGATGCTTGGTTCGCAAAGCGCACCAAGGAACCGTCGCGAAACCTGGGAAGCCACGCAGGCGAAAGGTCTTGCCGCTGATCTGTGATTGTGCGCCATCTTTGACTGCGGAATGGGGGACCGGTCCAAAGTGCTCCCTGGAACGGATCGGCCACAACATCATAGATGTCCGTCGATAGCTGCGAATTGAGCGCACCGAGGCTCAAGCCATACAGATAAAGCTTCGGCCGCCGTTCACGCGGAAGCGTTTTCCAGTGGCTGTAGACTTCGGTGAACAATGCCCTCGCCGCAGCCTGACCATTGTCCGGCTCCACCATCAAAGACAACCAGCTCGCAAGATAGGAATATTGGAGCGCGACGCTCGCCACATCGCCGCGGTGAAGAAACTCGAGCGTGTCCATGGCGGCTGGATCAACCCATCCGGTTCCTGTCGGGACGATAATGACGAGGATCGACCGATCGAAACCGCCCTGTCGCTGAAGCTCTCTCAGGGCGAGCGCGGCTCTTGCTTCCACCGTCTCGCCGTTGTTGAGCCCGACATAGGCGCGGATCGGCTTTTCGGCTGTCTGCTGCCAGAACGCGCCGACGTCGGGCGCAGTGGGGCCAGAGCTGACAAAACGGCGCCCTTGCAGTCCAAGGCCCTCCCACGAAACCAGTGAAGATGCACTCCCGGTTTTCGCCTGGTCGGTCGGTGCAGGAGTGTCGTCGTCAATCAGGGCATCAACTTGCTGGAACGAGGCATCCGTTGCGTCCAGCGCCCATCGCAGCAGCAGCCCCTGCCCGGCAGTCCAGAACAACAGGGCGGCCAGTGTTACGCCTAGGGCGTTCGCCACCCGTCGAGGAACGTACCTGTTGATCCACCCCGAAAGACCGCGAGCCGCAAGCTGAAAGACACGTCCTGTAAAGAGCAGCACGGCGAAGGCGAGGATGGCAACGGCAGCCAGTTTCAAAGGTTCAGCGCTATCGAGCGCATCCATGCCCCAAAGCAGGCGAATGGAATTTTGCCATTCGACCGCGTGCCAGAGAAAAACACCCAGGATGGCAATGGCAGCGATGAGGAATGCGACCTTCAGGGGTCGTTCCCTGTTCGAGGCGCGAGGAAGTTCCAGGTAGCGCCAAAGCCAAGCCACTGCCACGCCCGCCATATAGCCCACGGCGGCGCAGACGCCCGAAAGCGCTCCTTGTACCAGGTAAGACCGAGGCAAGAGACTTGGAGTGAGAGAGGCAGCAAAGAAAACAAGCGCGATGAACGTGCCTGTGTGGGACAAAGAACCAAGAAAACGTCGGACCATTTGGTACATCAAACCGCTCCTAACCGGAGTTTCGCTACCCATAGCATCCCATCGCGGGAAATCGTCGCCGGCATCATTGCCCTATGCTCAAAGCTGATTTTGCGGTGCGTGCTCGAAGGCGTCGACACCCAATAGGAGATGGCTGTTCTTGCTGCCCTCAAGCCGCATCTGATCAAGTGATACCTGTTCGGACTGCCCATGAGCGATAGGGATGCCAGCCAACTCATCGAAAGTCAGCAGCAATCAAATGCAAATCAAACAGCATTACAAATCCAGTCAGCTCGAGGGATCAAGATTTGAACCCTTCACTGGATCCGACAGCGTAGTCTCCCCGTTTCAGAAGCGGAGACAAGTGTTTCACAGAGCTATTGGCGGCTTGTCATCGAATGCGCAGCGAACGACTGGTTACGGGATTTAGGTCCAAGGTCGCGAATGACCGATTGGCGGGGCGCGGAGATTATTCCCGCATGCGGCCCGAAGCGTCTACCGGCGATCGTAGCGGTGTGCCGCTACGATCGGTTTTTGAGACATTGATACAGGTGATCCGACTGCTGACTGCGGCATCTTCTATTCGGCTACGTCGATGACGATTTTCCCAAATGCTCCTCGATCCAAATGGTCGAAGGCCGCTGGAAGATCGGCCAGAGAATAGCAGGAATCCACCACAGGGACGAGCCCTGTACCCATGGCGGTTCGAAGGTGCCGATGGCGTCCTCGATGTTGATGTCGAGAACGTCGTTACCGTCAACGATACGGAGCTACTCCTTTCAGCAGCTCGCGAGGGACTTGGACTGGCTTACCTCATCGAGGACCTGGTGGAACCCTATTTGAAAACTAACGAACTCAAGCGAGTGCTCGAACCGGCTTGCAAGCTCTTCCCGGGATTCTATCTCTACTACTCGGAACGCTCTCACATGGCCGCATCTGTTCGGGCATTCATCGATTTCATGAAAGCCAGGAGCTCTTAGACGATCGGCCGATGCGAGAGATTGCTTCCCAGCCTTTCGGAAGGAGGCAACCGGTAATTCGCCGTTTTGACCCGACCGCATCGCGCGACATTGAGGAAGATGGTGTTGACCGACGGAGGGAAAGGCAGGATGGCGGAAAATGAGTTTGCGATAGACCAATGTCATACACACGCCTTCTGCGATCAATCTCTCGCTCTGAGCACGAAAGGACACGCTCGACGGTTTAGGCGCTATGAAGGTGATCCGGTTGCTGGTAGCACGTTGCATCACATAGGAATGATCATGACCCTGGACGAAACAAACCAAATTATCGTCAACGCTTTTAAGAATAACAAGTTTGGCGTATCACCGACTTCGACACGCGGTGCTGTGCAAAACTTTTCGAAGAAGCATGGCCTCGAAGGTGCCGAATTCACAGAGGCCCTCGCTTCAGCGATCGCAAGCGGCCTTATCGCACCCATGGCGGACTCAGCGCTCACAATTAGAAATGCCGGCCGAGCCATGCTGCCTGCGCGCTAATCCTGTCTTCTTATCTTCTGGTGCGGGCAAGGCTGCCACTTGGGATAGGTGGGAGTGGTCTGATGAATACCCGTTTGCTGGAAGTCGGATGTGAACGACCATTTCGCGATGATCACGCCGTCGGGCAGTAAGCGGGTGATCGACTTAAAGCAGGCGCAACCACGATCGGAGGTCGTCGAGGACGCGGCGGTGTGTCTCGACCGCTCCAAGGACCTGGTGGATGCTCTTCCTGAGCGAGACTTGTGTTCTCAATTTCCACCGTCTGATCCCGCTTTGTGGTGGCCGAAAGCCTCTTGAAAAGCCGGCAGCACCGACGAAAGGAACTAAAATCGCGCAACAGCCGTTCTTCAAGTGAATAGAAGATCGGTTCTCAGATGCGCAACGTCGCCAAGCTCGCCTCCATCGTCTCCTTCAGCGGTCTCATGTTTGCCGCTTTCGTGGCCCCTGCCAATGCGTTTCAGTTCCCCGAGCCCCAGGCGAACGCAGAAGCTTTCGGTGGGAACTCGGCCTCGGCATATGCCGAGAATGGACAAGGTTTGGCGACCGCGAATTCCTCCAAGCTGACGCCGAGCGAAGTCCGACATATTACATGGTGCGCCGCCCGGTATCGGCTGAGCTACGATGCAGTCAATGACGTCCACATCGGCGGAGGCGGCGTCCAGTCGAAGTGTATATCTCCCAGATAACGTATTACCGGCACCTTGACGGCTGACTTCCTGCCTGATGGGTTTTATCCAGACCTTTTTCTTTGCTGCCAACAAGGCATGACGGACGCGTTATCCCACGTCGCGACATCTACAGTCGACGCATGATGGCAGCACGAATTAGTCGCGGCCGTCCTAGCGGAACTGGCCGCCCATCTGATGTCTGGCATCATTGCGAACAGTAGCGTCGAGATCGATCTGGGCATTCTCCGGATTAGCGTAGCCGCCTATCTCGATCTGAAGCAGGCCGTGCAGAACCCGGAGTTTCGGGAGGACCTCTTCTTCCGTCTGGCGGTCCTCCCAATCGAGTCGGTGCCTCTGCGGGACCTGAGGGAAGACATTCCCCTCATCGCCCAGCGTTTTATGGGACGGCAGAGCGTCGCCCACCGGCGCGAGTTGACGCTGTCGAACGCCAACCTCCAGACTCTGCAGCGATATGCCTGGCCGGGCAATGTCCGCGAGTTTTAGAACGCGATCGAACGGGCCTCCATTTTGTCACAGCAGAGCCGCATTGATTTTGCCTTCGCGGACGCTCCCGCACCCGGAGCGCAGCCGCGACCGTCCGGGCGGCTGGAGCGGTCCTCACGGAAGCCGAGATGCGCCGGCAAGACTGGGACAACATCGGCAATGCCTGCAGCGTTGCGGCCGCAAGGTTTTTGGGAAAGGGGGGCCCCGAACTCCTGGACATGAAGCCAACAACGCCTGCCTCGTAGGTGAAGGCACTCGGCATTGTCTGACGGCTCGGTGCACAGGATCACAAGTGCGGGTTACGGCTGGAGACTTCGCTCCAGCCTCGCAAGTAAAGTAATCCCCGACGCAAAACACCCGCAGCTTGTCGCTACGGGTGTTTTTCGATAATGATGATTTGGTTGCGGGGCCCGATTGCACCGAGACTTGTAAAATCGGCCGCCTTGATGGAGTTCGCACGGTCGGCAATTCCGCATTCGCCAAACCACTGATGACACGCGTGAAATCGCTCGCCCTGCCACCGACCGTTCGTGAAGCCGCTACCTTGCACGTTGAGAAGGCAGATGCCGCTAGAATTCGGAAACCTTGCCCCACGATCCCTTGGCGAAACGTTCCAACCTATAATTGGTCAGGTCGACGAAGGTAGCCTGCCCGGTCAACATCTGCGCGACAAGGAGGCCGGCACCGGGACCGATGCCAAACCCGTGACCGGAAAACCCGGCCGCGATCATCAGGCCCGGAATCTTGTCCACCGGGCCAATCACCGGCACGCCATCGGGCGTGCTGTCGATGTAACCGGCCCACGTGGCCTGAACGGGATTGGCAGAAAGGCCGGGTAGAAGTTTTCTTGCTCGTGCAAGCGTATCCTGCGCAATAGCGCGGTTCGGCTTCGGGTCGAGAATACGGGCCCGCTCCATGGGCGTCGGCCGGTCGAGCTTCCAGATGCGGCGCGTCTCGTGTTTCCAGCCCCAGCCCTGCAGACTGCCCGCAGAAAGGTTGCCCCAGCGACGGGTGAACATCGGCAGGAAGGCTTTGGCGTATCGAATATTCTGCGGCGTCGGGTCGAGCTGCGCCCGGCCGGAAACCGCCAGCGTCCAGCCGCCATCGCCGCGCGCGGTGATCGACACATCTTTTGTATGAAGCGCTGGTGGAATGTCTCCGGCGGCACCCGGACCAACAGAGAGGATGGTCGAGCGCGTCGATGCCTGTGGCATTCCGACGCCAAGCTGGTGGCAGAAGGACGATGCCCATGCCCCACCTGCAACGACGACCTGCGACGTAGCGATGGTTCCCTTTTCCGTCACCACGCCGCTGACGCGACCGGCGGAAAGTTCGACGCCGCGCGCGGCGCATTCCTGCAAGACTGCCCCACCATACTTGATGACGCCGAGCGCCAGAACGGGTGCGGCACGCGATGGATCGGCAATGCCGTCATCCTGCGAAAACACGCCGCCCTTCCAGATCTTGGCCGTCGCTCGACCACGCTCAGCGGCTTCCTGCGGCGTCAGCATGGCGGTGCGCACGCCTTGGGTGACGGCAAAGTCGCGCCACTTCGCCCAGCCGGCGATTTCGCTTTCGTCATCGGACAGATAGGTCAGACCGCAACGGCGGAAACCGGTATCCTCGCCAATCTCGGCTGCGAGCGCATCCCATAGTTCGAGGCTTTTGGTCGCCATCGGCAGTTCGCGGGCATCGCGGTTCTGCTGGCGGCACCAGCCCCAGTTCCGGCTCGATTGTTCCGCGCCGATCCGGCCCTTTTCTAAGAGCACGACACTGACGCCGGACCGCGCCAAATAATAGGCGATCGAGGTGCCGACGATGCCGCCTCCGATCACCACCACATCAGCGCGGGCCGGCAGATCGGTTCCGGTGGCAATCGTCATCAGGGGCGCGGGCATAAAACTCTCCAGGCAAAACAGCAATGGTCTCGGCGTGCGACCCTATATGGTCGCCGTGAAATGCGGATCACGCAGCGGCAACGGTCGCGGCGTGTTCCTGTTCAAAATGGTCTAGCCCAATTGCGCACGTACATCCGCGTCCTCGAGCGTCAGGTCAAGCACATGCCGGGTGCGCTCGATGATGGCGTCGATTTCGGCTTCGGTGCAGCACAGAGGCGGCGCATAACCAATGACACCCCAGGCAAAAGCGCGAATGACAAGGCCGGCATCCCAAGCGCGCTCAAAGATACGCGTCGAAGGCAGGGATGCAGCGGGCAGCGGTGTTTTCTTGGCCTTGTCGGTGGTCAGCTCGATCGCGGCCAGCATGCCGCGACCTCTCACATCGCCGACCAGCGGATGATCCTTCAGTGACTGGAGACCTGCCTGCAGGCGCTCGCCCATCAGGCGACCGTTGTCGAGCAGTCCGCCCTCATAGAGGTCGAGGACTGCGAGACCAACGGCAGCCGAGACCGGGTGCGCGGAATAGGTATAACCATGGCCAACGACTGCCTTGCCGGCACCGTCGGCAATCGTCTGGTAGACCTTTTCCGACAGGAACACGGCACCCATCGGCACATAGCCAGAAGTCAGGCCCTTCGCTGTGGTGATCATATCCGGCACGATGCCGTCTTCGCTCGAAGCAAACATCGGGCCGGTGCGGCCGAAAGCGGTGATGACTTCGTCGACGACGAAGAGAATGTCGTATTCGGTGCACAGATCGCGCATTGCCTTCATCCAGCCCTTGGGCGGCACGATGACGCCGCCGGACCCTTGGATCGGTTCGGCATAAAATGCCGCGACGCGTTCCGGCCCGCCCAATTCCTCGATCTTTGCCAGAAACTGTGCCTTCGAGTGTTCGATGATGGCGGCAGCATCATCACCCACCGGGTTGCGGTAGGGATAGGGCGACGGGATCTTGTGCTGCCAGTCATAAGGCACGCCGAAACCGGCATGGAAAGCGGGAATGGCGGTAAGGCCGGCGCCGGCGGTCGAGGAGCCGTGATAGCCGTATTCCAGCGTAACGAACAGGTCCTTCTGCGGCAGACCGCGCGCGTGCCAGTAATACCGGACGAACCGCACCGTGCTGTCGACAGCGTCGGAGCCGCCGAGCGTGAAATAGACATGGTTGAGGTCACCCGGCGCATGATCGGCCAGACGTGCCGCCAGCCGGATTGCCGGTTCCGAACCGAGGCTGAAATAGCCGGTGGCATAGGGCAGTTCGCGCATCTGCTTCATGGCGGCCTCGACGACGCTTTCCTGCCCGTACCCGGCATTGACGCACCACAGGCCGGCAAAACCGTCGATCAGTTCCTTGCCCGAAGCATCGCGCACCGTGGCACCTTGTCCCGACGTCAGCACGCGCACGCCGGCCGCTTCATGACCACGCCAGCTGGCGACCGGATGGATGAGATGGCGGCGATCGAGTTCGACAAGAGAATTGGACAGCATGATCATTTCCGGTTGTTGCGCCCGACCTGCATCGTTCAGATGAGCAGTGGCGACCTTTGATATGGCCCGATTATCCGGCCCGGAACGCGCACTGTTCGGTTGATTGACCGGCTGCCACGAAAGATTGCGCTGTTCGTGATCGATGATGCCAAAGGATATGCCGGCGCAGCGCAAAGCAGATGGCAATGGCGGGACAGCGTTCGCGCGGCTCCCGCAAGATCCTATCGCCGCGGCCTCGACATACGGTGTTTTGTGCTTCTTCCGACCCGCAATGCGGCCGGTCCATCTTCAAACAGGCCATAGGATTTGTGTCAGGAGCCGCGAAGGCTCGCCAACGCTCGCAACACAGGAATTCCCGCCATGACTTTCCGACCGAAGTTCGTCACCTTCGATTGTTACGGCACGCTCACCAATTTCGACATGGCGGGCGCCGCACGACGCATTTACGGCGATGATCTGGCCGAACCTGACATGCTCGCCTTCATCAAGAGCTTTTCCGCTTATCGTCTCGACGAAGTTCTCGGCGCGTGGAAGCCTTATGCGGACGTGGTTCACAATGCCGTGGAGCGCACGTGCAAGAAACATGGCGTGCCGTTCAAGGCCGAAGATGCAAAGCGCATCTATGAGGAAGTTCCAACCTGGGGTCCCCATGACGACGTACCGGCCGGCCTCGCGGCCGTTGCCAAGGAGATCCCGCTCGTCATCCTGTCCAATGCGATGAAGAGCCAGATCATGTCCAATGTCGAAAAGCTCGGTGCGCCTTTCTTCAAGGTGATCACTGCGGAAGAAACCGGCACCTACAAGCCGCAGATGAATGGCTTTGAATACATGCTCGACGTTCTGGGTTGCGGGCCGGAAGACATTACCCATGTCTCCTCGTCCTTCCGCTACGACCTGATGACGGCGCATGATCTCGGCATCAAGTCAAAAGTCTGGGTCAACCGCAAACACGAGCCGGCCAACCCGTTCTACGAGTATACCGAGGTCAAGGGCATTGGCGGCCTGCCGGGCGTGTTTGGCCTTTGAGGATGTGACATGAAATACCTCTCCTACTGGCACGATACGGCGCCCGCCTTCGATGCGGCATCGAAAGATGCCGCTGGCGGCAGCTTTGACTATGCGGTCATCGGCGCGGGCTTTACCGGGCTGGGTGCTGCCCGCAAGCTGGCTCAGGAGGGGCATTCCGTCGTGGTGCTCGAAGCCGAAACTGTCGGCTTTGGGGCATCGGGCCGCAATGGCGGCCATCTCAACAACGGCATCGCTCACAGTTACGGCCATGCCCGTGAAACCTTCGGCCCAGACAAGGCACGTGCTATCTACAAGGCGTTCGACGATGGCATTGCCACGATCGAGCGGATCATTGCGGATGAGAAAATCGACTGCAATTTCCGGCGGTCCGGAAAGCTGAAGCTGGCCTCCAAACCGGCGCACTACGAGGGCCTCGCCCGCAATTTTGAGGCGCTGCACAAGGATGCCGACCCGGATACGGCAATGCTCAGCCGCGCCGACCTCATCAACGAGGTGCGTTCCGACGCCTTTCATGGCGGCATGTTGCAGACAAAGAGCGCGATGATGCATATGGGCCGGTTCGTCAGCGGGCTTGGAACAGCCGCAGCCCGTCACGGTGCCGTCATCCACGAGGAGACACCCGTGACTTCGCGCGAGCGTGACGGCAATGTCTGGCGGCTGAGGACGCCACGCGGCGAAATTTCGGCAGGCAAGGTTCTGCTGGCGACCGGCGCCTATACCACCGCTGCTTTCCCCTTCTTCCGCCGCCGCATTATTCCGGTCGGCAGTTTTCTGATCGCCACCCGTCCGCTGACTGATGCCGAGGTGGCGGCGACGGTTCCGGGCCAGCGCACCTACGTCAACACCATGAACGTCGGCAATTATTTTCGCCTGGCGCCGGACAACCGGCTGATATGGGGCGGGCGGGCGCGTTTCTCCGCCAGTTCGGACCAGCGTTCCGATGCCAAGGCCGGCGCAATACTGCGCGACAGCATGGCAAAAATCTTTCCGCATCTGGCCGATATCGACATCGATTATTGCTGGGGTGGTCTGGTGGACATGACCAAGGACCGCTACCCGCGCGCCGGCGAGGCCGAGGGCCTCTATTACGCCATGGGTTACTCCGGCCACGGTGCGCAGCTTGCCACCCACATGGGCGAGATCATGGCCGACCTGATGACAGGTTGCATCAACCGCAATCCCTGGGATGGCCTCGCCTGGAACGCAGTTCCCGGCCATTTCGGCAAACCCTGGTTTCTTCCCCTGGTCGGCGCCTATTACAAGGCGCTCGACCGCTTCCAGTAATTTTCAGGAGCAAGACATGAGCCTTCTCATCAAATTCGACCAGTCGAAACTCGGCACGCCGGTGACACGCAAATGCGACCCGGAAAAGCTGGTGGAGGGTGATCCGACCTACAGCACATGGGCATTCGAGGATGCCCGCAACGGTGAAGTGATCACCGGTATCTGGGAAGCCACGCCAGGTTCAAACCATTCCATCAAAGGCGAGAAGTTCGAGTTCTGCCACCTGCTAGAAGGTGTCATCGAACTGACTGAACAGGGCCAGGAGCCGCGCATTTTCCGCAAGGGCGACAGTTTCATGATGAAGCCAGGTTATGTTGGCATCTGGAAGACCATCGAAACCGTGCGCAAAATCTACGTCATCGTCGGCTGAAGCCGACCCACGCAGCAGAATCCCCAACGACTTGACCCGGAAACATCGCTGTCTCCGGGTCTTTTTTGATCACTGCACTATCGAAGAAAAATCAACACAGCGCCTGGCTGGCCAGCGCATAGACACGCCCGCCGCCGTATGGGGTGGCGCCTTGTGCGCCGGGCCGGGTCATTGCGATACCGCCGCCGACATGGGCAAGGCCCGCGGCTTCGACCAGCGCGACATCCGCCGCCGCATCGGTAAGATCCACACGCAGGAACTTTCCGTCATGGCGTGCGATGGAGGCTGCAAGCAGCGTCCTGAAAGCTTCTTCGTCTCGCGCAACCAGCGGCCCGAGTATGTGGCCGCGTCCAAACGGGCGGCAGGAGGCAAAACCGCGCAGACCGTTTTGATCCCGCGACAGCAGAAAGGGCTTTTCCTCGATCAACAGCTCCATCAAGGCGCGGCGGTCGAGGCCCTGGGCTGCCGTATCGAATGCGATCAGTTCCGGTAAGTCGGCATACGTCACCTCAGCGACCTCGGCATCAATGGAGGCAGCGCTGACAATGCCCTGATACTGACGGATCTCGCCGGTCGCGACGAAACCGAGTTTCTCATAAAGCGGCAGACCTGACTGTGTGGCGATCAGTCGGCATTCGCGACCACCGGCACGTTCCAGCAGCTTTTCCACCAGCCGGCGCCCGACACCAAGGCCGCGCATTGCCGGATCGACAATGATCATGTTGCAGGTAGCCGCCGTATCACCGTAAGGCGTGAGCAGCGCCGTTCCCATCAGTTTGCCATCACACACCGCGCCAAAACCCTGGCTGATTTCGAGCAGAAACTGCCAATCTTCCAGACGATGCGGCCAGGCTTCCTGCTGGGACAGACGCTGCGCCTCGACTGCATCGGGAGGTCCGAGGTCGACGATGTTGATGTCAGAAGCGGTAACGGTCTGCATGAAGCCTCCACTGCGATAACATCCGATCCTCGCATGAGGCGGCAGTTGCAGGTCGCCGGGGATGGATGCCGTTGCCGCATTTTCTGCCAAGTCTCGAACGTGCTGCGAACGTTGCTGCCACAAGGCATGTGCGACACCCGACCATCCGGATCAATATCCGTGCTTCGGATCGACCAGCCCCTTCGGCAGTTCGCCGTTCAGATGCCGGCGGATGTTGGTGATGGTCGCCTCGGCGGCGCTTTCCGGGCGGCTGTGGCCGGCGATATGCGGTGTCAGCACAACATGCGGATGCGACCACAGACGGTGGCCGACCGGCAGCGGCTCGGGATCGGTGACATCCACGAACGCACCGGCGAGATGGCCGCTGTCGAGTGCTTCAAGAAGTGCGTCCTGATTGAGATGGCCGCCACGGCCCGCATGCACGAGGCCGGCACCCTTCGGCAATTGTGCGAAAAGTGTCGCATCGAGGATATGGCGCGTTTCATCCGTCAGCGGCAGGAGGCAGACGAGGATATCGGTTCCGGCCAGCATGTCGCGCAGGCCATCGGCGCCGTGGTAGCAATCGACGCCGTCGATGGTTTTGGCGGTGCGGCTCCAGCCAGCCAGCTTGAAACCAAAGGGGCGCAGCGCATTGACGGTCGCCATGCCGAGTTCGCCCAAGCCGAGAATGCCGACCTGCCGCTCGTCAGGCCAGACGAAATCGCGGGTCTTCCAGATTTCCTGCCGTTGCTGCGCGAGAAAGGCCGGCAGGTCGCGGTGCAGGCCGAGAACGCCCATCACCACATAATCGCGCACCAGCGTGGTAACGCCCTCCTCGATCATCCGCACCAGTTTTGCGCCCGGCGGGATATCGACGGCGGTCATCTGGTCGATGCCGGCGCCGGTCGAGAAGATCAATTCGAGATTGGGGTAACGCCTTGCGAGATTGTCCGGAAATGTCCAGGCCATCAGATAACGCACATCGGCCGGATCAGCCTCTTCCACCGAGCCCGCAAAGCCGACCTCCGGCATATCGCGGCCAAAAATCTTGCGGAACGTTTCTACACGGCCGGGATAGGACAGGATCTGAAAGGTCATTGCTTCTCCAGTTAGGTGCACAGGGCTGCCCGCCTTGGGCGGACAGCAATAAACCATATGACCTGGCTCAATCTTCCAGATCGGTAATGCTGAGGATCACAGCCAAAAGCGCATGCAGTGAGCGCAGTTGCGGTTCACGATCCACGTCGATCCATTCCTCGAGCGAGTGGGCACGGCCGCCGACACCCGAGCCGGAACCGATGCAGACCGCCGGCACGCCGAGGCTGATCGGAATATTGGCATCGGTGGACGATGCCGTCAGGCGCGGTTCGAAACCGAAAGCCTTGATCGCATCGAGACTCGACGTGATGATTGGCGCATTGTCGGCAACGGCGCCTGCGGGGCGGTGGCCGATGCGCATGGCCTCGACCGTTACCTTGCCGGTAGAGATGTCGGCACGGGCGTTTTCGGCAGCGACCGCCTTTTCCAGCAGGGCATGGAATTCGCCATCGATGCGGTCAAGCTCGGTTTGCGACACGGAGCGCAGATCGAGTTCGAACCACACGGTTTCGGGCGTCGCGTTGATCGAGGTGCCGCCGCCGAAGACGGAAGGGGTCGCGGTGGTTTTGGGTTCCGTCGGCAAATGCAGTTCCGAAAGCCCCGTCAGCACTTCGGCCATGGCATAGGCCGGATTGACCGTGCCGAACGCGCCATAGCTATGGCCGCCCGGACCATTGAAGGTCACGCGGTAACGATAGGAGCCGACCGCCTGATTGACGATGCGCGCCGTTTCCGGGCCATCGACGGAAATGAAGCCGTCGATGCGGTCTCGATACTGGCCTTCCGTAAACAGATGGCGGATGCCGCGCAGGTCACCCTTGCCCTCTTCGCCGACATCACCGACTAACAGGATCGTTTTTTTCGGGCGTATGCCGGACTGCTTGATGGCGCGCATCAGTGTCAGGTTGGCGGCAAGGCCGCGCGTGTCGTCACCGACGCCCGGTGCGAAAAGTTTGGTGCCCTCACGGCGAACGGTAACATCGGTGCCTTCGGGAAAGACCGTGTCCAGATGTGCGGCCACGACGAGATAACCGTCATTGCCGGTGCCGCGGATCAGGCCGCAGACATTGCCGATCTCGTCGCGTGCGGCCTCTTCCAGCCCGGCTTCCTGCATCATTTCCAGATAGGCGGCGGCCTTGCGCTCTTCCCTGAAGGGGGGAGCGGGGATCTCGGTCAGCGTGATCAGTTCGTCGACGAACCGGTCATAGCCAGCATCGATATGGGTAAGTGCACTCTTGAAACCGGCGTGGTCGAGCACTTTGCGGGTAATGTGATTGGTCATGAAATGGCTTTCTTGAGAATCTGGCGTCAGACGTCGCGACACAATTCTGCACCGAGCCTGCGCAGCATCGTCAGACATTCCTGCAATTCGGACAGAAGAATGAATTCGTCCGGCCCATGCGCCCGCCCGATATCGCCGGGCCCGCAGATGATCGATGGGATGCCGGCCTGATGGTACAGCCCAGCCTCGGTGCCGTAGCTGACGGCCTGAACCGAGGGGTTGCCACTCAGCCGCTCCATCAGCGCGACAAACCCGCGATCCTCGCAGGGCGGCAGCGCTGGATAGCTAGAGGTTTCACGCCATGTGGCCGACAGATTGCGCCCTGCCGCCTTCGCTTCGGCGTTCAGCGCGTCGATACGGTCGATAATCGAGACGCTCAGCGAACGCGGATCAATGCCCGGTATGGCGCGCGCTTCGAATTGGATTTCGGCGCTGTCGGGAATGATATTGACGGCAGCGCCGCCGTGTATCACGCCGGCCTGGCAGGTAGAATGAGCCGGTGCGAACCGCTGGTCGAAAGGCCCATCCCTTTCCATTGATTGCGCCATCTCACGGATATGCACCAGCATGTCGGCTGCGGCATATATGGCATTTTCGCCGAGCGCCGGTTTGGAAGAGTGACCCGCCTTGCCGGTAAAGTGCAGCTCCAGCGACTGTTTGCCCTTGTGAGACAAGACCGGCCGCATGCCGCTCGGCTCGCCGATGATGGCGCCCACCGGTGGGGCGCAAAGCTCCGGGAGCCGGGCAATCATGTGGCCGACGCCGCGACAGCCAATCTCCTCGTCATAGGAAAACGCCAGATGCACCGGGCGGCGCAGGGGCATGGCGGCAAACTCCGGCACCATGGCCAGAATACAGGCAAGAAAACCCTTCATGTCGGTGGTGCCGCGTCCAGTCATTTTTTCTCCACTTACGGAGAGCCGAAACGGATCGGATGCCCAGACCTGATTGTCGACCGACACGACATCGCTGTGGCCGGACAGGATGTAACCCGGCTTGCCGCGCGGACCTATTGTTACGAACAGGTTGGCGCGGTCGCTTTCCGGTCCCGGCAGAACCGTCACGTCGATGCCGTCATGCGACAGGTGTGACCGTAGGCAATCGGTCACCACAGTATTTGGCGTGCCGGGAAGTGACGGGATGGCGACCAGATCGGAGAGTATTTCCTGCACAGACATCCGCGTCCCCATCTTTGTCAATTACAGTCCGCCGATATGAAAGGTCTTGGTCTCGAGATATTCCTCGATACCCAGTTGCGAACCTTCCCGCCCGAGGCCCGACTGCTTGATGCCGCCGAAGGGGGCGACTTCGGTCGAGATCAGCCCGGTGTTCAACCCAACCATGCCGGTCTCCAGCGCCTCACCGACCCGGAAAGCTCGTGCCAGATCGCGGGTGTAGAAGTATGACGCGAGACCGAAAGGCGTGTCGTTGGCAATCGCGATCGCCTCTTCTTCCGTTTCGAAACGGAAAAGCGGCGCCACAGGCCCGAAGGTTTCTTCCTGGGCGAGCATCATCTGCGTGGTCGCGCCGCTCAGAACCACGGGGGTCACGTACTGCGCGCCCTCTGCGCTAGAAGCCGCCGAGGAAATGACCTTGGCACCCTTGGCGAGCGCATCTGCGACATGGCGGTTGATCTTCTCCACGGCGGCCGAGTTGATCATCGGGCCGATATCCATGCCATCCGTCAGGCCATCGCCGACCTTCATTGCGGACACACGTGCCGCCAGCTTTTGCGAGAAGGCGTCGTAAATGCCGGCCTGGACAAGAATGCGGTTGGCGCAGACGCAGGTCTGGCCGCCATTGCGGAATTTCGACTGCAACGCACCTTCAATGGCGAGATCGAGATCTGCGTCATCGAACACGATAAACGGCGCGTTGCCGCCGAGTTCCAGCGACAGGCGCTTCACTGTGCCGGCGCATTGCTGCATCAACAGCGAACCGACGCGGGTCGAGCCTGTGAAGGACAGTTTGCGCACCACAGGGCTGGAGGTCAGCACGCCACCGATCGCCTCCGGCTTGCCTGTCAGCACATTTATGACACCGGCCGGGATTCCGGCCCGCTCGGCCAGAACGCCAAGCGCGAGCGCCGACAACGGTGTGAAGTCGGAGGGCTTGATGACGACGGTGCAGCCGGCAGCCAGTGCCGGCGCGACCTTTCGGGTGATCATCGCGTTTGGGAAATTCCACGGTGTGATGATGGCGCAGACGCCGACGGCTTCCTTCATCACCATGATGCGGCGCCCGGCTGTCGGCGACGGGATAGTGCTGCCGCCGATCCGGCGGGCCTCTTCGGCAAACCATTTGATGAAGGCATTGCCATAGGCGATTTCGCCACGCGCTTCGGCAAGCGGCTTTCCCTGTTCGAGCGTCAGGATGCGTGCCAGATCTTCCGTGTGCTTGACAAGCAGCGCTGACCAGCGTTCCAGAAGTTTCGCACGCTCTGCGGCCGTGCGGGCGCGCCATTCGGGAAGGGCCTTTTGCGCAGCGGCAATCGCCTGCGCCGTATCCCCGGCCGTACAGTCGGGCACCTCGGCGATCACCTGTCCATCGGCGGGATTGACCACCGAGATACGTGCGCCGTCCGACGCATCACGCCATTCGCCGCCGATCAGGAAGCCGGTCTGGAAAAGAGAGGTATCAGAAAGCCCAAGCATGAAAACATCCTTTCGTCTTGATCCATATGTGCAACGTCGGGCGCGAACGATCATGCGGTTCTTTTCCAGCGCCGGGCAGAATATGCTGCGCTCGTCGAAAAGACCGGCAGCAAATCACGGACAGGTCTGCGACCCTTGCGACAAAGACATGAGGAGACATGGATGGGTGCCCACAAGATTGCATTGATCCCCGGCGATGGGATCGGAACACCGGTCACTCAGGCCGCATGGCAGGTGATTTCACAGGCCTGCGCGCTCGATGGCGTGGAGCTGGACGGCACCTGGTTAGACTGGTCCTGCGACACTTTTCTCAAGACCGGACGGATGATGCCGGAAGACGGCATTGAGACATTGCGCGCATTCGATGCCATATTGCTCGGTGCCGTCGGCTGGCCGCAGATAGTGCCGGACTCGGTTTCGTTGCACGGATTGCTTTTGCCCATCCGCAAGAATTTCACCCAGTACGCCAACATTCGACCGCATCGCCTTCTGCCGGGCGTGGTCGGCCCGTTGCGCACTGAAAATTTCGACATTCTCTGCATCCGGGAAAACACGGAGGGTGAATATTCCGGTGCTGGCGGCCGGGTGCATCAGGGCACGGCCGATGAAGTGGCGGTCGAAACCTCGATCTTTACCCGCAAGGGCGTCGAGCGAATCTTGCGTTTCGGTTTCGAGCAGGCCCGGAAACGGCGCGGCAAACTGGCATCGGTGACAAAGTCGAATGCCCAGAGATATTCGATGGTGTTCTGGGACGAGGTCACCGATCAGCTAGCCGCCGAATATCCGGATATCGAGGTGTCGCGTTATCACGTCGATGCGATTGCTGCCCGCTTCGTGATGGCGCCGGAAACACTGGATGTCGTTGTGGCTTCCAACCTGTTCGGCGATATCCTTACCGATCTCGGTGCTGCCATCCAGGGCGGGCTGGGTTTTGCGGCGTCTGCCAACATCAACCCGGACCGCTCTGCCCCGTCCATGTTCGAACCTGTCCATGGTTCGGCACCGGATATCGCTCATCTCGGCATTGCCAACCCGATCGCCGCCATCTGGTCCGCGGCGATGATGCTGGAACATCTGGGCGAAACCGCATCGGCCGCTCGGGTCATGGCGGCCATCGAGGCGAACACGGCAGCCGGCATCGGCACGACACCCGGACAGAATTCGACGGACGAAATTACTAGGGCGGTCAGCGACCGCATCGTCTGATCAGCAACGACAGGACGAGCGCCTGCCGGTCCGACTGGCGGGCGGATTCATCTTCAAGACTCGGGAAACAGGGTGCGCAGCGGCAGGTGGTGTTTCACGAAGGGTGATTTCATCACGATGAAGCTGAAATACTTGTCGATGCCGATCTCGGCCTCAAGCAGACGCTCCATCAATTCCTGATAGTCGGAAATACTGGCCGTCACGAATTTCAACAAATAGTCATAGCCACCGGAGATAAGGTGGCATTCTATCGCCTCTTCAACCTTTTCTATTGCTTGCTGGAAGCGCGAAAAATCGTTCTGGCGATGGTTGCTGAGCGTAACTTCGGTAAACACCGTGACGGTGGGCCCGAGTTTTGCCAGATCGATATGGGCGGAATAACCGGTGATATAGCCGACCTGCTGCAGCTTCTTCACCCGCATCAGGCAGGGGCTGGGCGACAGGTGAACTAGGTCGGCAAGTTCGACATTCGTCAGGCGTCCGTTTTTCTGCAACTCGTGCAAAATCCGAATGTCGATGCGGTCAAGCTTCACGTCTGTACCCTTGCGTTATCCGGCCATCCGGCCATCGCGTGCATGATATCGGGGAGTTTGCGATCCAGCCAGAGCAGAAGTCACGTCTCTCCACCGGTGGAGGTTGGCGCGGCAAATCCTATCCCAATGCCTGATTAGCAAGTCCATACACTGTCAGTTCCGGCATCTTGCCGATCGGCTCCAGTTGCATTGTGGTGACGTGATCGAACAGGACGAGACCTGCCTGTTCAAGCGCTGCCTGCAGCGGTCCGTTCGGATGGCGCGTATCCATGCGCAGGAAATTGCCTTCGTGAGCCGCAATGAGCGGGCGGATCAAGGCGATGGCATCCTCTTCACTGGCGGCCACGACCGGGCCGAGCACATGGCCACGGCCGAAACGGCGACACAGGGCGTAACCATTGATCCTGCCATTTTCCTCCAGCACCGTCGCCTCCGACAGCGGCAGAAGATGTTCGACGACATGGCTGCGGTCGGAGCCGAAACCGCGACGGTCGGCGTCGATGATCGCGCCGTTGTCGGCGTCGGTCATGGACCGCACCCGCGTATCTTCGCCCGGCAAGGCAATTGCGGTGCCCTGATGCTGAAGCACAAGCGCATATGGCTGAAAACCCATCGAAAGATAGAGATTGTAGGCGGCCTTGGTGGCGTTGAGCCGCCGTACCTTGCCTTTTGTCCGCTGCAGCATTTCATCCATCAGCCACCGGGCGGCGCCATGGTTCTGCAGGCGCGGCGAGGTGATGACCATGCCGATATTCGCGACACCTTCGCCGAGTGGAAACAGCATGGCCGAACTGACCGGGCGGCCGATCTCGTCAAAAGCGACGACACCTTCGCCGAGCGCCAGTGCCACGGCCCAGTCCTCGGGGCGATGCGGCCAGTTCACGGCGATCGAAAGCTCGTGCAACCGAGGAATATGCTCCTCCGCCATCGGAACGAGCTGAAGCTCGAAATTGTCGATTTTTCTCGTTTCCATGCCGCTATCCGCTCACCGCCGCTTCTGACAGAATAACACTCTAGAGAGGTATCGCAGCATATTCCGCGCTTTACCCGTGGCTGCGCATCATTTTCTTCTGCCGAGTTTCTTGGGCAGGGCGCCAAATGCGCAGTATCTTCGGTCCCCTGAGGTCCATACGGCACAAATGCCCATCCATCCTCCGGTAACCTGTCGGCATTACGGTCGAGCACACATCCTCGGCCGATCGCTTGAAAAACGGATGGACCTTGCATGACGCTCTCCTTTGATCCCGCCACGCTTCGCCTGCCGAAGGGCCATTTTATCGACGGACGTTATGTCGAGGGCGCGGACGCGCTGGAAATCCGGCGCCCGAGCGACGGCAAACCGCTGGCCGCTATTCCGGTCGCCGACGCGGCGCTGGTGGATGAGGCAATCCGGATTTCGGCACGCGTTCAGCGCGAATCCGACTGGGCGACCTGCATGCCGCGGGATCGCGCGCGCATCCTGCGGCGCTTCGCCGACCTGATCGATGAGGAAGCCGGTTATCTGGCACAGCTGGAAGCCGTCTGCTCGACCCGACCGATCACCCAGGCGCGCCAGAGCGACGTGGTCAACTGCGCCGACCATATCCGCTTTTTCGCGGAATTTGCCGACAAGGAAGGTGGCCAGGTCGTTCCGACCGCCGGCGCGCAGATGGGCATGATCCTGCATGAACCCTATGGCGTGATCGGCGCGATCGCGCCCTGGAACGTGCCGCTGTCCATGGCCGCGTGGAAACTTGGCCCAGCGCTTGCCGCCGGCAATGGCATTGTCATCAAACCATCGGAAATGACGCCGTTCTCGACGCTGTATCTCGCCGAACTGGCAGTGCGCGCCGGCATCCCGGCCGGTCTCGTCAATGTCGTGCTCGGCGATGGCCCGGTGACCGGGACTGCCATCACCACGCATCCGCTGGTCGGCAAGGTCAGCTTTACCGGCTCCACCCGCGCCGGTGCGCAGATCATGCAGGATATCGCCCGCACCGGCATCAAGCCGATGACGCTGGAGCTTGGCGGCAAGAGCCCGCAGGTGGTGTTTGCCGATGCCGATATCGACCTCGCCGCCGCCTGTATCGCCCGCTCAATCACCGGCAATGCCGGCCAGGTCTGCGTCGCCGGATCCCGCCTGATCGCCGAGAAATCAGTGGCGCAAGAACTCGCCACCAAGATCGCCGGCCATATGGCGGCGATGCGGCCTGGCAAGACATGGGATGCCGACACCACGTATTCCCCGATCATTTCCGAGACCCAGATCGCCCGCATCGAAGCCATCGTCGATGCCGCCAAATCTGCGGGTGCGGAAGTCGTGGCCGGCGGCTGCCGCATGCAATCGGAGGGTTATTTTTATGCGCCGACCATTCTGGCCGGTGTCGATGAAACCAACCCGGCCGTGACGGAAGAGATTTTCGGACCGGTCCTGAGCATCCAGACATTCGAAACCGAGGAAGAAGCAACAGCACTCGCCACCCACCCGACCTACGGTCTGGCATCGGGCCTGTTCACCCGCGACCTGTCGCGGGCAATCCGTATGTCGCGCAAGCTGGAAGCCGGCACCGTCTGGGTCAACCGCTATGGTCGTTCACGCGACATGATCCTGCCGACCGGTGGCTACAAGAGTTCCGGCCTCGGCAAGGATCTCGGCCGCGAAGCCTATATGGGGGCGATGCGCACCAAGTCGGTGCTGATCGATCTCTGATCGTTCGAACGAGAATGGTCCAGAGCGATCCGGGCCATTTGTCTTTGGGCTGTATTTCCAAGCGTCACGCGTGGGCGAATTTGCGCACCAGTTCCGGGTCCTGTTGCAAATTTTCGAGCCATGTCGGATCGAGCGTCGGCAGCGAAGAGGCCAGCAGTTTCGTATAGGGATGGCGCGCCTCTGCATGCAGGTGAGCGGCGGCAAAGGTTTCCAGCTTCCTGCCGCCGAACATCACCACTACCTCGTCGCAAAGCGATTGCACGGTGTGGATGTCGTGGCTGACGAACAGGTAGGAAAGATGCAGTTCGCGCTGCAACTCCTTCAACAGTTCGAGAACCTTGGCGGCTACGACAGTGTCCAGCGCTGAGGTGATTTCATCGCAGAGTAGCACATCCGGCTTGGCGGCAAGCGCGCGGGCAAGGTTGATGCGCTGGCGTTGACCGCCCGACAGTTCGCGCGGAAGCCGGTGACGGAACTGCGCCGGCATGCGCACCATGTCGAGAAGCTCGATGACCCGCTTGTCGCCCGCTTCGCCCTTCATGCCGTGGTAGAAGGTCAAAGGGCGGCCGATGATGTTGCCGACCGTCTGAGCCGGGTTAAGCGCCGTGTCAGCCAGCTGGAAAACGATCTGCATTTTGCGCAGTTCGTCCTTGCTGCGGGCGCTGACCTGCGGGCGCAGTTCCTTGCTATCGAGAATGCAGGCACCCGTTGCGGCCGGCAGCAGACCTGCGGCAACCCGCAGGAGCGTGCTCTTGCCGCAGCCGGATTCGCCGATCACGCCGAGCGAATGGCCTCGTTGCAGGGTAAGGCTAACGCCGTCGACAGCAACGATATGCGGCCGGCCGTCGCTGTTGACAGGACCGTAACCGGCAACGACATCGCGCATTTCCAGAACGACGCTGTTGCCGGGGCGCGAGCCTGCAGCTTCCGGTTCCACCGGCTCGAAAGCCGAAATCAGCGCCTGCGTATAGGGATGTGCCGGGGCGCCGACGATCTGTTCTGTCTCGCCGGCTTCCTGAACCTCACCATCCTTCAAGACGATGATGCGATCGGAAATCTGCGCCACAACCGCGAGATCATGCGAGACATACACGCCGGTCATGCCACGATCGAGGATGGCGGCCTTGAAGGCTTTCAGCACCTCGATCTGGGTGGTGACGTCGAGCGCGGTCGTTGGTTCGTCGAAAACGACCAGTTCGGGATCGCCAAGCAGGGCCATGGCGGCGGCCAAGCGCTGCAACTGGCCGCCCGAGACCTGATGCGGATAACGGTCGCCGATGGTTTCCGGTGATGGCAACGACAGGCTACGGAACAGGCCAATCGCTTTCTTACGCGCAGCCGCCTTGTCCATGATGCCGTGGATCTCGGCGACTTCGACCACCTGATCCATGATCTTTTTCGACGGATTGAACGACGCCGCCGCACTTTGGGGAACGTAGGACACCGTGTTGCCGCGCAGCTTTCGACGGGCATTCTCATCGAGCCCAACCAGGTCGACACCATCGAGCAGGACACGGCCACCGGAAAAATAGCAGCCGGAGCGAGCATAGGCGAGCAGCGACAAAGCGATCGTGGTTTTGCCAGAGCCGGATTCACCGATCAGTGCCAGCACTTCGCCGCGCCGGACATCGAAGGACACACCCTTGAGGATCTCGATTTTTCGACCGCTGTCAGTGGTCGCGGTCACTCTGAGGTCTTCGACCTTGACCAGCGTGTCGCCCACGTTTTTTGAAAGAATGGTCATGGTCTACTCCAGCTGGTCGCGAATGCGCTGTGGCAGGTTGTCGATCAGGAGGTTGATGGCGAGCGCCAGGCTGGCCAGAGCCAGCGACGGCACGACCACGGCTGGCGATCCGTAGGAAATGCCGATCATGTTTTCGCGCACCAATGCGCCCCAGTCCGCGAAAGGTGGCTGCACGCCGAGGCCGAGAAAACTGAGACCCGACAGAAGCAGGATGATGTGGACGAAACGCAGGCCGAGATCCGCCATGATCGGTCCGACGATATTGGGCAGGATCTCGTGGATCATCACATAGAAATGGCCTTCCCCGCGTGCACGCGCCGCCGAGATAAAATCGAGCGCATTGACATTGACTGCCATCGACCGGGTGAAGCGGAAACAGCCGGGGAAAAAGATGATGGTGATGGCAAAGATCAGGATCGGGATGCTGGAGCCGCCGCCGGCGACGATGACCAGCGCTAGAAGCAGGTTTGGAATGCCGACAAACGTGTCGATGGCGCGGCTGAGGACCATGTCGAACAGGCCACCAAAAGCGGCAGCCAGCAGGCCGAGCGTGATGCCGATCAGCGCCGCAAGGATCAGGCCGACAAAGGCGATGCCGATCGTATAACGGGCGCCGACGATCAGGCGGGAATAGATGTCGCGACCGATGTAATCGGTGCCGAGCCAGTATTCACCGCTCATCGGACCAAAATAATCGTAACTGACCATGTCGCCGACAGGGTAGTGAACCAGCAGCGGTGCAAACATCGCGACGATCGTCCAGAACAGGACGACAGCCAAGCAGACGGCAGCGATCGGGCGAATATGCATGCGGATCTTGCGTCGTGGTGCAGCGGAAACGGTCATCAGCGCAACCTCGGATTGGACAGGATGGCGATGATATCGGCTGCAGTGATCAGCACGAGATAAAAGCCGCAGAAAATCATCGAGCAGGTCTGGATGAGCGGCATGTCGCGCGTCGAGACACCATCAACCATCAGCTTGGCAAGGCCTGGATAGTTGAACACCGTCTCTACGATGATCACACCGCCGAGAAGGCCCGACATGCTGAGCGCAACGGAATTGACGATTGGCGCGACCGAGTTCGGCAGCGCATGGCGCAGCACCATGCGGCCGCGCGAAGCGCCCTTCAGCACGACCATTTCCACATAAGGAGTCGCCATCGCATCGGCGATGGCCGCGCGCGACAGGCGGATCATTTGCGAGCAGCTGCCGAACACCAGAACGGAAACCGGCATGATGAAGGCGAGCACGATGGTGCGAAAATCGGCCGTTGCCGGGATGAAGGACAAAGCCGGCAGCCATTGCATGTAGACGGACAGCCACATCACCAGCAGCGTGGCGATCATGAATTCCGGGAAGGAAACGAGCATAATCGCAGCTGACGAGATCGCCCGGTCGAAAATTGAACCCCTCCAGATGGCGGCGACGATACCGAGACCGAGCGCTAGCGGAATGGTGATGGCCATGGTGATGGCAGCGAGTGTGAGAGAGTTCGGTAGGCGTTCGGCAACGAGGTTGGCAACCGGCCGGTCAGAGACATGCGAATAACCGAGATCACCGGTCAGCAGCCCAAAGATCCACTCGAAATAACGCAGGATGGCCGGACGATCGAGACCGAGCGTTTCGCGAAGCTGGGCTGCGGCTTCCGTCGTCACAGCCTGGCCAAGCAGTTCCTGTGCGGTATCGCCGGGCAACAACTCCGTGATGAAGAAGACCGCCAGCGACACGAGGAACAGCGACAGAACGGCTACCGCCAATCGCCCGCCGATCATCTCAAGGATGCGTTTATTCATATAGGCTGTGCCTCTCGCTCAGTCTGGAAATCCCGCAGAAAAGGCGCGCGGTATCCCGCGCGCCATGATCGATCAGGCGTCGAGCCAGACGGTGTCGGCAATGTTATAGCCCTGCAGCATGCCGAGCGGATGTGGATTGAGGCCGCCGACCTTGGTGCTCATGGCATCGGCGCTAGCGATATAGGCCGGGATGATGGTTGCCGCATCCTTGGCCACCATAGCCTGCATCTCACCGTAGATCTGCTTACGCTTGGCTTCGTCCAGAGAACCGCGCGCTTCGAGCAGCATCTGGTCGAATTTTGGGTTGATGTAGCGGCTTTCGTTCCAGGCGGCGTCCGACTTGTAGAGCAGCGAGAACAGGATATCCGCGGTCGGGCGGGCATTGATGTTGCCGAAGTGGAACGGCGCCTTGATCCACTGGTTCGACCAGTATCCATCGGCCGGCATGCGCTGCACGTCGATCTTGACGCCGATCTTGGCGGCATCCTGCTGCAGCACCATCGCCATGTCGGGCGAAGCCTTGGCAGCGTCCGAGCAGATCAACGGAATGCCGACGCCTAAAAGGCCGGCCTTTTCGAAATGATGCTTGGCGCGCTCGGGATCGAAGGCCGGCGCGACGACATCCGCATTGAAATAGCGGCTGGCGCGCTGGATCGGCTGGTCGTTATGCGGTTCGCCGAAGCCACGCAGGACGGCGCGGTTGATGGCATCGCGGTTGATGAGCGCGCGCACGCCGTCGATGAAGTCCTTCTTGGAGCCCGGCTCCATATCCATGCGGATATTGAGGTTGGTATAGCTGCCGCCGGGAGCGACCATCAGCCGAAGATTGGGGTTGGCCTTCACGAGCGGCGCCGAGCGGGCATCCATCGAAGCACCGATATGGATATCGCCGGAGAGCAACGCGTTGACGCGGGCATTTTCATCCGGGATGCCGAACATCTCGATACTGTCGACATAAGCCGCATCTGACTTGAAATAGTTCGGGTTACGCTTGCCGACCGTGCGGATGCCGGGTTCGAAAACTTCAGTCATATAGGGACCGGTGCCGACAGCCTTGGTGAAATCCGAGGTGCCCTCCGGGATGATGACGAAATGATAGGTGCCTAGGATGGCCGGAAGGTCGGCATTCGCCTGGTCGAGTTCGATGCGCACCGTGGTCTTGTCGAGGGCCTCGATCTTGATCATTGCCTTGGCCAGCGCATTGGCGCGCGAGGTCAGTTTCGGGTCGACATGGCGGCTGAGCGAATAGACCACGTCGGCGGAATCCATCGTCTTGCCGTTGTGGAAGGTGATGCCGGTCTTCAGCTTGATCGTCCAGACCTTGGCGTCCGTGGTGTCAAAACTTTCCGCCAGCTCCATCTGTGGCGTCAGCGAGTTATCGAGCACCGTCAGCTTGTTGTAGAAGGTGGACATGCGCATGTAATCGCCCTGCGCCGAGGCGCGGACCGGATCGAGCGTATCGGCGGTCGAGGTCGAGTTGAGCGCCAAGCGCAACGCGCCACCCTTCTTGGGCGTTTGGGCGACAGCATTTCGTGCTGAACCGATGAACGTGCCAGCAGTTGCGGCGACAACGCCGCCGGCAGCGAGCATGCGAAGCAGATCGCGACGGGTCGCGCCGCGACGAATGGCGTTTTCAACTGCACTGTCGTCGTTGCGGCTCCAGCGGGACTTATCGAACTGATGTGTCATGACGATGCTGTTCCCTTTATTATCGGTTTATCAGCGTTTTTCGAACCATTTGAGGCCCTCACAGAGCCTACGAAAGGCAGGAATTCTCGCTTCAGCCACTATTGCCCGCTTCAGGATGGCTGTTGCGCGGTATTTGCCGCGTGGACCGCATAATATTTCACGAAATGCTGGCGTACAGGCGTTGTGTGCTGTGCGTTGCACTTCGCGTTCAGCAGGCAAAGCTGCGCAATCATAAAGTGTACTTGGCGACACGGCGCTGGTGGAAACCTGTGAGGCTGAAGTATTATAACAAGCCTCCCAACGGTATCCGCAACACACCGGTTCTGTTTGAGCATCGGCTTTCACATCGCCTGGAACTTCACCCAGAGTGGCATCTTCGCAACGGGGGAAGACCGCATGACCGTGTTTGTGAGACTCCCGGAGGAGACGATGTTTAGCGGCATGCCGGCGGACAATTATCAGGAAAAGATCGCCAAGCTGAAGCAGCAATTCGACCTGAACATGTCGAGGTAGCGACCGCAAACGGCTGTTTCTTGCCCGTACAATGGCGAGGAAGAAGCCAAGCAGCGTCTGATGCCGATCGTTCGTGTCACTATTCCCACAACACAAGACACCCGCATCATGAGCTACGGGTTCGTTTTGAATGATTTTGGTTGCGGGGACCTAGTGCTATTGAAACTTGTAAATTCGAACTTCAAAGCGGCCCGGCACATGCAACCAGCACGCTGAAAGCGCACCTACCAACATTGACCTGGCACCGCTGGTGCCAGGATCCTCCCGATCTCGAGCCCGGCGAGCGCAAATTAGCATCGCCGCGAGCGAAATATGATGCTTTTCGCGCACTGCATATTTGCCCTATCGAACGGGATAAGGACACAAATCGGGGCAAGGCCATGGCCAGACCATTCTTCTGGAACGAACTGACGACCTATGATTTCGCCTCGCTTTCGGCCGAGACGACGGTCGCCATTCTTCCGATCGCCTCGACCGAACAGCATGGCCCCCACCTGCCAATCGCCACTGATGTTGCAATCGCCAATGGCATGCTTGCCGAATTGAAGACCCAGCGCCCCGATGACCTCGACTTCCTCGTCCTGCCGACCCAGGAAATCGGCAAGGCCAACGAACATGTCTATGGTCCCGGCAGCCTGTCCTTCGGCCCGGAAATCCTGATCCCCGCCTGGACGGCAATCGGCGCAAAGGTGGCGGAAGCCGGCATCCGCAAGCTCGTTATCGTCAACTCGCACGGCGGCAATGTTGATGTCATGAGCATCGTCGCCCGGGAACTCCGCGTCCGCCACCAGATGGCCGTCGTCTCCACGCAATGGAGCCGCTTCGGCAATCCCGACGGCATGATCTCCGAGCACGAAAGCCGCTACGGTATTCACGGCGGCGAGGTCGAGACCTCGCTGATGCAGCATTTTCGCCCCGACCTGGTGCGCATGGACAAGGCGCAGAACTTTGTGTCCAAGGCCGAGGAAATCCGGGCCAATTCGAAATTCCTCACGCCCCTGCCGCCCCATTCGCTGGCCTGGATCGCCCATGACCTCAACCCGCATGGCGTGGTCGGCGACGCCTCCAAGGGCACGGCGGAAAAGGGCGAGGCGATCTGCAAACATCAGGTGGCAGGCTTCATCGAACTCCTGCGCGACATCGCCGCCTACCCTCTGTCGAACCTCTATACGCCCGGCTGAGGCCACGAACCGTCATGCTGTTGCACGGATACTTTCAGGGATGTGGCCGCGGTCCTTCAGGTCCTGCACCAGGACAAGCAATTCCTGCATCAGATATTCGATGAACAGGCTGGTGGCTGAATCGAGCGGTGCCCGCGCCCGGGCAAACAGTTTCATCGGCTGATGTCGCACATGCGCCTCGGTAAGCGGACGGAAGACGAGCTCGCCGCGTCGGCATTCGGCCACCGCATCAAGCGGGTTTAGCAGCGTCAGCCCGGTGCCCGCCTTGACCAGATGCTTCATCAACTCGGATGAATTCGTCGCGACCACCGGATCGACCGGCAGCGGCAGCGGCGCGAGCGCCAGATCGATAATGTTGCGCAGGCTGGTGCCCGATTGCGCCAGGATCAGCGGCTCCTGCACCACCTCCACAAGATCGATCGGCCCCTCCTCCAGCGCCAGCCGATGCCCCGGCGGCAGCACGACGCCAACAGGTACGTCGAAATTGGCAAGCGTCCGGATACCGGGCGTCGCTGGAATATTGAAGCCGAGGCCGACATCCACCTCGCCTGTCAGCACCGGATTGATCGTCGTCACCCCGCCATCGCTGCGCAGCTTGATCTGCACGCGCGAATGTTTGGCGATAAAGCCCGACAGGATTGCCGGCAGCGGCCCGGAGGCCAGCCCCACGGTCGTCACCAGCGACACCTTGCCAATCTGTGGCGTCTTCAAGCCGCGCAGCCGGCCCTCCAGCCGCTCGTAATTTTTCAGCACGTCGCGGATATGCTCGATGCAGAGCTCGCCGGCAGCCGTCAGCCGCAAACCCTTAGGCAACCTCTCGAAGATCGGCGCCCCCAACTCTTCCTCCAGCACGAGGATCTGCCGGTTCACTGCTGAGGAAGCGACGTTGAGCCGCGCAGCCGCCTTTCGGATGGAGCCGCAACGAACGATTTCATTGATATAGATGAGCTTTCGAGAGTGAAGCACGAGACCTCCGCTGCGCAAAAAATAGCCATGCCGCTTCACTATGCAGTAATCAGCGGAGCAGTGCAAAAAAAGCATCGATGCGGGCGAATTTTGATGCTTTTCAAGACGCATGGCAGCCGATCAAATGTCGCCAAAGGAAGCCCGAAAACGGGACCCGGAACGAACAGGGGAACGACCAATGCGCGACACGCTCACCAAGACCAGTCTTCTCGCCCTTTTCGGCCTCAGCGCATCGCTGGCCGCAACCACGACGGCCTTTGCCCTCGACGAGGTCAGCTACGGCACCAACTGGCTGGCCCAGGCCGAACACGGCGGTTTTTACCAGGCCGTGGCCGATGGCACATATGAAAAACATGGCCTCAAAGTCACCGTCGTGCAGGGAGGCCCGCAGGCCGCCAACCGTGCACTGCTGATCGCCGGCAAGGTCGATTTTTACATGGGAAGCCCGCTCGGTGAAATGGACGCCGTCAAGGAAGGCATCCCGCTGATTGACGTCGCGGCGATCTTCCAGAAGGACCCGCAGGTCCTGCTCGCCCATCCCGACCAGGGCATCGAGAAGTTCGCGGACCTCGTTAAGCTCAACTCGATCTTCATGGGCAAGGACGGCTACGTCACCTATTACGAGTGGATGAAGAAGAACTTTTCCGGCTTCACCGACGAGAAGTACAAGCCCTATACCTTCAACCCGGCCCCCTTCATCACCGATCCGAAGTCCGCCCAGCAGGGTTACCTGACCTCGGAACCCTATGAGATCGAGAAACAGGCCGGCTGGGCACCAAAGGTCTTCCTGCTCGCCGACAACGGCTACAACCCCTATTCCACGATGATCACCACCACGACGACCATGGTCGAAAGCAAGCCTGATGTCGTGCAGCGCTTCGTCGATGCCTCGGCCGAGGGCTGGTACAAATACCTCTACGGCGACAACAAGGCCGCCAACGACCTCATCAAGAAGGACAATCCGGAAATGACGGATGGTCAGATCGAATACTCGATCAAGAAGATGAAGGAATACGGCATCGTTGTGTCAGGCGAAGCGACGGAGAAGGGCATCGGCTGCATGACCGACGCGAAATACAAGGCCTTCTTTGACTCCATGGTCCAGATCGCCGTCCAGCCGGCCGACCTCGACTACAAGAAGGCCTACACCACAAAGTTCGTCTGCAAGGGCGTTGGAATGGCTCTGAAGAAGTGATCTCCACCTCCCCCTTGAGGGGGGAGGTCGCAGCAAAGCTGCGGGTGGGGGTGATCACTGCCAACTGACAGAAAACCCCTCCCAACCCTCCCCACAAGGGGGAGGCCTTAACCCGGCCCCTGCCGTCGATGTTCCGTTTGGGCAGGGCCTTGCCACAAGTTTTCTCCCCCCTTGTGGGGGAGATGGCCGGCAGGCCAGAGGGGGAATTTTGCCCGCTGGAGACGCCGATCAGCATTCCTTCAAATCGAGTATCGCATGGCCGAGATAGACCCAATCACTCCGCCCCCTCCCAAACAGCGCCGGGCGCTCTTGGTGATGAAGGACGTGTCAAAGGTCTTCTCCAGCGGCACAGTCGCGCTGACCGGCATGTCGCTCACCGTCGACGGTGGCGAATTCGTCTCGTTGCTCGGCCCCTCAGGCTGTGGCAAGTCCACAGCGCTCCGGATCATCGCCGGCCTGGGCGACACCACGACCGGCACGATCGATTGGCCGAGCTCGCGCATCAACTCCAAGGGCCTGCCCGACGGCGACATCTCTTTCGTCTTCCAGGAGCCGACGCTGATGCCCTGGGCGACCGTATTCGGCAATGTCCACCTGCCTTTGAAGTTGCGCGGCATTTCGAAGGCCGCCGCCCGAGCCGATATCTTGGCCGCCCTCGACCGCGTCGGCCTCAAAGACTTTGTCGACGCCTATCCGCGCGAACTTTCCGGCGGCATGAAGATGCGCGTGTCGATTGCGCGCGCGCTCGTCACCAAGCCGAGGCTCCTCCTCATGGACGAACCCTTCGCCGCCCTCGACGAGATCACCCGCCAAAAGCTCAACGACGATGTGCTGGCCCTCTGGAAGGAGACCGGCATCACCGTCATCTTCGTCACGCACTCCGTCTTCGAAAGTGCCTATCTCTCGAGCCGCATCGTGGTCATGAAGGCGCGCCCCGGCCGCGTGCATGCCGATTTCCCGCTACAGACCAGCCTCGACCGCGACGCCTTTTACAGGACTTCCGAGGAGTATCGGCAGGCTTGCGAAACCGTTTCCAGGACGCTGCTCGAAGCGATCGGCCGGGAGGAACACTGATGACCGGACCGGCTGAAACCCTCGCCAAGATCTTTGTCCCCATCTTCGTCGTCTGCCTGCTGATCGTGCTCTGGCAGGTCGGCGTCTGGGTCTCGGGCGTGCCGCAATATATCCTGCCCGGCCCGATCGCGATTGCCGGCGCCCTGTTCAAGGACTGGGGCACGCTGTCGCCGGCGCTCTGGGTCACCACCAAGATCACCCTGATGTCGCTGGGCCTCGCCCTTCTCGGCGGCGTCGGCATTGCCGTTGCCCTCGTCCAGTCGAAATGGATCGAGATTGCCTTCTACCCGATCACTGTCATCCTGCAGGTGACCCCGGTCGTCGCGATTGCTCCGCTGATCCTGATCTATTCGCCCTCGACGCAAGTGGCGCTGCTGATCTGCGCCTTCCTCGTCGCCTTCTTCCCGATCCTCTCCAACATGGTTCAGGGCCTGAAGAGCGTCGATCACAACCTGCTCAATCTCTTCGACCTCTACGGCGCCTCCCGCTGGCAGACGCTGCTCTATCTGAAACTGCCGGCCTCGCTCCCTTACTTTATGACCGGCCTCCGGATCGGCGGCGGCCTGGCGCTCATCGCCGCCGTCGTTGCCGAATTTGCGGCAGGCTCGGCCGGCGCCGGCTCCGGTCTTGCCTTCCGCCTGCTTGAGGCTCAGTTCCGTCTGAACATTCCCCGCCTGTTCGCGGCCCTGTCTTTGCTCTCCTGCCTCGGCGTCGTGATTTTTGCCATAACCTCCTTCATTTCCTGGCTGGCGCTTCATCGCTGGCACGAGAGCAGCCTGAAACGAGAAAACTGATGTCGAGCCCGGTCACCGCCCTCCCTGCCGCAAAGCGCTTCGTCCTTGCCAATGCGACGCTGCCGCAGATCTGCGTCGACGGCGTCGAGGCGCCCGCCTGCGAGGGCCTGATCAGCGCCGACATCATCGTTGCCGATGGCAATGTCGAGGCAATCCTGAAGCCCGGCACCGCCCCATCCGGCCTGCCCTCGACCGATCTCAGAAACGGCATGGTCTGGCCGACCTTTGTCGACATGCACACCCATCTCGACAAAGGCCATATCTGGGACCGCCGGCCGAACCCGACAGGCGACTTCATGGGCGCGCTGGAGGCCGTAAAAGCCGACCGGGAAGCCAGGTGGTCGGCTGCCGACGTCAAGACCCGCATGGAATTCTCGCTGCGCACGGCATACGCCCACGGCACCAGCCTGATAAGAACCCATCTCGACAGCCTGGCGCCCCAGCACCGCATCTCCTTTGAGGTGTTTTTCGAGGTGCGAGAGGCCTGGGCCGGCAAGGTCGACCTGCAGGCCGCCGCTCTCTTCCCCTTCGACCAGATCACCGACGAGACCTTCTTCAAGGATCTGGTCGAGGTGATCGTCAACCACAAGGGAGTGCTCGGCGGCGTCACCTATCTGATGCCGGGCCTCGACGAAAAACTCGACATCCTCTTCCGCACAGCCTCCGAAAACAGCCTCGACATCGATCTGCATGTCGACGAGACGCAGGACAAGGAAACCCTGACCCTGAAGACCATCGCGGAAGCCAAAATCCGCAATAGTTTCGAGGGCTCAGTCACCGTCGGCCATTGCTGCTCACTCGCCCGCCAGGACGACGACCTGGCCAGGCGCACCATCGATCTGGTGGCCGAGGCCGGCCTCTCGGTCGTCTCCCTTCCGATGTGCAACATGTATCTGCAGGATCGCCACCCAGGCCGCACGCCACGCCAACGCGGCGTCACCCTCTTCCATGAGCTCACTGCCGCCGGTATCGCGACCGCCGTCTCCTCCGACAACACCCGCGACCCCTTCTACGCCTATGGCGATCTCGACCCCGTCGAGGTCTTCCGCGAGGCGGTGCGCATCATCCATCTCGACCATCCGCTCGACACCGCCGCCCGCGTCGTCACCCGCACACCCGCCGACATCCTGAAGCGCCCCGACCATGGCCGCATCGCCGTCGGCGGCCGCGCCGATCTCGTCATCTTCAGCGCCCGTCGCTGGAGCGAATTTCTTTCCCGTCCGCAGGCCGACCGCATCGTGATGCGGAATGGCATGGGCATCGACCGCAGCCTGCCGGATTACCGCGAACTTGACCCACTTCTTGGAGCTTAGACATGGCTGATTACGCCAAAATCATCGAGGAGCTGGAAGGCATCGCCGTCGAGGACAATCCGGCTCTGATCAAAATGAAAAGCCGCGATTTCTACTGGTATTCGCCGATTTTGAAGGCCGAGCTGGACAACGTGATCGGCGACCTCATCGTCTTGCCGACCACGGAAGAAGAGGTGATCCGCACCCTGAAGGTCGCCTATGCACATGGCGTGCCCGTCACCCCGCGCGGCGGAGGCACCGGAAACTACGGCCAGGCCATGCCGCTCTCGGGGGGCATCGTGCTCAACCTCATCAACATGAACAAGGTGAAAGAGATCCTGCCCGGCCGCGTCATCTGCGAGCCCGGCATCATCATCTCCGAACTGGACCGCCAGACCAAGCAACATTCGGCCCAAGAACTGCGCTTTCATCCCTCCACCAAGCAGACCGCCAGCATCGCCGGCTTCATCGCCGGCGGCTCCGGCGGTGTCGGCTCGATCACCTGGGGCGGCTTGCGCGATCTCGGCAATATCCTGAGGCTGCGCGTCGTAACCATGGAAGCCGAGCCGCGCGTGCTCGAACTCTCCGCCTGGGACCTGCAGAAGGTCTCCCATGCCTATGGCACCAACGGCATCATCACCGAAGTCGAGATGCCGCTGGCGCCTGCTTACGACTGGGTCGATGTCATCGTCGGCTATGACGACTTCATGGATGCGGTGAAATTCGCCGATGCGCTTGCCCACAAGAACGGCATCCTCCTGAAGGAAGTCGCCCCGATCGCAGCACCGATCCCTTACGACTACTTCACCCGCCACAAGCCCTGGCTGAAGGAAGGCCAGTCGGTGGTGGTGCTGATGGTCGCGCCCCATTCCCTCGAACCCTTCCTCGCCTTCGCCGAGAAGATGAAGGGCGATGTCTGCTTCCGCTCCGATACGGTCGAGAGCATGAAGGGCATCCCGCATGCCTTCGAGCTCACCTGGAACCACACGACGCTCCGCGCGCTGAAGGTCGATCCCGCGATCACCTATCTGCAGGTCCAGTATCCCGGCCCCGACCACGTCGAGAAGGTCCGCACCATGACGGAACTCTTCCCCGACGAAGTCATCGGCCATCTCGAATTCATCAAGTTCGACGGCCAAATCCAGTGCGCCGGCCTGCCGCTGGTGCGCTACACGACGAAGGAGCGGCTGGAGGAAATCATCCGCATCCACGAGGAAAACGGCTGCCCGATCTTCAACCCGCATCGCTACACGCTGGAAGAAGGCGGCATGAAGCAGACCGACCACGTCCAGCTCGCCTTCAAGAAGGAAACCGATCCGAAGGGCCTGCTCAACCCCGGCAAGATGATTGCGTGGGAAAACCCGGATTTCGATTTTGCGGCGGGGAAGAACTACCTGTTTCCGGGGCTGGGGGTCTTTTCCGAAGCCTCATAGGCGCACACGATGCGTTGCGGCTCCCCCGTTCCGGAGCCGCAACGATTGACCGCCACCACACCCCATTCCGAAGGTACTCCCGGCCAGACCTTTCCGGCCCATGCCTTTCACGACATGGCATCCTCCATCCCTCGGCTAAAGGCGGCGACGGATCAGCATGCTGGGACAAACGGCGCGGAAGTTTTCGAACTGGAACCCCGACCGCTGATGCGGCGGGCAACGACTTGGAGCTTTTGACATGCGCGTACTCGTCCTCCACTCCCATCCCCTCGAAGAGAGCTTCGGCCGGGCGCTCTACAAGCTCACCTGCGAGAGCCTGGAAAAGTCCGGCCATGAGGTCGACGGATGCAATCTCTATGAGGAGGGTTTCGACCCGGTCCTCTCCGCCCATGACCGCCGCGTCTATCACGACATTCCCGACAACCTCTCCCTCGTGCAGCCCTATGTCGAGCGCCTGAGACAAGCGGAAGCACTTGTCATCGTCACCCCCGTCTGGAACTTCGGCTTCCCGGCCATGCTGAAGGGCTATTTCGACCGCGTCTGGCTGCCCGGCGTCTCCTTTGACCTCGCGGATGGCAGGCTCACCCCGACGTTACGCCACATCAGGAAACTCGCAGCCGTCATGACCTATGGTGCCACCCCGATGCGGGCCTTCCTCGCCGGCAATCCGCCGAAGAAGATCGTCAAGCGCGTCATCCGCGCCCAAATCAAGATCGGCGCCCCAGTCACATATCTCGCCCACTACGACATGAACAATTGCACCGAAGAAACGCGCGCAGCATTCATGGCTAGGGTCCGCCGCGAGATGGAAAACTTCTGAGACGGAAAAAGGATTGAAGACCTTTTTCATGGCCTTGAACCTAGCGTGGCATGCGCGGGCCTGAGTGCAAAGATGCTTCTATAACTTGCCGTGACGCGTCCGTAGCTGTCATCGCGTTTGCTTTGGTGTCGCAACGTCCGTGACGGAGAGCTAAAAGTCCCTGATCTTGCGTAATTCCGACTGGAGCGTCCGGAAAGCTTGGAAGCGCCGGTCGTGAATGGTTCGGATATCGCCGGAAGCCGGTTCGTAGATGCGGCCCGCTTTGCTGAGCGCTTGCATAGCCTGCCTCAGATCAGTGAAAGATTTCGCCGCAGTCGCTCCCAAGAGCGCTGCTCCGAGCAGGACAGGCTCCGACGTCTTTGGTGCAACCACCGGCTTTCCGCTCGCATCTGCCAGGATCTGGCGGGTCAGATCATGCTGGCCAGCGCCACCGCTGATGATGATCTGCTGCACATCTGCGCCAGCCTCTGCCTGTGCTTCGATGATCTGGCGCAGGCCGTAGCCTATGCCGCAGAGCCCAGCCACATAGAGCGCTACCAGATTTTCGAGATCCCTTTCCATGCCGAGACCGGCGATGGCAGCGCGTGCGGCGGGATCGGCAAAAGGTGCACGGTTGCCGAGAAACTCTGGAAGAACATGCAGACCCTTCGCCAGGGAGACGACGTGCGACGTCGAGGATACTGCCTGTAGCGCCAGATTGGCCAGCATCACGGGCAGGGAAAGACCTTCCGTCTTCGCCCGCGCGCTCGCCTCATGGAAGGCGGGATGAAAGCTGATCAATTGATCGATCGCAGCGCCAGCCGCGCTCTGACCACCTTCGTTCAGCCACAGCCCGGGAACCATTGCCGAGAAATAGGGCCCCCAGACGCCGGGGACGAATTTCGGGCTGCTGGTGGAGGTCAGCGTGCAGGATGAGGTGCCGAAAACATAGCCGAGGTTCAGTTCCGGCGTGCCGCCAATGCCAACGGTGCCGATACCGCCGGCATGCGCGTCGATCATGCCGGCGGACACCGGCGTGAAGGGACGAAGACCAAGCTCCTCTGCCGCCGCGTCCGTCAGGCCCTGCCCGACTGCGGTGCCGGGCTCGACGATCTCCTGGCCGATCCGGGCGAAATTCTCGTCGGCGAGTTCCTGCAATCCGATCTGGCGGAAATAGGTGGGGTCCCAGCGGCTTTCATGCGCGAGATAGGTCCACTTGCAGGCAAGCGTGCAGGTAGAGCGAGCGAGGCTGCCCGTGGCGCGCCAGGTGAGGAAGTCGGCCAGATCAAAGAACTGCCAGGCCTCAAGGAAAACCTGCGGGCGATTTTCCTTGAGCCAAAGGAGCTTCGGCGTTTCCATTTCGGGCGAAATACGGCCTCCGACATAGCGCAGCACGCCGTGACCGAGCGCATTGATCCGCTCGGCCTGTTCGACAGCGCGATGATCCATCCAGACGATGATGTCTCGCGCCGGATCGTCCGAAGGACCAACGGGCAGCGGACGTCCGCCCTCGCCGAGAACGACGAGGGAGCAGGTCGCATCGAAACCGAGGCCTGCGACCTGATCTGGCGAAACCTTCGCCTGCTGAAGAGCCGTGCGAACTGCATGGCAGACCGAGGCCCAGATATTGGCGCTGGATTGCTCGACCATGTGAGCGTGATCGCGATAGATCTCGATGTCGCGCTTGCCGGTTCCAAGGCACTCACCCTTCTCATCGAAGACGCCGGCGCGCGCACTGCCCGTGCCGACGTCCACGCCGATAAAATACCTAGAACCGCTCATGCCTCACTCCTCCGGCTAATCGATATCGTGTCGTGCCTATAGATCGACGCTATTCGGCAAGATCACAAGATCCCGAATGACCACATTGCGAGGACGCGACAACATGAAAAAGACTGCCTCCGCCACTTCCTGCGGCTGCATCAGGCTGCCATTCGCCAGCGCCTCATCCATTTTTTCCTTCGGCCAATCATCCAGGAGAGACGTCACGACGGGACCGGGAAGAACAGCACCAACGCGGATACCATGCTCTGAAACCTGGCGACGCGTCGTGTGCACGAAAGCCTGCACCGCGAATTTGGAAGCGGTATAAATCGGCTCCCAGACGACGGGAACCACACCGGCAACCGAACTGGTGAAGAGGATATCGCCGGACTTCTGTGCGATCATATGCGGCAGAACCGCTTGGACGCTGCGGAATGCCGCATTGATGTTCAGGTTCAGCATGCGGTCCCATGCGTCGGGATTGCCTTCTGCCACGGCCCCGCCGACATAGGCACCCGCATTGGCATGGAAGATATCGAGCCTTCCCGCCACGTCCAGAATGCGCGGAAGAAGGCCGGAGACGCGTGGCCCATCGAGGAGATCGACCACCACCATGCGGGCGCGCTCGCCCAGTTCTTCGCAAAGTGACTTCAGCCTGTGCTCGGCGCGATCGACAAGCACGACAGTCGCGCCCTCATCGATCAGCTTTTTCGCGCAAGCAAGCCCGATCCCAGAAGCGGCCCCGGTAATAGCCGCGACCTTTCCGTCCATACTCTTCGTCATGATGAAACTCCTGTGGCGTTGCGCCTCGGTTAATCGGCAAGCCGGATCTGCAGCTTCACATCTTCCGCCAAACCTTTCGCCGCCCGTTCAAAGGCAGCGATGCTATCGGAAAACGCATAGGTCTCCGTGATGAGCGGTTTCAGGTCGACCTTGCCAGATGCGATCAGGTTGACCGCGCGATCGAAATTGTTGGCGTATCTGAACACAGTTTCGATGCGTGCTTCCTTGATAATCGAAGCAGGCACATCGAAGTTGACCGGTTCGATCGGGAGGCCCACCGGGACCAGCGTGCCACCCGGACGCATGAGATTGAAGATACCCTCGTAAGCTCTCGGACTGCCGCTCGCCTCGAAAATCACATCCGCGCCCCAGCCATCGGTTGCGTTCATCACGGCATCCTGCAGCGACGTTTCCTTGATGTTGACGGGCGTGACACCCGCGTATTGCCCGGCGATAGCAAGCTTTGGCGCGCTGAGATCCGAGATGATGACGCGTGAGCAGCCTCCGGCGAGTGCGGCAATCGCCGTCATGATGCCGATCGGGCCGCAGCCGATGACGACAGCGACATCGCCGGGTGTGATCCGCGCACGGGTGGCTGCCTGCATGCCGACCGCAAAGGGTTCGATCATCGCGCCTTCGGCAAAGGATACAGTGTCGGGCAGCTTGTAGGTAAACGCGGCCGGATGAACCACCTCCGCCGTCAGCACGCCATGAATAGGCGGCGTCGCCCAGAAGCGGACATCCGGATCGACATTATAAATGCCAAGCTTGGAGGCCCGCGATTCCATGTTGGGAATGCCTGGCTCCATGCAAACCCGGTCGCCGACCTGCAGCGTCTTCACCTGCGAGCCGACCTCGATCACTGTGCCCGCCGCTTCATGACCCAGAACCATCGGCTCTTTGACGATGAAGGAACCGATTGCGCCATGGGTGTAATAGTGGACGTCACTGCCGCAGACCCCGACGGTGTGAATAGCGACCTTGACGTCGCCGGGGCCGACTTCGCGCGGCAGATCGATATCGCGGATCGCCAGCTCGCCTTTGCGTTCCAGTACCAGAGCTTTCATGTGGTCACATCCTCAGGTCAGAGTGCCAGGCCATCCGGGGTGAAGAGATAGATGTGGCCCGGATCGATGCCAGCGGTGATCTGAGCGCCAGGCGTCAGATCCGGCCGCCCGTTGGCGAGGATGATGATGGTTTCCTCGCCGGTTCGTGCGTAGATCTGCGTTGAGCCACCCAGGTTCTCGGAAAAGTCAGCGGTCAGCTTGAGGAGTGGCGTCGCAGCCGCGACATCCAGATGTTCGGGTCGAAGGCCGACCGTCAGTGTGTCGCCAACCTTCGCCTTACCTGCGGAGAGATGCGTGAGAGACAGGGATCCAGCCTCAAAGGCCGGATGCGAAAGCTGCAGGGTGGCGCTATCGGCACCCGTCACCTTGGCTTTGAGAAAGTTCATCTTCGGCGAACCGATGAAGCCCGCCACGAACGTGTTCGCCGGATGATCGTAAAGCTCGGTCGGCGAGCCGATCTGCTCTACGAGACCGGCGCGCAGAACGACGATGCGGTCCGCCAGCGTCATGGCCTCAACTTGGTCATGGGTGACATAGACCATGGTTGCACCGAGATTGCGGTGCAGCTTGGCGATTTCCACACGCATCTGGCTGCGCAGTTCCGCATCGAGGTTCGAGAGCGGCTCATCGAACAGGAAAATTTTCGGGTTGCGAACGATCGATCGACCGATTGCAACGCGCTGGCGCTGACCGCCGGAAAGCGCGCGCGGCTTGCGCTCCAAGAGGGGCTCGATCTGCAGGATGCGGGCCGCTTCGGCGACGCGACGCTTGATCTCGTCTTCCGGCAGTTTCGCCATGCGCAGGCCGAAGGCCATGTTCTCGAACACACTCATATGCGGATATAGCGCATAGGACTGGAAGACCATCGAGACTTCGCGCTTCGCCGGCTCCTCGTAGGTCACGTCCTTGCCGTCGATGGCGAGCGTTCCTGACGATACGTCCTCAAGACCGGCGATCATCCTCAGCAGCGTGGACTTGCCGCAGCCGGAGGGGCCGACGAAAACCACGAACTCCCCCTTGGAGGCCGAAATGTTGACACCCTTGATGACGCTGAGTTCCCCGAACGTCTTCTTGATGTTGTCCAGCTGCAGGAAAGTCATGTTCACGTTACTCCCAATTCCGCGATACCGGGGCAGATCCTCCAGCAGCGCCTTCTCTATTTGCCTTTGGTGTGTCTCTGGATTTCGGTCTGCAGCAGGCCGGTCGCACAGTTCTCATCGGTCACAAGACGCTTGACATAGCCGCCGCGCAGGATGGCGCGAATGATATCGACCTTGTACCAGCCGCCCGAGGCCAGGATGGAATGCTTGACCGACTTCAACTGCTCCGGTGTCAGCGACAGCACCCGCTCGTGCAACGGATGATCGACAGGCTTGCCATCGGCGTCCAGAAACACGCCGAGCAGGTCGCCCACGGCGCCGGCTGCAAGAAGGCTATCCAGATTTTCGGAAACGGTCGGCGTCTGCACGAGGATAGAACGTGTGGTCATGTCGCCGCAGGAAACTAGCGCCACATCGACGGATCGCGCGCGACGCATGGTTTCGCGAATGCCGTGATGGGCAAGCAGCGCCTCCCGGCTCTCCACCGAAGGAAAATAGAGAGGCGCCGTGAGATACCAGCATTCGGCGGAAATCGCCCGCGCATAGCCTGTCGCAACCTCGAAAGTGCTGGAGCCGGAACCGCGCGTCAGACCGCCCATGACGGACGTGACCCAGCTATCGGGAAGAGGACGTGGCGTCAGCCGTTTGAGACCTGCCGTCAGGGTTTTTCCCCAACCGACGCCAAGCCCCATGCCATCTTCCAACAGCTTGTCGAGAAGGCCGCCCGCGGCATCGCCGACGGCCCGCTGGTTTTCCTGATCGTCGGGCAAAGTCGGGATGACGCAGACCTCATCCAGCCCGTATCGCTCCTTCACCTTGTTCTCAAGCTCGATGCAATTGGCCATCGGCAGTCGGATGTCCACCACGACCGATCCGTCCGTGCGCAATTGTCCAAGCGTCTTGTTCACCCGAAGACGGGTAAGCCCGAGTTGATCAGCGATCTCCTGCTGGGTCAGGCCGCCGATGAAATAGAGCCAGGCGACACGCGCACGGATCTGCTGCGCGTCCATGTCTTCCATCGTTGTCGTCGGCGTCTCGGTTCCCTTGGGCGGCATGGTTCGTCGTCTCCTAATTCAGGCAAAGGCCTGCTTGAGCGACGCGGCCGATGCCTTCAATGCATCCAGTATGGATTTGCTATCTCGTTCGAATGGGTAGAACACTTCGAGGAATACCGGAGATTGCGCAAGTCCCGTGCGGGCAAGCAACGCTTTGGCCTCAGTGGGATCGACTCGACCTTGTTCCGTGAAATCCCAGTGTCGGTCGAACTGGAAATCCGTCTGCTGGATGTGCACAGCGCCGATGACATCGTTCAATTGGGCGAACCATGGCTCCATTGTATCTGCCCGCTCGCCATAAAGCGGCTGGAAGGTGCCGTGCCCCCAATCAACGCAGAGGCTCCAGGGTGTCGCGGATCCGGCCACATCGGTCATCATCTGGCGCGCCTGGTCGACGGTCCACGGCCATTCGCGGCGCATCGGCGTCGGCTCGACGTAAAGCTCGGAAAGACCGGCCGCCTTTGCCTTGTCGCCCAGGCGCAGCATCCGCTCAATCAGGCCTGTATAATCGCGTTCATCGATGGCTTGCGCCTCGCTTCCATCTGTGCGGGAGGCAATAGCGCCCAGCGGACCGCCGACGCCCGGAATGCCGGCCTCGGCGGCGAAACCATAGGCGCGTTCAAGCCATGCCTCGGCGAAAGCGCGCACGTCCTCATCCGGGTGCAGCAACTGATTGAAGGTGTAATGCGCAAGCCCGATGAAGGCGCTGTGAATGAAGATGCCGTGATCGTCTGCCGCCTTTCTCACATCTTTCGCTTGGCGGGAAAGCACAGGCGCTGGCCACATCGGATCGACCAGATCGAAGGAGAACTGGATGAGGTCCAGGCCCAGTTGATCCCGCACCACGGGCGCCCAGAGCTCAGGCGTGATCCAACGCTTGACGCAGAAGGAGAGGTTGATGCCCAAAGGGTTCGCCGCATTCATTTCGTCGCTCCCATTGTAAGGCCGCGCACCATGTGGCGCGATACGATCAGCGCGAAAATGGTGACAGGAAGAACGATGACGGTCCCGGTCGCCATGATCTTGCCCCAGGGCAGTTCATAGCCGGACATGAAACTGGTCGCGACGACCGGGGCGGTCTGCACATCACGGCGGGTCAGCACGAGGGCGTAGAGCAATTCGTTCCAGGAGAAGATGAAGGAGAAGATGGCCGAGACCGCAATGCCCGGCGCGCCGAGCGGCAGGTAGATCTTGCGGAAAATGGTGAACTGATCGGCACCGTCCAGACGCGCCGCCTGTTCAAGATCAGGCGGGATGGACTTGAACTGGTCCGTGCAGATCCACACCACGATCGGCAGGTTGAATGTGAGATAGATCAGGATCAGCACGAGATGCGTATCGAGCATCCTCAACTGAAGTGCCAGAATATAGACCGGGAGCGCCAGAACGATCGGGCTCGTCATGCGGTTGGAAATGAACCAGAACCAGAGGTCGGACTTGCCGCGAAACTCGTAGCGGGCAAGGGCGAAGGCGGCGGGTGCGCCCAGAAGAACGGCAAGTGCCGTTGTCGCCGTGGCTATGATCAGCGAATTGCCGACAGCTCCAATCACCTTCGAATCCGCGAAGATTTCTCGGTAGTTATCGAGCGTCGGGGCAAACATCCAGACCGGCGGCGAAGCCAGGATATCGGCCTGCGTCTTGAAGCTCGCCGAAACCATCCAGTAGAAAGGAAACAGTGTGAACAGGATGACGGCGGTCAGGCCAAGGGCATACAGGATGGTACCGGACGAAAGACGCATCAGTTCACCTCCTTGTAGAGAACGCGGATGTAAAGTCGGCTGAGCAGGATGGTGATCACCAGCAGCAGGATGGCCTGTGCCGATGCCGTGCCGAGATCGAAGATGCGGAATCCGACACGCTGGATGTAGATGGAAACGAGGTCTGTGGCGGAGCCCGGCCCGCCGCGCGTCATGACGAACACCATATCGAAAAGTTTCAGCACATCGGCTGAGCGCAGGATCAGAAGCGCCGTCAAACCTGGCATGAGATAGGGAAGCTGCACATGCTTCAAGAGCGCCCATTTGGAGGAGGTTTCCAGCCGCGCCGCTTCCTCGATTTCACCCGGCACCATGGAGAGACCAGCCAGAAAGATGAGGGCGCAGAAGGGCGTCCATTGCCAGATATCCATGATGACGATGGCCGCAAAGGCACCCGCCTGCGAGCCCAGCCAATCCAGCCCGCCGATACCGAGCGCATCGAGGAACCAGTTTGCCACCCCAAAATCACGATTGAAAATGAGCCGCCCGATGAGGCCGACCACGGCATAAGTGGTGGCGAGCGGCACCACCAGAGTGACGCGCGCCAGCGATTTCAGGAAACCCATGCCCGTCTTGTGCAGAAGAAGCGCGATCATCAGGCCGAGCGCAATCTCGACAGGCAGAACCGTGATGTAGAACTTCGCCGTCAGAAACAGCGAAGCCCAGAAGGTGCCATCGGTCAGCACGGATATGTAGTTTTCCAGCCCGATAAACGGAAAACCATCCCGCGGACGCGCGATATTGTACCGTCTGAATGACGTCACCACCGCAAAGATCGTTGGATAAATGCCGATGATAAACAGCGTGAAGACAGCCGGTGCCAGAAACCAGAACGGTGTCCAGCGGCCGTAACCGCGATTGGGTCTGAGCTTGGGTTGAGGCGTCATCCTCGTCATCGACTTATCCTGTTCATGCCCGGATGGAAGGGGTAGCGTTGGCCCTTGGGGAGCAGCGCAAATTCCCTCATTCCAGATTGGTATGGTTGGCGCGCATGGCAGCGGGCGTCACGCCGAGCTTGTCCCGCACGGCAAGCACGAGCAGCTCGAACGCAACATAAAGAGCGCCTTCGTAAAGCGAACCCATGGGCAGCACCGAGGTGCCCCCACCTTGATCATTCGCCATGGTCTGTGCCGGAACATGCAACACCAAATCCGCTTTCGCAGCAGCTGCTCCGGAAGGTTGGGCTGTCACCACCAGAACCCGGGCACCAACAGCCTTTGCAATGCCAATCAGCGCCGACACGGTTGAGAAATCGCCGGGGCCTGCCGAGACGATGAGGAGATCGCCGTTTTCGACCGGTGGAGTGGTCATATCTCCCACCACCGCGGATTTCAGGCCCAGATGGAAGAGGCGCATGGCCAGCCCCTTGATCTGTAGTCCCTCGCGGCCCACACCGTAGAGTGCGATGCGATTGGCCGTAGCGATGGCGTCGGTTGCCGCCGCAAATGGGGTATGATCGATCCCGGCGATGCAATGGCCAAGTTCCGCCAGCGCCTTTTCATGAAGATGAAGCATGGGTTCTGTTCCGCAGGATCCGAAGAGTGACGTGGATGATGGCGACCGCGCGCCACCATCCACCTGCAAACACCCTGGCAGGTGCTGGAGAGTGTCAGAGGTTTACTGCAACAGCTTCTTCTTGCCGTCGTAGTAGCCTTCCTTCTTCAGGATATCTTCCATGCGGGTGCCGATCTCCTTGGAGCCAGCCTCAACGGAGACCTCACCCAGCATGACCTTGGAGCCCCATTCGGCAACGACTTCGGAAATGGCCGGCCATGCCGGGAAGCGCGGACGGAATTCCGGCACGCCCTTCTGCCAGGAGGCCACCATCGGCTCGACGAACTTGTACTTCGCCTTGATCGCCGGGTCGTTGTAGATCGACATGCGGCCCGAGACGCCGCCCGCTTCCACGTAGGACTTGGCAATATCTTCCGAGGTTGCCCACTGGATGAAGAGCCAGGTGGCCTTCTTCTGCTCCTCGGTGGCTTGTGCAGCCACAGCCAGCGAGAAACCGCCAAGCGCCGGCAGACGCCCAGCCGGGCCAGCCGGTTCCGGAGCAACAGCAAGGCAGTCGCCAAGCTTTGACGTGGCCGGATCGACCAGCGTTCCATAGAATGCCGACCACTCGGTGATCATCGCGACCTGGCCCTGTGCCAGCGCATTGACCGCTTCTGCATGGTCGAAGCTGACGATGCCCGGCGGCATGTACTTCATCAGGGCCTGACGGAAGTTGAGGCCGGCCTGGCTTTCCTTGCTCATCAGGTTGGACTTGAACTGCTTGTCGAGCAGCGAGCCTCCGAAGGGCCACAGGAAGCGCATGAAGCTGTCGGCCGACTGCGTTTCGCCGCGCAGCGACTGAAGCGCGAAGGCATACTGGTTTTTCGATGCATCCGTCAGCTTGGGGCCGTAGACGTTCATCACCTCGTCCCAGGTTGCCGGGGGCTTGTCGAAGCCGGCTTCCTTCAGCTTGCAGGAATTGTAGAACAAGAGGCCGGAATAGTTGTCGAAGGGCAGGCCATAGGTCTTGCCGCCCCAAGAGCCAAAGGCGTCGAGCAGAAGCGGGAAGAAGCCATCCAGCTTCAGGTTGGGGTCGGTGATCGACTTGTCCTCGGCGAATTTATCAATCGGCTCGATCCAGCCGTTTTCCGCAAACTCACCGATCCAGACCAGATCGACGAGCGCCATGGTGATGTCACCCTGCGACGTGAAGTTCAGGACTTCCTTCTCGCGGGTGTTCTCGTAGGGAACGATTTCGTAATTGACCTTGATGCCGGTCTTCTTTTCGAACTCCGGCAGAAGCTTGATGATGGCGCGATAGCCAGGGCGATCCAGAAAGATCCCACTGATTTCCGTACCCTTCAGCGGCTTGGCAGCATTTTCCAGCCAATCGGCATGCGCCGCATGCGGCATCACGGCGCTGGCAGTCGCAAGAGCCAGTACGCTGGCGCAGATTCTCAACAGACGTTTCATTCCACTCCTCCTACGGTGAAAGCCGCCTCCCCGGCAGCCTCGTTCGATCTTCAGACGAAGGGGGTCCGAGAAGGTCCAGTCGTGGCACCACCTCCATCCGGGCCTCCCAAGAACCGGCATTTACCCCTTCGAGCCCAGTAAAAGACATGGCTTCGCCATTCGCGAATACAGCGCGTTTGGCAATCGATATCAGTGACTTAAGCTCGCCGTCCCTCTCGGCGGGGTGGATTATTGATACATCTGTATTTTTATATTTGCAATAGCATCGTTGTGCGAATTAGGATGCCACGAGACACAGGAAACGGGAGGCAGCCGTTGGTTCATCATCACCGCAATCCCAACGATATTGCCATTCGCTGCAAGCTCGCCGAAGACGTTGCGCGCAAAGCGGGAGACAAGGCCCGTTCGTTCCTGGCGACACCGGAAAAGCTCGGCTGGATAGAGAAGGCTTCCTCGCAGGATATCGTGAGCGCCGCCGACGAGGCGACGGAAACCTATCTGCGCCAGATGATCCGGCAGGCCTTTCCGGAGGATGGCATCGTCGGGGAGGAAGCGGGATCAACGACCGGCATTTCCGGCTTCGACTGGGTCATCGATCCCATCGACGGAACCATGGCCTTTCTGGTGGGCCAGCCAAACTGGACCGTTTCGGTCGCAGTGCTCCATCAAGGCGAACCGGTGGTCGGCGTGGTCGTGGCCCCCATCCTGGACGAAGTCTATGTCAGCAGCTTGGGCTGCGGTGCGACCCTGAACGGAAGGCGTCTCGCGATCAACGAGGATTGGACCATTCGCTCCACGACAGTCGGCTTCGGCGGCACTGAAAGAGCTGATCCCCTGAAGGTCGGTGCCTTCGTCACGCGCCTGTACCAGGAAGGGGGTGTCCTCTTCCGCGTTGGTTCGGGTGCCTTGATGCTCGCCTATGTCGCAGCCAACCGGCTAGCCGGCTATTACGACCCGACCCTATTCTGCTGGGACTGCATGGCCGGCATCGTGCTGATCCGCGAGGCTGGCGGTCTGGCGGAATTCGCCGGCAGCCTGTCGGAACCGGGCGAGATATGGGCGGGAAACCGCAATGTCTTCGACAATCTCAAGCGCATCAGTGCAATGCGCGATGAGGGCATGTGAGGGATCGGCTGGAAAATGTCTTATCGCCACTGCGCGAGGTTCGCTCTTCTTGACCGAAGAACCAACCTCGCTTGGAGATATCTCAGGGCGACAGGTCAGCCGCCGAGGACAAACCTCGAAAACGCCAGAGAATTGCGAGCATCCTCATCCATCTTGGCTTCGTTTGCACCATCGGTTAGGTCACGCCAGACGCGAATGTCCGAGCCGATGGTGCCACCGGTCTTGACGAAGGGTTCCATGACGACCACGCCGCTGTAGTTGATCTCGCGGAGGGCGGCACCGATCTCGTGCCAGGGCATCCGGCCCTTGCCTGGGACACGGCGATTGCTTTCGCCGGTATGGAAGTGGCCCAGAAGCGATCCGGCGGTGCGTATCGCATCTCCGAAGCTGTCTTCCTCGATATTCATATGGAAGGTGTCGAGCATCACCTTGACGTTCGGTTTGCCGACCTCCTTGACGAAGGCGACGCCTTCGGCTGCGGTGTTCAGAACGTGGTTCTCGAAGCGGTTCAGCACCTCGATGCAAAGGTTAATGCCGAGATTGTTGGCGAAGTCGGCGATACCATGAATGCCTTCAACACCACGCGCCCAGTCGCCTTCCTTATCAACCGGCTGCGAATAATCGACTGGCCAATAGGAGTGCAATGCCCCGCCGATCGTCTTGATATCAAGCTTGGCAACGTTGCTCAGCGTCTTTTCAAAAAAGGCCTTGCCGGCCGCACGCACGTCTGCATCGGGCGAGGCCAGATATTTGCTCTTCGACGGACCAATGCCGGCCGTCAGAATGATATTATTGTCGATGGCACTCTGCTTGATGGCGGCAAGTTCGGCGTCGTCATAGTCATTGATATGGTGCGCAGCAACTTCGATCACATCGAAGCCGAGCTTGGCGACCTTCTCGATATAGGGGCCGAATTTCGCGCTCCACTCATGCTCCCAATAGGAATAGTAGATGCCGTGTTTCATGAATGTCTCCCTTTGGAATTGAAGTCTTTAGTGGCTTTGCTGATGTGCAGATCGGGTTACCCGCTATTGCTCACACGCAGATCGGGCTCGGCGCTGTTGGCTGCGATGAAGATGCCGTTCGGCAGGTCGTTTTCTTCAACCTTCTTGTTGATCTCCTCAAGGGAAAGGCCGAAGCCGCGCCAGCGGTTTTGAAGACGCTGCCGCAAGTCCTTCAAGGGCACGTCTACGAAAACGGTGAGATCGAAGATGGGCTTCAGCCGGTTCCAGGGCGCCTGCTGTGCCAGCAGGTAATTGCCCTCGCAGACGATGATATCCGTCGACTGGGGAATGAGCCGACCGCCGGCGCGGGCAATCTCGATCGACCGGTCGAAGACGGGAACCGCGATGACATCGTCTTCATTCGCCTTCAGGCGCTGCAGCATGTGCCGCAGACCGTGCGCATCAAAGGTATCGATGGCGCCCTTGAACGCACGCCGACCCATCTCGTTCAGCACGGCATCATCATAGTGATAGCCGTCCATGGGAAAAAGCGCGGCTTTGAGCCCGTGTTGTGATGTCAGCAGATCAACAACCTGTTCCGCCAGCGTCGATTTGCCGGAACCCGGTGCGCCGGCAATGGCGACGAGAACTCGCTTTCGACCCAGCGCATCGAAGCGCTCGGCAGACGCCGTGGCGATGGTCCTTGCCGTCGCCTCGATCCCCGATGATACCGTATCAGCCATTTGATGCCTCCACCCCGTCTGTGCGAACCAACTTACGCCAGCCCGTACTGAACCGCCTTGTTGCGCAGGAATGAGACGCCGTTTTCGAAGACCTCTTCAGCATCGCGGGCAACGGGACGCCATGTTGAAATGGCGCCTGCCATCTCGACCGGCATGCCGGCAAAACTTTCAAGCGTCAGCACCCCCTTGAAGCCGATGGCGGCGAGTGCCGAAAAGAGCGCATCCCACGGCACGTTTCCGTAGCCTGGCGTGCCGCGGTCGCTCTCAGACATGTGCATGTACTTGAGGTGGTCGCGGGCCGCGATGATGCCGTTTGCAACACCCTTTTCCTCCATATTCATGTGGAAGGTGTCGAGATGGACGAAGACATTGTCGAGGCCAATCCGCTCGACCAGCGCAACGGCCTGGGCGGCGGAATTCACGAGATGGTTTTCATAGCGATTGACGGCTTCGATGCCGAACTGAAGTCCGAGGCTCTTGGCGTGCTTCGCTGCGGCCCCAAGAGCTCGGGTCAGATTATCGTATTCCGCTTCGGTGGGGGGAAAGCCGGTGCGCTCATTGGTCCCGCCATAAGTCACGCCGGTCAGTGCCTCGGCGCCGATCTCGGCGGCCGTATCCAGGGCAGACTTGAGATGTTCGATGGCAGCATCCGGGCGACGCGACGGCCATGCCGGCTCAGGCATCACCAGCGAACAGGCAGCCCGAAGACCGTGCTTTTCCAGAAGCCCGCGGCTGTGTTTCGCGTCGACGGACGGAATATCGATCAAAGGGATTTCGATGAAATCCTGTTTGTACCGGGCTGCACCTTCGATGGCGCGCTCTGCCCCTGCGTGGTCCCACACTGTGGTCCACATCATTGCATGTATGCCGAGTCCCTGCACGTCAGGCCTTCTTTCTCTTGAAAAAGCGATAGTTCGAAGCAAGCGTTCGTGCCGCCATCACCACGATCATCAACACGCCCCAGAGCGCTGTCGCCAGATGCTGGTTCGCGCCCATCAGGTTGAGGCCAGACGACAGGAGTTGCAGGACGACCAATGCGACGAAGACCGGCAGCACCCGACCAAACCCACCGAACGGATTGACGCCACCCAGGAATGCCGCGAGCACGGTGATCAGAAGATAGGATTCACCGTGGCCGACGCGCACCGAATTGAACCGGGCGAGCATGATGATGCCGGCGACCGCGCACATGATCCCTGAGAGCGTGTAGACGAGCACGACGATCTTGCGCGTGTTGAGACCGGAATAGTTGGCCGCTTCCATGTTGGAGCCAATCATCAACAGCCCGAAGCCGAGCTTGCTGCGTGTTAACAACACGTGCCAGACGGCCACGCAGACAATGAAGATTAGGAGCGGGATAGGAAGGCCGAGAACCGATCCATGGCCGATGGGCGCCACATAGGCCGGAAAGCCTGAGACATCACCGCCGCGCGTCAGAAACTCTCCAAGCCCGCGCAGGAAAATCATCATCGAAAGTGTGACCAGGATGGGGTGCGCGCGGGTATAGGCGATGGCAACGCCCGTCAAAGCGCCGGCCGCGGCACCGGTCGCAAGTGCGGCAAGGCAGGCCAGCAAAAAAACGCTGACCGAAGCATCCGCGCCGCCGTGCGCCTGCAGCACCCAGGCGGCCGCAAGGCCTGCAAGGTTGGCCGTAAAGGTGATCGAAAGATTGATGCCGCCGGTCAGAAGCGGCAGCAGCATGGCGAGCGTCAGCAGGCCGAGTTCCGGAAGCTGAAAGGCAACCGAGCCGAACGTGGCAAGCGATAGGAAATTATCCGCCGCAAGGCCAAAGATCAGCATGACGGCCACGAAGGCAATGACCGGACCGCCCATGTCCGCACCAAAGGTCTCTTTGAACTTCTGCACAAAGGTCTTCATGAGCGCTGGCTTCCTTTTCGGGAGGAACTCTTCAGGGCCTCAGGCAAAAGCTTGTCGAGCCGGGCGGACGAAAGCGTGATGGCAGCGAGAATGATGGCACCGACAATCATCTTGAAGGCAAAGGGGGAAACACCCATCAGATTGAGCCCGTTCTGTGTGATGGAAACCAGGAGGACGCCCAGCACGCAGCCAAGCACCGATCCCTTGCCACCACCGAGGCGCGCACCGCCCAGCACCGTCGCAGCCAGCACATCAAGCTCTCGGCCATAAAGCGCGTTCGGCACTACCTCCTGCGCGTAATGCGCCTGCATGAGCCCAGCGATACCGGCCATGAGGCCAAGCCAGCCGAAGGAAATGTAGTGCATGGCACCGATATTGATGCCGAAGCGTCGCGCGCCTTCCGGGTTGTCGCCGAAAGCGTAGAGCTTGCGACCGGTCGTCGTGCGCGAGATCATGAAGGACGTGGCGACGCAGCAGAGGATCATCACCACGACCGGCAGGGTAAGTTCCACCCATGACCCGTCCGCCATCTCTTGCTCGTAGAAGACGACACGGTTGGAAAGCCAATCCGGCAGGTTGTAGATCGACACACCCTTGGTGAAGAACATCAACAGGCCGAAGAAGATGTTGAAGGTCGATATGGTCGCGACGATCGAAATGATCTGCAGCCGATAGATCAGAAAGGCGTTGATCAGCCCAAGACCGGTGCCAACGACGCCTGCAATCAGAAATCCTTCTGCCCAATTGCCGCCACCCAAAGCGCCAAGTGCCAGCACCGTCAGATACTGCGCGACTGAAGCGGCGACGGCGAAGGAAATGTCGATACCACCCGAGATCAACACGACCAGAAGCCCGACCGCGAAGATGATGTTGACGGCGGAGATGTTCAGCACGTCGAAGGCGTTGGCGACGGTGAGGAAACGGTCGGTCCCAAAAGACAGGCCGATGCAGAGAAGAACCGTCACGGCAATAAGAGTAGTTTCGGTCGAATGACCTAAGCTGAGCCTACGCATAGACGACGGACTCCAATTCTGTAAGCGACGTTTGGCGCGGGTCGTAGACAGCCTGGAAACGACCCTCCACCATGTGGATGACGCGGTCGGCGTTGAAATAGACTTCCGGCGGCTCGTCGGAGATGAGGATGATCGCAAGGCCTTCGGCAGCCAGCTTTCGGACGATATCGAATATGCCGGCCCTCGCCCCGACATCGACGCCGACGGTCGGCGCATCGAGGATCAGAATCTTGGGGCCGATCGCCAGCCATTTGGCAATCGCCACGCGTTGCTGGTTGCCGCCGGAAAGGGTGCGGATCGGATCGTCCGGCGTACCGATCTTGACGCCGAGTTCCGAAATCCAGTGCGAAACGACATGAGACTTTCGGTTCGACGAGATGAGCCCCCCGGACAAGATGCGGTTCAGCGAGGCCATCACGAGATTGTCGGCGATGGACTGCGGCTGGTTGAGACCGAGCGACAAGCGGTCCTCGGAAAGATAGGCAACACCTGCGCGGATCGCGTCCCTGTTTGACCCAAAGCTGACCTTCTCTCCCTCCAGCAGGATCTCGCCAGAATGCGGCCGGCGCATTCCAAACAGAGTGAGCGCCAGTTCCGTGCGTCCGGCCCCCAGAAGGCCGGTGATACCCAATGTTTCGCCGCGCCTGAGATCGAAAGAAACATTGCTGAATTCGTCGTTGCGCGTCAGGTTCCTGACCGAGAGAACGACCGGCGCATCATCATGGTCAGAGGCGATGACGGCGCTGTCGAAATTGCGGCCGGTCATCAGTTCGGTCACACGTGACTGTGTCATGCCCTCGACGGGATAGACGCCAACGAGTGCCCCGTCGCGCAGTACGGTGATGCGGTCAGAGATCTCAAGCACTTCCGCCAAACGATGAGAAACAAAAACGACGGCGACACCGGACGCCGAGAGATTGCGGACAATCTCGATCAGATAATCGGTTTCCGATTGCGTCAGCGACGCCGTCGGCTCGTCCATGAAGACAAGACGCGCTTCGCCGACCAGCGCACGGGCGATCGCCACGATCTGACGCTGGGCGATCGGCAATTCCTTGAGCGGTTGGTGAACGTCCAGGCTGACACCCAGTCGGGCCAGTGCCTTTTCCGCTGCAGCCTCGATGGCGCGCTTGTCGATCAGGCCGTATTTGCCCTTCACCGCAAGCTGGAAGCCTATGTTTTCAGCGACGGACATTTCGCCGAAAAGCGCAAGGTCCTGCCAGATCACCTGAATGCCGAGCGACTGGGCCAGCGTCGGTGTCATCGCGGCGATCGGTTTGCCGTCAAATAGAAGTTCTGCGCCAGCTTCCGGCTTATAAACCCCAGTGATGACCTTGATGAGCGTGCTCTTGCCGCAACCGTTTTCCCCCGCCAGGCAATGGACTTCCCCCGGATTGACCTCGAAGGATACGCCTTTCAGGGCACGGACGCCGCCGAACGTAACCTTGATGTTTTTCAGGGAGAGAAGCGGGTGTGAGACCGTCATTAACGTGTACTCCGTCTGCCCACGCTTGCCGCGCGACCATGCGACTGACTTGCATTTTTTGAAAGAAGTGGGCCACGCGGACGTTGCCGCCCGCGCAGCCCTCAGGCTCCGGGAGGATCAGAGCCCCATGGAAACCAGCTTATCGATGCTTTCCTTGTCGATCTTCAAAAGCTGATCGACGACGATTGTGTTACCATCTGGCGTGATGGTGCCGAGGCCTTCGATGGTCTCACCGGCAGCCGGTGTCTGGCCCTTGGTAATGCGGTCGGCAAGGGTCACGAAGACTTCGCCGGCCTGCTTCGGGTTCCACATGAAGCCGCCCGTCAATGCGCCGCTCTTGATCAACTTGGCGCCCTGTCCCGGCGAGAAAGGTCCCACAACGAAGATCTTGCCATCCTTGCGACGCTCTTCCACGGCTCGGCCAGCGCCGATCGGACCCTGCGAACCGAACGCCATGAAGCCGGCAAGATCGGGATTGGCCGACATGAGGTCAAGCGCCGTAGAACGGCTCTTGTCGAGATCTTCGGCAACGCCGTAACGATCCCCCACCAGCTTCATGTTCGGATAATTGGCCTTTATATAAGCGATCGCCGCATCGGCCCAGGCGTTATGCAAAGGCACTGTCAGCGAGCCAACGAAAACGGCATAGGAGCCCTTGCCGCCCATCTTCTCGGCGAGAAGCTTGCCATGCGCTTCGCCGAAGCCCTTCGCGGACGCCAGCTCGAAATCCCAGTCTGCACCCGCCTGCTTGGGCGATTCATGGGTGATGACCTTAATGCCAGCGGCCTGAGCCTTCTTCAGAACCGGCTCCAACACTTTGGCATCGTTGGGAACTACGCCGATAAAGTCGACCTTCTGAGCGATCAGGTCTTCGATGGCGCGAACCTGCAGGGCCGGGTCGGCACTGGTGGGACCCACCATGAAACCATTGACCCCGAGCTTTGCGCTCCGCTCCTTGATGCCTGCCTCCATGGCGTTGAACCATGGAATGCCACCGATCTTCACGACAACGCCGATTTTTGTTTCGGCAGCAAATGATGCCGTCGATGCGAACAGCGCCAGCGAAATGCCAAGCGCAACTGAAATAAGTTTCTTCATGGGGTCCTCCTCCTTAGAATATCCCTGACGCGAAAATGCCTGCCTGCAAGAGCTCGTGCCCAGCGGTCGAATTTCCTGTGCCTGATACAGGCTCCTCCCTCGTCGCTCCTCAAGCGAACCACCGGCACAATCGATATTTCTACGTTGCACAATCGATGGTGCAGGCACATTATCACCAAGCGGGCTTTCGTCAAGAGGGTCTGCCATTTACAACATGCAAGATGTAAGGGGTGATTCAGGCATGACTGAAAAGGAACAGAGGAAAGCAACGATTTACGACCTTTCGGTCAAATCAGGCGCATCGGCTTCGACGGTGAGTGCTGTCCTGAACGGCACATGGCGCAAGCGCCGCATTTCGGAGGAGACCGCCAAAAAGATCATCTCCTTGGCAGAGGAACATGACTACACCGCCAACCAGCAGGCCAGGGCGCTCAGGAGTTCGCGGTCGGGATTGGCGGGATTGCTTCTGCCGGTCTATGATACGCGCTTCTTCTCCTCCATGGCGCAAACATTTGAATTGCAGGCCCGCACACGCGGCCTGTTGCCGCTCGTGGTCGCAGGTCGCCGTGATCCGGACGAGGAGCGCCGGACTGTCGAGCAGCTCGTCGCCTATTCCATCGATTCGCTTTTCATTGTCGGGGCAACCGATCCGGACGGCGTTCATAACGTTTGCGTTCGGGCGGGAGTACCCCATGTCAATATCGACCTGCCGGGCACACTGGCCTCTTCGGTCATTTCCGATAACAGGCAGGGTGCGAGGACGCTGACCTCGGCGATCATCCGGCACGCCCAGCAAGCGGGGCCTCTCAATCCGGATGATGTCTACATGTTTGGCGGTCGCGACGATCACGCCAGCCGCGAGCGCACCATCGGCTTCCATGCTGCGAAAGCGGAGATCCTGGGGCCCTCTACAGGCGACGACATGGAAAGCACCGGCTATTCGCCCAGCATGACCGCGCTTGCCTTCGAACGCTTCTATGAGCGCCACGGACGACTGCCGCGCTGCTTCTTCATCAATTCGTCGATCAATTTCGAGGGTTTGCTTCGCTTCATGGGCAAGCACGATGGCGAAGCCTTCGGCGATATCGTCGTTGGCTGTTTTGACTATGACCCCTTCGGATCCTTCCTGCCGTTTCCCGTCTACATGATCAGACCGAATATTACGGACATGCTCGAAAAAGGTTTTGAGCTTGTGGACACAACGAAAGATGCGCCCCGCATTGTCCTGATCGAGCCTCAGCTTGTGCTCCCACGGACGGCCCTCGAAGGACCACTGGATGAGTTGAAGGACAGCGTCGCATCCGTTTAGCCAAAGAAGGGGATCGTCCGGTAGTTGATGCCTATCCACAAATCCGCCTGTATTGCCGAAAAGCTGACTGGGAGTTCCAAGGTGCTTCCAATGATGGCAGCTCTAGCCGATCCGTACGACTTGGGTGCCTCAATCATCCGCCTCTAATTTACACCTTGAAAATTTTCGTGCCCTCGATTTATAACTCGGCCGCAGGCCTTGGCCTGCAATCCGCACAACGCGGCGGGAGGCCGTTGTGCCGGATTCCGAAATGATCGAAAGGCATGCTCCCGCTCCAGCCTTAATGGCTGTTGCGCGATATGCCCGTTCGACTGAGCGACGAGGCCCGCCTGTGAAGATGTCCGATTTCATCTCCCCCATGCCCGCGGTTTTCCACTGTCCTTCAGCCGACACTCTCAAAGGAACTGGAAAATTCAGTTGTCTGACGCAAACGGCTCTCCAACAAGCGACTGACTTGACAGTCAAGCGTTTTGCCATGGTTTTCCGTCCCTGATGATGGCGTTGAGGATGGTGAGCAGTTTGCGCATGGTGGCGACGACGGCGACGATCTTGGGTTTGCCGGCAGCGACAAGACGGTCTCGGAAGGCCTTGAGGGTTGGGTTTTGTCGGCTGGCAACGAGAGCGGCCATGAAAAGCACGGCCCGCACCTTGGCCAGACCTCCGCCGATGAAGCTCTTGCCTTTCCACGTGCCCGATTGTCGGGTCCAGGGGGCAAGCCCCGCGAGGGACGCGATCTGCCGCCGGTCGAGGCTGCCCAGTTCCGGCATCTCGGCGAGAAGCGTGCGCGCCGTCGCCGGCCCAACGCCTGGCACGGAGGTGAGCAGCGTCTCGCGCACCCGCCAGACGGGCGACTTGCGGATGTGGTCGTCGAGGTCCTTGTCGAGGCTTTCGAGCTCGCGCCGGAGAGCCACGAGAAGACGCTTGATGCTCTTCTGTGCCTGTTTCGCGAACGCCATGCGTTCCCGGTTCTCTTCGGCCACGATCATCTGGACGATTTGTCGCCTGCGGGCCACGAGCGCCGAAGCTCGGGCCTGGTCGCCAGCACATAGGCGGCGATCACCGCCGCATCGATGGCGTCGGTCTTGGCCCGTCGGCCGAGCGCATTGGCATAGGCGCGCACCTGGGCTGGGTTGACCACGACAACGGCAAACCCGGCTGCGGACAGTCCGGCAACGGCCGCTGTCTCGAAGCCGCCGGTGGCTTCGAGCGCCACCATGTGGACGCCGATCGGCTGCAAGCGCTGCACCAGATCGTCGATGCCGGCTTGCGTGTTGGCCAACTCGAAGACCCCACCTGACGGCGCCACGGCCACATCCAGGCCATCCTTCGACACATCAATCCCTACCACGATATCCATCTTATCCCATCCTTGCCTAAACGGACTTTGCCTGTGCAAGCGGCCCTGGCGACTGTTCGGATTCGATGGAACGGCGGACGGAGACCCTTGCTCTCCCACGGGCTTGATGTCCCAAAGGGCTCTCGGTCTCCCATCCGCCACCGCATCAGGCATTACAGCGCTGAATGCAGCTTTTGGGAAGTTACAAAAGGGCGCCCTGCCCCTCCCTCCCCACACAAGCATTGTCGTAACCCTGTCGAATCGTCCCTTTCTATCGCTCGCGATAAAATGGCTGCGCTTGGCTTCGGCGATGTGTAGAGGTCAACGGGTGTTTTTTATTCCTAAATATTGACCATTTATTACGTAGCAATTAGTGTTGCTACGTATCAACGGAAGAGATCATGCGGGATCGTAGAGTTACCCAACGGCAGGTCGCTGAACGAGCAGGCGTCGCACAAGCTACAGTTTCTCTTGTCTTGAATGGTGGTCGCGATAAGGTCACCACTGAAACGGCTGAGCGTGTAGAAACGGCTATTGCGGACCTAGGTTACCAGCCAAACCGCTTTGCCCAGGCGCTGAGAACAAGTCGCACCTATGTTATTGCCTGCGTTGTCCCGGATCTTGCCAACCCCTTTTATCCTTGTCTCGTTGTCGCAGTGCAACGGGTTGTTCGTGCCGCCGGCTACGAAGTCATCACCATCGACACGGAAGGTGAGTTGACCAACGAAAGACAGGTGGTGGCGGCCGCGCAACAGGGGCGCTTCGACGGCATCGTCGGCGTTTTCTTCAGACTCGGAGCAAAAGACCTCGCCCCGCTTGAAAGGGCGGGTATCCCAGTCGTGCGGATCGAGGCCAGCCGCAAATCCGGCGGACCGCTGCCGATCGACGATCTCTTCATAGACAACGAAGCCGCTGCGCATGCGCTAACGACACACCTTGGAGACCTCGGCCATCGTGCGATCGCAATGATCGCAGCGCCGGGTGGCCCACAGCAGGTTCGCCTGAGAGGCTATCTCAACGCAATGGAAGCAATCGGGGCAGAACCAATCGCCTTGGAGGCGTCTCACTTCACGGTCGACGGCGGCCGCAAGGCTGCAGATGACCTTTTGGCCACCGGCCGCCCTGTCACCGCGATCATCGCTGCGAACGATCTCATGGCAATCGGGGTCATGCAAAGTCTCATCGCAAACGGCCTTTCCATCCCCGCTGACGTATCGGTGGCAGGCTTCGACGACATTCTGGCATCTGCTCTTGTCACGCCTGCGCTCACGACGGTCGCACAATTCCAGGATCGAATGGGAGCGCGCGCTGCGGATTGCATGCTTACGCGTCTTGCCAGCGGGCACATCGATCCTGGTCGAACCGAGGAAATGCCATTCGAATTGATCATCCGGGCTTCCGTTGCCGCACCCCGACAGCCCCAATGCCACCAGATCAAAACAGGGAGGAAAACTTGATGAGGAAGAGTTCACTTGCCATCGCAGCTATGCTGCTGCTCGGCACCGCACATGCAGCGTTCAGCCAGGGAGGCGTATCCTGGTGGTATGAACAGGCCACGCCGGAGCAACAGAAACTTATCCAGGAGAACATCATAGCGCCCTTTAACGCCGCGCATCCGGACAGCGCTCTGGGCGTCGACTATCGCGGCAGTGAGCTCGACAAGCAGTTGCGCGTCGCCATGCTCTCCGGCAACGGTCCCGATGTCGTCTACACCGCAGGCCCGAGCTATGTCGCGCCCATGGCCCAGTCCGGCCAACTCATGGCACTCGACGACTATGCCGCCAAGTTCAAATGGCAAGACCGCATTCTCCCGGTCTTCCTGAAGATGGGCCAGTATAACGGCAAGATCTATGCGCTGCCGAAGACGTACGAAACAGTCGGCCTATTCTACAACAAGACTCTGTTCGAGAAAAACGGCTGGCAGGCACCCAAGACGCTCGATGAACTGGAGACGCTGGCCGACACCATGCTCAAGGCAGGTGTAACGCCCTTTGCAGCCGGCAATGCCGACTGGCGCGGCGCCAACGAATGGTTCGTGACGCTTGCTCTCAATGCAGTCGCCGGCCCGGAGAACATGAACAAGGCGCTGCGCGGCGAGCTGCCCTGGACGTCCGAACCCTTCGTCAAGGCCATCGACCGGCTCGACGGCTGGTGGCAGAAGGGCTATTTCGGCAAGAACTACTTCTCGCTGACAAGCAGCGAGCAGGCGGCCGACATGATGGCGTCCGGTCGCGCCGGCATGATGCCGACCGGCACCTGGCAATTCCAGAATGTCGCGAGCTACGGCAAGAAGGCAGGAACGGAGGCCGGCTTCGTGGGCTTCCCGAGTGCCAGCGGCGATCCCGTCTTCCCCCTCGGCATCGGCTCCACTTTCTCCATCGCAACGCGGGCAAAAAACCCGGACGGCGCTGCAGCGGTGATCAACTACGTGTTTTCACCCGAGGTCTACGGGACCATGAACTCCGCCTGGCAGGGTGAATGGAACATTCCCTTGAAAGACATCTCCACCGTGAAGATGACAAGTGAAGTCACCCCGCTCTTTACTGAGACGATGAAGGCCCTGACCGCTGCAGTCAACGACGGTGACTACGGCTACACGACCTGGACCTTTCTGCCGCCAGCGACGGACAGCTACCTGATCAACGGCATCGAGGAGGTGTGGCTGAAGAAGAGCACGACGCGGGACTTCCTCACCAAGCTGGACGCGTCCTTCCAGAAGGAAAAGAAAGCCGGAAAGGTGCCCGCCGTCCCGGCACGCTGATCCTCGTCATCCCGAACCGCCGCGCGCCGACCACGGTGCGCGCGAACCGGCTCCCCCATCACGCAGTGGGAGCCGGCGGACTGGTCGGTTTCGAAAGGTACAACCTCATGCACCGTCTCTATGTCTTGCCGACGTTGATCATCAATATCGTCATCATCGCCATACCCGCGCTGATGACGGTCTTGCTCGCCTTTTTCGAGTGGGACGGCATCAGCGATCCGATCTTCGTCGGCCTCGACAATTTCCGCACACTCTGGGACGATAGCGTCTTCTGGACCGCGCTGACCAACAACGTGGTCTGGACGGTCATATTTCTCGTTGTTCCCATCACGATGGGGCTCCTCGCCGCAACCATGATGCTCGTTGCGAGGCGGACCGCAAATTTCTTTCAGGTCATATATTTTCTCCCCGTCATTATCGCGACGGCGATCACGGGCCGCGTGTGGCAAGGCATGATCTACTCCCCCGTCACGGGCATTACGGGCCTCCTCCAACGCTACGGCATGGATGTCGTGAACCCACTGACGGAAACCTCCAGCGCGCTTTACGGCATCGCCGTTGTCGATCTATGGCATTGGTGGGGGTTTCTATGCGTCATTTTTTTTGCGGCGCTCCGGCAAGTCCCCTCCGAACAGATCGAGGCCGCACGGGTTGAAGGCGCCACATTTTTCCAGACGATCCGTTACGTGCTTCTGCCCGGCATCATGCCGACGATCACCTTGATGATGATCATGACCGTGATCTGGTCCTTCCTTGTGTTCGACTTCGTCTACATCCTGACGCAGGGAGGTCCGGCCTATTCCTCCGAAGTGCTGTCAACCTTCGCCTACCGGTCAGCGTTCTACGACCTCGCCGTCGGCAAGGCTGCGGCAATTTCCGTCGTCATCAGCATGTTCGGCCTTGCCGCAACTGTCGTTTATATCCGGGTCCAGGCCAAGGAGTTCGATCAATGAACATGACCGAGAGCCGACTTACGCAGTGGATGGTACAAATCACTCTGGCTGTGCTGCTGATCATCACACTTTTCCCCATAGCTTTGATGGTGCTCAACGCCATCAAACCTTCGACGGAGATCGTCCAGAACCCGCTGTCCTGGCCCACGCACCTGCGCTGGGACAATTTCACGCGGGCCTGGAGCGACGCGAATTTCGGCCGCACACTCTTAAATTCGGCCGTTCTCACGGCCATGACCATCGTCCTTGTCTGTACGACCGGTTCGCTGACGGCATACGTTCTTGCCCGACGGAAAATCAAGACGTGGAAGATCCTCACGTTCTACCTGCTGGCCAGTACGACGGCGCCGATCCAGCTGTTCTTGTTTCCGCTCTATTTCGGCTTCGCCCGCTTCGGCCTGATCAACAATCCCATTGCCGTCGCCTTCGTCTACACGGCGGTCTACTCCCCCTTCGCGATCATGCTGCTGCGAACCTATTTCCTCGCGGTGCCGAAGGAGCTGGAGGAAGCCGCGCTGATCGATGGCGCAACCCACTGGCAGGTCTTTACCAGGGTCTTTCTGCCAATCGTCTCGCCCGGTATCCTTACCGTCGCGCTCATCATCGGCCTCTATTCGTGGAACGAGTTTTTGATCGCGACCACTTTCCTGCAGGGACAGGATCAGCTGACGGCTGTGGTCTCATTCTTTCTTCTCTCCGGCCAGTACGCGTCCGACTGGGGCGTCATCATGGCCGCCGCCCTCATCATCGTTCTTCCCATTGTCGTCCTCTTCATCCTGCTGCAGCGCCGTTTCATTGACGGCATGGCTGGCGGGTCGGTGAAAGGCTAACAGGAGCAAAACATGTCCATCCCCACCGACTACACCAACCGCGTCTACGCGGGCGTCCTCGGCAAGCTCATCGGTGTCTATCTCGGCCGTCCATTCGAAAACTGGCGTTACAAGGACATCCTCGAGAAGCTCGGCCCGATCACCTACTACGTCCACGAGCGGCTCGGCGACCCACTGGTGGTGACAGACGACGATATCGCCGGCACGTTCACCTTCCCCAGAGCGCTCGACGACTATGGCATTTCGCCGGATCTCTCTGCGGAAGATATCGGCAAGGCCTGGTTGAACTACATCATCGAGGAGCGCTCGATCCTCTGGTGGGGCGGCGCTGGAAATTCAACTGAACACACGGCCTGGCTCAATTTGGCGCGCGGCATACCCGCACCGGCCTCAGGCTCGATCGAGACCAACGGCGCCACTGTGGCAGAACAGATCGGTGCGCAGATTTTCATTGACGGCTGGGCACTGGTCTCGCCGGGAAACCCGGCCCAGGCCGCGAAACTGGCTCGTGCCGCCGGCTCGGTCAGCCATGACGGAGAATCTGTCAATGCGGCCGTCCTCTGGGCAGCCATGGAGGCGGAGGCCTTTCTCAGCAAGGATGTCGATCATCTCCTCGATACGGGTCTGTCCTACATTCCAAAGGACAGCCTGATCGCCAAGCTTGTCGCCGACATCCGCGCCTGGACATCGGGCAACGAGGACTGGGAAGCCACGCGACAGAAGATCGAGGATACGTACGGCTACGACAAATACACGGGCAACTGCCATGTGGTGCCGAACCATGCATTGATGATCATGGCGCTGCTCCACGCGCCGCACGACTTCCAGCGCGGGCAGATGATCGTTAACACATCCGGCTGGGACACAGACTGCAACGCTGGCAACCTTGGTTGCCTTCACGGCATCATGCTTGGACTTGAAGGGCTCGAGGCCGGTCCCGACTGGCGGGGACCCGTTGCCGACCGCCTGTATATCTCCTCGGCAGATGGCGGCCGTTCGATCACTGATGCGGTCGATATCTCGCTCTGGCTTGCCAATCTCGGCCGCAAACTTGCAGGCATCCCGGCCCAACCGGCACCCAAGGACGGCGCGAAGTTTCATTTCTCGCTTCCCGGTTCCGTTCAGGGTTTCCGTCCGCAGCCGAGCCGGATTGCGGTGGACGAACTGAGGGTGAGCGGAAACGATACGACGCTTGCGATCGACTTCAAGGCGCTCGCTCCAGGCCGCGAGGCGGCTACCACGACGCCGGTCTTCATCCCCCACGACGTCCTCAAGATGCGAACCTACGATCTCATGGCGAGCCCGCGCCTTCACGCCGGGCAGATACTTCGCGCCCATGTCCAGGCCGGTAACGCGAACAAAGGGACGGTCGAAGCGACGCTGCGTATCCGGCACTACACGAGCGACGACACGCTGGCGGACATTGACATGCCGATGGGCAAGCTACTGTCGGCGGGAGAAACGGTTACGCTCGAATGGGTCGTGCCGGAAACGGGCTACCAGCCGATCGCCGAGGTTGGCGTGGTGCTTGTCTCGCGCGATGGACGCGCCGACGGGCGTATTCTTCTCTCCGCACTGACCTGGGACGGATGCCCGGATGTCACATTCCGCCGGCCGCAGGGTGCGGGCGATTTCTGGCGGCGGGCTTGGGTTTCCAACGTCCATTTCTTCTCGAAGCACTTTCCGCAGGATATCCGGATCAGCCAGAACCGTGGTTCCGGCATCATCCTGCAGGGCACACGTGACTGGACGGACTATGCCGTGGAGGCGGACCTGATGCTGCACCTGGGCGACTACGGTGGCCTTGTCCTGCGGGCGGAAGGACAACGCCGCTATTACGCGGCACGTGTCACGCGCCAGGGCGAGCTTCAAGTCGTCCGACGTCGCGATGCCGACGAGACCATCCTTGCGTCCGTGCCGCTTGAAACGGCCTTCGAGACAGCGTTCACCATGGTTGCTACAGCCAAGGGCGATCGCCTGAGCGTTACCGTCGGCGAAGTCACGCTCGAGGCGCAGGATGACGCCTTTGCCGGCGGCGCAGCCGGCATGGAGATCTACGAGGGCGCCTTGTCGTCGACCCGTATCCGTATCCGGGCAGCCTAGGAGAACGCATCATGGGGAACGTCACGATCAGCAAGGTCGTCAAGACCTACGGCAGCCTGGAAGTGGTTCACGGGATCGACGCGGAGATCGCCGACGGCGAATTCGTGGTCCTGGTGGGGCCGTCGGGCTGTGGCAAGTCCACGCTCCTGCGCATGATCGCAGGCCTAGAAGACATCTCCGGCGGTACGATCTCGATCGGCAACCGGGTCGTCAACGACCTGCCGCCAAAGAGCCGCGACATCTCGATGGTCTTTCAGAACTACGCCCTCTATCCCCATATGACGGTGGAAGAGAACATGGCCTTCTCCATGACCCTTGCCGGTGCCAGCAAGGAAGAGAAGTCGAGGCGGGTACGGGAGGCGGCCGAAATCCTCGGCCTCGTACCTCTTTTGGAACGCAAGCCGAAGGCCCTCTCGGGTGGCCAGCGGCAACGCGTCGCCATGGGCCGCTCGATCGTGCGCGATCCACAGGTCTTCCTGTTTGACGAGCCCTTGTCCAACCTGGATGCCAAGCTACGGGTGCAGATGAGGGGCGAGATCAAGTCGCTTCATCGTCGGCTTCGCACGACAATGGTCTACGTCACCCACGATCAGATCGAGGCCATGACCATGGCCGACAGGATCGTGGTGATGCAGAGCGGGCGGATCGAACAGGTCGGCACCCCGCTTGAACTTTACGATCGGCCCGCCAATGCTTTCGTCGCGCAGTTTATCGGTTCGCCGGCCATGAACCTGTTCCCGGCTGTCGTCGCCGATGGCGGCCTCGTCCTTGCAGGCCGCCGCCCTACGGGCATCCGAGCCCCGGCAGACGCCCGGCCCGGTCAGAAGATCCTCGTCGGCAAGCGCCCGGAGGAAATCGATATCGGCGCCGAGACCGGTCTCGAAGCCACGGTGACAAACATCGAGCCGACCGGATCCGAGACATTCCTGGAAATGCTGATGGACGGAAAATCAATTTCCGTCGTGCTTCGCGACCGGCCCCAATTCGACGTCGGCAGCCGTCAAAAGCTGTCCCTCTCACGGGGCGCAATCCATCTCTTTGATGAGGAATCAGGAAAGCGTATTGGTTAGGACGAGTTGATGGTCAACAGCTCTCGCCTTACAATGACCGTGTGCGGCTTTAAGATGCATCTGGAACTTTCATGCGCTGACGTCATGACCGCGGCACGGGTATCTCAGGCCATGGAAATGATCACGGTCGCCCTGCCTGATCTCGCCATCCTCGACTTCAACCTCGGGCAGGAAACGTCTGAAGCCGTTGCAGACGAACTCATCCGGCGGGGCATCCCGTTTAAGTTCGCAACGGGCTATAGCGACGGCGCCGACGTTCCTCTGCGGTTTTCAGATGTGCGGGTCGTCAACAAGCCGATGTCGATTGATAGCTTGTCCCACGCTCTGTCATTGACGCTCGGGGTCAAAGAGCCTGCCTGAAGTCGACATCGGGTGCGTTGGACTAGATTATGTTCGTGAAAGCCGTGAACACATCGTCCATGCGGTACGGCTTCATCAGGAAGCGCCCATTAACGTTGCCCGATCCGTAGATGTCGGCTGTAGATTGCATTGTCGGATGGCCGAATGTCGGTATTTGGTCATGCCTCGTGGAATAGGGCGATGGAAAACAGTTACGACGCGTCTGACTCGGTCGACGTTCACAAGACGAATGGAACAATACGGCGGTAAGAGGCTTTCGTCTCAGGCCCCAGGTCTCGGAGCCGATGACTCGTCGCGAAGCTGCGATCATCTTCAACGTTACGTACCACAATCCAAGGAAAACCATGTCCATTCAATGGAGCAAGGCCGTTTCGGTTCGAATCGGAACGGGTATTTCTGATGCCATTAGAGGCCCTGGGAAGGATTCGAAGCTCTCAACAATCGTTGGCCAGCCGAGCATGGCCCGCGTTACGACGAAGCAAAACGACTATGCAGTATGGCGGTTGGCGGCAAACTATCCGCCGGATTGCCAGAGACGCATTTATCGGTGCTGCGCTGGAAGCGTTCGTTTTGGCATAGGTTTTAGCAGTATCCTCGGCCGCCGCCCTCAATTGGGTAAGAGAACACAGCGATGGTTGCGGTGGCCCACTATCGACGGCATCTATCGCAGCGAGTGAGCCATCTGGTCATCGAAGGTTTCATAGACACGAGCCGTGACATGGTTTTCACATCACAAGTAGGACACCACTTCACGTCACCGAAATACTTGAAAAGGCGCAGTGCGTCCGTGAAAATGTCGGCGACCGAGAGGGACGGCCATGTTTTTAACCAGCTAGCCGGAGACGCATCGCCGTAAGCTCAGCAGAGAGGTCTGGGTCCACTGTAAGATCGGATTTTATCAACCCGTGGCTCCACCGGTCTCGTGAGCGCGGGGCGTGCCACGGTGGAAGGTCAACGATCGGGTACCACCAAATGCCAGCGACTTCGACACCTCGAAAGCGAGCAATCTCAACCTGATCGACAACATGTTGCAGCCAACTGCCTTTATTGAACCCCGGGTGTCGAGAATGGTGGTCGGGGTGACCATCGTGCCAACTGGTCTCCGATACCATGATTGGCTTACCGTACCGACGCCATGTCTTCATCAACACTTTTGACAAGACCGTCCGCGCCGTGTGCGGATAATAGTTTATGCCGACGACGTCTACATCGACGGCAGACACGATCCCGTCGGTCGATTGGAACTGGCGTTCGCCAACCCCAGCGATGGGATCATTGGTCAAAATTCCGACGTTAGGATGATAGTCGCGCGCGACACGAGTCATCTCAACCGCCATCTCCACAGCCTCGTGGCGGGGCATCCCGGTAAGCGCTGGATAAAGCGAAGGTTCGTTGACTGGACATAGCCACAGGTGCGTGTCCGGCGACAGCGACAAGGCAGCTTCCGCGACCAACGTCGCCCATGAAGCTGGATCAGGGTTTCGATGATAGTGAGACAGGTCCCAAATGCTCTCAGTCTCAGCCGCCTGGGCTGCCCGTAGACGCTCGACAATGCGATGGCCTGGCACAAGACCGTCGCGGATCGTCGCCATCCCATGCTCTCGCACTATCCGATAATGCTGCCGCATAGATTTTGATGGCGTGTGCCGCGTTGTCATAAGCAAATCGTGTCGACCGCAGTTGACCAGTCCGCACTCAAAACCCGCGATCATTTGACTTTTGAAAAGAGGCTTAGGAGCAAGAAGACTAAGTTGCGATTGCAGCATGCACCCTTTTTTGCCAGTATCATCCTGGCGTTGTGTAGGAATAAGTGTAACGCAGAACTCCCATCCAGAAGTTAGTAGATTTCCAGAATTGAGAGCATGAGGTGGTACCATCGGTGCCCGTCATGCCATTGCCCACCTCTGGACCCCAATTGTGACGCTTTCGGGAGTGGAGCCGAGCAGCAATCCAACTCCGAATAGGGAGAACCGTCCAGGCGCTTATGAATGTGTCGAAGTAAACCGCGCAACGGCTGAAAGCGGCAGAAACTTTGATCATTCAATGACGTCTCTAGTCATGACGTCTAGCACGAGAACTGCGGCATCAGTATGCCTTTGAAAGAGACCCAGTCTCAGGCTAACGGCTACGCTCTTCTTCGACGACTTGAAAGGACTTGAACAGCCGTTCGCCTAGATAATGACTTTGGTGGTGTTCATTGGAGTGGTAGCGAATTATTTCTGCAATGACAGTGAGTACCGAGTATGCCGACGTTCACCCGTACGCGTCAGTGCACCGATCTCCACGAGTTGCTGAAGGTCGCGTGTTGCTGTAGCGCGGGATGTATCTGTGATCGAGATATAGTTTTCGGCACTTAGACCTCCCTTGAAGCCAGCCGTGCCTTCCTTGAAGATGCGCGCGACTACCTTTTCTTGCCGCTCGTTCAGCTTGTCCCGAAAACGATCATAGAACTTTGCTTTCTGGATGAAGAAATCTACGCGCTCAAGCGTCGCCTGTTGAGCATCCAGGATAGTTTCTGAAAAGAAAATGACCCAGTCGGTGATATCAAGCGTGCGCTGGTGCCGCTCAAGCTCTGAGTAATAGGCCTTCCGGCGCTTCTCGATTGTGAAGGCGAGTGAAATGAGGCTTGGCTGCCCTATGTTTTGCGCTAGGGATTTCTCGGCGAGCGCGCGTCCAATTCGGCCGTTGCCATCCTCAAATGGATGTATGCTTTCAAAGTAAAGGTGTCCTACTGCGGCGCGCGTCAAAGCTTGAAGCGACGTTTGACCATCTGGCCCGGATTGATTGAACCATGTGCTGAAGGTCTCCATCTCAGCGGCAACCTGGCGAGATGGGGGAGCCTCGAAGTGGATAGTGGGTTTGTCCAATCGACCCGATACAATCTGCATGGCGTCTTCATGCGTGCGGTAAGCACCAACCGTTTCAATATATCGGTTTCCGGCCATCAGCATTGAATGCCAGTGGAACAGTCCCTCATGACACAGCGGCCTATGCCAACTTCGATAGACATCCGCCATCATCTCGGCGATCCCCCGCTCTTGGGGGCGGATCTGTCTATCATCAGTGTTTAGCCCGAACTGCCGGCGGAGTGATGACTGGACACTCACGCGGTCCAGAAATTCCCCCTCAATCTCTGAGGTCTTGACCGCTTCGTCGCTCAGCAACTCAATGCGAAGTTGGTTGCTGTCGTCATCGTTGAAATGTCGAACAGCACCGATAACCTCGCCGGCGGACTGCAAGAATTTCTGCTCCAACGATATCAGGCTTGCGGTGTCGTATCTGAAGTTTGGCCAGTCAGTGTTTTGCCAGTTCCATTTCATGAGTTATAGAATCCCTCTCTATAGCTCATAATTATTGCTGAAAATGAGCTATTGCAAGCCCGTCTATTGCTCAGCACCACAATCTGCATCTCTCCATTCAAGAAGCAGCGATCGACAGCTAACCTCTTGCCCTAAACATATTTTGTTAATGGGCGCCCCCTATTTCCGCTCGCCCTCGGCACTGGTGCCGAGCGAAAAGGAATGAGCATGACCAAACACGACCTTTCATCACGACATTTTCAGCGAAAAATTTCGGAATTCTGCGAGCTTCGTATCGCTCCAGTCGCATCCAGGCGGGTGTTCGAAAATATACGGCCCTATCTGGCCAGTTTGATCATCTACCGCAAATCGCCCCCGCTTCTGAATGGCCATATCGACTGGAAGATGATCGGTCAGGCCTGTGGGATCGAAGCCGAGTTAACGGCAGAACTCAAAAAGCAGGTCCGGCCAGGCTTGGATGCAATCATCCGCTGGCTCGGCGCACCACCAGCTACCGAAGAACGACGACCACCAAAGCCGACAGTTAGCACGGGTAGAATGACGCCCGCCAAGACGGCAGCTTCCGCACGCTCCGCCCGACAGCCACAACGCGCGGCGATCGCTGGCACCTTTGTCCGGTCTGCGTCAACATCGCCCGGCCCAGCACCAAAACCGATAAGCCCTTTCCCAGAAGCACTATTTTAAGCGACAGAAGATCCCGCGAGCTTTCAGGACGCATTAGTCTACCATATGCGTCGGTTCGGCGACACCTATTGGCAGCTTTACCGCGCCGTTGTTCATCTGAATGAGACTTTCAACAACAAGACGCTGCTATCCTGGATCCACGGAGAGCGCGTGCCCCGATCTCTTGCCAGTTTCAACATCCTCCGCCGCATCGAGCGACGCTATCGACTTTCAGAGGGATATTTCAAAGAGAAACTGCCGCATCAGGCACGCTCGCTGTATGGTCACGATCTCGGTGACATCAGCCCAGCTGAGCGTCGACGGATTTCACTGCACCTGCCCGAAGACTTCAACAGCCTGCCCTTTACCAAGCGCGAGGAGATCCTCGATTGGGTGCGCCGGGTGATCATTTCCGGCTCTACGGAATATCGCCGCTATCAGGCGGCGGCCAGCAAGCAGCGATATGCCATCCGATTTCCCGGCGTCACCTATGGCAGCAGTTTTCTTTCCTCTCGGTCATTGGCATCGGCGGCCGGCACCAATCAAAACGTTGCCGCAGAACTTGATGACCCTGATCTGCTCTCCGGCATTGTCGACGCACCGCCGAGACTTGCCACGGAAATGGATGATCGCATCCGCTTCAAGACTTCGACGCTGACGGCGATTGGGTTCCAACGGAACGGCGTCTGGGGTGAAGAAACGGCCTCCCAGAAGATTGAGCACCTCGGCTTGATGTTTGGTGCGCTTGCTGCCTCGCCAAACGGTGTCGTGAAGGGTTTCGGTGTGCCAGTCAGCCAGTTAAGCTTCGGCCTTCTCGTCTTCCCTGGCGTTTGGGACTGGTATCTGCAGTGGCGGGAACAGAGACGTGGCTTCTACACCAAGTGGGAAGAAGACATGCTGATGGTCGCCCAAGCCCTATCTCGCGCGGAAGTCGGTTGGATCCGGCAGCATCCGGAGCTGCTTCGGAATGTCAGGCCCATTGCGGGCTTGATTGAGCAGGAAGAAATCGATTTCGCGGCTCGCGATTGGCATGGCGCCTGTGATGCGTTTCACCGACATGCCGCTAACCGTTCCAAGGAGATCCAGCGAGTGATGCGCGTGCATCGCGATCCATTTGAACCGATCATGTGTGTACTTGAAGCGGACAGCCCGCTGGCGGAATATCGTAAGACCACGGACGAGATCGTGAGACACATGCCGGATGAGAAGAGATATCCACGACCGGCCGCCGAAGCCGTTAGATCATTCCTATTGCTTCGGCTGGGCCTGCACCTTGGGCTCAGACTGACCTGAGACCCTAAACTTCCACCAGATTTTGGTAGAGTCCGTCACAACGAGGAGACGGACGAATGAAGCGTTCACGGTTCACGGAAGAACAGATCATCGGGATATTGAAGGAGCAGGAGGCGGGTGCGAAGACAGTTGACGTCTGCCGCAAGCACGGCATCTCGGACGCAACCTTCTACAAATACAAGGCGAAGTATGGCGGCATGGACGTGTCCGATGCCCGCAAGCTGAAGGCGCTCGAGGACGAGAACGCCAAGCTGAAGAAGCTCTTGGCCGAGGCCATGCTGGACAATGCGATCCTGAAGGATGTCGCGTCAAAAATGTATGGTCCGCCCCGTCCGTGCAAGGGTTCGCGACATCGCAAATGACGATTCCAGTTGCATAAATGTATCCGGCCTCTCGCGAGTGGGCTGCGGTTGCAGCCAGGCCATGATGAGATCCGCACACGCCGTTCCCAATAAATGGTTCGGGCACGAAGCCCGCTTTTTTGCACAGGACTTACGGCATGTTGATCCACTGTTTCGTCATCACTATTCCCGAGCCTTGCAATCGAGCTTGGAGCTTCAGGTGAAGGCAGGGTCTCTGCGTTCGTAGAGTGCTCCAGGCTTGGTCAGGACGACCCAGACAATCCGGGCCATTTTTGCGGCAAG